>CAYYWL010000001.1:0-54734 GCA_964475135.1 uncultured Owenweeksia sp.
CTCGCTACACCACCGTCATCGAAGCGTCAGCCGAGGTGCGCAACGCCGTCACCGATAGTGCGGTAGAGCAGTTCCTGTTCGAGATCAACCGCATCCGCACCGAAGCGGTGACCGACGAAGAGCTTCGTTCAGCCAAAAACAACCTCGCTGGCGGATTCGGTCGCTCACTGGAGCGCCCCGAGACCGTGGCAAGCATGGCCGGCAACACCTTGCTCTACAACCTGCCCGCGGACTACTACAACGGCTACTTGACTCGCCTCGAGGCCGTGACAGCTCAAGACGTGCAGCGTGTCGCCCAGAAGTACTGGAAGGCCGACAAACTCCTCATCAGCATTGTGGGCAAGGCCGCCGACATCGCAAAGCCGCTTGAGCGCCTTGGTTACCCCATGAGCTACGTGTCATTTGAAGGTCAGCCCACTCAGGCGCCAAAGTTTGATGCGGTTCCGGCAGGACTGACCGCCACGAAGGTTATTGAATCCGCACTGCTGGCCATGGGCGGAATCGAGCGCATCAACGTTCTTAAGTCAGTTAACTGGAAGCAGGAGGCGAGCATTATGGGAATCACCATCAACTCTGAGGTTGCCTTCACGGCCCCCAGTACGTTGATCCAAAAGCAGACATCTCCGATGGGAGCGAGCGAAACCCGCTACGAAGGCGACAACGTGACGGTGATGCAGAACGGCGCTGCCAAGCAGCTTACGGCAGATGAAAAGGCGGAGCTCATGGCCGACCGCTACTTGATCGATGAACTCGGACTCCTCAAACGGACCGACCTCAAGCTGCAAGAAACGAAAGTCGACGTCAACGGCGAGGCTTGCTACGCCATCGAGATTCCCAAAGCCGGAAGCGACCCCGTGGTGAAGCTGTACAGCATCGCAACTGGATTGCGCATTCGCGAAGCCCGCACCCAAGAGGGTCCCCAGGGCAAGGCGGTGGTCAACGTGGACTACAGCGACTACCGCGAGGTGGGCGGAGTGAAGTTTCCGCACGAGATGAAGGTTCCGCTACAGCCCGGAATGGACCTGATCTTCAAGACCACTTCACTCGACGTGAAGTAAGCGGCGCGTTCTGCCTCAAGACAAAAGCCACTAGCCCTCGGGCTGGTGGCTTTTTTTATGCCTTTTTGTTGACGAGGTAGACCCCGAGAATGATGGCGAGCATTCCGGCCAAGTGGTGCGCAAGAATGGTTTCGCCCATACCCACGCCCCATGCAAGGGCGACCACGGGAATCAGGTAGGTCGTCGACGCCGCCATCAACGGAGTCGTCAGGGCGATCAGGCGGTTGAATAGGACAGTGGCGATGCCGGTTCCGACAATGCCCAAAAAAGCCAGCGATGCGATGGCGGGCCCGAAGTGCTCCAAGCGGACCGTGTTCCAAACCTCCGTAACGCCAAGGATTCCGAGCGACATCGGAACCGTCAAGAGCATCACGAACAAGGTGATTCCGCGCGGCGATAAATGGCTCAAGCGCGAACCTATGGTGTTGATGCTCACGCCATAAAAGCCCGCTGCCAAAATGGCCAAGAGCAGGTAGTTGGGGTTGATTTCTTGGCCCGGAACTACCACGCGCCACGGGCTGATCAGCAGCACTGCGCCCAGCAAACCCAATGAAACGCCCCAAACTTGGACGCGGCGAAGCTTCCGCCCGAAGGCCAGCACACCCACCAAAAGGGCAAATACCGGAGTCATCGCGTTGGCCACGCCCACGACGCCCGACGGAACATGCGCCACGGCAATCGGAAAGAGTATGTAAGGCAGTGAGTTGCCCATGAGCGCCACTACGAGCAACGGACCCAGGTCTTCACGGCGAAACTCGTGAAAATTCTTGCGCGAAATAATGAGGACGGTGACGGCGGCAAACAAGAGCCGCATGGCTCCGATTTGAATTGCCTCAAAGCTCTGAAGCGCGATTTTCATCAGCATGAACGACGAGCCCCAGACCAAAACAAGTCCGATAAATAGCCCGAAGGCCAAGCCAGAACGATTCATGAGGCGGCAAAGGTACGCTACCTTTATGACCATGAATGCACGGCTTGTGAATGCTCCATGGTTGCTCCGCTTTTTGCGCTGGGCCATAGTCCTCAACCTCTTGGTCATGCTCGCCGGGTCTGTGGTTCGAATGACCGGATCCGGAATGGGTTGTCCCGACTGGCCGAAGTGCTTTGGACTGGCGGTTCCGCCCACACGGGCTGAGCAGGTCACTTGGTCTCCCGACGCGGCCTACCACCAAGGTCAAATGATTTTGCGCGACGGCGCATTTTGGGTGGCCCAAGCGGACCATGCGCCCCAGCCCGAGTTCAGTGAGCTGCTTTGGTCGAAGTACACCCGCCACGACTACGCCGTATTCAATCCTGTCCACACGTGGATCGAGTTCCTCAACCGCCTCTTGGGGGTGCTGCTCGGAATCCCCGTACTGCTCGCCACCGCCGCCAGCTTCGCCCATGTTCGCCGCCATCCCTGGTGGGTTGTGACCATGTTTGCCGTGCTCTTTACGCTCGGATTTGAGGCTTGGCTGGGCAAGGTGGTGGTCGACGGAAACCTCGTGCCTCACCACATCACCTACCACATGCTCGGCGCCTACGTGCTGCTTGCCCTGCTTACTGTTCTCTTTCGCAACGTGCACAGCTTGGCTGAACAGAACCTGTGGCGGGCCGAACCGCCTGCCACTTCCGCCCAGCTCCGTCCGATGCTCTGGGGTTTTGTGGTCCTTGCAGCACTGCTACTTGGGCAAACGGTGCTCGGAACCGGGGTCCGCGAAGGCGTCGACGACCTCGTCCACCAGTGGGGATTTGACGCGCCCCGAGCTGGATGGGTGGCGCAGCTCGAGCCCAGAGTACTGGTGCACCGCAGCGCCAGCATAATCCTATTGGCCCTAGCATATTGGCTCTACCGCCGAAGTGCGGGCCTTGCCGGACTTCGTGCCCGTGCCGGATTGGTCCTGATGATTTTTATGGCTGAGGCCGTGGTCGGAGCCCTGATGTACTACCTCGATATTCCCAAGGGATTGCAGCCCATTCATCTTCTGCTCAGCGCGGGGGCTTGGATGCTCTTGGTAGACGCAGTTGCCAAGACCGGCCTTATCCTTCGCGCCATTCGAGGGTCTCGAGGTAGCGCGTGAATTCCGTCTCAAAAAACTGGTGCACGGGTGCTAAGCTGTCGGCGTTCGGATGGGCGTAGACGTATAGGGCTCCGCGCACAAAATTGCGAACGCTGTCGGTGGCATAAAACTGCATAGCACTTGCCGCGTTGCCAGTAATGCGAAAAAGTACACCGTACACGCGGAGCGAGTCATTGACGTACACCATTTGGTTCATACCGTCTGCGGCCACGCTGTGCTTCATCGCGAGGTCCTGTGCGTCGTCCACTAGAGCATCCAGGTTGCCGCGCACGGGCAAGTAGGTAAACTGCACGCGGCCCTGGCAAAATGGGTACACGAGGTCGCCCCAGCCGTCCTGATTTTTAGATTCCCAGCGGGCGCTAGGGTGGTGGTCGAGTTCAAAATCGAGCCCAGTGAGGCGCTGCGGCGTACTTTCGCTCGGAACCGCAATTCTCGGGTAGCCCTTTGGCTTGGGGATCGAAGCGGAACTTGGCCAAAACAGCACTGCAGTTACTGCGGCGGCACCAGTAATCCCGGCGGTCAGAATGATTCGACTAATCTTCACGGCGCGAAACTTTTACCCGCACAATTCTGCGGCGGTCGCAGGCCTCTACGGTCCAGGCAAGGGGACCCAATTCCCGCTGCTCTCCTTTGTGCGGCATGCGCCCGAGTTGCTCTAGGATGAGTCCGGCCAAGGTATCGGCTTCGCCACGGTCGCGGTCGAGTGCGTCGGGCTCGAGGTTCATGGTCCGAAGGACGTCGTTCAGGGGCGTGCGCGCCTCAAACACAAATGTTTTCTCGTCAAGTTGGGTGTGGCTTTGCTCTTCGGTGTCAAATTCGTCGTTGATTTCGCCCACGATTTCTTCCATGACATCTTCGAGGGTAACCACCCCAGAAACTCCGCCAAACTCGTCCACGACTACGGCCAAGTGCATTTTTTTTGCCTGGAAGTCCCCAAGCAAATCGTCAATCTTCATGTTTTCAGAGACAAACATTGCAGGGCGAATCAACTGCTGCCACGACGATCCGTCTGCCGAACCTAAGAGCGGAAGCAAGTCCTTGGAGTGCAGCACTCCGATGATGCGGTCGCGCTGACCCTGAAACACGGGAATCCGCGAATACCCGCTCTCAGTGACAACCCGCAAGACTTCGTTCAAAGACGACTCTGACGATACGTCAATCAAATCTTGGCGTGGCGTGCAAATTTGGCGAATGCTGGTTGATCCAAACCGAACGATTTCGCGGAGCCATTTCTTTTGTTCGGTGTTGGTCGCACCCGAATCGGTAAGCTCAAGGGCTTCCTCGAGTTGCGCCACGGTTACGTTATTGGATCCGGTTCCGCCTCGGCTAAGTGCACGCGAGGTTACCATTAAACTATGGGCTAAGGGCCGAGAAATCTTCATTCCGGCGGCAACCACCGAGGCCATGCGCTGGCTTACGGTGACTCGCTTTTGGTTGGCGACGGACTTGGGCACCACTTCGCCCACGACGAGCAGAATGACGGTGACCACACCCGTTTCCCAAAACGCCCGAATCCACGAGGTGCCACCTTCAGAAAGTGCTTGGCTAATCCAAAGTCCCCATACGAGTACGAAGCCCAAGTTGAATAAGTTGTTCCAAATCAGCAGGGTGGCCAGCAGTGACTCAGGGTGCCTGCACAGATTAAGAACTTTGTGGCCGTTAGGTTGGCGTTCCAATTCATCTTTTTCTCCGGGAGTGAGTCCAAAGAATGCGACTTCCGAGGCGGACGCAACGGCCGACCCGGCCAGTAAAATGCCAAGAACTGCAAAAGTGAACGTCGTAGTACTTGCGTCTACCGCAAGAAACCACAAACTAGGGAGGGGGTCAGCGTCCAAAATAGGGGATTAAGTTCTCCAAAAAGAGCTTAGAACTGGTCGTCGCTCTCGTAGTCGTCATCGTCGCTCGTGAACGACGAATTCGCTTGGTTGCTGCGGTACCCGGTTCCGCCCGTGCTGCCGGCGCCGTAGCTCGAGCCGCTTTTGCGACCCGTGTACTCCTCTTCGCGACCCTTCATTGGATTGGGGCCGAGCATAGTCATTGAATCCGCAGAAATCTCAATGTTGTAGCGGGTCTGGTTGTGCTCGTCTGTCCATTGGCGCGAACGAATCTTGCCCTCGATGAAGACCTTGTCTCCCTTGTGCAAAAAGCGTTCGCACACCTCGGCTAATCGCGGACTGCGCACAACGATCGTGTGCCATTCCGTGTTTTCCTTGCGGTTGCCTTCGCGGTCGGTGAAGTTTTCGGTGGTTGCGATGGGGAATTTGACGAGCATTCCTCCGTTCTCAAATCGGCGTGCTTCGGGATCTTTACCCAGGTTGCCGATGAGCATGACTTTATTTAAGGTACCTGCCATGTGTATATGATGTACAGTTGTTAACGATGCGGTCAAATGTACGGGAATTTGGTCAACCAATGCACAAACGCTTGGGGCATTCCGCGGTCGCTCCACTCTTCGCGTGTTAACCAAATTTCAGGCTCTGATCTACCCTCGAATTCCGGGTAAAAATACAGGCGCAACTTCCTGTGGCTGAGTCGGTGGTCGAGCACTTGGGGTGTGAATTCTGGCGGAACCGTCGCAAGCTCCGGTAGGGTATACAGCCCAGACCAAATGCCACCCAAAGGCCGTTGCACTAGACCGAAGAGCTGACCGCGCCGCGGAACCGCAAAGTGCAGATCCTGCTCGGTCACCTTAAGCGTGCGCGTTTTTACCGGACGAAGCTCGGCGGAGCCAACGCTGCGCGCGGCACACAGTTCTTGCACGGGGCACTCGCTGCACTTGGGCTTTTTGGGCGTGCAGAGCGCCTGGGCCAAGTCCATCACTGCTTGATTGAAGTCCCCCGGGCGCTTCGGGTGCATGTGGTCGAGTGCAAACGAATGAATGAACGCCTTACTTCGGCTGGACTCGATCGGCTCGCTCCAGTCCGCTAAGCGGCTGTACACGCGGTAGGCGTTTCCGTCAAGTGCCGGAACTACCTCACCATCCACAATCGACGCAAGTGCTGCCGCAGTATAGGGGCCAATCCCTGGAACTTCGAGCCACGCCTTTGACCCTCGTGGCCAGCCCATTAGCGCAATTTGCTTCGCCCCGCGGTGCAACATGTCTGCCCGACGGTAGTATCCCAAGCCGCTCCATAAGCCTTTGATTTTGGACTCGGGGGCCGTCGCGAGGTCCTCCACGGTGGGCAGTTCCTGAAGAAAGCGCTCCCAGAACTTAAGTCCTTGGTCTACACGAGTTTGCTGTAAAATCACTTCGCTGAGCCAAATGGCATACGGATTGCGGAGGTTTCGCCACGGCAGGTGCCGGCCCGACTGGTCGTACCACCGCATGATATTTTCGGCAATCGAGGTGATTTCTGTTGGTGTGTGCTTCAATTCGGACTATCTTTGCGCCCGCTAAAATAGCCCCACATAGGGCTCATTATTAAACGTTTTATCTCGTCAAATCATGACCAAAGCAGACATCGTAGCCCGCATCGCCGACCGTACCGGTATGGAAAAAGCAGACATCCTCGCAGTTGTTGAAGGATTCATGCGTGAAGTAAAAGGCGGAATGGAATCAGGTGATAACGTCTACCTCCGTGGTTTTGGAAGCTTCGTGCTGAAAAAGCGCGCTCAGAAGACTGGTCGCAACATCTCAAAGAACACCACTTTGGTAATTCCTGCGCACTTCATTCCTTCGTTCAAGCCTGCGAAAACCTTCGCGGAGTCGGTCAAAAAGAACGTAGCCGTTAAGTAATTACGGCGAACCTTCAGTTCTCTTTTTCGATGCGCACCTTGTGGATAGCAGTCAGTGTCCTTGTCCTCGCGGCAGGGCTGTTCTTGCTGTTACCCACTTCGCCTGATTCGAACGCTGACGCCCCCGCTGAGGTGGCGCTGAGTCCGCTCGACGAGAAGGTACGCGAGGCAGTACGCCTCATTCAAGAGGGCACGGGCAATCCCATGGAGGCAATCACCCTACTTCGTGAGGTGGTTGAGGAGGACCCCAAACACCGAGATGGCTTGTTCTACCTCGGTGAATTCTCGCGCATGTCTGGTCAGTTTGACCGCGCGTTGGAGCGCTACCAAACCCTGCTAGAGTACTACCCCAGCGATGTAGAAGTCGCCACCCGGTACGCTGAAACCCTCCATGACCTCGGTCGTGAAGCTGAAGCGCGTACCTTTATCGAAACGTACACCGCAGAGCACAGCCAATCCGACGTCAGCGGACTAACGCAGCTACGCGATCTCTGGAACGAGGGGGATGCTGAGGCACCCGCCGGATCCACTTCATTAACACATTAAACGATTTAGCTATGCCAAGCGGTAAGAAACGCAAGCGCCACAAGATGGCCACTCACAAACGCAAAAAGCGCCTTCGTAAGAATCGCCACAAAAAGAAATAAGGGCTGAACATGCGTACCGAGCTGATTATTCAAGCCAGCGAATCGGACGCTATCATCGCCTTACTTCAGGACGGTCGTTTGACCGAACTCGTCTCTGAAAACGAGCAACAGCAGTTTTCAGTAGGAGACGTGTACCTCGGGGTTGTGCGCAAGCTTGCGCCTTCCCTAAATGCGGCTTTTGTCGACGTAGGCTACGAGAAGGATTCCTTCTTGCACTACCACGACCTTGGTCCCCAGATTCCGACCTGGCAGAACTACCTAAAAAAGGTTCGCCAGAGCAAGTACACTTCAGATTTATCTGAGGTCGAAATCCTTCCCGAAATCGAGAAGGACGGAGCCATGGAGGCCTTGATTAAGCCGGGCGATGAGGTGCTGGTTCAGATCACGAAGGAGCCTATTTCGACCAAAGGTCCAAGGGTTACTTCTGATATTTCTATTGCGGGTCGATTTATCGTACTCGTGCCGTTCAACGGTCGCATTTCGGTCTCTCAAAAGATCCGCGATCGCAAGGAACGCGAACGCCTGCGCAAACTGGTGCAGAGCATACTCCCTAAGGGCTTTGGCGTCATTGTGCGCACCGTTGCCGAGGGAGTTACGCAAGAAGACATTGAGACCGACCTCAATGATTTGGTAAGCCGTTGGAAGACACTGTACCGCAACGTTCGGGGCGCAAAGCCCAAGAAGTGCGTACTGCGCGAAATGGATCGGGCATCGGCCTACCTGCGTGATGTGTTCAACGACAGCTTTGACCAAATCGTGGTTGACCACGAAGCGCTTTACGACGACATCAAAGGCTATGTGGAAGCGATTGCTCCCGAGCGTGCGAACATCGTCAAGTTGCATACCTCTGCGATTCCGGTGTTCCAGCACTACGGTGTGGACCGCCAACTAAAGAGTGCATTCGGTCGCACGGTCAACATGGGCAAGGGCACCTACTTGGTGGTTGAGCACACCGAAGCCATGCACGTTATCGACGTCAACTCGGGCAACCGTTCGGGTAAAGGCGAGAGCCAAGAGGATCACGCCCTTGCGGTAAACCTTATGGCGGCTGAAGAGATTGCGCGCCAGCTTCGCCTGCGCGACATGGGCGGAATCATTTGTGTCGACTTCATTGACATGGCCAAAGGCGAACACCGCCGGGAGCTGTACGAAAAAATGAAGGACCTCATGGCTTCTGACCGTGCACGCCACAAGATTCTTCCCCCGTCTAAGTTTGGCCTCGTGGAGATCACGCGTCAGCGCGTTCGCCCGGCCCAAGCGATTGAAACGAAAGAAGAAAATCCAGACGCGCTAATCGATGCGCCAATCACACTGATTGACGCACTCCAGCACAAGTTTGAGCAACTGACCGCAAGCCGTAAGCAGAAGGGAAAGTCGGAACCGATTTACCTCCACGTGCATCCGTTCTTGGCGTCCTACCTCAAGCAGGGTTGGTTCTGGCAGACGCTTGAGTTTAAGTGGTCGCGCCTCGCGGGGCACAAGCTTAAGGTCGTGTCGCGTGATGCCTTTAAGATGCTAGAGTACCGCTTTGCGGACGCCGAGGGTAAAAAAATCGGTTAATCGAAGCGTTTATAAACGTGTAAGGCGGCCTTAAAGGGCCGCCTTTTTTGTTTCTTCGCAGTATGGCATTTACCCGTTCCAAAACCTTTACGCTCGAGGCTGCTCAGGCAGCAATTCAGCGCTACTGTGCGTTTCAGGAGCGCTGCCAGAGCGAGGTCGAAGAGCGGCTGCGATCGATGGGGGTGCTGCCTGAAGCCCAGGCTGAACTCGTTGCCGACCTAATGGCCAACGGCTTTTTGAACGAAGAGCGCTTTGCCCGTGCATACGCCCGTGGCAAGTTTCGAATCAAAGGTTGGGGTCCGCGCAAGATTGCCCAAGGGCTTCAGGCCAAACGGGTTTCGAGTGCGTGCATCAGTTTGGGACTAAGTGAACTAAATGAAGACGAAGTGCGCGGCTACCTCCTGCGCCAGCGCGAGAAGTACCCTGACGACCAAGAGTTTTTAGCGTGGGCGTACCGACGGGGCTTTGATCGGTCCAGTGCGATGCAGGCGCTCCAGGAGGATTAAATCGCCCAAGATGCTAACCCATCGGTGAGGCACTGAACTTCTGCGTCGCCCACATCGTAGTGCAGTACAGCCCTGAGCCAGTGGCGGTCCATTGCGATGAGTTGGACGCCCATTGCGTTCAGGTGGGCGAGCAGGTCGCTACCATCGAGCCCGTCCCGAAGACGAAAGAGTACCATGTTGGTTGCTGCGGGCTTGATTTCGGCTACGTAGGGCAGCTGGGCCATGGTTGCGGCCAATGTGGCGGCGCGGGCGTGGTCTTCGGCGAGGCGTTCGACGTGGTTGTCCAGCGCGTAGAGTCCTGCTGCGGCGAGGTAACCGGCCTGCCGCATTCCGCCCCCAAAGCGCTTGCGTATACGGCGTCCTTCGCGAATAAAGTCAGCTGAACCCAAAAGCACCGAACCCACCGGGGCACCAAGGCCCTTGGATAGGCAAATAGAAATGGAATCGAAGAGGCGTCCGTAGTCCTCGGGCTGCTCGCCGTCGGCGACGAGGGCGTTGAACAAGCGGGCTCCGTCAAGATGGTAGCCGAGATTGTGCCGCCGCGCAAACGCTCCGAGTTCACGAAGGGACTGGATGCCGAGCGTGGTTCCGCCACCTTTATTTGAGGTGTTTTCGGCCACCACCAAGCGGGTAGGGGCAGCGTGCACGTTGTCCATGGGTTGAAGCAGGGCTTCGGCATCGGTAGCTGAAAGGCGTCCGTAGTTGTCGCCGCCAACGCGCACCTGAACTCCGCTGTTGAAGGCGAGTCCGCCGCCCTCGTAGTTGTACACGTGAGCCAGCTTGCTGCAAATCAGTTCGTCCCCGGGGCGGGTGTGTACGTTTACGGCGATTTGGTTGGTCATGGTTCCGGACGGGCAAAACAGGCCGGCTTCCATGCCAAAGCGCTCGGCGAGCATAGATTCTAGGCGCTGTACCGTGGGATCGTCGCCCAGCACGTCGTCGCCGACGGGCGCCGCAGCCATCGCGCGGAGCATGCCTTGAGTGGGGCGCGTTACGGTATCAGAGCGAAAATCAGCAGTCAAAGGTTTCATAGGTTCGAAGGTAGGGGGTGGCGTACTTTTGCAGCCATGATTTCGCCCGAAAAAATTAAGGATTACCAGCAGCGCATTGTCGACCTGAAGGGGTACTTGCGCCTTGAAGAGAAGCGCATCACTGCCGCGAACGAAGAAGAAAAAACGGGCAATCCGAGCTTTTGGGATGACCCCAAGAAGGCGGAGCAAACCATGCGCAAGATTCGCGAACTGAAGTACTGGATTCAGGGCTACGAGGCCGTTCAGGCGCAGATGGGCGAAGTCGAGGCGTCGGTGGAGTTTTTTCGCGAAGGACTCCTCGAGGAATCTGAAGTGGATACCGCCGCAGCGCAGCTCGAGGAGCAGCTCAGCACCATGGAGTTCCGCAACATGCTTAGCGGCGAAGAAGACAAAATGAGCGCCGTCTTGCAAGTAACCGCCGGCGCGGGCGGCACCGAGTCATGCGACTGGGCCGGAATGCTCATGCGCATGTACCTGCGCTGGGCCGAGCGCAACGGGCACAAAGTCCGCGAGCTGAACTTTCAAGAGGGCGACGTGGCTGGTGTCAAGACCGTGACGCTCGAAATCGAAGGTGAGTACGTATTTGGCTACCTCAAAGGCGAGAACGGGGTGCACCGCTTGGTGCGCATCAGTCCGTTTGACTCGAACGCGCGCCGCCATACCTCGTTCGTGAGTGTTTACGTGTACCCGCTTGTCGACGACAGCATTGACATCCAGGTGAACATGGCCGACATCGAGTGGGATACGTTTCGCTCGAGCGGAGCCGGCGGCCAGAACGTCAACAAGGTCGAGACAGGCGTACGACTGCGCCACAAGCCGTCGGGCATCGTGATCGAGAACACCGAGACTCGTTCGCAGCTTCAAAACAAAGAGAAGGCGATACAGCTCCTGAAGTCGCGCCTCTACGAGCAAGTCATCGAAGAGCGAAATGCCAAGCGGAGCGAGATTGAAGCAGGCAAAAAGAAAATCGAGTGGGGATCCCAGATACGCAACTACGTGCTGCACCCCTACAAGCTGGTCAAGGATGTGCGCACTGGGGTCGAAACGAGTGACCCCGATTCGGTGCTCGACGGCGAGCTCGATGCCTTCCTCAAGGCCTACCTGATGTCTGACGGTCAAGCGGCCGGAGACTTCGCCGACGACGGGCTTTAATCTCGCTCGGGGCGCTTTCGTACCTTCGGGGAGATGCGTCGACTGCTCCACCTTATTGTTCTCTTCGTGGCGGTCTTGGGCTCGCTCACGGGGCAGGTGCTGTCCAAGCCCGATCCGATCATTATTCCGAATGCTGGCCAGTGGCCGCGCGAGGTTTTGGCGATGGCCAACCTCGATGCAGCGCGGGTTTGGGTTCTTGCCGACGGCTTGAGGTTTGCAGCTCGGCTCCCGGGCGAGTCCGACAGCGTGGCGGTGTGGACCGAGCACTACCTGGGGTCGCAGGGCGGAACCTTAGACCTCAATCCCAGCAGCCACCCAATCACCTTCATGCTCGGGCGGGGCTCCGAGGTGACGGTCCGCGGCGCTTCGCAGGCTTGGGTTCGCGACGTCTATCCTAACGTGGATCTCGAGCTACGTATTGAGTCGGGTCGCCTCAAGACCTGGTGGCACGGCGAATACCTCAGCGGCATCCGTATTGGATTTGAGGGCGCAGTGCCCCGCCGCACGCGCAATGCCCCTGAGGTGCTGGAACTTGAGACGCCGGCGGGTTCCGCGCTCATGGACGCAGCCAAGGCCTTTGACGCCCAGGAACGCGAAGTGAGGGTACAGTGGCAGCAAACGCCTGAGGGCTGGACCATGCACGCCCCGGGTGCCCAGCGCATCGATCCGACGTACGTGTTTAGTAGCTTTAGCGGTTCCGTGAGCGACAACTTTGGGTACACCGCGACCTACGACCTTCAGGGGCGCACGTGGCTGGGCGGTGTGGCATTCGGCGCACAGTATCCGACCTCAAACGGCGTTCAGGCCAACTTTGGCGGGGGTGGTGTCGACATCGCCCTTATGCTGTTTAATCCCACGGGCACAGGGGTCGTTTCGGCGACCTATCTCGGCGGAAGCGCTCAAGAGCAGCCGCATTCGCTGCGGGTGGCGCCCAACGGAGACCTCGTGCTCATGGGAGTGAGCAATTCGCTGAATTTTCCGACGACTGCGACGGCCTACGACACCTCACTGGCGTCCCAACCTGGAGGCGGTTCGCTCGGCGGGGGCGGAGTTGTCTTTCAGTCGCCCACCGACGTGGTGCTGGTTCGGCTCAATCCCACGGGCTCGGCGCTGCAGGCCTCGACCTACTACGGGCGCTTCGGGTACGACGGGCTGCAGGACGTCAGTACGCCCCACTACGGCGACGAGGCGCGCGGTGATGTGTGGGTCGACTCGGACGGAATCTGGATCGCCACTGCCAGCCGTTCCCGCGGTTTGGCCACCTGGCCCTTAGATACGTCTCGGGGCGGAACCACCGACGGACTCCTCGCGCACTTCAGCTCCGACCTTGATACGTTGCGATGGGCGACCTACGTAGGTGGGCCAGACCTAGACGGTTTAACCTCGCTCATTCCCACACCGGGACCCAATGGCGACCGCCTCGCGGTGCTCGGCTGGACTTCGGGTATGGGCAACCTTTTGGGTTCGGGCATTACCACCGTGCCTAACGGCCAAGCTGAGGCCTACTACGCGCTGTTTGATCCGTCCAACGGTCAAGTACTCGGCCAGACCTACCTCGAGCCGCAGTACTGCACCTCTTATGGATTGTTAGCTGCGCAAAACCCCGCCGGGGCATATGCGGCCGTAGGCGATTCGAGCGCGGTACTGCTTTCGCTTGGTTTGGGTACGTTGTGCCAGGGCTCGGGGCCCTACGTTGGGCCGCTCGCACCCACGCCCGGGCTTTGGCAAAATCCCAACTCGACTCAAATTCTGACCTGGATCAAGGCCGAGGGCGACAGCATCTACCGCACGCAGTACGTAGGCAACGGCCAACTCAACCGGCGCATTTCGCCGACGGCCCTTCAGGTGGACGACTGCGGAACCGCCTACTTCTCAGGCTGGTTCGGAAACCTCAACGGCGGAACCATCACCAACCTCTACACTAGCCCCAACGCCTACCAGTCAACTACCGACGGCAAGGACTTTTACTTCTTGGCCCTGGACCGCCACGGCAATCCCGAGTACGCCAGCTACTTTGGTGGCAACGGGGCCGACGAGCACGTCGACGGCGGAACCTCGCGCTTCGACCCCAACGGCGTGATCCACCAGGCCATTTGCGCGGGTTGCGGCGGAACCGACAACCTTCCCATTTTTCCGCCCAACGCGCACTCGTCGACCAACAATGCCTCCAACTGCAATATGGCGGGCGTGCAGATTGCGTTTGAGCTCTTGGCTGCCGCCGCGCAGCTTGACCTCAGTGTTGACACCATTTGTGCGGGCGATAGCCTTTACTTGACCGGAACCACCACCCGCACCGACGTCCTCACGGTTTCGTGGGGAGATGGTGCTACCTGGTCCGGTACGCCAGTACCCTTGCCGGGCCACAGTTACTCGGTACCAGGGTCCTACCAACTTTCGGTGACAGCACTTGATACCATTTGCCTTACCCAAGCCGTCGAAACGCTGAACCTGTGGGTGCTCCCCGGTTCGGCGGTATCAGCAAATGCGACGCTTGACTACGACCCTTGCGACCCTTCGCGGGGCATTGCACTGATTCCTGGTCCCAACCTGAGCGCCGAGGTGCTCGTGCTCTACAGCTCCAGTGGTTCGGTAGATACGGTCGTACCGCCTTTTACGTGGTCCGGAACTTCACTAGTAGATTCTTATTCCGCGTGGCTGGTAGCCTTCGACAACGTCTGCGGGCAGCGCGACAGCCTTCAGTTATGGGCGGAATTCCCCCCTGAACTCAGTCAGCCGACGGCGAGCGTCACGGCACCATTCTGCTTGGACGGTCAGCCGGTGCGGGGACTGGGCCAGCGCGGTAATTCGACCAATTCCTACTGGCGCATTCCCGGCGGCGGAATCGTTCAGGGCCCCAACGTTCAGTGGCCGGCTTCACAGGCTGGCAGCCTCAGTGCGTGGTTCGTCGTGGCAGACACAGTCTGCGGAATCAAGGATTCCGTCCAAGTCACCTACCAAATTTTTGGCGCCGACATCGACAGTCTGCAGGTGCCCAACGTATTCACGCCCAACGGGGACGGCATCAATGACGCGTTTCAGTTGCGCGGAACCGAGGCCAGCGCACTTGCCCAGATCAACCTGGTGGTGTACAGTCGCTGGGGCCAAGAGGTATTTCGAACCAACGACCCACAGTTTACGTGGGACGGACGCTACCAGGGTCGGGTACTTTCGCCTGGGGTCTACCTCTACCACCTCACGTGGCAGAGCCAGTGCGGTACGGCCGGCGACCAGCACGGGGCGGTGACCCTCAACCAATAAAAAAGCCACCCAATGCGGGTGGCTCGATTCAAATGGCTGTCTGGCTTAGTGACCGACCATGTCCTCGGGGCGAACCCACGCGTCGAATTCCTCAGCGGTGACATAGCCCAGCTTGAGGGCAGCCTCTTTAAGGGTGCTGCCTTCGGCGTGGGCTGTTTTGGCGATTTTGGCCGCTTTGTCGTACCCGATGTGGGTGTTGAGTGCAGTGACCAGCATTAACGAATTCTCAAGATGGCGCTGAATGATGGGGTAGTTGGGCTCGATTCCGGCCGCGCACTTGTCGGTGAACGACACGCAGGCGTCGCCGATGAGGCGCGCGCTCTGCAGCACGTTGGCGGCGATCAAGGGCTTGAACACGTTGAGCTCAAAGTGTCCGGTGGCTCCGCCGAGCGAAACGGCCACGTCGTTTCCGATCACCTGAGCGGCGACCATCGTGAGGGCCTCGGGCTGGGTCGGGTTGACCTTGCCGGGCATGATGCTCGATCCGGGCTCGTTGTCTGGAATGATGATTTCGCCGATACCTGAACGTGGACCCGACGAAAGCATGCGTACGTCGTTACCAATCTTCATAAGCGAAACCGCCACGCGTTTGAACGCCCCACTAAGTTCGACCATGGCGTCGTGCGCGGCCAAAGCCTCGAACTTATTCGGAGCCGAGGTGAACGGCATTCCCGTGAGCTCGGCAATGTTTGCGGCAACGGCGACGTCGTAACCCTTGGGGGTGTTGAGGCCGGTGCCCACGGCGGTTCCGCCCAAAGCCAACTCAGCGACCATTTCGAGCGCGTTGTTGATGGCGCGAATGCCATTGTCAAGTTGCTGCACGTAGCCGCTGAACTCCTGGCCAAGGGTCAGGGGAGTGGCGTCCATGAAGTGCGTACGGCCGGTCTTGACTACATTTTTAAAGTCGCCAGCTTTGGCAGCCAAGGCATCGCGCAAGTGGCGCAATCCAGGCAGTGTCGTGCGTACCGTCTGCATGTAGGCCGCAATGTGCATCGCGGTGGGAAAGGTGTCGTTCGACGATTGCGACTTGTTGACGTCGTCGTTCGGGTGAAGCACCTTGTTCGCGTCCATAAGGCTGCCGCCACTCAGCACGTGGCCACGGTAGGCAATGACCTCGTTGACGTTCATGTTGCTCTGGGTTCCGGAACCGGTCTGCCAAATGACCAGCGGAAACTCAGCGTCGTGCTGGCCCGTGAGGATTTCGTCGCAGACTTTGCCAATGAGCTCGGCCTTTTCTGCGGTTAGCACGCCCAAGTCGCGGTTGGTCAAAGCCGCCGCTTTTTTGAGGTAGGCAAAGGCGTGCACAATCTCTTTGGGCATGCTGCCTTCAGGGCCGATTTTAAAGTTGGTGCGCGAGCGCTCAGTTTGGGCGCCCCAGTAGGCGGTTGCGGGAACGTGGACTTCGCCCATCGTGTCGCGTTCAATGCGGGTTTGTGTGCTCATTGGGCAAAATTACACCCGACACGGTGCGCAAAGAATTGCTCAGTGTCACTTATCTTTGTCCCACTACGAATTCAACGTACCCTTCAACGCAGCGCACTATGAAATTCCTCGGATTCCTCCTCGCAATCATGATCATTCTGACCGGATTCAGCATGCTGGTCTTTCTCGCTCTGTTCGTCGGTTACTGGCTGACCTTGATCGGATTGGAGCGCGTGATGCCCGAGCGCATCTACAAGTGGCTCGAAGGGGCGAAGCGCTAGACTTCGCACTAAACCAACAAAAAAGGCGCCCATTGGGCGCCTTTTTTTGTGAACTTAGGTACCGAACTACACGAAGTCTTCGCCGCGGCGCATCTTAACGTCGTGCACAAACTGCTTGATCTCTTGCTCTTTGCTGCGCGGGCAAATCAAAATGCGGTTTTCACTTAAAATCACAATGTAGTCGTGTAGGCCATCAACCACGGCAACCATGTCCTCTGGAATGTGGTAGGTGTTTCCGCTTGCGTCGTACGACAGCACGTGGGTGCCGCCTCCGGTGTTACCGTGCATGTCTGCCGCCCGCTGCTCGTGCACTGCGCCCCAGCTTCCTAGATCAGACCAGCCGAATTCGGCAGGCATTACAAGGACCTGTTTGGCTTTTTCAAGAATTCCGTAGTCGATGGATTCGTTGGGGCATTCGCCGTACATCGAGCGAATGAACTCAGACTCCGTCGCGGTTCCGTAGTGCTCCCATCCCGCGCTAAACCCTGCGTACATCTCGGGCATGTGCTTTTCGAATGCACTCAAAATGGCGTTGGAATTCCACACAAAAATTCCGGCGTTCCACAAAAACTCTCCCGTGGCGATAAACTGCTCGGCCATCTCGCGGTTGGGCTTTTCGGTAAACGTCTTAACTGGGTGAACGTCATTCGCGTACTCGGATTTCTCGGGGCGGAACTGAATGTAGCCGTACCCCGTTTCAGGTCGGACGGGATTCATTCCGAGCGTCATAAGCACGTTGTGGGTGCCCGTGGTGGCGAGCGCAGAGGTGAGGCGAGCGGTGAATTCCGCTTCGTTGGTGACCAAATGGTCGGCGGGCGTCACGACAAAGTTGGCGAGTGGATCGCGCTTTTTTAGGACAAATGCCGCATAGGCCACGCACGGAGCCGTGTTGCGTCGGGCTGGTTCGGTTAAAATCCGCTGGCGATTGAGTTCAGGAAGTTGCTCCAGACACGCGTCCGCATAGTCCACGTGGGTCACCACATAAATATGGTCGGCCGGAACGACAGACTTCATGCGCCGAAACGTCTGCTGAAGAAGGGTTTCGCCAGTCCCGAGAATGTCGAGAAACTGCTTGGGTGTTCGCGAAGTTGACGTTGGCCAAAAGCGCGAACCGACTCCGCCTGCCATGATTACGGCGTAATTGTGTTCCATTGCCCAGTGGGTTAGGCCGCAAAGGTAGGGAAGTCCCTGAGGTCGTACCTTTGCCGCCTTGATCGTTTTCGGTCATTTACGCACCATCCGCATGAAGAACATTGTACTCTTTGGCCCTCCAGGGGCAGGTAAAGGCACGCAAAGTGCCCTGCTCGTCGATGAATTTGCACTAGTTCACCTTTCTACTGGTGACATTTTTCGCCGCAACATTCGCGAGGCGACCGAGTTAGGTCGGTGGGCTAAGTCCTTTATTGATCAAGGGCAATTGGTTCCGGACGACGTGACTATTGCCATGCTTAAGGACGAATGGACCAAGCATCCTGATGCGGCCGGGTTCATTTTTGACGGATTCCCACGCACTTCGGCACAGGCTGCGGCTCTTGATGAAATCCTTGCGGATGCGGGGACTGGTGTCACTGCGATGATTGGCCTTGAAGTCGACGACGAAGAGCTTGTCGCCCGCCTTTTGGCACGAGGGGCTACTTCGGGCCGTGCGGACGATGCCAACGAAGAAGTTATTCGCCAGCGCCTCGCTGTGTACTACCGCGAAACGGCGCCAGTCCAATCGTACTACGAGGCCCAAGGCAAGTACCGAGGTTTGAATGGTGTAGGTAGCATCGAGTCCATCACGGCTGAACTTCGCCAGCTTATTCAAGCCCTTTAATTTAGATACCCGTGGCCGATTCGAATTTTATTGACTACGTCAAGGTCTTCTTGCAGTCAGGCCATGGGGGCGGAGGTAGCCGCCACTTCTTTCGTGCCAAGGGCCTTCCCAAGGGCGGTCCAGACGGGGGTGACGGTGGCCGCGGGGGGCACATTATTTTAGAGGCGAATCCCCAAATGTGGACCTTGATTCACCTCAAGTACCGCAAGCACATTAAGGCCGAACCTGGTGTCAACGGCAGCCGTAACCAACGCATTGGGGCCAGTGGAGAGGACATTGTTCTTCAGGTTCCGCTGGGAACCGTCGTCAAAGATGCGGAAACCCTTGAAGTACTCTGTGAGCTCACCGAACCCGGCGAGCGCAAAATCCTATTACCTGGTGGTCGTGGTGGTCGAGGGAACGCGTTCTTCAAAAATTCAGTCAACCAAGCACCGGAGCATGCCCAGCCCGGTGAAGAAGGCCGCGAAGGCTGGTTTCTTCTTGAGCTTAAGGTACTCGCAGATGTAGGTCTAGTTGGATTTCCGAACGCAGGTAAATCCACCCTGCTCAGCGCCGTAAGTGCCGCCAAGCCTGAGATTGCCGACTACCCGTTTACGACCCTCGTGCCCAACCTCGGTGTCGTCGCCCACCGCGACTACACATCGTTTGTCATGGCGGACATCCCAGGACTCATCGAGGGCGCTGCAGAAGGTCGTGGACTTGGCCACCGCTTCCTCAAGCACATTGAACGCAATGCGTTGCTACTGTTTTTGGTTCCGTGCGATGCCCCAGACGTCGTCGAGCAGTACCACATTTTGCTCGGCGAACTAGAGCGATTCAACCCAGAACTGCTCACGAAGCGCCGCGTGCTGGCGGTATCCAAGACCGACATGCTCGACGAAGAGCTGCTCGGTCAATTGCTCGACAACGTGCGTCCGCGCCTCCCCATGGATTTACTGTTGACCACCTTTAGCAGTGTAACCGGTCAGGGTCTGGACCACCTCAAAGATTTGCTGTGGGATTCGTTGAATCGCTCGATCGACTAGACCGCTCGGTCTTTCTCGGCGTCGCAGGCCATGGCGGACCCTGGGCTGATCACCTCTTTACCGCGGTCTCCAACATTTGGGTGGCCCTTGTCGTTTGGCTCGTCCTCTGGGCATTCCAGCGCCCAAAATTCTCCCTAGTTGCCTGGTTTTGGCTTTTGATTACCCTGGTGGCGGCCTTTGCGGCTGCGGACTGGGTCGCGACCTTTCTCAAAAACAGCATCGGGCGTCCTCGGCCGTGCTGGGCCCTCGAGGGTGAATTTCGCGCCGTGGCCATGTGCCGCGGAGCCTTCGGCTTTGTCTCAGGCCATGCAGCCACCACGTGGGCCTTGCTGACGGTATACATGGCTTCTCGCCCTGCTCGCTGGCTCACGGCGTTGGCCGTGACGTGGGCATTGGCGGTCCCCTTTTCGCGGGTGTACCTCGGCGTGCACTATCCGGGAGACGTATTAGCCGGCGCACTGCTTGGAATCGCAGTCGGTCGCCTCATCCTTCGCCTCCGTCCCCTAACTTCGGGACTATGAATCCGTTTGCTGTCGCCTTGGGCGGAGCCTTTGGCAGTCTTCTTCGCTGGTCCCTGACGGTCCTTCTCAAGCGAGCAGAGGCCCCACTGCTTACCGCTTCCACCGCCACGCTCGTGGCCAACGTTGCCGCGGCAGCACTGCTTGGCTACCTCATGGCGCGGCCCCATCCCGATGCGCGGATTCAGCTTGCACTCGCCACGGGTGTGTGCGGCGGATTCAGCACCATGAGCACCTTTAGCTGGGAAGCCCTACAGTGGGCCAAAACAGGCTCGACGCTGATGGCACTAGGGTACGTCACGGCAACCTTGGTACTGAGCATCGGCGCTGCCGCCGCAGCCTATGCCCTAGCGAACAAGTAGCACGACGCCCTGCTGCTCGACGGGGGAATCCCCAAAATCAAGCGTAAACAGCGACCAGACATAGGCACCCTCGGGGCATTCGGCTCCGACGTTATGTACGCGTCCGTTCCATTCCTCAAGTGCATCTTCGGACCGAAAGACTACGTTGCCCCAGCGGTCCATAATGTGAAGGCGGTACTGCGTAATGCCGGTTGCAACGGGCCGAAAGCCCTCGTTTCCACCGTCTCCGTTCGGCGTAAACGCGGTGGGCGACCACACATTATAAATGGGGTTGACGCGAACCGAGTCCACAAGGGTATCCCAGCACCCAAACTGGTTCACGGCGATGCGGCGCACCACAAAGGTTCCGGTATCGCGGTAGAGGTGCACGACAAAGGCCTCTTGGGCGTACAGAGACGAATCACCCATGTCAAACCAGAACTGCTCGTCGGCGTCCACTGAATCAGCACGCACCTGAACCAAAGGCTGGTAAATCGACACCGTCTTGGGCGCAATCGTCATGCCCAGCACGGGCCGGGGGTTTACCCGAATGGCCCCCGGAAAGATCTTCTCAACCGTGTCGCGGCAGCCCGTTTCGGTCCACATGCGGACCCGTACGTCGTACAATCCCGGAACCGTGTAGGTGTGCACGGGAGACTCCAGCGTGTCCCCTGAACCGTCTCCGAAATCCCATTCGAAGTAGGTCGTCCGACGGGCAAATGCCCCCGCGTCAAAGACGAGCGTGTAGGGTTCGCAACCTACCCACGGCCCAATGGTGCTGTCGAGTCGGGGTCGTGGATCCACCACCACCGAATCGAGGTAGGTTTCGTCGCAGGACTTGGACTGAATGCGCAGGATGACGGGGTAGGTTCCGGGCTGAAGAAACTGGATGGGAGGCGGAATTTCACCAGACCAATTTGCCAGAGAAGCATCCCCCGGAGCCCCAAACGTCCAATCAAACTGTGCGCCGTCAAACCAGGTTCCGAATGCAGTAAACGTGACGGGCTGCTGGTCAAAGCAGGGGCCGCCGTCGTGGGTAAAGCTGGGATTGATAGGCGGGTAAATGTGAAACTTGACGCGGTCGGTGTCGGCACAGGGCCAGCCTGGATTGGCTACAAGGGTAACCCAGTACACCCCCGTATCGCTAAACGTCCAGGTCGGAAAAGCCAAGCGCGACGTATCGTCACTCCGGCTCAGATCGCCAAAATCCCACCAAAACGTCGAGGCGTTGATGCACTCGTGAAAAAACGGGATCGTCGCCCCAATACAAATCTGCTCTGGATCGTCCACTTCTGAAACGATGTCTGCCTTGATGAACGCTTGGCACGAAGTCACATTGAATTGGTAGTCGCGGCGGACCGTATTCAAAAGAACTCCACTGCGCCATTCCTCGACTTCAATGGCAAGGACGAACTGGCCAGTTACATTGAGAAATCCTGTAAGTAGTCCCGAGGCGCCGTCAATGCTCAGCGCGGGCGTTCCCGGTATCGGATTCGCAGGAGTCGCAGGGTTTAAGAAGTTAATGGGGACGTAGGGCGGTGGAGCGGGTGGGCTAGGGGCGGGGGTGTTGAATCCTGTTCCGTTGTTTTTTCCGCCTCCGTGCAGCGGGTTGACAAGTCGGTAGTAAAGCGAGTCGCCGTCGGGGTCGGTGGCGATGCTCGGAATACGAAGGGTCTCCTGGTTGCACAGCACGATGGGTGGAAGGCTGTTCCACTGCGGACTGTTGTTGCACTGGTCCATGGGCGGCACGCGTGCCATGAGCGTAGAGCCCCAGTCGTCGGGGGTCGGAATGTTGCTAATCGTTGCATTGCGGCAGCAGCGTTGCCACGTAATTACATAACCATTGGTGCGCTGCGGAAGCTGAATGACGGTGGTGTAGGTCGCGTACTCTGTACAAATATTGGGCGGAGCCTGAAGGCAGGGGTTTCCCGTATTGGCAGGCACGCCAATCGTCGGCCCTTTGTTCACCTGAAGGTTGTGGATCAGTAGGTTTTGGATTCCGTCGTAAATACCAATCGACACCGTGGGGTCGAGCTGTGCACCTGTTGAATTGCAGTCTCGGTATACGGTTAGTTTGATCTGGTACTGGTTGTTCCCGAGACAGGTATAGGTCAACTCTCCGCCCACGAGGTGGGCAGCACGAGCTGCAAGCCCCCAAAGGAGCAGCATTGCTACGGTAAGTGTACGCAGTCGGACCATGGCAGGGTAAGCAATCCCTTTCGTGAAAAATACGCTAAATCTTTGGGGTCGGGACAGATGGCGAGGGCAAAGTCCCCTCCCCATGCGCCTAAGCTCTTCAGCGTTGCGGGAGCGTCGGGGAAGCGGTCCTGTACTCGAGGAGTGGCGATCCACTCCGCGGTGCGTCCTTCGAGCTCCTCGACGGTCGCGGCCCATTCTTCCGCAGTCTTGCCCGCTGCGAGTTGGTGGCTGAGGCGGCTAATGGCTTCAATCTCATCGGGAAGCGGCAGGCGCCTCGCTTTGGCCACCTCGACTTGGCTGTCTTGCTTCGCGCCGAGGTAGACAAGCCCAAAGTGATCTATGGGCCAGTGGCCCGACGCTACGTTTTGCCATTCGGCGGATACTTCGCCCGTCTTGCGGTACATGAGCGCCCCGTCTGCACGTGCACTCGCCACATCGAATCCTGATCCTTTGGATGTGGCGAAGTGGAGCGCCAAAGCGTCCACTCCCGTCCACTGAGCGATCAAGTCAGTGAGAGTTGAGGACGATCCCCATCCCCAGCTCCGTTCAAACTCAAGTCGGGTGGTGACGTGCCCGTTGGATGGTACGATTCCCCCCAAATTCCGGGCTGCTTCAAGCAATTTCGCGAGGTGTGCGTCGCTCCATGCCTCGGAGTCGAGCCATGCATTCCCATGGACATCCAATGCCGTCCACTTGAGGGGGCGTTTGGTGTCATGAAATTCAAGGGATTGACCCTTTTGAGTCGGAACCGCGAGCGATTCCGCGCCGTGGAGCACCCAGTATTCGCCGCTCAGTAGCAGCTTACCTGCGCTCCACCATCGGCTCATCGCGCGACGCCTTCTGCGGCCGGAACCGGGATTCCGCGCAACCTGCAAAACGCAGCGACCACTTCGGCGTGGTGCGGAACCTTGTCGGCAAAAAACGCCGTCAATTCTGCTTTTTCGGCGTCCGTAGCCTCAAGCTGGTTGAGGATGTTCAGCAGGTGCATCTTCATGTGGCCCTTTTGAATGCCCGTGGTTGTGAGCGCCCGAAGCGCCGCAAAATTCTGTGCCAGACCCGAGGCGGCGATGACGCCCATGAGTTCTTCGGCTCCGGGGTTCCCAAGTGCTTCGAGGGCGAGCTGCACCAAAGGGTGCAGTTTGGTCAGTCCACCGACGGTTCCGAGTGAGAGCGGAACCTCGATCCAAAAGCGAAACTCACCATTGTCCACCGAGCAGTGCGTTAGTGACCGGTACTGGCCATCTCGCGAGGCGTAGGTATGGCACGCTGCTTCGACGGCTCTGAAGTCGTTGCCGGTGGCGAGCACGACGGCGTCAATGCCGTTCATGATGCCTTTGTTGTGGGTGGCAGCGCGGTAGGGCTCTACCTCTGCAATGCGAACGGCACGTTGAAACTTGCGGGCAAATTCGTACACGTCGAAGCCCGATCCGTCGTCCAAATCTTCGAGGGCGCAGCGGACTTCAGAGCGCACAATGCACTCGGGGGTGTAGTTGCTCAAAATGCACATCACTACTTCGAGGTCGCCACTGGCGGTGCCGGCGTCGGTTGCCGCTTCGAGGCGGAGCACCTTGGCCATCTCTTCGAGGCACGAGTTGATGAAGTTGGCCCCCATCGAATCGCGCGTTTCAAAGCGGACTTCGAGCTGAAAGTAGTCGTCCATGGCCGTCCGGCGATCCTTGAGCTCGATGCTCAAGATGCCTCCGCCGCGGGCACGCATGTTCGCAGTGATTCCTTCGGTGGCCGCCAGGAGTTCAGGCTGAATCCGCGCGACCAAGGTGGTGAGGGCCGAAGCGTCGCCGGTAAATGTGAAGTGAATGTGCCCGATTTTAGTCGTCGAAAGAACCGTAGAAACGAATCCGCCGCGGTCCATCCAGAACTGGGCAGATTTGGCCGCCGCCGCAACTACTGAACTTTCTTCGATCGCCATCGGAACCGTGTACACCTGGCCGTTAATCAAGAAGTTAGGGGCAACTCCGAGCGGCAAGTAGTAGTTGGCTACTGTGTTTTCGATGAACTCGTCGTGGCGCTTTTGCACGGCCTCGTCTGCGTGGTTGTACGAAGCGATGAGTGCCTGACCTTGCTCTGGGTTGCTCAAGTGCTGCTCGGTGAGCCAGGTGATTTTGGCGGATTTACTCAGCTTCGAAAAGCCACGAATTTGAAGGTTGCTGCGCTTCATGTCTAAGGTTTAATGCAAAAGTAACCGCTTAACGCCCGGGAGGTTCAACAAAACGCCAAATTCCTGCACCAGTGAAGTAGGCAAGGCCGTCTAGAGGGTCCGCTGTAAAACGGGCATCAAAGCTTGGAATCCATACTTCAAACGCAACCGCAAGTGCCGCGGTAAAGCTCACTACCGCCCACCACGGCAGCAAAAAATTAGGTCGAATCATTCGGGCCGCGATGCTTGGTATTCCTAAGGCCACCGGAACGGTGCACAAAGGGTCCATGAACGAATCGGCCCAGATTAGGTGAATGTCTGCTGCGAGGAGTGCCTGGTGCGCCACAAATGCGCCCATGGCAATGAGGGCCAGTGGATTTAAACCGCGACCCAGTAGGCCATCCAGGCGATGGCGCCACCCACGGCGAGTACTATCCAGTTCAGTACCTTTCCGGTGTTGATGATGCTTCGCTTCCACGTGGGAATCTTGGGATCGCTGTTCCATTCCATAGCAGGCATTTCAAATGCTTTAAATCGTTCCGGATTGCCTTGGTTGGCAAAGGTGCTGTGTACGTTGCGCGGAGTACCGCACGAGGCGCAGCTGTTGGGGTCCTCGCCCCAATCGCCGCAGTGGGTGCATTTTAGCTGGGTAGCCATGGGGCAAAGTTACGCTTCGCCATTGGCTCAGAAGTAAAAAAGCCCCCCAGAAAACTGAGGGGCTTTGCGATTTTGGTGGTTCGGGGCGGAATCGAACCGTCGACACATGGATTTTCAGTCCATTGCTCTACCAACTGAGCTACCGAACCAAAATCGGGAGCGCAAAGGTAATGCGCAAATTCGAAATACCTTTGTTCTCGAAGCATGATTTCTGTAGACGCCGGCAACACACGTATCAAAGTATTGATTTTCAATCAAGACGGAAGTGTTCAGTGCCAGAAAATCTGGCCGCATGCTGCGAAAGAAGAGTGTGAAGCATGGCTTTACACGCAGGACGCCTCAGTTTTTATTTGCGATTCGTCAGGTGGTCAATGGAACGTAGGAACGGTCGTCACTTCAGGCGCCTCGTGGAGTTTTGATGTTGACTACGCCGATTCAGTAGGCGTGGACCGACTCGCGGCGATCGAGGGTGCGCGCAGCCGGTATCCCGACCGAGCGTTGCTCCTCATCTCACTCGGGACCTGCTTGACCTACAGCTACCTCTCGCACGACGGACGCTTTCAAGGCGGATCCATAGCCCCCGGCTGGTCCAGTCGCTTGAAGGCGATGCACGAACACACCGGAAGCCTCCCGGATCTCGATGCGGCGATTGAACTCGGTTCCGACCCCCGAACCCACACGACGGCCGAAAGCATGCGCAGAGGTGCAGCTCAAGGAATGGTCGATGAAATCAATGCGGAGATCGAGCGATTTGAAAAAATTAATCCAGAATTAACCGTACTCGTCACGGGTGGAGATGGCCCAACTTTTGTCAATCATTTGAAAAAGGGCATCTTTGCCGACGAAAATTGGGTAGCCAGAGGACTCTGGGCCCTCGCACACGAATGAATACGCCACGCTTCCTCACTGCATTACTACTTGCTACGGCCTTGAGCTTGAGCGCACAACAGCAGTCCGTCAGTCCCTACTCTCTGTTCGGTACCGGTTGGTTTGCCGCTCAAGCGAACGCCTACCAGCAGCTCCTCGGTGGTGCAAGTTCTGCCGATCGCAATCCGTGGTACGTGAATCCCGACCAGCCTGCAGCGCTTTCTGCCCTTAAGTACACCACCTTAGACCTCGGTGGTCAGTGGGCCGGAATTCGCCAGTCCAATGCCAGCAGTAGCGTCCTCAACCAAACCGGTGGCTTTAACCACTTCGGGATTGGCGTGCCCCTTGGTAAAGGCATGGCGCTCGCCGGCTCTCTTCGCCCGTACACCTCGGTGGGCTACGACCTTCAAACTGGCGGAACCGATTCTTCGTTCGGCGACTGGTACCGCCGCTACACGGGACGCGGAGGCTTGAACGCCACTGCCGTTTCGTGGTCGTGGATGCCGATTAAGTACCTGTCAGTTGGTGCGACGTCCCGCTACGTATTCGGAACCGCCGAGCGGAACAACAAACTTTACTTTACGGATTCCCGCTACGACTACGTGGGCGAGGTGGAACACGTCTCTGTAAGCGACTGGCGCTGGCAGTTTGGGGGGCAACTTATTCTGCCGTTTGGCGAGCAAGAGGTTACCGCCGGAATTCAGTACGAACCGACCGCTACGCTTCAAGCGACCCAGGACTACAGTTTGTACAGCTTCAATACGAATGCTGCCGGTGCCGAACTCCCCTTGGATACTGTTCAATCACGTGCTGCCACATTGGGCAGCATCGTGCTCGGTTCGCGCCTCGGGTACGGATTGCGTTGGGTGCGGAACCGCAAAAATGCCATGCTCCCCGCGTGGTCCCTTGCCGTGCACTACGAGCAAATCAATTTGAACGAACAGCGCGACTTTGGTTCCGTGGTGCCGGGAGCGTACGCGCAACCTACATCCACGTGGGTAGCGAATGCCTCGATGGTTCCGATGCTCGCGTTCTCGAACCGCCGCCTCACCTCGTACTGGAGCCAAATTCAGTACATCGCCGCGGTCCGAAGTGATCGATTCGGACTCGTGCTCAACGGCACGGAGGTCACCGGGTGGAATGCCAACTTTGGGGTCGCGATGCCCGTCGGTGGGCGCAGCTTTATTCCGGGCGACGTCAAAGTGTCCACGCTCCACCTCGGATTGAGTACCGGTCAGGTCGGGAGCACGCAAAACGGTCTCGTCCGTGAACAATATCTTCGCGCCTTCGTTGGCGTTACACTGAACGACCAGTGGTTTATGAAAGCTAAATTCCGTTGATTATGAAGCGTATACTCCTTTCTCTGTTAATAGCCGGAGGCCTGACTGCAGCCTACGGCCAAGCCAAGTGGGGCAAATCTCAAACTGACTCATTGGTGTGTTTTGAGAAGTACAATGAATTCGGTTCGCTGTACAATACCAAAGCATACGCTGAGGCCTATGAGCCTTGGAAGGTGGTGTTTGAAACCTGCCCATCTGCCACTGATGTAGTGTACCGTTTTGCCCCAAAGATTATTGAGGCTAAGATTAAGGCTACCACTGATCCTGTTGCTAAAGAAGCACTTATCCGATTATTGCTTTCAACCTACGACAAGCGCAACGAGTACTTTCCTGGTAAGGAGGCAGAAGTCCTTGCACAAAAGGCGGACGACTTCTGGACGTACTACCCTGACAGTGCCCAAAGAGCGTACGCGATGTACAAAACTGCGTTCAACCTCGACCCAAAGGCGCTACAACCAGCATACCTGAACAACTACTTCAACGTAGTCATCAAGCTTTACAAGGACGAGGTGCTGAAGTCTGAAGGACTACTCGACGGATTTAACGACGTGGCCGAAGCTATCGAGCTTCAGTCCAACGACCGCAACGTACTGATTGCAGAGCTCACGGCTAAGGACACTACTGGAACCATCTCTGACCGTGAAAAGCGCTCGCTGGACATCAATAAAAAGTTGCTCGCGCAGTCTGAAAAGCTCGTGGCTAACATCGAAAAGGGTATTGCGCCTTTGCTCACATGCGACCGCCTGACGTTGATTTACAGTGACTCTACATTTGCCCTTAACAAGAACGACAAGTCATGGTTGATCCGTGCGGTGAAAATGCTTTCAAAAGAACGTCAAGACACTTCAGGAATCAGCGACTGTACGGACAATCCAGTGTACTTCAAGGCGGCCTCTGCACTGTACGCGCTCGAGCCTTCGGCACAAGCAGCTCGCTCAATGGGACAACTCAGTGTGAAAAATCAAAAGTGGTCAGAGGCCAAGAAGTACTTTGAGGACGCCATTCGTCAAGATGTGGATCCTAAGAAGCGTGCCAAGGATTGGATGAAGATTGCCTTCATCAGTGACAAGCTCGGTCAGCCTTCAGAAGCGAAGCGCGCCTGCCTTGAGTCGGCCAAACAGAATCCAGAATCTGGAGAGCCGTTCTTGTACCTCGCCTCACTTTACGCTCAGGCTGCAGGTACATGCGGTAGCAATGCATTCGAAAAGAACGCGGTCTACTGGGCTGCCATCAACATGGCCAACCGCGCGGCATCTGTTCAGCCGGATCTAGCTCCGCGTGCTGAAAAGTTAGCGGCGGCCTTCCGCAAGGGGGTACCCGACAAGTCGATTGCCTTCCAGTTCGGATTTAAAGATGGTGACAGCTACACTGTCGGATGTTGGATTAACGAACGCGTGGTTGTCCGCTACTAAATTCGGGCTGATTCTCGCAATGGGCGTCGTTGTGGCTTCGTGCCGCAACGACGCCCATGACGTTCAGCGCGTCCGCGCCCAACCACAGGGGCCGTCGACGGTTCAGTACGGGATTTCTGTAGTCTACGCTGATACGAGTGATGTGCAGTGGAAGCTCCAATCTGACCGTTGGGAAGAGGAGCGAACCGCCAACAATCCTGTGCGCGAAGTATTTAGCGGAAATGTTCGCGCCACCCAATGGGCCGGTAACCGTGCGACGGGAACGAAAATGAGCGCAGACCGAATCATCCGAGATGTCAAAGAGCGCATTTGGGAACTTCAGGGCAATGTGGTGATTCAAACAAGCGAGCGCAAAACGCTGCGCACTCAATCCCTTTTTTGGAACCGTGAGGAGGGGCGTGTTTACGGCGAATCTTGGGTAGAAATCCGCGAAGAGGGCCAAACGCTGAGCGGCACAGGATTCGAAGCCCAGGATGATCTGTCTACCTACAGCATTTTTGAGGTGTCCGGAAGCGCAGACGGTAATTAATACGGTAATTTTGAAGCATGAAGCCAGCTCGCAGTCTTAGAACCATGGAATGGATGTACTACGTGGTCGCCGTTCTTTCGGCGGAATCCGCGTGGTCCCTCCGCTCGAGCGATCCCACGCGTGCACTTTTGTTTGCCGGATTTGTCGTCCTCGCATTGGGGATGGCATACTGGCGCCGCCGCCAGCGAATTCGCAGTAGCCAAGGTCCTCAGTCATGAGTTCACTCGTGCTCTTAATGGCGCTTATCGCGTCGGCATTCTTTTCTGGATCTGAAATAGCCTTTTTGACGGCCAACCGACTGCAGCTTGAAATTGACCTGAAGCGCAGGTCAATACCATTTTGGGTAACGTATTGGATGCAGCATCCACAGCGATTTATCGTCACGATGCTCGTGGGAAATACGCTCGCACTGGTCGTAGTTGGAGCCCAGACTGCGCAGCTACTTCACCCGTACTTACTGAAGTTTATGCAGGTTCCGCTGGCAGTACTTACGGAGACCCTCGTATCCACAATCGGAGTGCTGTTCTTGGCTGAATACATTCCAAAGGCACTCTTTCGCGAGCAGGCCAATTCTGCATTGAAGTGGGTTGCGGTTCCGGCTGGATTCTTTTTTGTGCTTTTTTGGCCAATTACGTGGCTCTTAGGTCGGTTTAGTGCGCTCATTTTAAGGTGGTTGGGTGCGGACCCCCAATTGGCACCGTCCGCCCGAGTATTTGGGCTTGCGGACCTCAACCATTTGGTCGACGAAGCCAGCCAGCAGCACACTCAAGAGCCTGAAGTAGAGCTGTTTCGCAACGCATTGGACTTCGCTGAAGTCAAAGTTCGGTCGTGCATGGTCCCGAGGCCAGAAATTGTCGCGGTTCCGCTAAGTATCAGCCTTGAAGACCTCAAGGCCACGTTTGTTTCAACGGGCTACAGTCGGTTAGTCGTTTACCGCGAAAGTCTGGATGACGCCTTCGCATACGTGCACCAGTTTGAGCTGTTTAAGCAGCCAAAGAGCTTGCGCAGTGTCCTCACTCCGCTGTCGTTTGTGCCCGAGGCAATGAATGCCCAGGACGTCTTTCACCAGCTCATTCGCGAGAAGCGCAGTATGACCCTGGTTGTTGATGACTTGGGTGATTTGGTCGGAATCTTGACCCTCGAAGACATCATTGAAGAGCTTTTTGGAGAAATTGACGACGAGCACGATCAAGATAGTTTGGTCGAGCAGGTGCTTGGAGCAGACGAATACCGCCTCGACGCGCGACTTGAAGTGGACTATCTCAACGATACTTATGGTTTTGAGTGGCCTGAATCCGAACGTTTTACTACCCTTGGCGGCCTAATTACCGACCTCGGAGGCAAGTTGCCTGAACCCGGCGAAGTCGTGGTCGTTGGCCCGTGGCGCCTTGAGGTAGAAAGTATGGAAGCGCAGCGCGTCAAGCAGGTTCGTGTCCGACGCGATACCTAATTAGGGCACGCGGCCAACCGGTTGCTAATTTGTATATTCGCGACCTTATTTACACTAGGTATGGGACTTTTTGAAGCTATTCGCAGCCGTTCAGGCTTGGTCGTGTCAGTAATCGGTATATCGCTGGTTGCCTTTGTTTTGACCGACTTTTTAACCTCTGGTAACGTTCTTTTTCAAGGCGATAAAGACGCTGTAGGTCGCATTGATGGTACCAAGATTTCGTACATCGAGTTTAATAAAGAAGTCGAAGAGCTTCGTCAAAATCCGCAGTACGCCCAGGCTTCGCCGCTCCAAATCAGTGAGTTGGTCTGGAACAATCTTCTCAATGAAAAACTCCTGGTTGAGCCAATGGCTGACCTGGGATTCGTCGTTACTGACGAGGAGCTTCGCCGCGTCATTGAGTTAAACCCATCTGTGCAGCAGATGCCGGGTTTGCAGGATCCCAATACCGGAGCATTCCGCCCTGACTTGTTACGAAGTGCCCTTCAAAACTTGCGCGACCAGCGCGAGCAGTCACCCGAAGCCGCCGCTCAGTACGAAAGCTGGGTGGCGTTTGAAAACGACATCAAGAACCAAAGTTTGAGCAACAAGATTTTCGACGCGGTTTCTGCGGGAATGCGTATGCCGCTGTCACTTCAAAATGCGCTGAATGCGCGCAACAACCGCCAAATTCAGCTCGAAGTGGCGTCTATGTCAGTTTCTGAGGTTGCAGACAGCAGTGTTGAGGCATCCGACGCAGATTACAAGGCAGTGTATGCGGAGTATAAATCAAGCTTCAAGCTTACAAAGCCTGTTCGCGACGGATTTGTGGCAGACTTCCCTCTAATGCCAAGTGATGAGGACTTAGCCAAGGTTAAGCTTGAGTTGAGCACATTGGCGGCAGATTTCGCGGCTTCATCTGACGACAGCTCATTTGCGGCGGCCAATAGCGATGTCTTTGCTACGCCGACTCTACGTCCGGAATCATCGATCAATCCAATTATACTCGAGGCCATCCAGGGAATGCCTGTGGGTTTTGTGGGCGGACCCATTCAAGATGGAGATTCCTACCGATTGGTCAAGGTGATGAGCCGTGCAGCGTTGCCAGACTCAGCTCGCGCTAAGCACATTCTCATCGCGTACGCAGGATCAGAGCGTTCCAGCGCACAGCGTAGCTACCAAGAGGCCAAGGAGCTTGCCGACAGCTTGCTTTCTGCGATTAAGGGCGGAGCCTCTTTTGCCGCTGCCAGCGAGGCGCTCAGCAGTGACGTCGTGGCGGCATCCAAAGGGGGTGACCTCGGTTGGTTCCAACCAGGAATGATGACCCCAGCTTTCGAACAGTTCTGCTTTGAACGCCGTACCGGAAGCTTTGATCTTGTAGAGACTGAGTTTGGATTCCATCTTGTAGAGGTTACGGGCCAAAAAGGTTCACGTCCTGCCTTGCGCTTGGCAGAAATTGTTCGCCGTATCGACGTAAGTCCCGAGACCGAGCAAAAGATCTACGCACAAGCTAGCGCTTTGGCCAAGGCCATCCAAGAGGGTAAGGAGCCACAAGAGGCTGCGGCCCAGCTTGGCGTTGCAATGCTGCCTGCCCGCAATGTCACTGCAACGGATGCCTCAGTAATGGGTCTCACAGACGGTCGTGAGGTTGTTCGTTGGATGTTCAATGAGGACCGCGAGGTTGGTGATGTAAGTGTGGTTAACAACAACTACAAGTCGTACTCAGTAGTGTACGTTTCTGGTGCGTTTGAAGAGGGATACAAGCCCCTGGACGCGGTGAAAGACGACCTCAAAGCACTTGCCTTGAACCGCGCGAAAGTTCGTGTACTTGCAGAGCGCATGGCGAAGACTAAGCAGCTCAATTGGACTCCGGCTAACGTGACGCTTGCGTCACCCTTCTTGGTCACTGGTCGCGAACCTAAAGTTGTAGGAATGGCCGCTGGCAGCAAGGTTGGTACTCAATCTGAGGTAATCGAAGGAAGCAACGGTGTGTACCGCTTCAAAGTGGTGAACACGTTTGATTCAGCACCGAGCTTGACGGCAGCCGACATGGCGGCAGAAAACAACCGCCTGGCGGGCAATGCTCAGCGTATGCTGCTTCAGTCATTGTTGGGTTCCGCTAAGGTGACCGACAACCGCGGTCTGTTCTACTAGGCTTCTTCGAGCACTTAGAGGCTCTCCCAGCGGTAGGCGTCCCAGCGCAAAAACACGAAGACCATTAGGCTAAATGCCCAAAGGGACGAGCCTCCGTAGCTGAAAAATGGGAGGGGAATCCCAATGACGGGCATCATACCAAGTGTCATTCCGATGTTTACGGTGAAGTGAACAAAGAGAATGCTGGCCACGGCAAGTCCATAGTACATTCCAAAGGCGTGCTTTTGACGTTGAGCTAAGAGCGTAATCCGTATGATGAGTCCGGCAAACGCACCGAGTACGATTAACGAACCAAGAAACCCCCATTCCTCACCGACCGTGCAAAAGATGTAGTCGGTAGTTTGCTCGGGAACAAAACGCAGGCGGGTCTGTGTTCCGTTCATGTAACCTTTGCCAAAGAGCCCACCTGAGCCAATAGCAATCAGTGATTGCGCCGTTTGGTACCCTGCGGCGCTCGGGTCGTCCACTTGGCCCAGGAGCAGCTTGATGCGAATTTGCTGGTGGGGTTTGAGCACTTGATCAAACACTTGCTGGACGGCTCCGGACCACAGTAAGGCACCTAGGCCCAACCAAATGGCTGGATGCTTTACAAAGCGAATAAAATTCAAACGGGTCCGAATGCGAGTAATGGCCAAACTTAAGACCACAGTTCCGCCAATAATCCATTTCACCGTCAACGGCGATAGCGCAAGTGAAATGATTGAAAGAGCTGCAATGCCCAATGCGCCAAACAGGTAAAACCCTGGTAGACCTGCGAAGTAAAATACCAGTAGAAACGACGCAAATACCAATGCCGATCCCGCGTCAGGTTGCAAAAGGATGAGAAGCATTGGGAGCCCAACTACGGCCATCGGTAGCCACCGAGATCTCCACGATTTAAGGCCATCAGGACTTCGTCCGAGAACGCGTGCGAGCACTAGAGCGGTTCCCAGTTTGGCGAATTCCGAAGGCTGAAGGCCGAATGAACCGAGACTTAACCACGACTTGTTGCCGCCTCGCTCGACTCCGACGGCAAGTACGGCGAGCAAAAGCACGATTGATAGGGTATATACGGCCCAGGAGAGCACTTCAAACAGGCGTGCATCAGAAAGCAGCACTAACAGTACCAAAACTCCTGCGAGCCCGATGAAGCCCAGCTGCTTTCCTGCCTCGTTGGACCAACTCCATGCCCAGGTATCGTCGATCGGGCTGACGGTGGCAAAAATATTGACCCACCCAAATAGCACAAGAAAGACCACGAGCCCGACACTAAGGCGGTCCAAACGGCCGACAAGCGGCGCGGTAGTAGGTTGACGCTGCATCAGTACGGGGGTAGTTCAGTTTCTACGTGATTGACGCGGTATTCGCCGGTAAGGCTACCCTCTACCATTCTGCGGTACAAATCAGGTCGGGTAATAGTGTCGTTGAGGTAGGATTCCATCATCAAACTCGCAATCGGAGCGGCCCAACGCGATCCCCAGTAACCGTTTTCTACAATAATGGCGAGCGCGATTTGAGGCTTGTCCAACGGTGCAAATGCAGTAAATATAGAGTGATCTTGCCCGTGTGGATTTTGTGCGGTCCCTGTTTTTCCTGCCATGAGCAGGCCTTCAAGGCGCGAGGCGCGAGCAGTTCCAGATTCAAATACATCGTTCATTCCGGCGATAATTACTTCGAAGTTCTGCGGATCAATGCTCGTGCGGTGAACTTTAGAAAACTCTGGATTGGGATTCGGATTGCCGTCAATGCTTCGCACGAGGTGGGGTCGAATCCACCATCCCCGGTTGGCCACGGCCGCGGTCATGTTGGCGAGCTGAATAGGAGTAACGAGTAATTCACCTTGACCAATGGCGAGTGAAATCACGGTTGGCGACTTCCAACGGTCTGTTCGGTATACTTTGTTGAAGTAGGGCCCCGTTGGAACGAATCCTTTGCGGCCCGTGGGTAGATCAACCCCCAAAAAGTCACCAAGTCCAAAACTCTTGACGTGGTCGCTCCACACGTCGATACCTTGGCTCGCTGTGGGGTACTTGTCAAGCACCCGCTTAAAGATTTGGCAGTGGTAGTTGTTGCAGCTCTTGGCAATGGACCCCCGAAGGTCCAAGGTTCCTGCTTTGCAGTGGCATCCCACGTGAAGTGATCCAAAATGGTAGCCATCTATGCAGGTGTACTGCGTTTCTTCCTGGACTACACCTTCTTGCAGCGCGATTAGGGCATTTAAAATCTTGAACGGAGAGCCTGGAGGGTATTCAGCAAGAACAGCACGGTCGTAAAGAGGTTTGTTTATGGAATCTCGGTACAAAATCGTGTAGTTTCGCGAACGGTAGCGCCCCACAAGTGCATTGGGGTCGTATGCAGGTGAGGACACGAGGGCTAAAATTTCTCCGGTTGAGGGCTCAATAGCGACAATACTGCCTCTTTTTCCACGCATCAGCTCTTCGGCAAGTGCTTGAAGCTCTGCATCTAAGGTTAGCTGAAGCTCAGCTCCCATGCTTGGTTGCTCGTCGTATCGGCCTTTAGCAAATGATCCCACGTCCCGGTTTCGGTTGTCTACGGTGATGTACCGCTTGCCGGCGATACCCCGAAGTTCCGTTTCGTACGACGCTTCAATCCCTGAAATTCCGAGGTAATCGCCGAGGTCGTACTCAGGGTGGCGCGTCATAAGGTAGTCGTTGACTTCGCCGACATAGCCCATTACATTGCCTCCAATGGGCATCGGATACTTGCGAAAGCTGCGCTTGCGGAGTTGTACGCCCTCAAACATTGCAATCTGCTCTTGAATCGATGCGTAGTCCTTGACCGTCAGACCCCTGAGAATAGGGAAGGGGCGGTACCTACCTTGAATTAAGGCTTTTTTGAGCTGCTTTCGAATAGACCCCAATGGCTCACCCAAGACTCGAGCGAGTGCGGCGGTATCGAGGTGCGTGAGTCGGCTCGCGATGACTTCGACGTCGTACGCGATCTGGTTGGTGGCGAGTACCGTTCCATTGCGGTCCCGCATCAATCCACGCGGAGCATAAATTTTTTCAATTCGCTGCGCATTATTCGCCGCGTCAAGGGTGTAGCGTGTGTCAATGAGCTGAATGTTGATGAGTCGGAGTACAAAAAGTACCAAGACGGCAAGTACACCTATGGGTAAAATGCGGCTCCGGTTCATCCTGCTTGTGATTTTGGTATAAACCAGGCCACAGAAGTGGATAACGCGGCGCTGACTACGACGTTAAGTACACTACGGCCTAAAACGAGGCTAAAAATGTGAGTTCCGTGGCTTGCCCAAAGAAAGAGCCAAATGTGGTGAATTCCCAACGTGAGAAGTACCAATGTGGTCCATTTGCCGAGTCCCAAGTCTTGTGGCACAAACGAGAGCTGCTCTTCGGCTGCGCGCGGAACAATTCCGTTGAGGATCCATGGGCGTGCGTACGCAAGCAGCGAACTTGCCATCATGTGTAGGCCGCCACTCCCTTCGTGTAGGTCTACGCCCAATCCAAGTGCGGCGGCGATTGCCAGCAGTCCGAGACGGTTGAAGTTGGCCGGGGCAAGTACGAGCACGAGCGGATAGAGGTACGGGCTGAGGTAACCGCCTACTTCGATCTGGCTCAAAAGCAGGATTTGAGCAAGAATCACCCAAAAAGAAAAAACGATCCAAGGTCCAGGTCGGGTCATGGTGCGATACTATCTCGTTCAGGTTGATGAAGGTTCACTGCGGCAAGAACTACTTGTTGGCGCTGTAGGTCGGCGGCCAGTCGAATCGACGCTGTTAGGGTAAACTGAAGGCTGTCTACGGTGACCGACTCCACAGTTCCAACAAGCCAGCCTGCTGGGAACACGTTTGAGCGAGCATCTGTGACGATTCGGTCTCCTGGCTTGAGGTCGGCCTCAATGGCCACGTCCACAAAGTCAGCAGTCCGAGGATTTGATCCGTTCCACTGAATGGTGCCAAAATGCCCGGTTCGCTCAGCTGAAGCAGAGATCCGCATACTCGGGTGGCTCAGCGGACGCACTCTGGAATAGTGGGGCGTGCACTCGTAGGCGATGCCGATAATACCAGTCGATCCCAAGACCGCAAAAGGCGGTGTTAACCCCGCATTTGTTCCCACGTCAATAATACCCCAAGGTTCTGCAGAGCGGTGCTCGATGAATAGTAGGCTACCTGGGGTGTAGGCGAACCCGCCTTCTTCGTAGGTCGCGGCCGAAGAGGAATCCATGGGAATTCCGCTCTTATACTTGGCAATTTCGGCAATGAGTTGCTTGTTTTTGTCTTCAAGAGATAAGTAGGACTCCCAGCCGTGCAGCCAGCCACGCCATTGAGCTTGGCGTTCGAGCACATTGGCCCAGAATATACTCTCGTGGGCCAGTGATCGGGCGTACGTTAGACTTAGTCCCAAAACTTGGAACAGCAATAAACTCAGAACGATGCGGTAGCGAACAAAAAACCGCAGAATGTTCTGCATGGCTTAGCGCATCAAAAGCGTACGGTACTTCTCGAGGTTCTTGAGCGCGATACCCGTTCCGCGCACCACGGCGCGAAGTGGATCCTCGGCTACGTACACGGGGAGGTCCGTTTTCGTTGAAATCCGCTGGTCGAGACCGCGAAGGAGCGATCCACCACCAGCCATGTAAATTCCGGAGTTGTAAATGTCCGCCGAAAGTTCAGGGGGTGTAAGCGACAGTGCCTCCATCACGGCGTCCTCAATACGGGTCAGCGACTTGTCGAGCGCGCGCGCAATTTCTTTGTACGAAATATCCACCTGCTTTGGCTTACCAGAAATTAGGTCGCGGCCCTGAACGCTCATGTCGTCAGGAGGAGAGGCCAAGGTTTCAAGTGCGGCTCCCACGTTGATTTTGATCAACTCGGCAGTGCGGTCGCCCACAAATAGGTTGTGCTGCGTCCGCATGTAGTATGCGATGTCGTTGGTAAACACGTCGCCCGCAACTTTGATGGACTTGTCGCAGACAATTCCGCCCAAGGCGAGAACCGCAATTTCGGTGGTTCCACCACCGATGTCGATGATCATGTTCCCTTTGGGCTCGAGCACGTCGACGCCGATACCGATCGCGGCAGCCATGGGCTCATGGATGAGGTAGACTTCTTTGGCGTTGGCGTGTTCGGCGGAATCGCGTACCGCGCGTTTTTCAACTTCGGTGATTCCGCTCGGAATACAAATAACCATGCGGAGCGAAGGTGCAAACCAGTTGTTCTTGAGGGCCGGAATGCTCTTGATCATCTCGCGAATCATGTGCTCTGAAGCGACGAAGTCTGCAATAACGCCATCCTTCAACGGGCGAACCGTACGAATATTTTCGTGGGTCTTTCCGTGCATTTGCATGGCCTCGTGCCCAATGGCCAAAATGGCATTGGTGGTGCGATCTAAAGCGACGATGGACGGTGCGTCCACGACTACTTTGTCGTTGTGAATGATCAACGTATTCGCCGTACCGAGGTCGATGGCGATGTCGTAGGTGAGGAAGTCAAATAGACCCATTCGGGGATTAGTGTTTGAAGTGTCGGAATCCGGTCATTACCATGGCCACGCCGTGCTCGTTGCAGTACTGAACGCTCAAATCATCCTTGACGCTTCCGCCCGGTTGGATGACCGCGGTAATACCTGCTAAGTACGCAATTTCGACGCAATCAGGGAAGGGAAAAAATGCATCGGAAGCCATTACGGCTCCGTCGAGTGAAAGTCCAAAGGACTGGGCCTTGTGAATGGCCTGCTGCAGCGCGTCTACACGCGAAGTCTGGCCAGTTCCCGCAGCCAAGAGCTGGCGGTTTTTGACCAGCACAATGGTGTTGCTCTTGGTGTGCTTTCCGATTGCCGAGGCGTACAGCATGTCGGCCACCTGTTCGGGGGTAGGGACGGAATTCGTCACCACCTTGAGGTCTTCGGCGGCATCTGTGTGGTGGTCGCGCTCTTGAATCAGCACCCCATTGAGAACGGACCGTACCCGGTAGTGGGAACTCGCTTCGGGCTTCACCGTGACCAAGATGCGGTTCTTTTTGGACTGAAGTACGTCAAGGGCTTCGTCGCTGTAGCTCGGGGCGAGGAGCACCTCAAAAAACAGCGAGTTCATTGCCTCTGCCGTCGCGAGGTCCACAGGTTGGTTGCACGCGATCACTCCGCCGAACGCAGAAACGGGATCCGCTGAGAGGGCGTCGTTCCACGCTTCGAGTAGGGTTGGGCGGCTGGCCATTCCGCACGCGTTGTTGTGCTTTATGATGGCAACCGTAGCGTCGTGGCCTTCGCTGACAAAGTCAAGGGCGGCTTCGACGTCAAGTAGGTTGTTGTAGCTGAGCTCTTTTCCGTGAATTTGCTCAAGTCGGCTCGATAGGTCGCCGACGTACCACGCCTTTTGGTGCGGATTCTCTCCGTAGCGCAGGCTGCGGCGACTACCCATCAACGTTGGGAAGGGGTGATCCTGGCCAAGCGTCCACGATGCAATATGGGCATCGTAGTTCTGGCTGGTCTGAAACGCAGCGCCGGCAAACGCTTTGCGCTGCTCGCGGGTCAAGGTTCCGCCCTGCGACTTGAGAAGTTCGAGCACTTCGGCGTACTGGGCGCGTGAACTGACGATCCAGCAGTGGTCAAAATTCTTGGCCGCGGCGCGGATCAGCGAAATTCCCCCGATGTCAATTTTCTCGATGATGTCTTCTTCTGTTGCGCCCGATGCCACCGTGTCCTCAAACGGGTACAGGTCGACGATGACCATGTCAAAACTGGGGATGCCAAAACGCTCCACGGTGTCCTGGTCGTCTTTGCGGTCGCGGCGCCAAAGGATTCCGCCAAAGACCATCGGGTGAAGCGTTTTCACGCGGCCGTCTAAAATGCTTGGGAAGCCCGTAACCGTCTCCACAGCGGTCACTGGGAGGCCCAAACTCTCGAGGAACGATTGGGTGCCGCCGGTGCTGTATAACTTTACGCCAAGACTATGGAGGTTTCGAACAATCGGCTCAAGGCCGTCTTTGTGGTAAACTGAAATTAGGGCGGATTTTACCTGCTGCACGTCGTACTAAAAATTGGGTCAAGAAAGGTTGCAAAAGTACGGCGAACATGGCATGAACTTTGACTAAATTGCCCCTGTGCGCCACCTATTTTTTCTGATTTGGGAATCTACCCGTTTGGCGTGGTCAGCCATGACCGCGAACATCCTTCGCACCGTGCTTTCCCTGCTCGGAATCGCGGTTGGAATCTTTTCCATTATTTCCGTGTATGCAGTCGTGGACAGCCTTGAGCGCAGCATTCGCTCGAGCGTTCAGGGCCTCGGATCCGACGTGGTCTACATCCAAAAATGGCCCTGGGGTGGGGGCGGAGGTGAGTACGAATGGTGGAAGTTCTTTCAGCGACCTGAAGTCGGCTACCTCGACTACCAGCGCCTCGAGGAGTTTGGCGTGAAGGGTTCTGATGCGATTGTGCTTTTGAACGGAACCACAACTACAGTGAGCTCCGGCAACTCCAACGTCGAGCAAACTGAGATTCGAGGAATCACCTACGACTACGCCCAGCTGAACAAACTCGGTTTCGCCGGAGGGCGCTACTTTACCGAACGCGAGCTGCGCAGCGGACTGCCGTACTGCATTGTCGGCGCAGATATCGCCGATGGACTGGCCTCAAGTGCGCAACTCGTGGGCAGTTCCATTCGAATTCTTGGCCGCGACTTTCAGGTGATTGGCGTCCTTGAGCGCGAGGGTAGTTCATTGGTTGGTGAAACCCACGACGCGCGGGTTCTGGTGCCTGCCCGTTGGGTGGTCGCTAACATCGGCGATGAACTGGGCGGATCCGCGATACAAGTTCGCGCGGCGTCCGGAACCACTGTGGCCCAACTCAAAGAGAATGTACGCGTCGTCATGCGCAAGATTCGCCGCCAATCACCATCTGCAGAGGACTCATTTGCGCTCAACGAGTCTTCGACATTGAGTTCGGGCTTAGACCAAATGTTTGGCGTGATCGGCCTTGCGGGCACGGTCATCGGGGGGTTCAGCATCCTTGTAGGCGGTTTTGGAATCGCCAACATCATGTTTGTGAGCGTTCGCGAACGCACGGGGCAAATCGGGGTTCAAAAGGCATTGGGGGCTACCCACGGCTTCATTCTCGCCCAGTTTTTGCTCGAAAGCGTCCTGCTTAGTCTCGTGGGCGGAATCATTGGCCTTGCCTTTGCCGGAACCTTAATTGCAGTTGGTGCCGCGGTTTCGGACTTTGAGCTTGCGGTTTCGCTTCAAAACATAGCCACCGGTATCGGCCTTTCGGCCCTCATCGGTCTCATCGCGGGGTATGCCCCCGCTGAAATGGCTGCGCGCCTCGACCCCGTTGAGGCCATTCGTTTTAACCAATAGTCGACGCCTCGGGCATAGATCCAATCTCTCGTGCAATTGCCTCGAGAAGCACATGGTCTTCTGCTTTAAATGGATCTAAAAAGTGGCTGTCGATGTCAATTTGACCGATGAGTCGAGTGCCTTCATAAATGGGAACCACCAACTCAGACTTCGTCTCCATCGAGCATGCTAGGTAGTTGTCTTGAGCCCATACATCTGGAACTTCAAACGGCATCCCGCTCAAGGCAACTTGCCCGCAAATTCCGCGTCCGTAGGGAATCCGTGTGTGCTCGGTTTCGGCCCCAGCAAATGGCCCAAGATGCAAGGTTTGTTTGGCGTCATTCATCCAATAAATACCCACCCATTGGTAGTGCGCCACGCGCTCATTGAGTAGTTCGCATACGGAACCGATTCCGCCCCACCCCTTAGACTCAATGAGGCGAAGTGCGTCGTGCTGAATGCTTTTCCAGTTCATTGGTTATCAAATAAGTAAATCCATAATTTGGGTCCTAAAACAAGCAGCCCCACTACTGCAGCTGCAATTGCTGCTACGAGCACCGATGCGGCGGCAAAGTCCTTGGCGTCCCGAATCAGTGGGTCCCGCTCCGTACTGACACGATCAGCCAGCCGTTCCAGGGCGGAATTTGCATATTCCGCGGCAAGCACTTGGCCCATCGCCAGAGATAAAATGGCCCACTCTATACCAGAGAGTTCGAGCAGCAAACCCACGCAAATAACGACTAAGGCTGCCAAGCTGTGCACCTTTAGATGGCGTTCGGTTTGCCATGCCACAATCAATCCACGGGCAGCTGCCCACCATGCCTTCCACATACTGCAAACCTACGGCGCGCTTCGTTCGTTCACCGAACTCCATCGCGAAAGCAGTCCTACGCCCCCCTTTCATGAAAAACTGAGGCCATAAAGCGTGCTGTCGTACTTTTGTTAGGTAATAGTTAACCCTTGTCCATGAATCTTCGCCTACGCTTCCTTGCGGCTTTTGCCTCCCTCATCATCGGGTTAGAGGGAACTGCTCAGTCCCTTTCGATGGTCCAGACCGCTAACCTGTCGAAGTGTACGGGTGACTCGCTTCGCCTCGAGCTTAACGTTACCGGTTCGAACATGAGCGCGGCCAACCGCTTTCGGGTAATGATGGCTCCAGGAATGCCCTCCTCGTTCTCAGTTGCAAATTCGGACACCCTTGATATTGCCAAGTGGCGTTCGGTTTTTCCATTACCGGTCGGTACCGACACCAACTCAGTAGGAGCCAAGTACGTATGGGTAACTATATCAGATAGTATTAAGATCAGCGGATTCTACTCAATTGTGATCCAATCTACGGCCCCGGTGCTTTGGAGTGACACCATTCAAGTACTTGTTAATGTGAGTCCACGATCCAAAATCACGTCAATTACAGGTGGGTTCAACAACTTGCACACCGGGGGGGGCGACTGGGGATTGTGTTTTGGAGACACAATTACGCTTTACGCCAATACCGGACAGAATGGTTACCAGTGGTTCAAAGATGGTACCTTAATGGCTGGCCAAACGAGCGACTCACTTCTTGTGGTCAATTCGGGAACCTACAGTATCCAGGTTAGCAACGGAGTTTGTACCAAAATGTCTGCAGATACGGTGATCAATATATTTAAGCCGACTACCAGTGTGGTTCACCAACCAGCGGGAATGCAAACTCTTAAAGTTTTAGATAAGAATGGGGTAATTGACTCGGTGGGCTTTTGCGAGACTGAGTTCATTCAACTAGTTGGACCGAATTCAACCACTGCGGGAACTTCAGTACGCTACCAGTGGCTCCGCGATTCGGTGGGCCTCTTTGGTCAAACGTTTATAGTTCCAATAGTTGGCGCCAAACAGGTTAACTTATCCACTAATGAGGGGGGAGTGTACTACCTTGAGACGGTGTGGTTGCCCGGAGGTTGCCCCGACACGAGCGATGCGTTTTGGCTCTTTGTGGACTCGATTCCCGACACTGAGATTCAAGTGGTAGCATGGCCCGGCCAAACGACTGCCAGCCTCACCATTTGCGAAAATGACTCCACCCAGTTGGCCGCAATGGTATCCCTAGGTTCTTGGACCTACCAATGGCAAGTGCGATTCCCAGCGGGTAGCGGGAACTGGACCTCAATTCCGAATCAGACCTCTGACAAGCTCACGGTGTCGACTGCAATCGTTTCAGGTAGTGCAGAATACCGCCTTGTTATTGACAACGACTACTGTACACACACGACGAGTGAACTACTTGTGAACGTCGTAAAGCTACCTACGATTGCCGTGGCTCCCGCAGATTCACTGGCCCTGTGTGCTGGTGATTCTGTACTTGTTGGAGTAACGGGCAGCAGTTCGAGCTACCTCTGGACCTTTCCGGGTGGAAGCTACAGCGGCGCATCCTTTTACGCGAAGACACCAGGTGTGTACGTAGTTGCAGGCACAAACTCCAATGGCTGCGTCAACTACGACACCCTCGAGGTATTCTACTTTACGGTTAATGCGAATGCAGGTCCCGACCAGACCGTCCTTCCCGGATCAACCGTGCAGCTCAATGCCACAGGCGGACTCTTGTACTACTGGTACGCGGACGTTCCGACCTATTTCAGCGATCCGTACAATCCAAATGCCCAGACGGTTCCGACCCAGGACACGACGATGTATGTGGTTGAAGTACTCAATTCATACGGTTGCTTTGACACTGATACCATGTTCGTCTACACGTTTGACCCTGCCACATTGGTTCCCGATCTCAGTAATGTGATGAATGTCATTACGCCCAACGGAGACGGGTACAACGATGTATTCGACCTTAGTGAGTTAGTGCGAGCAGACACCTGCGACCTTGTGGTTCTCGACCGTTGGGGTGCCCAGGTGTTTGAGCAAAATCGCTACATCTCTGGCTGGGATGGTTCGACCCAAGGTGGTGACCCTTTGCCTGACGGGACCTACTACTACCTTCTCGTGTGCGACGATGTTATCCGCTTCCGCGGAGCGATTACCGTAGTTCGCCCCTAACCTTTTACGCTCCATTTTTATGAAGAAGATCATTCTCTTTTCTGCAGTACTCGGTTGTTCGGGCACGCTCGCTGCACAGCAGCTTCCGCTGTACAGCCATTTGTTTTTCGCACAGGCGATGGTGAATCCCGCAAAGAGCGGAGCCGCAGGCTTTAGCGAGCTCGTAACTATGCACCGCCAGCAGTGGCAGGGTATGGAGGGTGCGCCTGAGACGTCTGCTCTATTGTTCAACGGTGCCACGAATAAAGAGCGCGTTGGGTATTCAGTGTATGCCTTCACGGATGCTACGGACATTGTCCGTCGTTCAGGGATTTACGGGCACTATGCCTACCACGCTCAACTTTCTGAAAACGCAATCTTGAGCTTCGGATTGGGAGCAGGCTACGTCAACAATACGTTTGACATGGCCAGCATTCGCGTCAAGAATGAGGGTGACCCCTTCCTGTTTCCGTCGAACACGAACGGTTCGCTCGACATTAATGCGGGAATTAACCTCAAGGTTGAGAACTTTCAAATGGGGGTAGCGGTGCCGCAATTGCTTCAGCCGACAATCACCTATTCGAACAACTACGACGGTCCGGTGGCCTTTCATCTGATCCGTCACTATGTGGTTCAAACGCAGTACGACCTTCCGATTCAAAAAGATCGCATGACCCTTTCGCCTATGGTGGTCGTTCGCGCGGCCAACCACGTGACGCCCCAGGTTGACGCAGGCTTGATGTTCAATATGAAGGAGTACGGCTACCTCGGGGCCCTGTACCGTTCCAACTTTGGTGCTTCAGCTCAAATTGGTGTTCACCTCACTCCGCTTTTGACCCTGGGCTATGCTCATGACTTTAGCACGAACACGTTTGCCACGTCGCTCGGAGTTTCAAATGAGTTTATCTTGACCTACCGATTCGGGGACAACAAGCGCAACGACCGAATCGAGGCTGAAATCAAGCGGCTGAAGGACAAGCAGCGTCAGACTGATCAAAACAATGAAAAGCTACTCAACGAAAAGTTTGAAGAGTTCAAAGAAGAGCTCGAAGCAGCTAACAAAAAGCAGCTTGAGGCACAGTCTGAACAACTTGCACAAGCTACAGCACTAAAGCTTCAAGAAGCTGGAGCTCAAGGTGGCGGTGTACGCGGCCAGGCGGCAAAGAGCGCTCCAACGACTCCAACTTCAGCACCTGCCGGAGCTGTGACCAACGGCAGTATCCGTGGCTATTCAGCTGACGCCTATGCTGACCGCGTTGCGCCGGGATCAGTAGGTTTTTATGTGACTGCAGGAGTATACGGTGAGCAAGAAAACGCAGATAAAATGGCTCAAAAGCTGAAGGCGCAAGGAATCAGCGCACGCACCTTCCGCGACCCCAAAAACAATATGGTCTACGTCTACTTGCTCAAGTTTGGCACGTACGAGGAGGCTTCGGCCGCTCGCCAAAGCAACCTCAACGGCCAATACACCGGTAAACTTTGGGTTAAAGTCATTCAGTAATGCGCAAACTATTCGCGCTTCTGGCGCTCCTTTGGGGCTTGGTTACGCCCGTGAGTGCCGCGCACCTCGTTGGCGGTGAAATCACCTACACGTGTGTGGGCAGCAACCAGTACCAAGTTAAGCTTCGTATCTACCGCGATTGCTTTTCGGGCGGAGCACAGTTCGACAATACCGTTAATTTTTCGGTGTACAACCTCGCCGGAACCCTCGTGACCAATCCTACGGTCTCAAAGGGCCCGACGGTGAACGTTCCAGCTGGTACGGGCAATCCCTGTTTGACAACTCCACCCAATATTTGTACGGAGTATGCTGACTATGTGACCACGTTGACGCTTCCTCCGGTCGTGGGTGGCTACACGATCTCGTACCAGCGCTGCTGCCGTAATTCCACGATCACAAACATTGCCAATCCCGGTTCGCGCGGAAACACCTATACCGTGCAGATTCCGTCCATGGACAACAGCTGCAATACGGCACCGGCGTTTACGACGGTTCCGCCCATCGTACTCTGCTTGGGCGACCAGCTGAGCATTGATGCGTCCGCAACTGAACCCAACGGAGACTCGCTCTTTTACGAATTCTGCGATATTTACACGGGCGGAGCATCTGGTAACCCAACTCCGAACCCCGCAACGCCCCCGCCGTACACCCTCATTCAGTTTGTTGCGCCCGCCACGGCAGCCCAGCCGGTCCCTGGCAACCCTGCTCTAAGCATTAACTCGACTACTGGAATGATTACGGGTGTTGCCAGCACGATTGGTCAGTATGTGGTAGGTATTTGTGTATCAGAATACCGCAACGGTCAGTTTGTGTCCACGGTGCGCCGCGACTACCAGTTCAACGTCACGAATTGCATCATCAACACCGTGGCAGATATGGTCACGCAGCTTGAGGATCCAAGTCTTTTCTGCGACGGCCGTACGCTCAACTTCACGCCCCAGACCACAGGTGCTTTGACGTACTTCTGGGACTTTGGGGACACCTCTAGTGTGAATGATACGAGCTCGCTGGCCTCACCGACCTACACCTTTCCAGACACTGGGCGCTATACCGTTATGCTGGTAATCAATCCCGGTCTTGTATGTACCGATACTATTTATGAGGTTTTTCGCGTGATGAATGCTCCGGACTACTTCATCGACAAGCAAGGTGTTCCGTGCATCGAAGTTCAGAACTACCGATTTGAGGCCAAGGGAACCGCTCCAATTGACGCCAAGATTTCATGGGATTTTGGCTCCAATTCCAACACCTTTGGAGCGACAGGTAAGGTGGTTTCAGGTGTGCGCTGGAACACGTCCGGCACGTACCCTGTTCGGTGCATCATTCAATCCGCCTACTGCCCCGATACACTTTGGGACACCGTTCAGGTTTTTGACTGGTACTATCCAGTTACTGCGACACCTAAAGACACGCAACTTGTGCGCGGAGATACGGTTCACTTAGACGTCACAAGCGGTGCGGCCTACTACTGGTTTGCCGATCAGCCTGTGTACTTCAACAACGCGCGCCAGCAGAACCCGCAGGCGCTCATGCATGCCGACAGCACCACCTACTTCGTGATTGTCACCGATAACCGTGGCTGTCGCGGAATTGATACCGTGTTCGTGAGCTGGCTTCCCGACCAAGTGAGTCCGGATCTGTCCAATGTGATGAACGTGATTACACCCAACGGGGACGGAATGAATGATGTTCTCGATATTTCAGAGGTTCTGTTTGGCGATGCGTGCACCCTACGTGTAATGAACCGCTGGGGAACCACGTGGGTCTACGAGCAGGAATCGTATGCGAATACATGGGGTGGTACCGACGTTGACGGTAATCCACTTCCCAGCGGAACCTACTACTTCTTTGTTGTGTGCGGACGAGATCTGCGCTACTCAGGGCCAGTCACTATCGTGTACTAGTTCGTGCAGTTCAACATAAAAAATGCGGCCTATGAGCCGCGTTTTTTGTTGATTTTTACATATTCGAGTTAACCTTGAAAGAGGTCTTTAACCTTATCAAAAAAACTCTTGTCTCCGGCTCCAGGTCGCGGCTGAAAGCGCTCACTCTGGTTGAGCTTCTCGAGGAGCTCTTTCTCGTCGTTCGTGAGTGACTTAGGTGTCCAAACGGCAACGTGAATCAATTGATCTCCTTGGCCATATCCTTCGAGGCTTGGTAGTCCTTTGCCCTTTAAGCGTAGCGTTTTGCCGCTTTGGGTTCCGGGATCAATTTTCATTCGGACTTTACCAGTAACCGTCGGAACCTCGACCGAAGTGCCCAAGGCTGCATCCGGAAACGATACGTGCAGTTCAAAGTGGAGGTTGTTGCCTTCTCGAACAAGTACTTCGTGCGGCTCTTCTTCAATCGAAACGATCAAATCCCCCGCAGGACCTCCTGCTGGGCCGTGGTTGCCTTTCCCTTGAACGCGAAGCTGCATGCCGTCTTGAACTCCGGCCGGAATTTTCACACTTACAACCTCATCATGGCGCTCCAGTCCGTCAGGCCCTACCCCGTCAGGTCGTTTGTCGATGGTTTTGCCAGCGCCCTGGCACGATGGACAAGCCGAAGCGGTACGCATCTGGCCCAAAATCGTGTTTTGCACGCGCGTCACTTGACCAGACCCACCGCAAGTTCCGCACGTTTTAAACGTCAGACCTTCTGCCGGAACAGCACGTCGAATTTTAATTTTCTTTTCAACGCCGTTGGCGATCTCTTCGAGGCTAAGCTTCACACGAACCCTGAGATTGGCTCCGCGGTTAGCTCCGCCGCCACCTCGGCCACCAAAACCGCCAAAGGCTCCACCAAACGCATCGCCGAAGATGTCGCCAAAGTGGCTGAATATGTCATCCATATTCATGCCGCCTCCGCCAAAACCGCCGGAACCTGCGCCAAATGCTTGATGTCCAAACTGGTCGTACTTCTGACGTTTCTCAGGGCTTGAAAGTACCTCGTAGGCCTCTGCGGCCTCTTTAAACTTTTCTTCTGCCGCGGCATCACCCGGATTTTTGTCAGGGTGGTACTGAATGGCCATCTTTCGGTAGGCCTTCTTAATTTCATCTGAAGATGCGCCCTTGGACACACCCAGAACCTCGTAGTAGTCGCGCTTACTCATTTCATTCGGCAGCTTGGCCCACTACCACTTTCGCGTAGCGAATAATTTTTTCTCCGAGAAGGTATCCGGTCTCGAGCTCGTCTACCACGCAACCTGCAAGCTCTGGACTTGGAGCAGGGATGTTCGTAATGGCCTCCATGCGTTCCACATCAAAGGCTTGCCCTACCGTGGATTCCATGGCCTTGAGGCCCTCGGCCTTCAGCGCACTGAGTAACTTGTTTTGGATAAGGGCTAATCCCTGACGTTCGGGCCCTTCAGCTAGTGCTTTCATTGCTCGGTCAAAGTCGTCTAGAATTGGTAGAACGGCTTTGATGACTTTTTCTCCTGCGGTGGCCATTAGCTCAAGGCGCTCGCGTGCATTTCTGCGGCGAAAATTCTCAAATTCGGCGTAGAGTCGCAAGTTTTGATCTTTGAGCTCCTGGATTTCTGCTTCCACATCGCGCTCAGCTGTGTGTGAAGGTGAATCTGAGGGCTCTTCATGTAAATCCTGAGCCATTTGAACCTCGTCCAGTGGCTGCTCTGACTTCTTTGTAGAATCTTCCATAATTTATAAATCCGTGTGGGTCCCGTAAAACACAAAGCCTGCCAAACGACCCAAAGGTGTCAGATTGGCAGGCTAGGTGAAAAAATGCCTTTTACTTGGTCTGCATCGCCTTAAGTGCATTCTCGAGCGCGGCTCCGCGAAGGTTTTTTGCGACTACTTTACCCTTGCCGTCGATGAGGTATGTTGCGGGAATTGCATTAACTCCATAGAGCGCAGCACCTTCGGATCTCCAGCCTTTCAGGTCGCTAACATGGTTGGGCCACACAAGACCGTCCTTGGCAATTGCTTCAGTCCAACGGTCTTTGGTGTTGTCCAGTGAAAGTGAAAACACTTCAAAGCCTTTTCCAGTTGAAAACTTAGCGTCTTTGTACTGGTTGTACACTCGTACAACATTGGGGTTCTCCATGCGGCAGGGGCCACACCAAGCCGCCCAGAAGTCCAAAAGGACCACTTTGCCACGCAGGTCTGATAGTTTGCGGGTTTTTCCCGTGGGATCCGGAAACGCCAAGTCAGGAGCCATATCGCCCACATTAATGCTCGCCATCTGTTCTACTTCGATGGGTGCGGTTACGCGTCCCGCAGGAGTAGCGGCAAATACAAGGGCTGCTGCGCCCAAAATGAGAATCTGTTTCATGCTTCGAAGTTAAGTTGCAAAAATCAGTCCGCCACGCGCTCAATTTTGGCACCTAAGTCACGTAGGCGCGCATCAATTCGCTCGTATCCGCGGTCAATTTGCTCAATATTTTGAATCGTTGAGGTTCCGTCGGCGCTCAACGCTGCGATGAGCAGTGCAATTCCGGCACGAATATCTGGCGAAGACATCGTGGTGGCGCGCAAATTAAACTGGCGGTCGTGGCCAATCACCGTGGCACGGTGCGGGTCGCACAAAATGATCTGGGCGCCCATATCAATGAGTTTGTCCACAAAAAACAATCGGCTTTCGAACATTTTTTGGTGGATGAGCACGGAACCCTTGGCTTGGGTCGCCGTCACAAGCACAATACTCAGCAAATCGGGAGTGAACATCGGCCATGGACCATCTGCGATCGTCACCATAGATCCGTCGAGGTACGCACCCATTTCATAGTGCTCTTGCGCAGGGATGTAGAGATCGTCGCCACGCTCTTCAATGCGGATTCCAAGTTTGCGAAACACATTCGGAATTTGGCCCAAATGTGGAATACCCGCATTTTTAATCGTGATTTCAGATTTAGTCATCGCTGCAAGTCCAATCCAAGAGCCGATTTCAATCATATCGGGCAGGCAACGGTGTTCTGTTCCACCGAGGCGGCTCACACCGGTGATTGTCAAACGGTTGCTGCCGATGCCTTCGATTTGGGCACCCATTCGAACGAGCATTCCGCACAACTGCTGCAAGTAGGGCTCGCACGCAGCGTTGTAAATCGTTGTGACTCCTGGTGTCAGCACGGCTGCCATGACAATATTGGCAGTTCCCGTAACCGAGGGTTCGTCGAGTAAAATATAGGCGCCTTTGAGGCCCTCAGCAGGCGCTTCAACCCCATAGAAGTGGGCACCTTCTTCGTAGACGAACTTGGCTCCAAGTTTCATGAAGCCTTCGAAGTGCGTGTCTAAGCGGCGGCGGCCAATCTTATCACCTCCGGGCTTGGGGATGTAACCCTTTCCAAACCGAGCAAGCATGGGGCCGACCACCATTACAGATCCGCGCAGCGATGCACCCTTCTTTTTGTAGGTTTCTCCGAACAAGAAATCTACATCAATCGAGTCTGCAGTGAAGCTGTAGTCACCAGGGCCGTTTTTAACGACGGTTACGCCGAAGTCACCGAGTATCTCGATGAGTTTGTTGACGTCAACAATGTCAGGAATATTGGTAATTCGGACCGTTTCATCAGTCAAAAGCACAGCGCACAAAATTTGGAGCACCTCGTTTTTGGCACCTTGAGGATGAACGTCTCCTTTGAGCGCAATTCCGCCCGTAATTCGAAATGAAGCCATAGCTACTTGCGGAAGAATCCGCCTTTGCGTTTGTTGTTAAAGTTGGTCGTGTTCGGTTTTTTCTTTTTCCGATTTTTCGTGTGGAGCGGGGCATTTTGGGATACCACGCCTTTGGCCACAGATAAGGCTGAACCTTCTTGGCCAAGTCTACCTGCCGAAAGAATCCTCAAGTCGTTGAAGATCACAGCATCGTCCACGGTGTCTTTATTCCAGCTGAGGTAGGCACGCTTCATTTGGTTGGCGATGTCGTACTCAATTCCTTGACGTTCTTCAGACGGCTCCATTTCGGCAACCGTGTTGATCAAGTTCTGTAAAATGACGCCGTAGTAGCGGTGGCTTCGGCTTTTTGGGGGGTAGGGAACTCGCTCAGGTTTGGCTTCGAGCAGTTCTCGTTGCGGGGCAGGGAAGGGGCCATCCACATCCAGTTGAAAACCAGATATAACGTGAAGGTGGTCCCATACTTTGCGCGCAAAATCAGTCTGACCGCGAAGGGTTGGATTCAATCGACCTACTGTATCTACAATATGTGCAGCGGACTCTGTCCGCTTGGCGCGGTCCTCGATCGTGAGCGTGAACTCAACCATGGTCTGCACGAGGCGCCCGTATTCGCCCAGTACCATTTGGGGGCGGTCCGTGTTGTAGTCGAGCGACAACGTGGTGATGCTTGAAGTTTCCATTAGGGTGCTCATGCTAAGCCAAGAGCTGCAATTTAGCGAACTTCAAGAGGAGTTTCTTTTCGCCCGCGTTATCAAACTGTATGGTGGCTTTGCCGCCGTCAGCGGCTGGTTCCACTTCGGTCACGGTGCCTACGCCAAAGCGATCGTGCACCACCCGAGTTCCAGGGGTCAAATTTAGCTCGTGAGCGGGACTTCCCGACGCAGAAGTTGCCTGGCCCAAAGGTTTGAGGTTTTCGGGCTTTCTAAACCGAATAGGCGCGGGGGGAGGTGTCGTCGCCTTCGGAGTGCTTCCGCCCATCTTTTGGGCCGCACTTCCCTTAAAGGTGCGCGGCTGTTCAGGGTCGCCAAACGCATCTCGAAGCTCCCTCGGAACCCCATAGCTCTTCGGTAATTCCGGTATGTGAACATCTAAATGCTCCTCGTCAAGCTCCTCGAGAAAGCGGCTCGGCTCGCAGTCAATCAACTTGCCCCATCGGTAGCGAACGCGAGCATAGGTCAAAAATGCACGCTGTTCGGCCCGTGTCAACGCGACATAAAACAGACGGCGCTCCTCTTCAAGATCACTCCGCGAATTCATCGCCATCATCGAAGGGAAAAGGGCGTCCTCCATTCCGACCACGAACACCACTGGAAACTCCAAACCCTTTGCCAAATGAATGGTCATTAAAATCACCTTGGGTTCGTCGGTCTCCTGCTCGTCGCGGTCGGTCAGCAGCGCCACATCCTGCAAGAAGGCCCCGAGGCTTGGGTCGCCGTCCTCGGTTTGGCTCTGCTGCTCCACAAAATCCTTTATTCCGTTGAGCAGTTCTTGAACGTTCTCGTAGCGGCTAATGCCCTCGGGCGTCTTGTCTTCGGCGAGTAACTTCACCAAACCACTCGTGCGGGCAATGTGCTCCACGGTTCCGAACGCATCCTGTTGCGTGGCGATGATTCGGTACGAATCAATTAAATCGGCGAATGCCACGAGTCGTTCCGCGGTCGGTCGGTTGATGCCTAAATCCCAAGTGGTCGCGTTGCGCACGGCTTCCCATAGCGGAACCTGTCGGTCATTTGCCGCAATCGTGAGCCGGGCAATGGTGGTATCTCCAATTCCGCGCCCCGGCAAATTAATCACGCGCCGCAGGGCCTCTTCATCACTCGCATTGACCGTCAGTCGGACGTACGCGAGCACATCCTTAATCTCTTTGCGCTGGTAAAACGACAATCCGCCATAAATCTGGTACGGAATATTCCTGCGCCGCAACGCATCCTCAAATGAGCGGGACTGGGCATTCGTCCGGTACAAAATGGCAAAGTCGCCGTAGCCGCGGTGCTCCCGATGCACTAAGTCAAAAATCGTCTGCGCTACATACTGGCCTTCGTCGGAATCGCTCACGCTCTGGTGCACCACAATCTTCTCTCCCAGCGGATTCTCTGTCCATACGTCTTTTTCGAGCTGCTCCTTATTGTGCGAAATCAGCACATTGGCTGCCTTAACAATACGCTGGGTGCTCCGGTAGTTTTGCTCCAACTTGTACAGCGCCGCGTCCGGGTAGTCTTTTTGAAAATTTAAAATGTTCCGAATATTGGCGCCGCGAAACGAATAAATGCTCTGCGCATCATCGCCTACCACACACACGTTTTCAAAGCGCGCGGCCAACGCCTTCACAATTAAGTACTGTGCATGGTTGGTATCCTGATACTCATCCACCAACAAATAGCGGAACCGGTCTTGGTACTTCGCAAGCACCTCCGGAAACCGCGCAAACAACTCATTGGTCTTGAGCAAGAGGTCGTCAAAGTCCATCGCTCCGGCACGAAAGCAGCGCTCCATGTACTGAGTGTACACTTCCCCGAGCTTCGGCATCCGTGCCGAGGCATCTTGCTCCTGCAGGTCCGCCCGTGCCGCATAGGCCTTTGGCGTGATTAGACTGTTCTTATAAGCCGAAATGCGCGAGGCAACGGACTTGGTCTTGTAAATCTCCTTGTCGAGGTTCAGCTCTTTAATCACATTCGCCAGCACTTTTTGTGCATCCTCGGAATCGTAAATCGTAAAGTTGCTCGGGAACCCTAGACGCTCCCCTTCCACGCGAAGGATGCGCGCAAAAATGGAGTGGAAGGTGCCCATCCATACATTCTTTGCCTCGGCCGGACCTATCACCTTCGCGATCCGGTCCTTCATCTCTCGAGCTGCCTTGTTGGTAAAGGTCAAGGCAAGAATTTGAAAGGCATCCGCCCCTTGGGCAATCAAGTGTGCAATTCGGTAGGTGAGAACCCGGGTTTTGCCTGAGCCCGCTCCGGCTATGACCATAACCGGTCCGTTGAGGTGTGCTGCGGCCTTGCGCTGGGCCGGATTGAGTCCGCTTAAAAGTTCATTCATGACGAGCTACAAAAGTAGGTGGGCGGCCCCCCGGAGCATCGCCGCGTGGAAAACTTTGAAATTCTTTTTACTAGGTGGAGGTGATTAGAGCAGAATTTGTTCTACATTTGCAGTCCCCAAAAAAGTGGGGGTGAAATTTTATTTCT
>CAYYWL010000001.1:54834-91328 GCA_964475135.1 uncultured Owenweeksia sp.
AGAATTTGTTCTACATTTGCAGTCCCCAAAAAAGTGGGGGTGAAATTTTATTTCTACCGACGTCAAACCACGTAGAAGAGCATGCCAACGATCCAACAATTAGTCCGCAAAGGACGCGTAACCCTGGAAAAGAAGAGCAAGTCGGCCGCACTGGACGCTTGCCCACAACGCCGTGGCGTTTGTACCCGGGTATACACCACAACTCCTAAGAAGCCGAATTCCGCGATGCGCAAAGTTGCGCGTGTGCGGTTGACCAACGGTAATGAAGTCAACGCCTACATCGGAGGTGAAGGACACAACCTGCAAGAGCACAGCATTGTGCTGGTTCGCGGAGGTCGTGTAAAAGACCTTCCTGGTGTTCGCTACCACATCGTTCGCGGTGCCCTTGATACGGCTGGCGTGAACGGTCGAATGCAGCGTCGTTCGAAGTACGGTACGAAGCGTCCAAAGGCTAAAAAATAATTAAGTAAGGAACCATGAGAAAGACTCGTGCCAAAAAGCGCCCGTTACTGCCGGATCCCCGTTTTAACGATCCCCTCGTAACTCGTTTTGTGAACAACATGATGTACGACGGAAAGAAGTCAACCGCCTTCAAAATCTTCTACGATGCCATTGATTTGGTTTCGGAGCGCACCGGTGAGGCCAACGGCCTTGACCAGTGGAAGACGGCCCTTACCAACGTTATGCCGCACGTAGAGGTGCGCAGCCGTCGTGTTGGTGGAGCGACATTCCAAATTCCGCAGCAGATTCGTCCCGACCGCAAAATTGCAGTTGCAATGAAGTGGTTGATTGGATACTCACGCAAGCGCAACGAAAAGAGCATGGCTGGTAAGCTTGCAGGCGAAATCATCGCTGCCGCCAAAGAAGAAGGTGCAGCTGTGAAAAAGCGCATGGACACGCACAAAATGGCCGAAGCCAACAAGGCGTTCTCACACTTCCGTTTCTAACCGCAGTTTAATCAAACGATGGCTTCACGCGACCTTAAATATACCCGCAACATCGGCATCATGGCCCACATTGATGCTGGTAAGACAACTACTACAGAGCGCATTCTTTACTACACTGGCGTAAGCCACAAGATTGGTGAAGTGCACGACGGTGCTGCTACCATGGACTGGATGGTTCAGGAGCAGGAGCGCGGTATCACCATTACCTCTGCTGCGACGACGTGCTTCTGGCGCTTCCCAACAGTACAGGGTAAGGACATCGCTGGCCAGACCGAAGAGTACAAGATTAATATCATTGACACTCCTGGTCACGTTGACTTCACCGTAGAAGTAGAGCGTTCCCTCCGTGTACTTGATGGTGCTGTGGCGCTTCTTTGTGCGGTAGGTGGTGTACAGCCTCAAACTGAAACGGTATGGCGTCAAGCTACGAAGTACAGTGTGCCACGTATTGCGTTCGTCAACAAGATGGACCGTACAGGTGCTGACTTCTTCAACGTAGTTCGCCAAATCGACGACAAGCTTCGCGGTAACGCTGTTCCCCTTCAGGTGCCCATCGGTGCAGAAGCTGAGTTCCGTGGCGTAGTTGACCTCCTTACCAAGAAAGCCATCATTTGGAATGATGACACACAGGGAATGACCTACGACGAAGTAGAAATTCCTGCTGACCTAGTAGCTACCGTAGACGAATACCGTGAGAGGTTGGTTGAGGCAGTTGCCGAATTCGACGACAACCTCATGGAGAAGTTCTTCGAAGATCCAGCGAGCATCACCCGCGAAGAGCTTACTTCCGCGATCCGCAAAGCGGTAATCGCTATGAAAATCACTCCAGTTCTTTGTGGCTCGGCCTTTAAGAACAAGGGTGTTCAGACAATGCTTGACGCAGTGATGGAGTATCTTCCGTCACCTGTTGACGTTGAGGCTATCGCTGGCGTCAATCCGGACACCGACCTCGAAGAGGTGCGTCGCCCTGTTTCTACCGAGCCTTTGGCGGCCCTTGCCTTCAAAATTGCTACTGACCCCTTTGTTGGTCGTCTTTGCTTCTTCCGCGTATACTCAGGTAAAATTGACGCCGGTTCGTACGTGAAGAACATGCGCACGGGTAACAAGGAGCGCATCAGCCGCATCTTCCAAATGCACGCCAACAAGCAGAACCCTATTGACGTAATCGAAGCAGGTGACATTGGTGCAGGTGTTGGCTTCAAGGACATTCGTACTGGTGACACACTGTGTGATGAGAAGAATCCCATTGTTCTTGAGTCAATGAGCTTCCCAGAGCCAGTTATTGGACTTGCGGTAGAGCCAAAAACCCAGGCAGACGTTGATAAGTTGGGTATGTCTTTAGCGAAACTTGCTGAAGAGGATCCTACCTTCCGCGTCCATACTGATGAAGAGACTGGTCAAACGGTAATCTCTGGTATGGGTGAGCTTCACTTGGAGATCATTGTTGATCGCCTAAAGCGTGAATTTAAGGTAGAGTGCAACCAAGGTGCTCCTCAGGTGCAGTACAAGGAAGCGCTTACCTCAACGGTTAACCATCGCGAAGTCTACAAGAAGCAGACGGGTGGCCGCGGTAAGTTCGCGGACATTGTGTTCACAATTGGACCTGCCGACGAAGCACACACGGGCGGACTTCAGTTTGTCAACGAGATTAAGGGCGGTAACGTACCTAAAGAATACATTCCATCAATCGAGAAGGGCTTCAAAGAGGCGATGAAGAACGGCCCGTTGGCTGGATACGGCATCGACGCGATGAAGGTGACCCTGACTGATGGATCATTCCACCCTGTAGACTCTGATTCACTTTCGTTTGAATTGGCGGCTAAAATCGGATTCAAGGAGGCTGCCCGCAAGGCACGTCCAGTAATCCTTGAGCCAATCATGAAGATGGAGGTTGTAATGCCCGAATCGAGCATGGGTGATGTGGTAGGTGACCTCAATAAGCGCCGTGGAATGGTGGAAGGTATGGACACGAAGGATGGCGACAGTCTCGTTCGCGCCAAAGTGCCTTTGAGTGAAATGTTCGGTTACGTAACGACGTTGCGTACGTTGACCTCAGGTCGCGGTTCTTCGAGCATGGAGTTCAGCCACTTCTCAGAGACTCCTACAAGCATCTCTGAAGCTGTAATTGAAAAAGTAAAAGGCAAATAATAGGATCGATGAGCCAGAAAATTCGCATCAAGCTTAAGTCCTACGACCACAACCTCGTAGACAAGAGCGCAGAGAAAATTGTTAAGACGGTAAAGAGCACCGGAGCCGTAGTCAACGGACCCATTCCTTTGCCTACGAACAAGCGCATCTACACTGTACTGCGCAGCCCACACGTCAATAAAAAGGCGCGTGAGCAGTTCGAGCTGTCAAGCTACAAACGCTTGCTTGACATTTACTCGTCTTCAAGTAAAACCATCGATGCCCTGATGAAGCTTGAGCTTCCCAGCGGTGTCGAGGTCGAGATCAAAGTATAATAATCCCTAGAATTCCTGACAATGCCTGGACTAATTGGCAAAAAAATCGGAATGACCAGCATCTTCGACGGTGACGGAAAGAATTTTCCGTGTACCGTTATTGAAATGGGTCCCTGCGTGGTGACTCAGCTCAAGACGAATGATGTCGATGGTTACGAAGCCGTGCAGATCGGATATGGCGAAAAGAAACACGCCACATCGCCTGCCGCCGGCCACGCTGCAAAGGCTAACACCTCTGCAAAATCAAAATATGTTGAATTCCGTGAATTCGGAACAGAAGTTTCCTTGGGCGAAGTGCTCACGGTTGCCATGTTCGAAGAGGGTGAATTCGTAGACGTTGTTGGCCAGTCGAAAGGCAAGGGCTTCCAGGGTGTTGTAAAGCGTCACGGCTTTAGCGGTGTCGGTGAGGCAAGCCATGGTCAGCACAACCGTCTACGTGCTCCGGGTTCTATTGGTGCAGGTTCAGACCCTAGCCGTGTATTCCGCGGAATGCGCATGGGTGGACGTACCGGTAACACGCGTATTAAAATTCAAAACCTTCAAATTTTGAAGGTCGATGCAGAGAAGAATCTGCTCGTTGTCAAAGGTTCCATTCCCGGCGCGAAGCAGTCGCTTGTAATTGTTGAGAAGTAATGGAAGTTCGCATTTTAAACCAGCAAGGTCAGGAAACCGGTCGCACGGCTCAGTTGAATGACGAGATCTTCGGTATCACTCCGAACGATCATGCAATGTACCTTGATGTGAAGCAGTACTTGGCAAACCAGCGCCAGGGAACGCACAAGAGCAAGCAGCGTGCTGAGATCGCACGCACTACCAAGAAGCTGCACAAGCAGAAGGGTACGGGTGGCGCTCGTCATGGTAGCATGAAGTCGCCTTTGTACCGTGGCGGTGGCCGTGTGTTCGGTCCAATTCCTCACGAGTACGGATTCAAGCTCAATAAGAAGTTGAAGTTGGTTGCTCGTAAGTCGGCTTTGAGCCAACTTGCAGCGTCAAACCAGATCCTAGTTGTGGATCAAATTGCAATGTCTGCACCAAAGACGAAAGACTACGGTGTGATTCTTAAGGCTTTAGGTCTTGAGGGCAAGAAGTCCACAGTGGTATTGGCTGAACCAAATAATTCAGTATATTTGTCGTCCCGCAATTTTGAGGGCTCAAAAGTTGTAATTGCTTCAGAATTAAGCACTTATTCAATTTTGAACGGCGGTACACTGGTACTACTTGAGCCTTCGATTGCGAAAATTGAAACCGCCCTAACGGCCAAATAGTGATGGAACAGATTCTAATTCGCCCGGTTCTTACCGAGAAAGCGACTGCCTCAGCAGAGGTAGCGAATCGCTACACGTTTGTCGTCGATAAGAAGGCGAACAAGCTGCAGATTAAGAAAGCAGTAGAGGAGCTTTACAAGGTCAACGTCGAAAACGTTCGTACTATGATTGCTCCAGCTAAGCGTATCGTGCGCTACACTAAGGCAGGGGTTATGGAAGGTCGCAAGCCATCTCTTAAGAAGGCTGTGATTGAGGTCCGTGCCGGTGAAACTATTGACATCTACGCAAACCTCTAAGTCATGGGCGTACGTAAACTAAAACCGATGACTCCAGGCCAGCGCCTGCGTTCGGTAAATGATTTTGCTATGGTAACGTCTGGTGCTCCTGAAAAGAGCTTGACGCTTGCCAAAAAGCGTTCCGGAGGTCGCAACAATACGGGTAAGATGACGATGCGCTACCTTGGTGGTGGTGCGAAGCAGCGTTACCGTCTGGTGGACTTCAAGCGAGATAAGTTCAACATTCCTGCTACTGTTAAGAGCATTGAGTACGATCCAAACCGTACGGCATTTATCGCTCTTTTGGTGTACGCCGATGGTGAGAAGCGCTACATCATTGCCCCAAATGGCATTCAGGTAGGCCAGACCCTTCAAAGCGGTCGTGGCATTGCCCCTGAGGTCGGAAACGCAATGAAGCTGAGTGAAATGCCTTTGGGTACGATTGTTCACAACATTGAGCTTCGTCCAGGACAAGGTGGCATCATTGCGCGTTCTGCTGGAGCATTCGCCCAGTTGGCCGCTCGCGATGGCAAGTACGCTGTACTTCGCATGCCATCTGGTGAAAGCCGCATGATCTTGACCGAGTGCATGGCAACTATTGGAACTGTTTCGAATGCTGACCATGCACAAGTGGACAGCGGTAAGGCAGGACGCAGCCGTTGGTTAGGACGTCGCCCACGTACCCGTGCCGTTGCGATGAACCCAGTTGATCACCCAATGGGTGGTGGTGAAGGCCGTGCTTCAGGTGGCCACCCACGTTCACGTAAGGGTATTCCAGCAAAAGGATACAAGACGCGTACGCCCAAGAAGGCTAGCAACCGTTACATCATTGAAAAACGTAAGAAGTAATCATGGCACGTTCGCTTAAAAAAGGTCCTTACATCCACTTCAAGCTCGAGAAGCGTGTGATGGAGAATGTTGAGGCAGGTAAGAAGACCGTGATCAAGACTTGGTCTCGCGCTTCAATGATTAGTCCAGATTTTGTCGGTCAAACCATTGCGGTTCACAACGGCAAAACCTTTGTACCCGTTTATGTTACCGAAAACATGGTAGGTCACAAGCTTGGAGAATTTGCTCCAACCCGTGTGTTCCGCGGCCATGCCGGTAAAAAAGATAAAGGCAAAAAGTAATAAGCGATGGGAGCTCGTAAAAAAATCCGCGCTAACGCGATTAAAGAGGCACGCCGCAGTGTTGCAATGGCTTCACTGAATAACTGCCCAACTTCACCCCGCAAGATGCGCCTTATGGCAGATCTCATTCGTGGAATGGAAGTAGCTAAGGCACTTTATGTCCTTAAGCACAGCAGCAAAGAGGCGTCAATTCGCCTTGAGAAGTTGCTCCTTTCGGCCTTGACGAATTGGCAAACCAAAAATCCAGAGGCTTCGGTCGATTCTGGTTTAGTGGTCCAGAGCATTATGGTCGATGGTGGCCGTATGCTAAAGCGTGTCCAACCCGCACCACAGGGCCGTGCCCACCGTGTGCGCAAGCGTTCAAACCACGTTACCCTGGTGGTGGGTCGTGTTGCCGAAGAAGGTTCAACCAGCTCTGAAAACGCCTAATCATGGGACAAAAAGCTAATCCTATTGGCAATCGCCTTGGCTACATCCGTGGATGGGAGTCTAATTGGTACGGTGGCCGCAACTACGGAGATAAAATTGCTGAAGATGCAGCAATTCGTAAATACCTATATGCTCGTCTTAGTCGTGCAAACGTGTCGCGCATCATTATTGAGCGTACGCTTAAAGTAGTGACTGTAACGATTGCAACGGCTCGTCCTGGTGTGATTATCGGAAAGGGTGGTACTGAAGTAGACAAACTTCGCGAAGAGCTCAAAAAGCTCACCAAGAAAGAGGTACAGATCAATATTCACGAGATTAAGCGTCCTGAACTAGATGCCAAGCTTGTTGCTGACAGCATTGCGCGCCAGATCGAAGGTCGTATTTCTTTTCGCCGCGCTATCAAAATGTCTATGGGCAGTACGATGCGTATGGGAGCAGAGGGAATTAAAGTTCAGATCAGCGGCCGTTTGAATGGAGCTGAAATTGCTCGTTCAGAGAAGTTTAAAGAGGGTCGTACGCCACTTCACACGTTCCGTGCAGACATCGACTACCATATTTCTGAAGCTCACACCACTTACGGTCGCATCGGCATTAAGGTGTGGATTATGAAAGGCGAAGTATACGGTAAGCGTGACTTGAGTAATGTCCTCGGGCAGTCAGGAAAGCGTGTTGGTGCTGGTGCCCCATCATCTGCTGGTTCAGATCGTCCGCGTCGCGGAGCCGGTGGTGGCGATCGTGAGCGCCGTCGTCCTAACAACAATCGTAAAGCCTAACTGTCATGCTTCAGCCGAAAAAGACTAAGTTCCGCAAAATGTTTAAGGGCAAAATGAAGGGTAGCGCGCAGCGCGGTGCCACTCTAGCCTTTGGTTCATACGGTATTAAGTCCCTTGAAGAGGTATGGATGACAGCCCGTCAAATTGAGGCTGCCCGTATCGCTGCTACCCGCTACATGAAGCGCGAGGGACAGCTTTGGATTCGAATCTTCCCAGATAAGCCTATCACGAAGAAGCCTCTTGAGGTTCGTATGGGTAAGGGTAAAGGTGCGGTAGAGTACTGGGCGGCTGTGGTTCGTCCAGGTCGTATGCTTTTTGAACTCGATGGAGTTTCTGAGGACATCGCTAAAGAAGCACTTCGCCTTGCGGCTCAGAAGCTTCCTGTAAAGACGAAGTTCGTAGTTCGTCGTGATTTGGTTAATGCTTAATGCCCCGTACCATGACAACTGCTGAATTGAAGAAAATGAATGCCGAGGAATTGGCAAACCAGTACCGCACGCAAAAGACGGAACTTCTCGACCTTAAGCGCAAGCACCGTTTGAGCCCGCTTGAGAACCCCATGCGACTCACCGCGCTCCGCAAGGACGTGGCTCGTTTGGCAACTGAATTGACCCAGCGTTCTAAGAACTAATACGATGGAAAACCAACGCAATCTGCGCAAAGAGCGCATCGGGGTAGTGACCTCGTCAGCTATGGACAAGACGGTTACCGTCAACGTATCACGTCGTGTAAAGCACGGTATGTACGGAAAGTTCATCACTTTCTCTAAGAAGTTTCACGCCCACGACGAAACGAATGACTGCAACCATGGCGACACTGTTCGCATTATGGAAGTTCGTCCTCTTTCGAAGACTAAGAACTGGCGTGTTGTTGAAATCATTGAGCGCGCTAAGTAATTAAAAGATGCTACAGACAGAATCAAGGCTCCGCGTTGCGGACAATACCGGCGCCAAAGAAGTTTTGGTGATTCGCGTGCTGGGTGGTACTCGCCGCCGCTACGCTTCGGTGGGTGACACGATCGTGGTCACTGTAAAGGACGCTACCCCTTCAGGCAATGCCAAAAAAGGTACGGTGTCTAAGGCCGTGGTTGTTCGCACCAAAAAAGAGATTCGCCGTCCGGATGGTTCATACATCCGTTTCGACGACAACGCATGTGTGCTACTCAATGCAGCTGGAGAAATGCGCGGTACCCGTGTATTTGGTCCGGTGGCTCGTGAGCTTCGCGACAAGCAGTACATGAAGATTGTTTCACTGGCACCTGAAGTGCTTTAATCGCCTAGTACGATGGCAAAGTTTCACATTAAAACTGGAGACACTGTAGTGGTGATCGCTGGTGCTCATAAGGGAGAGCAGGGCAAGATTGTTCGAATGATCCCCAAGCAGCACCGCGCGATTGTCGAAGGTGTTAACCTGGTCACAAAGCACCTTAAGCCGAGTGCAACCAATCCACAGGGTGGACTCGAGAAAGTCGAAGCGCCCCTTCATGTTTCAAACCTTATGCTGCTAGACAGCAAGGGTACGGCAACCCGTACTGGTCTTCGTGTTGAGCCCAACGGAACAAAAGTTCGTGTAGCTAAAAAAACCGGCGAAGTAATTAAATAATGGAACCGAATCTAAAATCGAAGTACCTCAGTCAGGTCGTTCCGGCCATGATGGAGCAGTTTTCTTACACGAACCATATGCAGGTTCCGCGTCTTCAAAAGATTGTTTTGAGCCAAGGCCTTGGGGCTGCAGTTTCTGATAAGAAGCTGATTGAGTATGCTATCGAAGAAATGACCACGATTGCAGGTCAGAAAGCTGTGGCTACGAAGTCTAAGAAGGACATTTCCAACTTCAAACTTCGCAAGGGAATGCCGGTTGGAGTTCGTGTTACCCTCCGAGGTGAGCGCATGTACGAATTCCTAGAGCGTCTTTTGGTATCATCACTTCCACGTATCCGTGACTTTCAGGGTCTGAAGGATGGTTTTGATGGACGTGGTAACTACACATTCGGAATTACCGAGCAGATCATTTTCCCAGAAATCGAAATTGACAAGGTGAACCGTATCTCTGGTATGGACATCACATTTGTTACGTCGGCCAATACCGACAAGGAGTGCAAGGCACTTCTTCAAAATTTCGGAATGCCTTTTAAGAAGTAAGCCATGGCAAAAGAATCAATGAAAGCGCGCGAGCGCAAGCGTGAGGCTCTCGTAGCAAAGTATGCTGCGAAGCGTGCTGCTCTTAAGGAAGCTGGGGACTACGATGCCCTTCAAAAGCTTCCCAAGAACGCATCTCCAGTTCGCCTTCACAATCGCTGCAAGCTGACCGGTCGTCCTCGTGGATACATGCGTCAGTTTGGTATCTCACGCGTTACGTTCCGCGAGATGGCCCTTAATGGTCTGATCCCAGGAGTAAAGAAGAGCAGCTGGTAACCTCAATAGAAGACAAGAAATGTATACTGATCCCATTGCAGATTTTTTGACTCGCCTTCGCAACGGTGCGAAAGCTGGTCACGCTGTTGTCGAGGTTCCGAGCAGCAAGATGAAGGCTGAAATTGCCCGTATTCTTATGGACCAAGGCTTTATCAAGGACTTTAAAGTTGACGAAAACGGCCCGCAGGGCACGCTTAAGGTTGCTCTGAAGTACGATAAGGCATCGAAGCGTTCGGTGATTCGCGGTATTGACCGTGTTTCTCGCCCAGGACTTCGCAACTATAAATCCTCTACCGAATTACCCCGTGTAAAGAATGGTCTCGGCATTGCGATCGTGAGCACTTCACACGGTATGATGACCGATAAGGAGGCCCGCACACAGAATGTAGGCGGTGAAGTTGTTTGTTTCGTTTATTAAGCATCGAACATGTCACGAGTTGGTAAATCCCCAATCACAGTCCCCGCAGGCGTAGAGCTTTCGATTGAGGGAAGTGTGGTTACCGTTAAAGGAAAACTAGGAACATTGACCCAGTCAATCAATCCTGAAATTACGTTCGAGCGTGAAGGTGACGTGTTGACTGTTATTCGTCCTACGGACAATAAGCTTCACCGCGCCCAGCATGGCCTCTACCGTGCCCTGATCAATAACATGATTCAAGGTGTATCGCAAGGTTTCCAGAAGAAGTTGGAGCTTGTAGGTGTAGGTTACCGTGCTTCACACCAAGGTCAAAACCTCGAGCTTTCACTTGGTTACTCGCACATTTTTGTTCTTCAGGTTCCTACGGAGGTTAGCCTCAATACGGTTTCAGAAAAAGGTAAGAACCCAATTGTAGAATTGGCTTCGTACGACAAGCAATTGCTTGGAGCAGTTGCCGCTAAAATTCGCAGCTTGCGCAAGCCTGAGCCGTTTAAGGGTAAGGGTGTTCGCTACGTCGGTGAGATTGTTCGCCGCAAAGCTGGTAAGTCTGGTGCTAAGAAGTAAGATATTATGGCAACGAAAAGTTTAACTCGTCGCGAGCGCATTCACCTGCGCGTTCGCAAAGTGGTCGAAGGAACGGCATCACGTCCTCGCTTGGCCGTGTTCCGTTCTAGTAAAGAAATTTACGCACAGGTCATTGATGACCAATCTGGTGTAACACTTTGTTCGGCCACTTCGCTCAAGAAGTCAGGCCGTGAAGTGAGCGGTTCCAAACTGGAGCAAGCTCGTCAGGTTGGAATCAAAGTTGCGGAGCTTGCAAAGGCGAAGGGCATTGAGAATGTATCATTTGACCGCGGTGGGTTTTTGTACCACGGACGTGTAAAATCATTGGCTGAAGGAGCACGCGAAGGCGGCTTGAATTTCTAAGATCGTTATGAAAGAGATTGCATCTAAAAAAGTAAAGCCAAGCGGCTTGGAGCTTGTTGACCGCCTCGTAGGTGTTCAGCGCGTAACCAAAACCACTAAAGGTGGCCGTACATTCTCATTTACCGCAATTGTTGTTGTTGGTGACGAGCACGGTATTGGTGGCTACGGCTTGGGTAAGTCAAAAGAAGTTTCTGAGGCCGTGACCAAGGGAATTGAAGACGCCAAGAAAAACCTGTACAAGTTTCCTGTTTCAAAGGGAACTGTTCCCCATGAGCAAGACGGTAAGTTTGGTGGAGCGCGCGTATTCCTGCGCCCTGCGTCAAGCGGTACTGGTGTAATCGCCGGTGGTGCAATGCGTGCCGTTCTTGAGTGTGTTGGTGTTCACGACGTTCTTGCGAAGAGTAAGGGGTCATCAAACCCGCACAACCTTGTAAAGGCAACGTTTGAAGCACTGCACTTGATGCGCGATGCGCACCAGGTGGCCAAGACACGCGGTATTGCCTTAAATAAAGTATTCAACGGTTAATTCATACGATACCATGGCACGTATTAAAGTCACAAAGGTTCGCAGTACGATTGACCGTCCGCCGTACCAAAAAGCAACGATGGAGGCCCTTGGCCTTCGTAAGATGAATCAGTGTGTGGAGCACGAGGCTACTCCCCAAATTTTGGGAATGGTACGCGCGGTGAACCACTTAGTTAAAGTTGAAGAAGTTAACGCCTAATTATCATGGCAGCATTGCACGAACTTAAGCCTGCTCCTGGAGCAGTGAAGACCAAGAAGCGCCTCGGGCGCGGAGAAGGTACGGGTAACGGTGGAACCGCCGGGGCTGGCCACAAGGGTCAAAAGGCTCGTACGGGCTACAGCAAGAAAATTGGTTTTGAAGGTGGTCAAATGCCCCTTCAGCGCCGCGTTCCTAAGTTTGGTTTCAAGAATCCAAACCGTGTGGAGTTCCGTGCAATCAATCTTGATGTGCTCGCTCAGATGGCCGAAAACCACAAGATTACTGAAATCGGTCCTTTGGAATTGGTACAATTTGGATTGGCTGGTAAGAATGACCTTATTAAGGTTTTGGGTCGTGGTGAAGTGACAAGCGCACTTACCGTAACTGTTCACAAGGTGAGTCAATCTGCTGCTGCGGCTATAGCTGCTGCCGGTGGAAGTGTTAACCTCCTTCAAGGCAAGGCTGAGTAATGAAGAAGCTCATCGAAACCTTTCGGAACATCTGGGCCATCCAGGAGTTGCGTGATAAGATCACGTTGACTCTCGGATTGCTTTTGGTGTACCGCTTGGGTTCTAATGTGGTCCTGCCGGGTATTGATCCGACGAGCTTGGACCAACTTCAGAACCAGGCCTCTGAAGGTTTGGTTGGTTTGATCAATGCCTTCTCGGGTGGTGCCTTCGCAAATGCGTCGGTTCTCGCACTCGGAATCATGCCATACATCTCAGCATCGATCTTTATGCAGCTTGCAGGATTGGCAATTCCAGCTATTAGCAAAATGCAAAAGGAGGGAGAGTCAGGCCGACGCAAGTTGAACCAAATCACCCGCTACTTGACCATTTTGGTTGTAGCAGCTCAGGCTCCAGGTTACATTACCAACTTGATGTACCAGGGCGTTGAAATTACCCTTCCGACCACGGCATTTTGGTTTTCTGCATGGATAACATTGATTGCTGGAACCATTTTCGCAATGTGGTTAGGTGAGAAGATTACAGACAAGGGTATCGGAAACGGTATTTCGTTGCTCATCATGATCGGTATTATTGCATCGTTCCCGCAGTCGTTCTTGCAAGAGCTTGTGACTCAGTTGAGTCCTGCTGGTGGAGGCTGGATTGTGTTCCTGCTTGAAATGGTGGCCTTGTACCTGGTAATTCTGTTTGCCATCGCATTGACTCAGGCTGTTCGTCAAATTCCTTTGGAATATGCAAAGCGTGTGGCGGGTGGAAGCTCAAAGTCATTGGGGCGCAGCTACTTGCCAGTACGTGTAAATGCCTCTGGTGTCATGCCAATCATCTTTGCTCAGGCACTAATGTTTATTCCGTTGACCATTGTACAGTACGCTGGTCTGGAGGGTACAGGTACGACTTGGATGGTCGATGTATTTGGTGACATTCAAGGCTTTTGGTACAACTTCGTGTTTGTAGCGCTGATCCTTGTCTTCACTTACTTCTACACGGCAATTCAAATTAATACGACGCAGATCTCTGATGATTTGATGCGCAACGGCGGTTTTGTCCCTGGTGTTAAGCCAGGCGGTGATACGGCTCGTTTTATTGACGATGTGCTTGCGAAGATTACGCTACCTGGAGCTCTCTTGCTCTCAGCGATAGCTATTCTTCCAGCCATCTTGATGAATTTTGGTGTGAGTATGACCTGGGCTCAGTTCTACGGCGGAACCTCACTTTTGATCATTGTAGGAGTTGTACTTGATACACTCATGCAAGTAGAAAGCTACCTCCTGAACCGTCACTATGATGGACTCATGGACGGAGGTCGTATTCGTGGACGTAACGCGGAATCGCTGTAAGCTATGTCAAAGCAAGGAGCAATTACGCAAGATGGTACCATCACTGAGAACCTCTCAAACGCAATGTTTCGCGTTGAGTTGGAGAACGGTCACGTGGTCACCGCTCACATCTCTGGCAAGATGCGCATGCACTACATCAAACTTTTGCCTGGAGATCGTGTGAAGTTGGAGTTATCTCCGTACGACTTGTCGAAAGCACGAATTGTATACCGCTACTAAACAGAACGTTTTTTAATCGCAACCGATGAAAGTAAGAGCATCACTCAAAAAGCGCAGCGCGGACTGTAAAATTGTTCGCCGCAAGGGCCGCCTATACATTATTAACAAGAAAAATCCGAAGCTCAAGCAGCGTCAGGGCTAATCCAATCCGAACAGAAGAATGGCACGTATTGCAGGTATTGACCTCCCCCGGAACAAGCGCGGTGAAATCGGCTTGACCTATATCTACGGAATTGGGCGCTCAAAGGCCCAAACAATTTTGAATACTGTGGGCGTTGACGTCAACATCAAGGTTCAAGATTGGACGGACGAGCAGCTCCAATTGATCCGTGATTACATCACCGGCAGCATGAAAGTTGAAGGTGAACTTCGTTCGGAGGTTTCAATGAGTATCAAGCGCCTCATGGATATCGGTTGCCAGCGTGGCATCCGACACCGTCTTGGTCTGCCCCTACGCGGACAGCGTACGAAGAACAACAGTCGTACTCGTAAGGGTAAGCGCAAGACTGTAGCAAACAAGAAGAAGGCAACTAAATAAGCACTAAGCGTTAGAAGCGATGGCAAAACAGAATTCTAAAACCGCGAAGACTACTAAAAAGCGGAAGGTTAAAGTGGAATCGGTGGGCGAAGCGCACATCAGTACCACGTTCAACAACATCATCATTGCGTTGACGAATACCCAGGGTCAGGTGATCTCTTGGTCTTCGGCCGGCAAAATGGGGTTCCGCGGATCTAAGAAGAACACTCCCTACGCCGCTCAAGTAGCTGCGGAGCAGGCTGCCGGTGTAGCCATGGAAGCTGGTCTTCGCAAGGTCAAGGTCTTTGTTAAGGGTCCAGGTAACGGTCGTGAAAGCGCGATCCGTAGCCTCGCCAACACGGGTATCGAGGTAACCGAAATCATGGATATCACTCCGATTCCACACAACGGTTGCCGTCCCCCGAAGCGCCGCCGCGTATAATCATTTAGTAAAAAGAAGCAGAAAGATATGGCACGTTACCGAGGTCCTGTTACGAAAATCGCCCGTCGTTTTGGCGAACCCATCTTTGGTCCTGACCGTTCACTGGACAAGCGCAACTACCCTCCAGGGCAGCACGGCTTCCAGCGCAAGCGCGGAAAGAAAAGCGAATACTCCGTTCAGCTTGCTGAAAAGCAGAAGGCGAAGTACACCTACGGCATTTTGGAGCGCCAGTTCCGCATTATGTTCGACCACGCTTCCCGCTCTAAGGGCATTACCGGTGAGGTATTGCTTCAGCTGTGTGAGCGTCGCTTGGACAATGTAGTCTACCGTCTGGGCATTGCCCCAACGCGTCGTGCGGCTCGTCAGTTGGTGACACACTGCCACGTAACTGTGAATGGTGAAGTCCTCAACATTCCTTCGTACTCTGTTACACTGAATGATGTGATTGCGATCCGCGAGCGTTCTAAATCACTTGAGGTTGTGTCGAACAGCCTTGGTTCGAACCGTTCGGACCAGTACCCATGGATGGAATGGAATTCCGCTACGATGAGTGGTAAAATGCTCAGCGTTCCAACTCGCGACATGATCCCTGAAAACATCAAGGAACAGTTGATTGTCGAACTCTACTCGAAATAAGTTATGCCGATTCTACCTTTTCAAAAGCCTGACAAGGCCCACGTCATCTCGACGTCGGAGACCGTTGGTCAGTTCGAGTTCCGCCCCTTGGAGCCTGGTTTTGGCCTCACGGTTGGCAATGCACTTCGCCGTGTACTGTTGAACTCGCTGGAGGGTTTTGCCTTCACTAGCGTCCGCATTAATGGTGTGGAGCATGAGTTCTCGACCATCAAAGGAGTGGTGGAAGATGTAACAGAGATGATTCTCAATTTGAAGCAAGTTCGCTTCAAGCGCCAAATTGAAGGTGTGGAAGGAGAGACTGTGAAAGTTGTTGTATCTGGCAAGGATGCGTTTAAGGCAGGTGATCTTGCTGCCTTTCTGACGAACTTTCAGGTGCTCAATCCTGACTTGGTGATCTGCAACATGGATCCCTCGATCAAGCTCGAAATGGAATTTACCATTGAGAAAGGTCGTGGGTACGTTCCGGCTGAGGAGAATAAAAAGGTTGATGCGCCGATCGGTACCATTTTTATGGATTCGATTTACACCCCGATGAAAAATGTGAGCTACGAAGTTGAGAACTTCCGCGTTGAGCAGAAGACGGACTACGAAAAGCTCGTTCTGAACATCGAAAGTGACGGTTCAATTGCTCCTGTTGATGCACTTACCGAGGCTGCGCACATTTTGATCCAGCACTTTATGCTCTTCACCGACGAAAAGATGGTTGCAGAGACTGAAGTAGCCGTTGAAACTGAGACCTACGACGAAGAAGTATTGGAGATGCGCAAGCTGTTGCTTCGCCCGCTAACCGAGCTAGAGTTGAGCGTTCGCGCGCTGAATTGCTTGAAGGCTGCTGAAGTTGAGCTCGTTTCTGACCTGGTGTCCTACACCAAGGCTGATTTGATGAAGTTCCGCAATTTCGGCAAGAAGTCGCTCACTGAGCTTGAAGAGCTCGTAGCTCGCCTTGGCCTGACCTTCGGAATGGATGTAACCAAGTACAAACTCGATAAAGAATAAGACATGCGTCACGGCAAGAAATTTAATCACTTAGGACGTACGGCTTCGCACCGCAAGGCGATGCTGAGCAATATGGCGGCTTCATTGATCACGCACAAGCGCATCAACACGACTTTGGCTAAGGCTAAGGAACTGAAGAAGTACGTAGAGCCTTTGGTTACGCGCTCAAAAACCGACAGCACGCACAACCGCCGTATGGTATTCTCGTACCTTCAGGATAAGGAAGCTGTAACGGAGTTGTTCCGCGAGGTTTCGGTAAAGGTTGCTGACCGTCCAGGTGGCTACACGCGCATCATCAAGACTGGAACCCGTTTGGGTGACAATGCAGAGATGGCAATGATCGAATTGGTGGACTTCAACGATATCTACACCAACGCCAAGAAGGAGGCCAAGAAGTCAACGCGCCGTGGTCGCGCGAAGGCCGCTACTCCTGCTGCAGCTCCAGTAGCTGAAGTGGTAGTTGAGGCTCCTGAAGTAGCTGAAAACAACGAAACGAACGACGCGGAATAAACCGTGTTTGGCTCGTACTTTGCAAAGGATAAGGTGTCCCCTTATCCTTTTTTTGTGCCCAATTCTTAAGTGTTGATAATGAGTTCAAAAGCCTTTGTTCTTCTCTCGGACGGCACCCTGTTCGAGGGCGTATCGGTCGGAATCGACGGAACGTCTGTAGGGGAGATTTGCTTCAATACCGGGATGACCGGCTACCAAGAGATTTTTACGGATCCGAGCTACAAGGGCCAAATTATGGTTACTGCGACGGCCCACATTGGGAATTACGGTGTAGAAGATGAAGAGAACGAGTCGGCCGGAGTACAAATTGCTGGCTTGGTTTGCCGGAATTTTAGTGAGCTGGCCTCACGTGTTCGCGGTTCGAACCAGAGCCTTAAATCCTATATGAATGGTTCTGTGGTTGTTGCTGAAGTGGACACACGTGCATTGGTACAGCACATCCGCGATTTTGGAGCGCAGAATGCGGTTGTAACTACTGAATTGACCCTAGAAGAAGCGCAGCAGCGCCTTGTGGATGCTCCGAATATGGAGGGTCTCGAGCTTTGTTCGCAGGTAAGCACTACTGAACCCTACACGGTTGGTGACCGCAATTCGGCGTTCCACGTTGCGGCTCTCGATCTTGGCGTAAAGCGTAATATTCTTAGAAATTTGGTTCGCGTCGGATGCCGAGTTACGGTGTATCCCTACAGTACTCCTTTTGACGTTCTCGCATCGGAAGCACCTGATGGATTTTTCTTGTCGAACGGTCCAGGAGATCCCGCCGCGAGTCCTCAGGTTATTGAGACGGTGCGTCAAATCTTGGAATCGGGCAAACCCACTTTTGGTATTTGCTTGGGGCATCAGATGATTGCCCTCGCCTCGGGTTTGAACACCTACAAAATGCACAATGGTCACCGCGGAATTAACCACCCCGTGAAGAACCTTACGACGGGGAAAGGTGAAATCACCTCACAGAACCATGGGTTTGCGGTTTCGATGCAGGACGTAGAGTCGGCAAAGAATGTTGCGCTGACCCATGTTCACCTCAACGATGGAACCGTTGCCGGAATTCGGCGTACAGACGTTCCTGCATTTAGCGTGCAGTACCACCCTGAGGCGTCTCCAGGTCCGCACGATGCCCAATACCTCTTTGATGAATTTGTTGCCTTAATGAGCGCTAAAATCCCAGCTTAACCATGCCTACAATTACTTCTGTTTACGCACGTCAGATTCTCGATTCACGCGGAAACCCCACCGTCGAAGCCGACGTAGTCACCGATTCTGGTCATTTTGGTCGGGCCGCTGTGCCCTCTGGAGCTTCTACGGGTGCCCACGAAGCAGTGGAGCTTCGTGATGGAGATTCCGCCGTGTACCTCGGAAAAGGTGTACTCAAGGCAGTTGACCATGTCAATAACGAGCTTGCTCAAGCCGTAGTTGGCCTTGAGGTTACCGATCAAGCCGAATTAGATATGGCCATGCTCGATGCCGACGGGACGCCCAATAAAGCTCGCCTCGGTGCCAATGCTATTTTGGCAGTATCGCTTGCTGCGGCGCGTGCTGCAGCGCAGGCAAGTGGACTTCCGCTCTTTCAGTACGTGGGTGGAGTAACGGCGCGCACGCTGCCGGTTCCGATGATGAACATTTTGAACGGTGGCGCCCACGCAGACAACGCTATTGATTTTCAGGAGTTCATGGTGATGCCCGTGGGTGCTAAGAGCTTTAGCCAGGGCCTTCAAATGGGCACCGAAGTATTTCACCACCTCAAGTCGGTACTGAAGGCGAAGGGCTACAGCACGAATGTGGGCGATGAGGGCGGTTTTGCGCCGAATATTCGTTCAAACGAAGAGGCTATTGAAACGGTTCTTGAAGCGATTACCAAAGCTGGATTTACCGCAGGTAAAGATCTCTACATCGCCATGGATGCTGCGATGACCGAGCTCTACGACGAGAAGACGGGTTTGTACACGTTCAAGAAGTCAGGTGGAGCCACAATGACCACTGACGAGGTCGTTTCGTACTGGACCAATTGGGTGAATCAGTACCCTATCCTTTCAATTGAAGATGGCCTCGCCGAAGACGATTGGAATGGCTGGTCAAAATTGAATTCCGCCATTGGAAACCGCGTTCAGATTGTGGGTGACGACCTTTTTGTAACCAACGTAGATCGCGTGACCAAGGGCATCGAGCTCAATGCCGCAAATTCAGTTCTGGTGAAGGTCAACCAAATTGGAACGTTGACCGAAACCATTGCGACCGTACAAAAGGCGCAGCGCAACGGTATGACGTGCATTATGTCGCACCGCTCGGGAGAAACCGAAGATTCAACCATTGCAGATTTGGCTGTGGCGTTGAATACGGGTCAGATTAAGACCGGTTCCGCATCGCGTTCAGACCGTATGGCTAAATACAACCAGCTTCTTCGCATTGAAGAAATGCTCGGTTCGACTGCGATCTACCCCGGAGCAAATTTTAAGTAACCGACAAACAACCCCTTGATAATGGATCGGATTAAAGAACATTTTGCAGAAAAAATAGCGCCAGCTCAAGCTGAGATTAAGGCCTTTTTGGCCGAGCACGGAGAAAAGTCGCTTGGTGAGATTACCGTAGCCCAAATCTATCAGGGAATGCGTGGTATGACTGCGCTGATTTGTGAGACTTCAAAGTTGGATGCCCAAGAGGGCATTCGCTTCAGAGGCTACAGTATCCCAGAATTGCAGGCACTACTTCCGAAGTACCCTGGAGGTGAGGAACCGCTTCCAGAAGGTCTCTTTCACTTGATTTTGATGAACGAGCTGCCGAACGACGACGATGTTCGCCGCATCAGCAATAGTTGGGCTCGTCGGGCGATTGTTCCTCCACACGTGTTCAAGACCATTGATGCACTGCCTATGACTGCGCATCCCATGACTCAGTTTGTAGTGGGTATCATGGCACTTCGCACTGAAACGGAATTTGGCAAGGCCTACGCGCGCGGAATCAGCAAGTCGGAGTACTGGGAATACACCTACGAGGACGCAATGAATCTGATTGCACGTCTGCCTCGAGTTGCGGCGTACATCTACCGCCGTACCTATAAAAACGGCGAGCATATTGAACCAGATCCCAAGTTGGATTGGGCTGGAAACTTTGCGCACATGCTCGGGTACGACAATGAAGAGTTCCGTGAATTGATGCGCCTGTACATGACCATTCACTCAGATCATGAAGGTGGTAACGTTTCGGCCCACACGGTACATTTGGTTGGGTCAGCACTGAGTGATGCGTACCAGAGTTTCGCTGCCGGAATGAATGGGCTCGCTGGTCCCTTGCATGGCCTTGCCAACCAAGAGGTCATTAAGTGGACTCTTGAAATGCTCGAAGATTTGGGTACTCAAGAGCCGAGCAAGGATCAAATTGCACAGTACGTGCACGATACGTTGGGTGCAGGTAAGGTGGTTCCAGGATTTGGACACGCCGTACTTCGCAAGACCGATCCTCGCTACATGGCACAGCGCGAGTTTGCCCAAAAGCACATGCCTGAAGACCCCTTGTTTAAGGTGATTTCGAACATCTTCGAGGTTGTTCCAGGTATACTTGAGGCTACCGGTAAGGTGAAGAATCCGTTCCCGAACGTCGACGCGCACAGCGGCCAACTGCTGATGCACTACGGCATGGTAGAGTACGATTTTTACACGGTCCTCTTTGGCGTTTCACGTGCGCTTGGAGTGCTTACGAATTTGATCTGGGATCGTGCGTTGGCGATGCCGCTCGAGCGACCAGGATCTACAACGACAGAGTTGCTGAAGAAGAAGTTCAGCGCTTAACAGCGCTGAGGACCCTAAGCCCTGGCCCACGCCGGGGCTTTTTTTATTGTTATGTAAATGTGTAGATTGATTTTTTGTACCTTTGCAGTCCCATTTTGGTACGCATTTCGAAAGGACGCTAAACTGGGAATCAATACTTAACGTCTCTCGGCGCTGCGCTTCAGTCCTTTCCGTGCGCCAGATACAAGACCCCAAGCTCATGTCTGAAGAGCTAAACCCCGAATTGGAGGGCCAAATCCAAGAACAAGTCGCTGCAGAAGTAGAGGCTACCCCCGAAGTTACTGCCGTAGAATCAGCACCTGAAGTTGAGGCTTCAGAAGATTCCGCAGAAGAGGATGAGCTCGAGCTCGTTCTTGAAGTAGAAGAGGAAGAAGAAACATTTGACTGGAATTCGTACGAGTCAGGTTTCGGAGCCCGCGGCGAAGAGCACAAGGCAATGGAGCAGCTTTACGAAGCTACTTTGGTTACGTCGGTCGAGCACCAAGTGGTGAACGGAGTCGTAGTACAATTGACCGAACGCGACGCCATCATCGACATTTCGTCGAAGTCAGAGGGTGTTGTATCACTGAACGAGTTCCGCTACAATCCTGATCTTAAAGTCGGTGACCTCGTTGAGGTGCTTGTAGACAAGCAAGAAGACAAGTTGGGACAGCTTGTGCTTTCGCACCGCAAGGCCCGCTCAATTAAGGCTTGGGATCGTGTGAATGAGGCGTTTGAAGCTGAAGAAATCGTACAAGGTTACGTCAAGGCCCGCACTAAGGGTGGTATGATTGTCGACGTCTTCGGTCTAGAGGCATTCTTGCCAGGGTCGCAAATCGACGTCAAGCCAATTCGCGACTACGACGTTTACGTGGACAAGACCATGGAGTTTAAGATCGTTAAGATCAACCACGAGTTCAAGAACGTGGTGGTTTCGCACAAAGCCCTTATCGAGGCTGACCTCGAAGAGCAAAAGCGCAAGATTATTGGACAGCTCGAAAAGGGTCAAGTTCTCGAAGGTGTGGTCAAGAACATCACCAGCTACGGGGTGTTCATTGACCTCGGTGGCGTGGACGGTCTCGTGCACATTACCGACCTTTCATGGAGCCGAATCAACCATCCGTCAGAGGTGGTTGAGCTCGACCAGAAGCTCAACGTGGTTATTTTGGACTTTGACGAGGCCAAGACCCGCATCCAGCTCGGTCTCAAACAGCTTTCGGCTCATCCTTGGGATGCCCTTAGCCAGAGCGTATCAGCTGGAGACACCATCAAGGGTAAAGTCGTTGTTCTCGCCGACTACGGTGCGTTTATCGAGGTTGCTCCGGGAGTTGAAGGTCTAGTACACGTTTCTGAGATGAGCTGGGGATCGCACCTGCGTTCTGCCCAAGACTTCTTCAAAGTTGGTGACATGGTCGAAGCATCTGTTCTTTCAATCGACCGTGAAGAGCGCAAGATGTCGCTCGGCATCAAGCAATTAACGCCAGATCCTTGGTCAAGCATCACCGCAAAGTACCCAGTAGGCTCACAGCATACCGGAAAGGTTCGCAACTTCACCAACTTCGGGGTCTTTGTTGAGCTCGAAGAAGGAATTGATGGTTTGATTCACATCAGCGACCTGTCTTGGTTGAAGAAGGTGAAGCACCCAAGTGAGTTTACCTCAGTAGGTGCAGAACTTGAAGTGAAAGTGTTGGATATCGATGTCGACAACCGCCGCTTGAGCCTTGGCCACAAGCAAGTGAGTGACAATCCTTGGGACAACCTTGAAGATGTGTTTGAGGTAGGTAGTAGCCACACTGGAAGCGTCAAGTCGTCTGCCGACAAGGGCTTCAATATTTGGTTTGACAACCAAGAGATTGAGGCATACTGCCCACCACGTCACGCGACCAAGGAGGATAATTCAAGCATCGCTGTAGGTGAGGTGTTGGAGTTCCGTGTGATCGAGTTCAACCGTGATTCACGCCGCATTCTTGTTTCGCATACGCAAACCTTTAAGGGGGGCGCAGTCGAGGAGGGAGCTGAAGGCGGAAAAGGTAAGAAAGGTGCCAAGAGTACCGGAGCGAAGACGACCGTACAGTCGATCAACGCACAAGTTGAAAAGGCTACCTTGGGTGACCTCGACAGCTTGGCTCGCCTTAAGGAAGAGATGGAGGGCAAGGAGTAATCCACAACCTACATTAAACGCGAAGGCCGCCTACCAGGGCGGCCTTTTTTGTTTCTTTGCAGCATGACAGTAGGAGCATTGGTAAAGTGGTTGGAAGAGCGTGCGCCGCTCCGCTACCAAGAGTCGTACGACAACAGTGGATTGTTGGTCGGTGATTCAGAAATGCACATCACTGGGGTGCTGTGCACTTTAGATACAGATGAAGAGGTGCTTCGCGAGGCAGTCGCTCGTGGGTGCAACGTGGTGCTCAGTCATCACCCCATCATTTTTAAGGGCTTAAAACGCCTTACGGGTAGCACGGTGGCTGAGCGGACGGTTGCGTTCGCGGTACGTAACGACATCGCGTTGTACGCTGGTCATACTAATTGGGACAGCATCTCGGGTGGGGTAAGTTTTTCACTGGCCCGTCGACTCGAAATACAAAATCCAAAGGTGATGATGCCGCGCAGCAAAGAATTGCTGCAGCTGATTGTGTACGTTCCAACCGACTACGCATCTCAGGTGGCCGAAGCTGCTTTTTCGGCTGGAGCAGGCCATTTGGGTAATTACGATGAGTGCCACTTTACTTCAGAGGGGACGGGTACGTTTCGTCCACTCGAAGAATCGAATCCATATTCGGGGACTAGGGGAGTGCGCGAAGTTGCCCGAGAGCAGCGCTTGGAGTTCGTGGTTCCGGCCGTATTAAAAGGTCGAGTTCGCGATGCGGTGTGGCAGGCCCATCCGTACGAGGAAGTGGCTCATTCGTGGATTTCACTCGAGAATTCCTGGTCTGATGTGGGATACGGAGCCGTGGGCGATCTTCGTGAGCCTATTCGCTTGGGCGATTTTATTGCTCGCGCGGCCGGTACATTGGGTGCGGTTGCAGTGCGCTACAGTACCTCGGACCTCGATCGAATTGTTCAACGTATTTCGGTCTGCGGGGGGTCCGGGACGGAATTTATCGGAGCCGCAGCCGCGACTGGTGCGGATGTCTACGTGACAGGGGACGTCAAGTACCACGGCTTTCAGGATACTCCTGGCGGTATTGTCCTAGTCGATGTCGGGCACGGAGAAAGTGAGCGGCCCTTTATCGAAGATTGGGCTGAGGCTATTCGCTCAGAATTTGTTACTTTTGCAGTCCTAATTTCGGGTTCGGACAACCGTCCCGTACGTACATACCTAAACCATGGCTAAAAAGTCACCTGCATCCAATGCTTCAACGTCTTCAGTAGAGGACAAGCTTCGCGCGCTGTACAGCCTTCAGATTGTCGATCGCCGAATTGACGAAATTCGTAGCCTTCGCGGTGAATTGCCACTTGAAGTTGAAGATTTGGAGGATGAAATCGCGGGCCTTCAGCTTCGCCTTTCAAAGGTTCAGGAAGATATCAATCAAGCAAAAACTGAAATCAAGGGCCACAAGCTCATGATTAAGAACTGCCAAGAAAAGATCGCCAAGTATGAGGAGCAGCAAAAGAATGTGCGCAATAACCGTGAATTTGATGCAATTGCCAAGGAAATAGAGTTTCAAGAGCTCGAGATTCAACTTGCAGAAAAGCATATTCGTGAATTCGAGGCTTCGCTTGAAAGCAAGACTGCTTCACTCGAGTCGGTGGAAGTCAAGTTTGGAGAGCGTTCTAGTCACTTGGAGTACAAAAAGAAGGAGTTGGATAACATCATTGCTGAGACGCAACGCGAAGAAGGACTCTTGCTTGCGAAGAGCGAAACGCTTTCAGGCGTTGTTGGAGATGACCGCTTACTGAATGCATACCGTCGCATCCGTGGCAAGGTGCGCAACGGCTTGGCCGTCGTGAGTATTGAGCGCGGAGCATCAGCGGGTTCGTTCTTTACGATTCCGCCACAGCGTCAAATGGAAATCGCGCAGCGTAAGAAGATCACGATTGACGAGCACTCTGGCCGAATCTTGGTTGACCCCTTGCTCGCACAAGAAGAGGAGCAAAAGATGGCTATTGAGTTGTCGAGCATTTTAGGTTAATTGCCTAAGTCATAATGAAGAAAGCCCGCGAACTGCGGGCTTTTTTTGTGGGTAAGTGCAAAAGGCTTAGACGGGCTTGCGCACTACAAACAGGGGTTCACCCACCGGAAGGCGGTAGCGGGCGTATTCTTCGGCGGGGATTCGGTCGGCGAGGTCGACGCGTTCTACCTCGAATCCAGCATTACGTAGGCGTTCAGCATAGTCTTCGCCGTACATGCGTACATGGTCGTACTGACCAAAGCGGCGCTCTCGTTCGCGCGGGTCGGTGATGCTGGGGTCTTCGTCGGTAGTGGTGCGCCCAGGAATCCATGGAATCTGAAAGATGCCCCATCCACCTGGTTTCATGACCCGAAAAAGTTCACTTAGGCATAGGGCGTCGTCTGCAACGTGCTCGAGGACGTGATTGCAGAGTACGACGTCAAAGCGGTTTGCCTCAAGCGGAATGTGATGGAGGTCAAAGTGCAGGTCTGCCAACGGTGATTCGATATCACCCGTCAGCACTCTGAGATGGGGAAGGGCTTTAAAGCGATAATAGAAGCACTGTTCGGGTGCAATGTGGAGCAACTCACCTGGACAAGTAAAAAAGTCACTGTAGCGCTTGAGGTACAGCCAGAGTAGCCGGTGGCGCTCCAGGGAGTGCGTTCCGGGGGCGAGTACTTCGGGCCGTATGGCTCCGCCGTAGCCGTACGGCAGAAACGTGCGGTACGAGCGCCCGTCAATCGGGTCAGTGTACTTCGATCCGGCATAGATCACGGGCGCAAGCCAACGAAGTGGCGCGCTGAGGCGAATGAGCCAAGGACGCGGAATCCAACGTAGGGCCCAACGAATCATAAGAAGACAGGGTCGTTTTTGGGAAGCCCAAGGGCTTCGTAGATGTAGTCGAAGGTCGACAGTACCACGGGGCGACCGTCGACCAACGCGACGTCGTGCTCAAAGTGGGCCGAGGGCTTGCCGTCGCTCGTAACGATGCTCCATCCGTCCTTAAGTTGCCGCACGCGGTGGGTTCCCATGTTGATCATGGGTTCGATTGCGAGTACCATTCCATCCTGAAGGAGTTTGCCGCTGCCACGCTTTCCATAGTTCGGAACCTGTGGGTCTTCGTGGAGCTTGCGGCCGAGTCCGTGTCCGACGAGCTCGCGTACGACGCCGTAGCCTTCGCGCTCGCAGTGCTTTTGGATGGCATGTCCGATGTCGCCCACTCGGTTGCCGCGGCGCATGGCGTCAATGCCCGCGTACAGGGAAGCTTTGGTCACCTCCAGAAGTTTACGCGTTTCAAGTGCCACTTCGCCCACTTCAAACGTGTAGGCGTGGTCACCATAGAAGTCATTCATGAGGACTCCGCAGTCCACCGAGATTACGTCGCCCTCCTGCAAAGGTTGGCCGCTTGGAATTCCGTGGACGACCTGTTCGTTGCGCGACATGCACAGGCTGTTGGGGAATCCGTACATTCCAAGAAAGGCGGGGATGGCTCCGTGGTCGCGAATGAACTCCTCGGCTTTGCGGTCCAGCTGCAGCGATGTCACGCCAGGTTTGATTTCAGCGGCGAGCATTCCCAAGGTTCGCGATACAAGCTGGGCAGATTCGCGCATGAGCGCGATTTCGTCGGCCGTTTTGAGAACGATCATGAGCGCAAAAGTGATGTTCCGGTCATTGCGGCAGGTTGGGGTATCCCGAGCCAGTCGAGGATGGTTGGTGCGACATCACCCAGCACACCATTTGAAAGTTGAACGCCATCTGTCGGCTCATTGGTGACCAAAAAGAAGGGGACCGGACGTGTGGTGTGGGCGGTGTGGGGACTGCCGTCGGGGTTTCGCATACAGTCGGCATTGCCGTGGTCCGCGAGTATAAAGAAGCTGTACCCTTTTGGGAGTCCCGCCTCAACAATGGCTTGAGCACATTGGTCTACAGTTTCGCAGGCCTTAATGGCCGCTTCGAGCACGCCGGTATGGCCCACCATGTCGGGGTTGGCAAAATTGAGGCAGACGAAGTCGGCTTCACCGCGTTCGAGTTCGGGAATCAGAGCATCCCGGAGCTCAAAAGCGCTCATCTCGGGCTGAAGGTCGTAGGTGGCTACTTTGGGTGAGGAGCGAAGGATGCGGTTTTCACCGTCAAAGGGCTCTTCGCGTCCGCCTGAAAAAAAGAAGGTCACGTGCGGGTACTTTTCGGTCTCGGCGATGCGAATCTGGCGTTTGCCGGCGCGCTCAAGGACTTCGCCCATGGTGTCGCTTAGGTTGTCTTTTTCGAACACCATTTGAATTCCGCGAAAGGTGGCGTCGTATCGGGTCATGGTCACGAAGTGCAAGTCGGGGACCGGAGTCATTCCGTGATCGTCCAGGCCGCCCTGGCTGAGTGCCTGGGTGAGCTCGCGGCCGCGGTCGGTGCGGTAGTTGAAAAAGAATACGGCGTCCCCCGGGCGGATGCATCCATCCGGATTGAGAATGTGCGGAAGGAGGAACTCGTCGGTGGTTCCATTGGCATAGGCTGCGAGCAACGCGTTGCGTCCGGTTTGGGTCCACGAGGTCCCGGTTCCGTGCACGAGGGCGTCGTAGGCGATTTTAACGCGTTCCCAGCGGGTGTCGCGGTCCATGGCGTAGTAGCGGCCGGTCAATGAGGCCAGAGAGCCCGTGGTCTGGGTCATGTGTGCCTCGAGGTCGCCAATGAACCCGGCGCCGCTTTGGGGGTCGGTGTCGCGTCCGTCGGTGAATGCGTGCACAAATACGTTGGGAGCACCCGTGTCGTGCAGGGCTGATAGGATTCCCTTCGCGTGGTTGATGTGGCTGTGGACGCCGCCGTCGCTGACCAACCCGAGCAGGTGGATGCGCTGGCCGGCGGCTCCGCGCTGTGCCAACTCAGCGAAGACGGGGTTGTGAGCAAACGAACCATCTTCAAGGGCGAGGTCGATTCGCACAAGGTCTTGGTATACGATGCGACCGGCTCCAAGGTTCATATGGCCCACCTCTGAGTTGCCCATTTGGCCGTCGGGCAGGCCAACGGCTCGGCCACTTGCCTCTAACTGGCTTGATGGATAGCGGCCGTGAAGGCTATCGTAAAATGGAGTCGAGCCAAGGTCAATAGCCGAAACTGAGGGGTCGGCGGGAATGCCCCAGCCGTCAAGAATGATAAGTACTGCTTTGCGCACCGCACAAAGGTAGGGATTTCTATAACGAGAGCGGGCCTTGTGGGTGCTCCATCACGGGCAATCCAGCTCGAAAAATGCGGGCAGAATGCGGTCCGTGAAGGACGTGCTCGCTACCGTTTGATGTGAGCCAACTTCCTTCGCGTAGCCCTACAACTGGTTGGGGATTAAAGGCGTGGAATTCGGCAATTCGCTGGTCCCGCGTTTCACCCATATGCGTACTGCCTTCGACGGGGTCGATGTAGTGCGGATTGAGGTTGAACGGGATCCAACCCATGGCAGTCAGCGTGGGAACCTCGACGATGGGCATGTCGTTGGTGGTTCCGATGCTCAGTCCGGCGATGTTGATGCCGGCGCTGCTTCCCATGTAGGGGGTCCCGGAACGAACGCTGGCGTCGAGCAGCGGTTCCAATCCGGTTTCACGCAGGCTGCGGCGAAGGACGAAGGTGTTTCCGCCCCCCACAAACCAACCTTCAGCGGCAGAAGCTGCTTCGGCAACAGATGAGAATTCGTGGACGCCGCGCACTGTAATTCCGGCTTCAGCCATCACTGCTTTGGGGCGGGCGGTGTAGTCGTCCCAACTCATGCCTCCGGGGCGGGCGTACGGAACAAACACGACGAGGCGTCCCGCAAAAAGACGCGACCACTCGTCGCGGACGTAGCTCAAGTAGGGTGCTCCATGTACGGTGGAGGTCGACGCGAGGAGGAGGTTCACTTTTTGCGTCGCTTTTTGGTCGGAGTGTTCACAATGGTTTCGTCCAAGGCGGGATCAGCGAAGCGGCCGTAGACCAGTTCGTTGATGCCTTCGCGCTGTTCGGTCCATACCGCGTGAACGTCCCCGTTTCGCGCCGCGATACCTGAATAGTCGCCAAAGAATCGCTTGGGTGTTGGGGTAAAGGGCGTACTCTGGGCTGTTGCAGACCAAGAGGTTCCGCCATCGTCAGAACGGTGAACCCATGCTTGGGTGCGCATAGAGGCCGTTTGACCGTAGGCCAGCACGTGAAGGGCACCGTTCGAGGCGTCGATGGCAAACCACGGCATAAAATGGTGCCGAATGCTGTCGGGAACGGGTAGGCGGGAGGGTTGGCTCCAGTTTTCACCGCGGTCGGTCGAAGTGGCATGGCTCACCCACGACTTCGTGGAATCTTGTTCGCCGTAAATCAAGTGCCAAGTACCGTTGGGGGCAAAGTACGAAATCGGCATGCCGTTGGCGCGTCCGAGGGCCGGAATCTCGTGGGCCCAGCCACCACGCTGCAGGGCGATGGGGCGGTCGACGGGCATCCACGTCATGGCGCCGTCGTCGTCAGAGCGGTTCATCCAAATGGTGTCGCGGTAGGACCAAACAACGGCCACTCCGCCCGTGGGGTCAGCTACAGGTATAGCGCCCTCGGGTGTCCCGTCTCCGTCGAGGCAGTTCCCCTCTTGGCGCGAAACCGTTACGGCTGGAGACCAGGTCTCGCCGCGGTCGTAAGACTGGCTGAATCGAATACGGGATTTGAACTCAGGTTCGGTGCGGCCGTACCCATCAAACTCGGTCCACGACACGTTGAGGGTGCCTGATGCCGGGTCAATGGCGATTCCTTCTTTGTCTTGGTCTTTGGGCGGATTGTGGCCAATTCCGGCCCCATCGGACCAGGTTGCTCCCTGATCGTCGCTCCACTGAATCACGATGCGGTCCAGCCAGGTTTCGCCGGCGCGACCTTGGCCACTCGGGTCGGCCAAGTGCAAGTAGTAGAGGCGACCTTGGTAGTCGTGCGCCAAAATTGGGTCTCCGTACACGCCCATGCTGGACTTAAGTGCAATACCACGGTCCCAAGCGGTGGGAGCTCCGTTCAAAGAGTTGCGGTGCAACTGGTTGAGCACGTTGCCGAGGTACACGCCCTTGCCGTTGGGGTCCAGTGCGACAGAAGGTTCGCAGGCCCAGTTTTCGCGGCCTTCGGCCGCGGTAATTCGGGTGATCGTCCACTGTGCCTGACCTGAGGCCCATAGGCTTGAGGCCAACGCGAATGCGGCCGCTAAATGTTTCGCTTCCATAGTAGTTGGGTTCCGGGAATGATTCCGAGTGCAGCCGAGCGGCCGCCTGCAATTTCAAGTACGAACTTGGCCGGGCCTTCAGAAGGCAGCGGAGTCTCGTTCATAGGTTGGGCATTCGCTTGAATACTTACCACCCGCCCTTCGGAGCTGATGTAAATAATGTCCAGCGGCACGTAGGTGTTGCGCATCCAAAAGCTCTGAAACCGCTCTTCGGGCATGATGAACAGCATGCCGGTACCTTCGGGGACACTGCGGCGAAACATCATCCCTTGGGTGGTTTCAGCTGTGGATTCGGCCAATTCGAGTCGAAACGCCGCGAGGGTATCTCCATTTTCGGCCACAAAGGCACCCACGCCTTCTTCGGTAAACTGCGGCTCAAAGTCGGTGGTGGGGGCTTCGGCCCGATTGGGTTTTGGTGCGGAACCCAATCCAATCCACGGTCCAATCACGGGGATCAATAGCCCCAAAATTGCGACGACCACAAGGGCGCCGCCAATGCGCATAATGAGCGTACGGTTCATTGTTCAGTTGTTTTTCGGGTGCTTCGAATCCACAGGTACACACCAGCGACTACGAGCGGAATACTCAGCCACTGCCCCATATTCAAGTCCATGCCTGCTTCAAAATCCTTCTGGTTGGCTTTGACGAACTCGACCACAAACCGGAATCCAAAAACCAGCACCAAAAAAGCTCCAAAAATTTGGCCCTCACGCGCCGCAGCTCCGCGTGCAAAGAGCCAAAGAAGCAGGACGTAAATCAGCGCGTAGGCGAGGGCCTCGTACAGTTGGCTCGGTGCGCGCGGAATTCCGTACGCCGTCAGTACAAAGTAGCCATCTTTTTCTTGAACAAGCTGATCCTGGGGTAGGTAGAGGTGACGATTGTCGGCATTCTGCCGGTTGACCAACGGCTCAAGGTAGAGCTCAACCATCGATTGCACTTGATCGAGACTCGCTGTTTCAGTTGGGGTGAACCGTAGCTCGTATTCGGGCAAGCGAAGGCTGTCGGTCTCGAGGTAGTTGCCTGTCTCGACATAGTCCACGGCGGCGACATCCCGCTCGAAGTAGCGTTCGATGTAGTCCGTAATAGGACGCACAAACACGGTTTCGACTGCGGAATTTTGGGGCTGACCGTAAATTTCACTGTTTGTGAAGTTTCCGAGGCGAATGAACGCGCCCGCTAGAGCAACGGTGATGACGACGCGGTCGAGCATCCAAAGCGGAGTTTTGCCAATGGGCTTGAGGTACTTGCGGCCAAACCACAGCATGGCCAGTACGATTGCGATGGCGGCTCCGTGCGAGGCAAGTCCGCCCTTCCACGGCATAAAAATCTCGGCAACGTGCTCGCGGTAGTAGCCCCAGTCGTAGAAAAAGACGTGGCCGAAGCGCGCACCCAAAACGGTAGCAACGACCATGGTTGAGAGCAAGGCATCAAGGATTTTTAGGTCAACGCTCTCTTTGATGAAGACCTTTTTCATCCATCGGTAGCCCAAAAAGAAGCCCAAAAAGAAGAAAACCTGGTAGTAGCGAATGAATAGTAGGCCGAGTTCGATTCCGCGGTCGGCAACCCAAGTGATGGTAGCTAGCATGGGCTAAAGTTAGGAGTTCTCGCTTAGGCGTTGGGTGCCTTTTCGCACTTTTTCGGAACGGGGTCCATTCCCGAGGTTCCCCAGGGGTGGCAGCGGCTCAATCGCTTGAGTGAAAGCCACGATCCGGTCCACGGACCCCATTCTTTGATGGCTTCTCCCGCATAAGTGGAGCAGGTTGGGTAGTGCCGGCAGCTCGGAGGGGTCAGCGGAGAAATGATGTACTTGTACAACCCAATCAGCGCGAGCATGGGCGCTGAAACAACCCAAGCCAGCGCCTTCATCATTCGACCCGAAAGCTGCTGCCTTCAGGGCCGTCCTGAACGACAATTCCGCCTTGAGCCAGCGCATCGCGCAGTGCATCGCTGGTCGACCAGTCCTTGGATTCGCGGGCTTTTCGGCGCACGTCCAGAACGACAGACATGGCCGCGTCCAACGCCTTTTGGTACTTGGTCGATCCAGACTGCGCTTCAGGAGCGAGTCCAAGAACATCAAACATCCAGGTGCGCATCGCATTGAGCAGCTCGGCTGCGCCGCTGCGGCCAAGAATATTCGGGTCCTTTTGGTCGGCCGCAATCACTTTCGCGGCATCAAAAAGGTGGGCAATGAGCACGGGGCTGTTGAGGTCCTGGTTCATGGCTTCTGAACAGAGTGCGTTCCACTCGGCCACACTCCAGGTGCCGCGATCGGGACCTTGGGCTGGACGCTGGGCAAGTGCCTCAATGCTCGCAAGAAGGCGGTAGTAGCCTTTTTCGGCGGCCTGCAGGGCGGAATCGCTAAAGTCCAGCACACTTCGGTAGTGGGCTTGGTGAATGAAGAAGCGGACCGCCCCAGGCGTGTAGGCCTTGCTGAGGTGGGGACTTTCGCCGGTTAGAAGGTCGCGCGGGTCCAAGGTGTTTCCGGTGGACTTGGCCATGCGCTTTCCGTTCAGTGTCAGCATGTTGGCGTGAAGCCAGTAGCGCGCTCCACCGTGCCCCGTAGCCCCTTTGTTTTGGGCGATTTCGCATTCGTGGTGCGGGAACTTCAGATCCATTCCGCCCCCGTGGATGTCAAACTCCTCGCCGAGGTATTTGGTACTCATGGCAGAGCACTCGAGGTGCCAACCGGGGAAGCCGTCGCTCCATGGCGAAGGCCAACGCATGATGTGCTCGGGCGAGGCCTTCTTCCAAAGGGCAAAGTCGAGCGGGTGGCGCTTGTCTTGCTGGCCGTCGAGGTCGCGGGTTCCGGACTCCAGGTCTTCGATGCTGCGGCCCGAAAGCTCGCCATAGGGGTACTTCTCGAGGTAGGTTCCGATGCTGAAGTAGACGCTGCCATTGGCCTCGTAGGCGTAGCCGTCCGCAATAAGCTTTTTGATCATCTCGATCTGCTCGACGATATGCCCGGTGGCGGTAGGTTCAATCGACGGCGGAAGCGCGTTGTACGCCTGCATTACCGCCCTAAATCCCACGGTATAGCGCTGCACGATCTCCATGGGCTCGAGCTGTTCGAGGCGCGCCTTTTTGGCGATTTTGTCTTCGCCTACATCGGAATCGCTCTCGAGGTGACCCGCGTCGGTAATGTTGCGCACGTAGCGCACTTTGTAGCCAAGGTGCTTGAGGTAGCGAAAGAGCAGGTCGAAACTTAAAAACGTGCGCGTGTTTCCCAAGTGCACGTCGCTGTACACGGTAGGACCACACACGTACATTCCTACGTTCGGAGCATGAATCGGCTCAAAGGGGCGAAGTTCGCCCGTCAGGCTGTCGTACAGGGTCAAATTGCTCATGTGTGCGGACTGTCGCCAAACGTGGTTTGCGTTTGAATGTAGGCCAAAAATTCGGTGCGGAGCCCTTCTTCGACCAAAAATCGCCCTCCGTACTCGGCGGTAACCGTGCTGGAGTGCACGTCGCGGATTCCGCGCGCATTGACGCACAAGTGCTTGGCGTCAATCATTACGGCGACGTCATCTGTGCCCAAAGCTTTGGTTAGCGACTCCGCGATTTGACGAGTGAGGCGCTCTTGAACCTGGGGGCGCTTGGCGTAAAAGTCCACAATTCGGTTCATCTTACTCAGGCCAATGACGCGGTCTTTGCTCAGGTAGGCGATGTGTGCACGACCTACGATCGGCATTAAGTGGTGCTCGCAGGTCGAGTAGACCACTATGTTCTTTTCGACGAGCATCTCGCCGTAGTGGTAGTTGTTCTCAAACGTGTTAAGGTCAGGGGCCTTGTCGGGGTGAAGACCGCCAAATGTCTCTTTGACAAACATCTTAGCCACGCGCTTGGGGGTTCCTCGAAGACTGTCGTCTTCGAGGTCCATTCCGAGGGTGTCGAGGATTCCGCGGACGTGGGCTTCGATGCGCGCGATTTTCTCTTCATCGCTGAGCAAAAAGGCATCCGGACGCACCGGAGTGTGCACGCTCGAACTCGTGTGGTCGGGGTCGTGAGATTTCATGCGAGCAAAGGTACAAGGGCTTTGCGCGGAAAACGGTACTTTTGCGCCCATGAATCATGCTGTTGTCATTGCAGGAACCGGATCGGTTCTGCCCGAAGTAGTTGTTCCGAATTCCGCCTTTTTGCAGAATGAGTTTATGGACGACAACGGGAATTCTTTTCCCAATTCGAATGAGGTGATCATTCAAAAGTTTCAGCAAATTACCGAGATTGAGGAGCGCCGTTACGTGCGCCCCGACCAAAATTCCTCGGACATCGGTGCCGAAGCCGCGGTGAAAGCGCTTGCCGACGCGGGCTGGAATGCCGAAGACCTCGACCTTTTGATTGTAGGTCAGAATTTTGGCGACATCGATGCCGGAACGCGCCGCATCGACCAGATGCCTTCGATTGCGTCTCGGGTAAAGTCGAAGTTGGGCATCGCAAATCCCAACACGGTAGCTTTTGATGTCTTGGCCGGTTGCCCCGGGTGGATTCAAGGTGTGCTGGTGGCCAACGCTTACTTACAGGCGGGAATGGCTAAGAAGGCCTTAGTGATCGGAACCGAAACGCTTTCGCGCATTGTGGACCAGCACGACCGTGACTCCATGATTTTTGCCGACGGAGCCGGCGCGACCTGCTTTGAAGTACGCGCCAATGCGGGCGGTGCCGGAATCATGGGTTCTGCCGCCGTGAGCTACACCAAAGACGAGGCCTTTTACCTCAAGTCACTGCCTTCGGTCAATCCTGCAGGTGACCCCAACGAGCGCCTGATTCGCATGAAGGGCCGCAAGATTTATGAATTTGCGCTGAAGCACGTTCCAGACGCCATGAAGGCCGCCCTCGACAACGCAGGGGTTCACCTCAAGGACGTCAAAAAGATATTCATGCACCAGGCCAATGCCAAGTTGGACCACGGTGTCGGTGAGCGCCTCTATAAGCTCTACGGCCTTGAAGCCGACTTGGACGCCGTAATGCCCATGTCCATCCAGTGGATGGGTAATAGCTCGGTAGCCACGGTTCCGACCCTGCTCGATCGCGTGCGCCACGAGCAGTACCAAGGCCATGTGGTGCATCCGGGCGACATTGCGCTCTTCGCGAGCGTGGGTGCGGGCATGAATATCAATGCCTTCGTCTACCGATTCTAATTCGGAACCTTCGGATTCCATAAAAAAGGGCGGCCCCGCGAAGGGCCGCCCTTTGTTTTTCGTGCGCAATCAGATTACCACGCTGCACTCTGACTCATGAGTGCGGCCAGGCGCTTCTCTACGTCGGCGAGTTGGTCGGCTACTACGCGACGCTGGTCCTTCATGGTCTGGGTGGGTTCTGAACGAATCGAGTACGAACCCCATGTGGCCGAACTCAATCGGTCGCGCAGGCCTGGAAGCGTTTCGAATTCCTTACCTGCAATCAACTCGTCTCCGTTCAACACCATGTTGAGCGCACGCCACTCAGAACGCGTTGCGGCAACCTCTCCGCGCAGTGTGGCCGGGGTGGCTACGCCGTAGCCCACCAACTTGTCGGCGCGCTCGAGTCGGGCCTCTACTTCATCCATTTGGCGCCCCACTTTATCCATTCGGAGCTGCAGGGCATCCAAAGACTTTTGCAGTGCCACGAGTTCGGAGGGCTTTTCTGCCGGAAGGCTCACGTTGTTGAGGTAGGTCACCGCAAACGTGCTTGGCTTAGTTAGGGTGTCAATGCTGCTGCCGTGGACTCCTATGAGCTGGATGCTGTAGGTTCCCGCAGGAGCCATGTACGAACCCCGATCGGGCGACGAACTGCGCGCAACCTTGCCGTCCCAAGTCGTGCGTTTGAGGCCGTTGCTGTACTTGGCTTGAAGTATCCGCACTACCGAACCATTGCTGCTGCGAATGACCAGAGCGAGGTAGGGTTGGTCCTCATTGGCCTCAGCGCGAATGGCGTCTTTAGATGGGTAGCTCGGTGCTTTCTTTTCGGCCTCTTCGCGCTGCTCCTTGAGTGTTTTTGGAGCGTTCTTGACCCAGTACGTGAACGTGGCACCCACCTTTGGGTTGTCGGCCATGTAGTAGCTCGCCCCGAGGAATCCCGCACCGCCGTATCCCAAGGGCGAAGCCTCGTGGAACAGAACGGCAGGCTTAATCGGCAGAATGATAGCCTCATTCTTTTTGATGTCCTTTTTGATTTCGCGCAACGGGCTGTAGTCGTCAAGTACGTAAAAACCACGTCCGAAGGTTGCCAAAACGAGGTCGTCTTCGCGCTGCTGAATGGCGATGTCGCGCACCGCCACTGTTGGTAAACCCTTTTTGAGCTCGGTCCACGTCAGGCCCGCGTCGGTGCTGGTGAACGCACCGAATTCGGTTCCGACAAACAGCAAACTTGCGTCAATGTGGTCCTCAGCGAGTACGTATGCGGAACCGCGCTGCGGTAACCCCGTGCTAAGCGTTTCCCACGTCTTGCCGCGGTTTTTGGTCACGAGTACGTACGGCTTGAAATCGCCGTTTTTGTGGTTGTTGAACACTACGTAAAGCACATCAGCGGAATGCTGCGACCACTTGACGTCGTTCACGTACGTTAG
>CAYYWL010000001.1:91428-111534 GCA_964475135.1 uncultured Owenweeksia sp.
AAATATGGACAAGGCCATCGTCGGTTCCCACCGCGAGCAATCCCTTGACCTTGGGCGACTCGTGTAGCGCGGTAATGTTGCCGTACATCGAAGTGCTTTGCTTGTAGGCGATGGCATCGAGACCCTGTATTTTGCCCATGACGGGGATCTGGTGGCGGTCCAGTTGGCGCGATAGGTCGCCAGAAATTGTGGTCCATGTATTTCCGCGGTCCGTGCTTTTGAACACCACGTTGGCTGCGAAGTAGAGGGTCTTGCTGTCGTGCGGACTAATTAGAAGTGGGGCGTCCCAGTTCCAGCGCCACGCTTTGCCATTCACCGGTTCAATTGGTTTGATGTTGACGCCTTCGCCGGATTTTTTATCAAATCGCTGGAGTCCGCCGTACTGTGCTTGGGCGTACACAATGTTGGGATCGGTGGGGTCCACTTGAGATTCAAAACCGTCGCCTGTTTGGGTCACGTACCAATCGCTGTTGACGATGCCGCGGTCGTTGATGGTCTGGCTGGGGCCTCCGAGCGAGAAGTTGTCCTGGGTTCCGCCATAAATGCCGTAAAATGGTTCGGCGTTGTCCACGGCCACTCGGTAGAATTGAGTAATCGGCAAGTTGTCTTTGTAGTGCCAGGTCGACGCGTGGTCCCAGGTTTCGTAGACTCCGCCGTCGCAGCCCATGATGAGGTGCTTGGGGTTGCTGGGATCTTGCCAAAACGCGTGGTTGTCGACGTGCTTGTTTTTTTCGCCAAGGCGCTTAAAGGTGGCTCCGCCGTCTTCAGACCACTGGGCGTAGGTGTCCATGCTGTACACCGCATCGGCGTCGTGCTTGGATGCAATCAGCTCGACGTAGTAGTTGCCCGAAGTGGCGTGGTCGCTGCGTTTGCTGTAGGACGCGCCGCGGTTGGTGCTGCGGTAGGTTCCGTGCCCCTCGATCATGAGGTAGTGCACGTCTGGATTGACGGGCGAAATGGCGAGGCTGAGTCGGCCCTTGTCTCCGCCCGGAATCCCACTCTTAACCTCTGTCCAGGTTTCGCCACCGTCCTCGGACTTCCACAGGCCAGACTCAGGGCCTCCCGAAACATAGGTGTGCACATGGCGACGGCGTTGGTGGGCCGTGGCAAAGAGAATGTTGGGGTTGCGCGGATCGAGGTGTACCTCATTAAATCCGGTGTGGTCGGACACCTGCAGCACGCGGCGCCAAGTCTTGCCACCGTCAGTGGTTTTGTAGATTCCGCGCTCACCACCGCTGCTCCACAAGGGGCCGTAGGCGGCCACCCATACGATGTTGCTGTTTTTAGGGTGCACCGCAATCATTCCGATGTGCTCCGAGGCCTTGAGGCCCATATTGGTCCAGCTTGCGCCTCCGTCAGTAGACTTGTAGACCCCGTCGCCGTAGGCTACCGAGCGCTGGTTGTTGTTTTCTCCGGAACCCACCCACACCGTGTGCGGGTTGCTGGGGTCAAGGGTGATGCACCCGATGGAGTAGGAGCCTTGGTCGTCGAACAAGGGCTCGAACGTCACGCCGTGGTTCGTGGTCTTCCAGACTCCGCCCGAAGCGGCTGCGACGTACCACTCGTCGGCGTTGGTCGGATGTACGGCGAGGTCCGAAACCCGGCCACTCGTGAGGGCGGGTCCGACGCTGCGAAAGGCCAGTGCGTCAAGCTTTTGGGCCTGCATTGCGGCCGGAAGTGCCGCAACCGCGGCGATCCAAAGTAGGTGCTTCATTCCCCGAAAATACGCCACGAAGGGTTTTGGGGAAGCAGTCTAGAATCGCGCTCGGTACGTCACGGTGCCGCGCTGGTGGTTGGCACCGAGTTCCCAAGATTGGTCATCCCCGGGATTCAGGATGCTCCCCGACGTGCGAAGGGCATTAAAGGCAACGTCTACACCCCAATCGCGCTCTTGGTATCCGAGGCCGAGTCCCAGCATTTGGTAGCTGCTGTGGTCGTCAAAATCGGTTCCGGACTCGGACCACTGTACCCCTCCGCGGGCCGTCCAGGCTTCGGTCAGTCGGTATTCGCCTCCGAGGCGGAACTGCTGGTGGGCACGGAGCTCGTCAGCCATTTGGCGACCGAGGTCGTAGTAGTTCAACGGACTGCTGATCAACGCATCCACCGTGGAATGGTAGACCCACACGGCAGATACTGCGGCCTTGGTTCCGAGTGTCTGGGCAAGGCCAAATTGCACGACTGTGGGTAGTTGGTAGCGAAACTCCTGATCGTCGTAGAGTTCAAACGCGGTGAGGTTGGTTTCGGAGCTGTTGGCCTCGGGGGTAACCCTGTTGCGGTAGTCCCACTGCACCAAGGCCGTCGAAGCGGGCTGCACCGCTGCGCTAAACCTCAGTCCGCCAGTCAGCTGGGCAGCGACGCCAAAGCGAATGTTCCACTGGCCCCAACGGGTGCTGTCCACCACGGTTTTCTGGTAGGCCTTAGTGACGCCACTTGGGTTGAATCCCGACTCGGTCATCGTAAAGCGTTCTTGCGCATGCCCGTCGCGCCGCTCGATCCGCACTCCGAGCGAAAATTTTTCGCTTTTAATGGCGAAGGGAACTGACCACGACGTGCTCGATTGCTCACGTGCAAAACGCACCTGCCGGTAGGTGGGCACTCCGTCGGCATAGGCGGTGTACTGATTGCCAGCGCCAACTTCAGTGAGGTAGCCCATGTAGGCTACGTATGCGTCGTACTGTCCGTTGGCCAAAAGCTGTTCAGGGCTGAATCCGTTGGATTGTTCCATCCAACCGGCCACAGCTGAGGTCTGGGGGTTTTGGTCTGAAGTAATCCAGAAGTTGGGGAACCAAGCGTCACGCTGGTAGGCCAGCCCGACAGACAGACGGGCTTTGCTATTGAGGCGCCAGGAACCGGCTATGTAGGCCTGGCCAAGTCCCAGTCCTTGGCTCCTAAGGTCGGTTTGGTCGGCCCGAACGTGGGCGCTGAATTCGGTTCCGCCAAAGGTCGAAGAATTCATCAGGGCAGGGTTCTCAATGCTTGAGCTACCGTCGCCGCCCAGCGCAGCGAGTGCACCTGCAGACCCGTTGTAGCGAGCCGTGCCAAAGCGCTGTCCGCGCTGCATCCATACCGCGCTGAGGGTGGATTGGGCACAAAGCGATAGGCTACCCGCGGTGAACAGGGCTATGGTGATAGAGGTTTTCATTGATCAGGCGTTTAGGGGCGGCGCGGGCTCGTGCTGGGCGAAGGGCTGCTGCGCTGCGGCGTGGAATTACTCCGAGGAGTCGACGGTTGGCGGAACTCAGGTTGACGCTGAGCAGGTTCGGATTGACGCACTTCAGGTTGGCGGTGGGGCGGATCTGGTTTTTTGGCTTCCGGCGTGCGGACTTCTGGCTGGCGCTGCGCAGGAGCGGGCTTGCGAACTTCGGGCTGGCGCACGGCAGGAGGGGTGCCACCCTGAGGTTCACGGGGGCTTGTGCTCGGGCGAACAGGAGAATTGCCACGGTTTGGCGTATCGTCACTGATGCTTCCTGGACGGTTGCTGCCGCTGGGGCGCGATGGAGTAAGTTCCTGGCCACGCTCTGCTTCGATGACCTTGGGGCGATTTTGGTCGACGCTTCCTCCTCCGGGATTGTTGGTTACCACAGGACGTCGGTAGGGTGTGCTACCTGAGTTGATTTGCTGGCGACGGATGTCGCTGTCGGGTGTGGGGTCGAAAGTTCCGGAACCGGATCCACCACCGGGCTGAGTCCAGCCGCCTCCAGGTCGGTTCCAGCGGTCGTAACGGTTGTTCCAACCGTAGTAACCACCATATCCGTAGTAGGGATACCAACCCCACGGGTTGTTCCAGCCGTAGCCGCCGTACCACGGGTCGTTCCAGCCGTATCCACCGTACCAGGGGTCGTTCCAGCCGAATCCACCGTACCAGGGGTCGTTCCAGCCGAATCTTCCATGCCAGGGGTCGTTCCAACTATTGAACCCTCGGTTCCAGCGGTTTGGGCGATCCCAGCTGTTCCATCCGTTCCAGCGGTTGGGCATATTCCATCCACCATAGTACGCATAAGGGTCATGAAGCATCCAAGGCTGGCTCCAGTGGTAGTAGTAGGTCGGGTAGTATTCGTAGCGGACAATAGTTCGTGTGCGGGTCACGCGTTCGGGACGTCCTTCTTGGTCGACTTGGGCAGCTTGGTCGTCGGCGCCTTCTTGGTAGCCTTGCTGGTATCCGGATTCGTATCCATCACGATAGGCTTGAGAATTCGTCCAAGAGTACGACCCGTCAAAGTCGCGGTAGGCGGTCTGGCTGGTTCCGCACGAAGAGACGAAAAAGCCAAGAGGGGCTAGGAGTAGGAGGTAGCGCATAGACCGTACTTTTGGGGTTTACTACAGAACAGAACCCAAATTGCATACCAAAGTATGGCTAAGAACCTAACCCCCCGCGCCACGGATTACTCAAAATGGTACAACGAGCTTGTCATTCAGGCGGATTTGGCCGAAAATTCCGGAGTGCGCGGCTGCATGGTCATCAAGCCGCACGGCTACGCCATTTGGGAGGGAATGCAGGCTGAGTTGGACCGTCGCTTTAAGGAGACGGGTCACGTAAACGCGTATTTTCCTCTGTTCATTCCGAAAAGTTACTTCAGCAAAGAGGCGGCACACGTCGACGGATTCGCCAAGGAATGCGCGGTGGTAACGCACTACCGGCTAAAAACGGCTCCCGATGGAAAGGGCGTAGTAGTGGACGAAGATGCTAAGCTCGAAGAGGAGTTGATTGTGCGCCCAACGTCAGAGACCATCATTTGGGACACCTACCGCGGATGGGTTCAGAGCTACCGCGACTTGCCGATTTTGGTGAACCAATGGGCCAACGTGGTACGTTGGGAGATGCGTACGCGCCTCTTTCTGCGCACCGCGGAATTTTTGTGGCAAGAGGGCCACACGGCCCATGCCACGCGCGAAGAGGCGATTGCCGAAGCTGAACAAATGCTTGAGGTATACGCCGAGTTTGCAGAAAATGTTTTAGCAATCCCCGTGGTCCGCGGAGTCAAAACGGCAAACGAGCGATTTGCGGGGGCCCTTGAGACCTACTGCATCGAAGCACTGATGCAGGATGGCAAGGCGCTTCAGGCCGGAACCTCGCACTTTTTGGGTCAGAATTTTGCCAAGGCCTTTGACGTGAAGTTTCAGGACCGCGACGGCGAAGTGAAGCATGTTTGGGCTACTTCCTGGGGTGTTTCGACCCGCCTGATGGGGGCCTTGGTGATGACCCACTCTGACGACAACGGGTTGGTGCTGCCTCCGAAGTTGGCTCCAATTCAGGTGGTCATTGTTCCGATTTACCGCGGCGAAGAAGAGCTGGACGCGGTGTCTGTGGTGGCAAAGCAGTTGGTGGCGGATTTGCGGGCGCTGGGCGTCCGTGTGAAGTACGACGACCGTGACACCTATAAGCCCGGTTGGAAGTTCAACGAGTACGAACTCAAAGGGGTACCGCTGCGTGTGGCAATTGGCCCTCGCGACCTTGCTAATGGGGTAGTGGAGCTTGCGCGCCGCGATACGCTGACCAAAGAGACGGTCCCTGTGGAGGGATTAGCGGCTTCTGTTCCCGGTCGTTTGGCCGAAATTCAGCAGGCGCTGTACGACCGTGCACTCGCCCACCGCGAGGCCAACATGCACACTGTGAATACGTGGGCAGAGTTTGAGTCGGCCCTTGACGCTGGTGGCTTTGTATCTGCGCACTGGGACGGTACGCCCGAGACCGAGGAGCGCATCAAAGAGCTCACAAAGGCAACCATTCGCTGTATTCCGTTGAACAATGTGCTCGAGGATGGACAGTGTGTCCTCACGGGCGCCCCGTCCAAGCAGCGGGTTTTATTTGCTCGAGCCTACTAGTATGAAGACGGACGCTAATCCTGAATTAATCCTGCAGACGCTGGCCACGAAGTCCAGCAACAAGCAGTTGGTGCACCGCCGCGTGCTCGGTGCCTTTGCGGAACTTCGCATTGTTGTGCAGTCCGTGGCGGTTGATTTGAACAGCAAAATGGTCGGAATCGACCGTTCGGTAGTCGTTGAGTTTGTCGATCGAGGCGAATTTGAGTTTGAATTGCGGTTTTCGGGGGACTCTCTGGTTTTTCAGGTGCACACGAACGCGTTTTTGCTTCCGGACGGGCATTCGGTTCTTGATTCAGAGTACGTGAAGGCGAATTCAAACCGGGCCTATTTTGGCTTGATTCACGTCTACAATTTTCTTTCGGACTCATTTCGGATGCGTCGTTTGAACGACGTCGGCACCTTGATGAGTCGATTTTTTATCAACGGTGAAGGGCACCACTTCGCCGAGGGTGTAGGGCCGTTGAACCTAGCATTGACCCAAGCAGAAGTGTGTGCAGACGACTTACGCCTTTGGCTTTACCGTCTGATGGTTACTGCAATGGACTTTGATTTACAGGCGGCGCCATTTCAGGCAGTACAAGAAGTTTCGGTACTCGCACTTGAAGGCATTCGCGAGGAACTTCGCCAACGAACGGGTAAGCGACTCGGATTTCGACCTGAGGGACGCTAATTTCTTTTTTAGGAGTTGTTGGAGTGAGGGTAATTTTATATCTTTGCGCTCCCAAAACATAGGGCCCGTTCGTCTAGCGGTTCAGGACATCTCCCTTTCACGGAGAAGATCACGGGTTCAAATCCCGTACGGGTCACGAAACACAAAAACTAGCTACCATGGCTAACCACAAATCTGCGTTGAAGCGCATCCGCCAAATCCAGGCCAAGCGCGTACACAACAAGTACTTCCACAAGACGACCCGCAATGCGGTTCGTGCACTTCGTTCGGTGACTGATGCTGCGGCAGCCGCTACTCAGCTTCCGTTGGTTGCTTCAATGCTCGACAAGCTTGCAAAGCGCAACATCATTCACAAAAACAAGGCTGCGAACTTGAAGTCAAGTCTTGCGAAGCATGTAAACGGTTTGGCGTAAGAACTACGCCGAGATTGGTTGTTTGGAACCGCCCCGAATGGGGCGGTTTTTTTTGTTGCTACCCTGCGGCAAATGCGTACATACGTTTAGGGGACGAATGTGCAGTGTGGTCTGTGGGAAGTTTGCCCAATGAATAACGAATCAGCCAACCGGTCCATTCGCTTGTGGACCGAAGAGGATCGACCTAGAGAGCGCGCCCTCGCACACGGAATCCGAGGGATGGCGACGTCAGAGTGCATTGCGCTCATTTTGCGTTCCGGAACCCGCACCCATTCTGCCGTCGATTTGGCGCGGTCGATGCTCGATTCCTACGGGGGGTCGCTTGACCGACTGGCAGCAGCAGATGTGATTGCCCTACAAGGGCTTGGTGGAGTTGGGTTAGCAAAAGCGGCGGCTGTGGCTGCTGCTTTTGAGTTGGGCCGTCGTGCGGCAGGTGATACTCGTGCCGGTGATGCTAAAGTGGTTCGGGGTTCAAGTGACGTGTTTCACTTGCTTCATCCGAGTATGGCGGCGTTGGACCACGAGCAGTTTTGGGTAGTTTACCTCAATCGGGCAAATAAGGTAGTTCACTATGAGTGCGTAGGCAAAGGTGGTTGGACTGCCACAGCTGCAGATGTGCGAGTGGTGTACCAGCGAGCATTGGCGCTGAAGACCCCTGCGCTGGTTGTAGCGCACAATCACCCCAGCGGACGACTGGAACCCTCAGATGAAGATCGAAGGCTCACCCAGCGCCTCGTAGAGGGTGCGCGAATTCTAGAGCTCACATGTTTGGACCATTTAATCATCGGGCAGAACCAATACGTTAGTTTTGCGGACAGAGGATGGATGCCCGGAACTTAAGCTCGTACCGCATCGCCCACGTCGTGGGTGCCCGACCGCAGTTTGTCAAACTCAAGCCGTTGGTCGAGGCCATTCAGCGCTTGGGCGGGGTTAATTGGGTAGCGCATACCGGCCAGCACTACGACAGCCAGTTGAACGCGTCGTTCTGGGACGAGCTCGGTTTTGCCCCGGACTACCACGGCATTTGGAATGAGCGAAATATAGACCTAAGTGCGCTTGTAGCGGCACTTCGGGAGGCACATGTAGATGCAGTTGTAGTGTACGGAGATACCGATTCCACGGTACTTGGGGCTCAAGCCGCGCTGGAGTTGGGTATTCCGTTTGCGCACGCAGAGGCTGGGCTTCGCAGCTTTAACGATGCAATGCCCGAAGAGCGAAACCGCGTATGGGTTGATCACAAGGCCCTGTGGCTGTGGGCGCCCACCAAAGTAGCCATGGACCACATTCGGAGCGAAGATCTAGATCGGGGTGCACCTTGGGTCGTGAATACGGGTGACTTGATGTTCGATGCCTTCCCGAAGCGTCCAATTGCAGAGGTGCAAGACAATTTAGTGCTTGTCACAATTCACCGTAATACCAATGTGGACGAGCCCAAGCGGATTCGCCGGATTGAAGCGGCCTTAGATGGCTTGGTGGGTGATTTTAACGTGCTCTGGCCGAGGCATCCGAGGCATCGTGCCGTCGGGCTACAAAGTGTATGCGTGTCAGATTGTGCTCCGCTGAGCCGGCCCGAGATCGTGGATGCGCTGTACCGTGCTCAATTTGTGATCACGGATTCAGGCGGACTTCAAAAGGAAGCATTTTTTGCGGGCCGCAGAGCCATCGTGCTGCGCGATGAGACGGAGTGGACGGAGCTTGTGGACGCAGGCTGGACCGTACTCATTTCACCGGATTCCGCCGATCTAGAGGGAGCGATTAGGTTTCAATTGCAGGATTGGGTACAAAGAGGCTACTTAGAGCCGCCAATGCTCTATGGTGACGGATCTGCGGCGGACGCGATGGCGAGGTCGCTAGCACAGGGACTTTGGCAACTTAGTCAGTCATGATCAAACTTTACCATCCGCAGCCCAACGAGCGCCACCGGCGACTTGCCGCGCTCTTGCAGTCCGCGTGGAACATTTCTGTGGCATTTGGTCCTGAGGATGATGCGGTGCGCTGGAACGATTCCGGATGGCTAGATCAGCAGAGCAGTGCCGAACCACCGTCATCGGATAACGCGGCTTGGATTTTTTGGCGCACCTGGGTTTGGGAGGAAACCCTTCCTAAAGACCAGCACGCTCGGCCGATCGGTCGGGGTGCGCAGCGCGATTTACTGCTCCCAGAGGCCGAGGTAAAGGCCCGTGAATGGGCTGCGTCCATGGGGATTTCTCTATCTGTTGGGGCGAGGCCCGCCCCCGTGCTTGTGGTGGACATTGACCATCTGTTTGCCTACCGTGGCCGAGGACTTAAGTCTGCGGTCGGTGGATTCATTTCTGATCTCATTCGCGGCGAGTTCGGCGAACTACGCACCCGCATATTCGGGCCTGACCCCTTTTATAGCTTGGTATTCTGGACGGAATTGGCCCAAAGGTTTCCGCAACTTGAGCTTCAGTTTTTTGTGCTGTTGGCCGCAGAGCGAGGTCCCTACGATCGCGGAGTGGTGCCCAAAAGTTCGGTGGTTCGCGAAGCACTTCGAACGCTGTTTGTGCGGTTTGATGTAGGGGCTCACCTCTCGTACGGGAGCCACGACCGAGCCCAAGGTTACCGCCAAGAGTTGGCTGAACTTGAATCCATCCTTGATCGACCTGTAGTGCGGCAGCGGAGCCATTTTTTGCGTAATGCCGGCACTGAACATCTATTATGTTCGCTCGAATCCTTGGGAGTCGTAGAGGATTGGTCGCTCGAATTTGCAGACGTCCCCGGATTTCGTTCGGGTTGGGCGAGTGCCGTTGTTTGTGCCGGGGTAAATCAATTGCCAGTGTCTGCTATGGATCAGAACTTTCTCGGAATGAGTCCGCGTGAAATTGCAGATTCGCTTCATGCGCTACAAGCTGCGGCGTGGACGGTTGGTGCGCCTTTGCGCGTTGGCACACACTGGAGGATTTTTGGTCCGCGGCCTGAGGTAGAGCGATCCGGAAAAGATTTTTCAGCCTGGAGAGAAGGTATGAACCTCTGGCTTAATGAATGGAGTAACGCATGATTTTTCGCTTAGAACACAACCCAAATCCAGAGGATTGGCGCGCCATGTGGTCGCTTCGTCCCGACCGATTTCCCTACGACCACCTCAATTATTTGGATGCGTTAGGGGTGGAGTGGGCCAGTGTGGGTTCGGATGAAGTGGTGCTTCCGTTTGCATATGGGAGGAGCGCATTTGGATTCACGCAAGCGTATTGTCCGCTCGGAGCGCAGCGTTTGGGTCCTTTAGGGAATGCTGCAAATGAGGCAAGTCATGTAAGGGAGGCGCTGGATGCGCTGCCGCGCTATGCGCGGCTCCGTTTGAAGCTGAGTAAGCCCGATGATTGGCCTGAACCCACCTCATGGCACTGGCGCAACGGAGGCTGGGAGCGATGGCAAGAAATGCCAAACTATGAATTGAATTTGGATTCGAGCTACGAGCAGGTATTTGGTGGATTTTCGTCACAGACCCGACGAAACCTCTCTAAGGCCACGGGTAACCAGCTTTGGGAGTACAGCAATCCCGACGAATTGTGGACCTATTTTACTCAGAACCAGGGCGAAAAGTACCAAATTCCAAAGGGGTACGAGCGGGCAATGAAGTCTGCGATGTACCACTTGCTCCACCAGGGCAGGGGAGCGGTTTGGGCAGCGATCGGCGAGGGAAACCAGTGGCTAGCCGGAATGTTTGTGGCCTTTAGTGGCGACCGGGCAGTACTGCTGTTTTCGGCGGTGACCCCAGAGGGAAGAGATCGAAACTCCATGACGTGGTTGGTCAACGAGTTCATCACCATGGCCGTGGGCCGGTGGAAGATCTTTGATTTCGAGGGTTCTAAGGCTCCTGGGTTGGCCAGGTTTTACAAGGGGTTTGGGGCTAAAAACACGCCGTACCTTAGCTGGGAACGCTGGAATATCCCATGGCCATTACGTTAATTCAACTTCAGTACTTTGAAGCGCTTGCTGAGTTCCAGCATTTTGGAAAGGCAGCCAAGTCGTGCGGTGTCTCGCAACCGACCCTTTCTGCACAGATACAGAAGCTTGAAGAAGAGCTTCAAGGGGATTTGGTTGATCGGCGAAGTCAGCCAATCCGCCTGACCCAGCTCGGGGAGCAGGTCCTACTTCACGCCCGCAAAACACTCCAGTCTGCCCAGAGTTTGGTGGAGGTTAGCCAGCACTTTCACAAACCACTTGAGGGTCAGCTTCGTTTAGGTGTGATACCCACTGTTGCGCCGTATTTGGTTCCGCGTTTTGCGGCAGAGTTGCTCAAGCGATTTCCGCGGCTGAGTGTGCAAATTGAGGAAGCGACCACGGAACAATTGGCTGAAAAGCTCGATGCCGACCAGTTGGATGCGGCGATTTTGGCGGTTCCGATAGCCGCGACCCACTTTGTGTCCGAATCCCTGTACCGCGAACCGCTGTTGGCCTACTTACCTGAAGGCCACCCGAAGTCCAAGGATTTGTTTTTAACGTCAAGTGAGTTGAAGTCGGAGCGGATTCTCTTGCTTCCCGAGGGGCATTGCTTCAGGGATCAGGCGCTGCAGCTGTGTGGATCCGACCGACCTAACGAACGCATTGAGTTGCTCGTGGGGCAGTTTGAGACACTGGTTCGCTTGGCGGATGAAGGCTTGGGAATGACGCTGCTTCCGCAGTTGGCGATTTCGGAACTTTCAGCGATTCGCCAAAAGCGCATTAAGCCGATTGCGGAACCTCGTCCAGTGCGCCACATTGCTTTGCTGGCATTGCCTGGACACCGTCGCTTGGGCATGGTTGAGGCATTGGCCCGCATCATACGGGCATCTGTTCCTGAAGTCCTGCGAACCGACAGCCATAACGACCGAATCCTCACGACAAATCATTGAATAAGATCATTTTAGCCACCCAAAATGCCCACAAGCTCGAAGAGCTAAGGTCTGTGCTTCCTGAGGGTTGGGGGGTTCAAACGGCCTTTGATGCGGGGATTCGCGGAGAGCTTCCTGAAACAGGGTCGACCCTCGAAGAGAACGCTACCCAGAAGGCGAAGTTTTTATGGGATTACTGCGGAATTTCGTCGCTTGCGGACGATAGCGGTATAGAGGTGACAGTGCTTGATGGTGCTCCCGGCGTATACAGTGCGATGTACGCGGGGCCTGAGCGATCTGATCAAGCGAACCGCTCCTTGCTCCTAGCAAACCTCGTCGGCGCCACCGATCGTGCTGCGAGGTTTCGTACGGTGCTGGCGTGGGCCACCGCCGAGGGAATTCAGCTCTATGAGGGGGTTGTGTACGGTCAGATTGCCCTCGATGAACGCGGTGACTATGGTTTTGGCTACGACCGGATTTTTATTCCGAACGATGGAGACGGAAGGACATTTGCTGAAATGCTTCCCGAAGAGAAAGTGGCGATGAGTCACCGCAGCAGGGCGGTGCGTGCCTGGATTACTGGGCTCGAAAGAAACTGAAGTGTACGCTCCCGTAGCGCCGGAGTTCATGGAATTCTGGTAGTGCCGAAAGGTCGGTGTCGGCCCCGTGTTCCAGGACCAAAATTCCGTCTTCAGATAGTCGAGTGAGCGCTGATTCGACAATTGCTTGATGGCCGTCAAAATCGTAGGGTGGGTCCGCTAAAATAAGGTCCCATTTGGCCGGATTTTTTTGCACAAATCGCAGTGCATCTTCAGTTACTGCTCGAATTGGAAACTGGAGCATTTCTGAGGTTTTGATAATGAATCGTGTGCATTCGCGAAAGTTGTCGACGGCAGTCACGTCAGGGCAACCGCGACTGGCGAGCTCGTAACTCAAATTTCCGGTACCGGCAAAGAGGTCAAGAGCACGAAGTTCCGCAAAGTCAACCTGATTTTCGAGGATGTTGAATAGACCCTCTTTGGCCATGTCTGTGGTCGGACGAACCGGAAGTTTGGATGGTGCGCGAAGAATTTTTCCTCTGTGGCTGCCGCGAATAATGCGCATTAGTGGGGGTGTAATATTCCGTCCAAAGACCGCTCGTGCCAGTGGGTAATAAAGTGCCGCGTCCAGTGCCGAACGGCCGTTGCGTCGATACCTTCCCAGAACAAGGGTACCGAAGTTCCGCTCCAGTCTAGTTGGTCAAAGCAAAGCAGGATGTAGTATGCGACGTCCTCGGACTCTAAGGCCTGCTGGACTGTATGGAACTTGATTTTAGTTCCATCTAGTGCGGCAATTTCGAGACGGTTGCCCCAGTACTGTACACGGATTAGGCGACCCTTTGGGTCACTTTGGAGCCACCTGCGAAGGTTGAACATACTGAGCGACTGTGAGGCGTCTGCTCCGTCGCTAAATCGGTATACGAGGTGGTAGGTGGCGTCGAGTGGACTGCGAAACCACTTGGTGCCTTGTGGATCGACGGGGTGCCAGTTGGTTTCAGTCCAGGACTTCGGGACGAGTATACAGAATTCCTCTGCATGCCACTTGAGGCCGCTCGTAGGTTCGTGCCAGACGCCCGTACTCAATGGATTACTTCCAGTTGCCGCTCAACGTCGGCTCTGTCAGCGAACCGACAATCAAGTCTTGGGTACGCAAACGCTTAATATAGGACTTGTACTGGTCGTACACGTCACCAAAGATGGCGCGGTTGCTGGCTTTGATTTCAAATACCGGAACCTTGATTCCATTCTTCTCTACCACAGCAGTGCCCATTTTAAATGTGGAATCTTGGCTGTACCTGACAGAAAGCAACGACTTAGGGTCAAAATCTTCAGGAAAGAGGTCTTCACGTTGGTTGCGAAGCTTCGTGATTGCTGGGGCGCTACCAATGACGCGGTAAATGATGGTATCCTTCATCATGTCGGTTTGGTACACTTTATTGTACTTCATGAATGAAGAATCCTTGCGTTCAACAATGGTTACCTGTGCGTTGGTGACAAAGTCAACTAGAGAAGTAACGTCATTGGCGTACATGCCGTATTCGTTTTTGAATGCGAGCTGTGCTTCACGCAACTGTTCGAGTTGTGTGATAACCGCAACGTAGCGCTTGTCTTTAACGGCTTGGAATTCAATAGGTTCCATTATGATTCGGTAGACGCGGAATCCGATTAAAAGAGCCACGGCGCCGAGCACGACACGCAGAATGAGAATAGTACGAGCAGTCATTGTAGTGAGTTGAGGGTCAAAAGTAAAAAAAAGCATGCGGTCACCGGTGAAGTGATCGTTAACTTTTTAAGGAATCGTCCCAATATCCATTCCGACCTTTGCCCCATGGCACACCTTTTTTTTGATCTGGACCGCACACTATGGCACCACGAGCGGAACCACTTTAGGTTTTTTGAGGTGCTGCACGCTTCACGGAATTGGTCGGAATGGGGATCCTCAGAAGAGTGGGCGCGGAGCTATCTTGAGATCAACGACCGACTTTGGGACCATATTCAGCTTCATAATCTCGGTGTTGAGTACGTGCGTGCCCGACGTTTTCCGCTTCTATTCAAGCACATGGGGATACAGGGTGTTCGGAGCAAAGAATTTGAGGTGCTCGGCGCCGAATGCGAACAGATGCTTAAGGAACAGTTGCCCGACATGGGCGAGGGCTACGACGGGGTTCATGATGCCTTTGAGTCGCTTCGTACTGCGGGTCATCGTCTGCACGTGATCACAAACGGTGTTCGAGAACCCCAGCGCCGAAAAATTGCTGCGTTGGGGTTGTCAGATTTCATTGATGAGCTTGTGACGTCAGACGTAGCTCGGGCCTACAAGCCTGACCCCGAAATCTTTCATTGCGCCTTTCGTACCACTGCGGCACAAGCGGGTGAATCATGGATGATTGGGGACTCGGTCCTTCGTGATGTTCTTGGTGGTCAGGCTGTTGGAATGCGGACCGCCTGGTTTCGCGCCGAAGATGCCCTACCGCCAGATGCAGAGGCTACCCCAGATCTTGAATTTCGCGACTGGCGGGAGTTTCCGGGTCTGCTCGAGGCGGTAATTCGCGGCTAGTTGAGCCCACTTGGGCGGTATCTTTGGGGCACTATGGTGGACGCACAACCCTACAAGCCCCAGCATCCGATCCGCATCGTCACTGCCGCCTCACTTTTTGACGGCCACGACGCGAGTATCAACATCATGCGACGCATTCTTCAGTCCTCGGGGGCTGAAGTCATTCACTTAGGTCACGATCGCAGCGCCGAAGAGGTGGTAGAAACCGCCATTCAAGAGGACGCCAACGCAATTGCTATGACGTCCTACCAGGGTGGCCACATGGAGTACTTCAAGTTCATGTACGACCTGCTCCAAGAGCGCGGGGCGGGCCACATCCGCATTTTTGGTGGTGGCGGCGGAACCATACTTCCGACCGAAATCGAAGAACTTCAGGCCTACGGTATTGCACGCATCTACCATCCCGACGACGGACGTTCTATGGGTCTCCAAGGCATGATCAACGACCTCTTGCAGAAGTCGGATTTCGCCATTGGAAGCGAAGTGGGAGACGCCCTCGACGGCGTAAAAATTCAGCGTCCGCGCTCGATTGCGCGCATGATTTCGGCGGCTGAGAATGCTCCTGAGGTCTACGAAACCCTGCGCGCCGAGGTGGAGCAAATGGCATCCGCCAACCACGCCCCAGTGCTCGGAATTACGGGTACGGGAGGTTCCGGAAAAAGTTCAATGGTCGACGAACTCGTTCGCCGTGTGCTGCGGCACTTCCCCGACCTCAAGGTGGGCCTGGTGAGCGTGGATCCGTCGAAGCGCAAAACTGGCGGAGCCCTTTTGGGCGACCGGATTCGCATGAACGCGATCAACCACCCCAACGTGTACATGCGTTCGCTCGCGACGCGTCAAAGCAATTTGGCGCTGAGCAAGCACGTGAGTGATGCGCTCAGCATCCTCAAGGCCGCCCAGTACGACCTCATTGTGCTTGAGACGAGCGGAATCGGTCAGTCCGACACCGAAATCCTCGACCACAGCGATGTGTCGCTATACGTCATGACCCCAGAGTACGGCGCGGCGACGCAGCTCGAGAAGATTGACATGCTCGACTTTGCCGATTTGATCGCGCTCAACAAATTTGACAAGCGCGGTGCACTGGACGCCCTGCGCGACGTGAAGAAGCAGTACCAGCGCAACCACCAGCGTTGGGACGACCCCATCGACGACATGCCGGTGTTTGGGACCATGGCAAGCCAGTTCAACGATCCCGGAACCAACCGCCTGTTTGCGGCCATTGTGGACGCTTTGAAGGCCAAGACCGGAAGCGATCAGTGGCAATTGGCCCCAGAAGTGGTCAAAGAGCCTGGCGAGAAGATGTTTGTGATTCCGCCGCACCGCACCCGCTATCTGAGCGAAATTTCAGAGGGTATCCGCACCTACAACGCCTGGGCGGACCACCAAGCCGACGTTGCGGATGCACTCTACAGCTTGCACAAGGCCGAAGGCGAGATGCGTACGTCAAAGCTGGATGACCGCGACCGCTTGGCCAAAGCAATTCAAGAGGCCTACGAGCTGCGCAAGCGCGACTTAGATCCGCACAACTGGGCGTTGATCGAAGGCTGGAGTGCATTGCGCCAGCGCTACAAGGACGACGAGTACGTCTACAAAGTGCGCGGCAAAGACATCAAGGTGCCGACCCACACGAAGTCGCTTTCGAACCAAGATATTCCCAAGGTGGTAACCCCGTCGTACCGCAGTTGGGGCGACATTTTGCGCTGGCAGCTTCAGGAAAACGTCCCGGGTCAGTTTCCGTACACCTCGGGCCTCTACCCCTTCAAGCGCCAGGGCGAAGACCCAACGCGCATGTTTGCCGGCGAGGGCGGGCCTGAGCGCACCAACAAGCGCTTTCACTATGTGTCGCTCGGAATGCCGGCGAAGCGCCTCTCAACAGCTTTTGATTCGGTGACGCTGTACGGACGTGATCCGGGCCGCCGCCCCGACATCTACGGCAAAATTGGCAACGCCGGAGTTTCGGTGAGCTGCCTCGACGATGCCAAGCGTTTGTACAGCGGATTTGACCTGTGCGACCCCGCCACGTCGGTGTCGATGACGATTAACGGACCGGCTCCGATGGTGCTGGCGTTCTTTTTGAATGCCGCAATCGACCAGCAGTGCGAGAAGTACATCAAGGCTGAGGGTCTTCATTCCGCAGTCGAAAAGGTGCTGCACGCCAAGTACGAGGCCAAGGGCTTGGAGCGTCCGCGCTACCACGGCACCCTGCCCGAGGGCAACGACGGCCTTGGATTGATGCTGCTCGGAACCACGGGCGACGAAGTACTTCCCTCCGAAGTCTACGCGCGGATCAAGGCTGAGGCCTTGAATCAAGTGCGGGGAACCGTTCAGGCCGACATTCTGAAAGAGGATCAGGCTCAGAATACGTGCATTTTTAGTACCGAGTTTGCGCTTCGCCTTATGGGCGACGTGCAGTCCTACTTCATTGAGCGCAGTGTGCGGAATTTTTATTCGGTTTCGATCAGCGGATACCACATCGCCGAGGCCGGGGCCAACCCGATCTCGCAGCTGGCCTTCACGCTGGCCAACGGATTCACCTACGTGGAGTACTACCTCAGCCGCGGGATGGACATCAACGCGTTCGGGCCGAATTTGAGCTTCTTTTTTAGCAACGGAATCGATCCGGAATACGCCGTCATCGGGCGCGTAGCCCGTCGCATCTGGGCCAAGGCCCTGAAGAACAAGTACGGAGCCGATCCGCGTGCCCAAATGCTGAAGTACCACATTCAGACCTCAGGCCGCTCGCTGCACGCGCAAGAGATTGACTTCAACGACATCCGCACGACGCTTCAAGCGCTGTACGCGATTTACGACAACTGCAATTCGCTGCACACCAATGCCTACGACGAAGCCATTACGACTCCGACCGAAGAAAGCGTGCGCCGTGCCATGGCCATACAGTTGATTATCAACAAAGAGCTGGGGCTTGCGAAGAACGAGAATCCGCTTCAGGGCTCGTTCATCATCGAGGAGTTAACCGACCTCGTTGAAGAAGCTGTGCTTGCTGAATTTGACCGCATTACCGAGCGCGGAGGCGTGCTGGGTGCCATGGAAACCATGTACCAGCGCGGCAAGATTCAAGAAGAATCGATGCACTATGAGATGCTCAAGCACACGGGTGAATACCCCATCATCGGGGTGAACACGTTCTTGAGCAGCAAGGGATCGCCAACGTTGGTTCCGGGTGAAGTCATTCGCGCCGAGGTCGACGAGAAGGAACGCCAAATTGCTACTGTCGAGCGACTTGCAGTGGTGGGCGGCGATGCGGCTCAAGCGGCCTTGGATGCCATTCGTGCAGCAGCGCTGGGCAACCAGCCCATGTTTGACGCCATTATGGAGGCCGCGAAAGTCTGTTCACTGGGGGCCATGACTGACGCCATGTTCGAAGTGGGCGGTCAGTATCGCCGCAACATGTAGTAGGTTTACTGGTGCGGAACCCGGTTCCAGCGCTGTACGTATTCGCGTTCGCTGTACTCCACAGATTCTAGGATCCAACGGCCACGGATCTTCGCGTAGCGAAGTTCCGCGGCCGTGACTTCGTAGCGCGCCACGTAGTGGCGCTCTTTCGGCGCCCGCAGGGTGCACGTCCACTCAACCTCAACGAGGTCTCCTGAGGGAGCAGAACTTGCTGTGGTGCGTGCAGTTGCCCCTGAAGGGAGCGACGTGATCTTGGGCACAATCAGGGGATAGGCGGTGAGCCCGCTGAGGTGGTAGAGGCTGTCGGGAACCGGAACGCTTCCGCTCGGAATCACGAGATTCTTGCCCTCGCGGTAGGACGCTTGGGGTCCGTCGGCAGTCACGACGACATGGCGCCGCAAATTGCCGTGACGGTCCATTCCGATCATCGACGTAATCCCCTGGTATTCTTGCACAAAGACCTGGCCTTTATTGCCTTTACGGATGCTGGTCTGAAGCTCAATACGGGGGTTTTGTGCCAGCGCGTAGCGCTCCGAATGCGTGCTGGCGCAGCTCGCCACCAGTGCAGCGAGAAAAAGAAGTTGAAGCGTTCGGAGCATGCATTCAAGGTAATGTACCTTCGGCACATGAACATTATTTCTTGGAATGTAAACGGACTTCGGGCCGTCGCAGGCAAGGGTCTGCACGAAATTGTACGCAATTTGAACCCAGACATTATGGGTTTTCAGGAGATTAAGTGCACCGTCGACCAGGCCAAGGAGGTTTTGAACGGCACGGGCTACCATATTCTGGCCCACGAGGCTGAGAAAAAAGGGTACTCAGGGACCGCGTTAATTAGCAAGCGCGAGCCCCTGAGTGTGGCATTCGGAATGGGTGTAGAAGAGCACGAGGGCGAAGGCCGCGTCATTACCGCCGAGTTTGACGACCTGTTTGTCGTGACCACCTACGTGCCCAATTCAAAGGGTGATTTGTCACGGATTCCGCAGCGAGCCCGCTGGGACCGAGACCTGACGGCCTACCTCAAGGGATTGGATGCGCGCAAACCCGTGGTGCTCTGCGGCGACTTGAATGTCGCCCATAAGCCCATCGATTTGAGCAATCCGCAGTCCAACTACAACAAGACGCCGGGGTACACCCAAAGCGAAATTGACGGATTTCAGCACCTTCTGGACGCCGGATTTTCGGATTCATGGCGCGAACAAAACCCGGGGGTGGCCAAGTACTCATGGTGGAGCATGCGCTCCGGCGCCCGCGCGAAGAACATTGGATGGAGGTTGGACTACCAGGTCGTATCCAACCGGCTTATGGATTCAGTGGCCTCCACAGAGATTCACAACGAAGTCTTCGGAAGCGACCATTGTCCCGTCCGAGTGGTACTGGGCTAGGACTCAGCGTTTGATCTTCGTGGCCTTTTCGGCCAAGAACCTTGCGAACAACGCAGTGTCGTCAAGACTCGCGCGCTCGTTGAGTACCGCTTGAACCCCCTTCATCGCGACGCGGTCTGGACACTGCCTCAAGGCCTGGATGGCCGCATTGCGGTAGTCGGGCTGTTGGTAGTAGGCATCGTCCCCAAACGCGGCAAATAACACGGCTGCAGCCTCTTCGGGGCGGTTTTGTGCCAGCATAGAGTGTGCGAGGTGCATTTGTCCGCCGGGGTGCCGTGGGGACCGCTTGAGTAGTTCGCGGTAGGTAACTTCTGCCTTTGCGGCATCACCGCGGTATCGGTACATATTGGCCAGCTGGTACCACGTGACGACATGGTGGGGATGAAGCGTCAAGGACTGCAGAAAGTAGGCTTCAGCTTCTAAAAAGCTTGAAGAAGTGAGGGGTCCGCGCTGTGCCTCGAGGTACATCG
>CAYYWL010000001.1:111634-116705 GCA_964475135.1 uncultured Owenweeksia sp.
GCTTCTAAAAAGCTTGAAGAAGTGAGGGGTCCGCGCTGTGCCTCGAGGTACATCGCAGACATCCCGGCGAAGTAGGGTGCAGGGTTGCCAAAGCGGTCAAGTTCGGTCCATGAATCGAGCGTCTCAAGCGCAGCCGGAAGCAATTTGGGCGCGTTTTGCTGTGCGTTGAGTTCCAGGAGCGCTTCTTGGTCGCGTTCCGAAGAAATCCCCTGTATAGCGGTGAGTGCATAGCCAGCAGTCAGTGCACCGATGACCCCAATTGGTAGCCATCGGGCGAATTCGACCTGGCTTGTTTCTAACGAGTTCGGTCGAAGCATCCCCGCTGCGAGTATGAACGGAACCCACACTGCAGCGCGCTCCAGCGGAAACTCAAAGAGACTGTACGTAAGCACAATGAGAGATATTCCTGCCACCAAGTCTGCGCCGTCTTCGCGCCGGAGTCGCCACCAGGCCAAAGCTAGCCCGATCCACAGACTCGCCCATATGGCAATTCCGGGCCACCCATGCTCGGCACCCATCCAAAGGGCATCGTTGTGCGGGCGCACCTCAGCAGTAACCCCCTCGGCAACAGACGGATTCATGCCGCGCAGTCCGTACCCCGGAAAGTGAATGCGCCACTGTCCAGCGCCCACTCCCGTTAAGGGATTCGCCTCAAGCATGCTGAGCGAATGCGTCCAAAATACCTCGCGAATGCGAAGGTTGGTTGGGTCGAGCAGCGCTTCGCGCGCCTTGGGTCGGGCGAGTACACCGGCAAGAACTAGGATTCCGAGGGCCAAGCCAGCCGCTAAGGGCTTCCAGTTACGAATGCTGCGAATCGCAGCAAAAACAGCCCACAGGGTTATGCCGATCCAAATGCTCCGCGTGCGCAGTACAACTACAGCCACAAGGACGGCAATGCCTACGGTGACCACTGCAGTTCGGGTGGCGCCTTGCGTTCGGTTCCATAGGTACCAGGCTGCGGGAAGCGCAAGGGCCATAGCCGAAGAGGTGAAGTTTTTGTGGCCGAGAATTCCAGGCGCGAGGTAGGGGTCTGCCATGACTTTGGAGTTCTGACTAAGGTCCCCGAGTGCTGAAAGCGCCTCGATTCCGCCTGCGCCAAGGAGTCCCCAGGCAAGTATGGGAATTCCGCGAAGCCCCATGCGCCAGCCAACAAGGGCAGCTGCGGTATAGCCCAAGTAGCGCCCCGAGGCATACTGAGCTTCGCTTGCAGCAAACAACTCGGTGGTCCAAAAGCTGCTCAGTGCAAGCAGTGCAAGCCCGCCTGAAGCCCAAACGGCCCACGAAGGACGGCCTGGTGCAGAGCTGCTTCGTGCGGCGGTTGCACCAAGCGCTACAAGAAGCACGGCGGAGGCTAAATGCATCGGCCAGTGGGATGTGTCACCCAATTCTTGTGCAAACGAAGCGAGGGGCACGAGGGCAAAGGCGGCTCCGAATGCGAAGGCAATCCACCGAGGTTGTTCAGGATTCATAGGGGGTAAAAATAAAACACCCCGCGCTAGGCGGGGTGCTTCAAAAACCAACGTTTAAAACGTTTATGCTTCGACAGGTACCACTTCGAAATGGAAGTCAACTACCACTTCGCGGTGCAGGCGAACTTTCGCGCTGTTTTTGCCCGATACTTTGATCGAACCACCGGCAATCTGAATGAACTTCTTGTCGATTTGGTGTCCCAATTTCGCAAGTTCTGCAGCTACATCTTGGTTGGTCACTGCACCGAACAACTTAGCGCCAGCACCAGCCTTTGCTTCGATCTTCAGGTCCACGTGACGCAATGCTTCTGCGGTCTTGTTCGCGGTTTCTACCATCTTCGCCTCTTTGTGGGCGCGCTGCTTCAAGTCCTCTGCGAGAACTTTTTTAGCTGAGGTAGTTGCGAGAATCGCGTAGCCTTGCGGGATCAAGTAGTTACGACCGTAGCCGTTCTTTACCACGATCACATCGTCTTTGAACCCAAGGTTCTCAACGTCTTGCTTAAGAATAACTTCCATGACCTCGACTTATTTAAGGTTATCAGCAACGTAGGGCATGAGAGACAAGTGGCGCGCACGCTTGATCGCCTGGGCGAGTTTGCGCTGGTACTTCAGTGAAGTTCCAGTGAGGCGACGGGGAAGGATCTTGCCTTGTTCGTTGACAAAACGAAGGAGGTAGTCGGGATCCTTGTAGTCGATGTGCTTAATGCCGTACTTCTTGAAGCGGCAGTACTTCTTGTTCACCGACGAGTCGATGGCAATTGGCTGCAGGTAGCGGATTTCGCTGGTACCGGTGGGTTCTAAATTCGTGCTCATGTCTTAAGCGTTTTTAACCTTATCACGGCGCTTTGCTGCGTAGGCTACACCATGCTGGTCCAGAACTACGGTCAAAAAGCGAAGAACGCGCTCGTCGCGCTTCATATCCAGCTCAAGGCTGGCAATAGTTGTTGAAGGAGCGGTGAACTCTACAAGATTGTAGAATCCAGACTTCTTTTTGTCGATGGGGTACGCAAGCTTGCGCAGGCCCCAACGCTCTACGTTGATGATGGAACCACCGGCAGCTTTAATGCTGCTAGTGTATTTATCCACCGTTTCCCTTATCTGATCATCAGACAAGACGGGATTTAGGATGAAAACGGTTTCGTATTGATTCATGAGAAAAGTTCCTTTAAAGGGGTGCAAAGATATAAAAAAATCCGGTTCAATAGCCCTAATATTCAAAGTATTCAGGGAGCGCATTGACCATTTCAAAGTAGTCGCGAAGGGCATAATGCGGTTCCTTGGTCGCCGCGGTATGGCGAAATGCAATCCACCAGTGGGTGGGCAGTCCCGCGGTGTCTGGATCCCAAACGCCCATTCCGTCTGGGCGTACTGTGGATCGATGGATTAAGGAATCCGGAGTCTCCCAAATAATGTAGGCTTGCTCATCGCGCCACAGTACGGCGATTTGGAACCAGCCAGAGTCCGAACGCTCTTCGGGGATGTACACGGTCATTCCCTCCAATTCGCGGATTTGGTAGTCCGCGCTCCGAACGTTGCGAAAGTAGAGGTAGCGGCTGTGCTGAAGACGGGTGCGGAGCTCGGGGGCAACCGAACGAAGTTCCGCCCCCCATGTCGTTGCGACGACCACCGCGGCGATGATGCCGACGGTCCAAACCACTAAACGAACTTCACTGCGCATGCCACGTTAACCCTGCATCTTGCCCAAGGTTCAACTGTACTTTTGTCTGATGCCGTACCGAATTGCCCTCCTTATTGTTGCTGTTACACATTTGGTCGGAACCCTTGGGCTCCGCACCCCCTACGCCGGGTGGATGATTCTGCTGACGCCGGTTCACCTTTTGGTGAGTTTCGCACTGCTCTACGGTCAGTCCACACATACCGACCGCCTAAAGGTGGGTCTCTTTATTGTGTACGCTATTGGCCTCGGAATCGAAATGATCGGTGTCAACACTGGATTCCCCTTTGGACGCTATGTGTACCTCGAGGGCCTTGGTCCGCAGATTGCTGGCACACCCTGGTTGATCGGATTGAATTGGGCCCTCCTAACCCTCGCGAGCGCCTCATTTATCTCTGATTTTTTGGCGGATGGAAGCCGCCTTCAGCGCGCACTTTTGGCCTCGGTCCTCATGCTCGGGCTGGACGTGCTCATGGAGCCAGTGGCCCAAGCGCACCGCCTTTGGATGTTTGCAGGCGGAATCGCACCCTGGCAGAACTACGTCGCTTGGTTTGCAGTGGCGTTTGCCGCCCAGTGGGTACTGGGGCCGCGCGTGACCACCAACCGCCTTGCATTGCCCATTTTGATTGCGCAAGCCGCTTTTTTTGCCATCTCATGGCTGTGGCCGGTGGCCATCTAATCCGTAGGTTTGCAGTCCCTCCTCATGGAACAGAACTACCTCGTTTCGGCCCGCAAGTACCGCCCCGCTGCCTTTCAGTCAGTAGTTGGCCAGCAGCACGTTACCGAGACCTTAGAACACGAAGTAGTTAGCGGACGCCTCGCTCAGGCATTGCTGTTTACCGGGCCTCGCGGGGTAGGCAAGACGACCTGTGCGCGAATTCTGGCACGTCGAATCAACGAGGTACACACCGGTGAGGGCCTCGACTACAGCCTCAATATTTTTGAGCTTGACGCCGCGTCCAACAACACAGTTGACGACATTCGGCAGCTCATCGACCAAGTTCGCTTTGCGCCCCAAATGGGAACCTACAAAGTGTACATCATCGACGAGGTGCACATGCTTTCTCAGGCCGCGTTCAATGCCTTTCTCAAAACTCTTGAAGAACCGCCGGCGCACGCCGTCTTCATCTTGGCGACAACCGAAAAGCATAAGGTCCTTCCGACCATCCTTTCGCGCTGCCAAATTTTTGATTTTAAGCGCATCGGAATCGGCGACATCGCCGACCACCTTCAGTGGGTTGCCCAGCAAGAGGGTTTAGGTGCCGAGCCCGAGGCTCTTCACGCCATCGCCGAAAAGGCCGACGGGTCCTTGCGCGACTCGCTCTCAATTTTTGACCGCATTGCAGCTTTTGCACAGGGCGGAACCTTGACCTACGAACTCGTTCGCCAAAACCTTCAACTCGTCGACCGAGCACTGTTCGTTAACTTATGGAGTTCCATTGAGCACGGTGACCGTGCATCCATTCTCAACGCGGTGCAGCACGTGCTGGATCAGGGCTTTGACCTTCAGCGCTTTTTGATGGGCTTTGCCGGCTACGTTCGCGAGCTCCTTTTGGCACAGCATCCTGCGACGGTGGCGTTACTGGACGTCCCCGATTCCGCAAAGCAGCAGCTTCTCGAGGCAGCAACTCAATCCAGTGCAGCCCGCACCGCTTCGGCGCTCAAGCGCTTGGTGGCGGCAGACGCCGGCTACCGGACCGCCAGCAATGCCCGATGGCACGTTGAGGTCGCCCTTCTTGATCTAGTTCCTGACCACGAGTTAGACGAAAAAAAAAAGCCCAGTAGGTTAGAAACGGCACCCGCCCCAGCTGCTTCACCGCAACTGGTAAGCCCACCATTGAATGAAGCGCTGACAACGCCAGTCAATGCCCCAGTTGACCAACCGCTCACTCCTCCAGAGATTGTAAAGGCAAGCGAGCCAATCTCA
>CAYYWL010000001.1:116805-118773 GCA_964475135.1 uncultured Owenweeksia sp.
AATCTCAGCCAACCTCGCTGGTTCAGCCAACGAGCCAGCAGCCAACCTTGCTAGCCCGGCCAACGAGCCAGCAGCCAACCTCGCTAACCTTAGCCAACAAATTGGAAACCAGCAACTAGTAACCAGTGAGCCGACAATCCAGCCGGCTGCAGTTCCGCCTCGGGCACGCCGCACCGCGTTCTCGCTGAAGGACCTAGGGCTGAAGCCGGAGCAAGCCATCACTGAGGCGCTTGCTTCGGATCATAAGGAAGAAATTGAGATTCCGCACACAGAACGAAATTTGCGCCCGTTTACCCAACAAGCGTTGGACAACGCATGGAGGGATTCTGAGCAACTCTTTCACGATGCACCATTGGTCAAGTCGCTCGTGCAGACTGTAGTACCCGTGCTCGAAGGTGATGCTGTGATTAGGGTGAGCCTTGAAAACGAACTTCAAGAGACCCTGATGCACGCGGAGCGCGATCGCCTTGTACCGTTTTTAAGGCAGGTCCTTCAAAATGACTCGATTAAACTTCAGACCGTCGTTCAAGAGGGTTCGGTCAACGCGAAGCTTGTCTACACCCCTGACGAGCGTTATGCATTTTTGTTAGAAAAAAATCCGCATTTAGACGATTTTCGAAGAGAATTTCAGCTAGACATCGAATAATCCTGCGGATTCTTTGATACTTTTGCATTCCTTATGCAGAAGATTAAAGTAATCAATCCAATCGTCGAACTCGACGGCGATGAAATGACCCGAATCATCTGGTCGTTTATCAAAAACAAACTCATCCTTCCGTACGTCGACGTTGACATTAAGTACTTTGACCTGGGAATGGAACATCGCGACGCCACCAAGGACCAAGTAACGGTCGACGCCGCCGAGGCGATTAAAAAGTACAATGTGGGCATCAAATGCGCCACGATTACGCCCGACGAGCAGCGTGTCAAAGAGTTTAACCTCAAGCAGATGTGGAAGTCTCCGAACGGAACGATTCGCAATATTCTGGACGGAACTGTGTTCCGCGAGCCCATTGTGATGGCGAATATTCCGCGATTGGTAACCACATGGAACAAACCCATCGTTATTGGCCGCCACGCGTTTGGCGACCAGTACCGTGCCACCGACACTACGGTGAAGGGTAAGGGCAAGTTGACCATGACCTTCACTCCTGAAGACGGTAGCGAGCCCCAGACTTGGGAAGTTTACAACTTCAAGGGCGACGGCGTTGCGCTCAGTATGTACAACACCGACGAGTCCATAGCGGGATTCGCGCGCAGCTGTTTTAACATGGCATTCGATAAAAAGTGGCCACTGTACTTGAGTACCAAGAATACCATTCTCAAGAAGTACGACGGACGCTTCAAGGACATCTTTGAAGAAATCTACCAGGCTGAATTTAAGGACAAGTACGAGGCAGCTGGGATCACCTACGAGCACCGACTTATCGACGACATGGTGGCTTCGGCCCTAAAGTGGGAAGGTTCATTTGTGTGGGCTTGCAAAAACTACGACGGTGATGTCCAGTCCGACACGGTAGCCCAGGGCTTTGGCTCGCTTGGGTTGATGACCTCGGTCCTCATTACTCCTGACGGTAAGACGATGGAGGCAGAGGCTGCGCACGGAACCGTGACCCGCCACTACCGCCAGCACCAGCAGGGCAAGCCGACGAGCACCAACCCCATTGCTTCGATTTTCGCGTGGACGCGCGGTTTGGCGCACCGAGGCAAGCTCGATGGAAACGCTGAGCTAATTCGTTTTTGCGAGACCCTTGAGCAAGTATGCATTGATGTGGTCGAAAGTGGCCGTATGACCAAGGACCTCGCGGTGTGCATTCACGGTAACAAGGTGGAGCACGGAACCCATTACCTCTACACCGAGGAGTTCCTTGACGCTTTGGACGCCGAGCTTCGCGCCCGACTTTAAATTTTAAGGCGGACGGCGGCTGCGGCCGCAAGAATCCAATTTTTTGCCGAAGGGCCTGCCGC
>CAYYWL010000001.1:118873-127774 GCA_964475135.1 uncultured Owenweeksia sp.
TCGTCCGCATCGAGAAAGGCGATCCAGTCTCCGGTGGCGGCTGCGGAACCGCTGTTGCGCGCTGCACCAAGCCCCAAATTTTCACGGTGTGAAACCACTCGAACGTTGGGCCACCCCCAACTAGCTACGAGCTCGGCGCACGCACCAAGAGAGGCGTCATCGACAACGAGTACCTCGTACGCGTCTAAGGCGCTGCGCACGGCTTCGTGCAACGTGCCTTCTGCATTGAAGCAGGGAATCACGACCGAAATCCTCACGTCGCGCGCGGCATAAAGTGGTTCGGAAAAAACTGGTGCAGGACGCGCCGAATGGGTTCTTTGAGGCCTAACGCGGTGAGTCCCGCCACGGCCAATCGCACGAGACCCTCGTACGGAATGTGAAGCAGCACGATTGGATGCAGGCGCACAAATCGCGTAAACAGTACACGGTTGACGCGCAGGTTTGCACTTCGCCGGGCGGAGCTCCAATCTTGGCGATACAGCGAATGGGTCCACCAGGCCGCGACATTTCGGTAGGCGCGCCGAAGCCGAGCACGGTCGGGTTGGTGGTTTGCGGCAATGTAGTCGACTAGTGCAAGTAGTTCGAGGTAGACGTCGCCCCCTTCGTTGGCCTTCTGGCGCGCGGTTTCGGAATGCACCCGAAAGTAGTTGAGCACCTCAGGAACAAAGGCGATTCCGCCCTGTTCGAGAAGTTTGATGTAGGTCATCCAGTCCCCGTTGAGGCGCCAATTGGGGTCGGCTCCGCCCACAGCGCGAAACGTTTCAAGGCGAATAAGTGCCCCAGAGGCATTGGGAACCACGTTGTGCAGCAGCATAAAATCCCGAATCTCATTAAGGCCGTCGTTGCGGTGGCCGTCGACCCAGCGCTGGGCCTCGGTTCCGTACACGTAGCGGTAGTGCACGTCAAAACTGTGCATCGCTTGACCCTCGGAATCGACCAGCATGGACTGACCATAGGCTATAACGAGCTTTGGATCAGACTCCATTACATCAACCAGGCGCTCTAGGAGCTTGGGGTCCGCGTAGTCGTCACTTTCGGCGATCCACAGGTAGCGGCCTTGGGCGAGCGAGGCGGCTTTGTTCCATTGGGCAAAGGGACTCCCGGAATTGACCTCGTTGGGGTGCACCGACCACGACGGACGGCCTTCAGCAAAGGCATTCAGCACGCTCAGCGACCCGTCGGGCGAAGCGTCGTCGAGCAACAGCACTTCGAAGTCGGTAAAGGTCTGGTCGGCGATGCTCTGCAGGCGTAGCGGTAAATAGCGCTCGTGCCGGAAGTTGGGCACCGCCACAGTCACCAAAGGAAGTCGTTCGCGCATCCCCCAAACTTAATGTACCTTCAGCCCCCATGCGCACCGTTTTGTTTGGAATGCCGCGAAGCGGCACAACTTATGGGTTTTCACTGCTCTCAGAGGCACTCAAAGCCCAAGGGCCGCTCACCGAAGTTTTTGAGCCCAACAAACTCGAAAACAACCAGTTTCACCGCCTTGACGGCATGGTTTGGCCGGACGCCGACGCCACATTGGTGAAGATTTTGTACTCGAGCCCTGAAATGCACGGGTGGTCGGGTGAAGCCGCTGCCGATGCCTTTGCGCACTTCGATAAAAAGATTTTTTTAGTGCGCGACCCCCGAGACCGGTGGATTTCTGGATTTTTTTACCGCTGGTTCTACGTGCACAACCCCGACCAGGCTGCCTTTGAATTGGCCCATAAGAAGGTGTGCCAAAAGGAGGTCAACCCGTCATCTGTGGCGTTTCACCGTCTGCACTCGGACGACCCGCAGGTTCTCCAGGAACACGCCGAAGAACAAAAGCGCAAGCTCGACGAACTCTCTGCCTTTTTGGATCGCCTGCGCACCGACGGCTGGTTCATCTGGCACTACGAGGACCTTGTCGACCGCAACTGGGATGCCGTGGAATCTTACCTCGGATTCAGCCTCAAGGGCGAAGAAGCCTTGCGCGGGAACTTTCGCCACGTCGCCCGGAGCCAAGCGCACAGCGACTGGCGCAGGTGGTTTACCGACTCGGACGTCGAATTTTACCGCCCCGTCTTTGAGTCCTACCTCAAGGCACAGGGCTACGATGCATCTGATTGGGCATTGAGCTACCCCGCTGAACTATTGCCCAAGCAGGGTTCGGCCTACATGTACGGACTTTTTCACCATCCGAACGGACCTTACGCGGTACCCGTTCCGTGGACCCAACGCGCCATACAGTGGGCGCGAACTCAGGCCAGTCTTGCCCTCAAGGCAGTGGGGCTCAAAAAGCGTTAAATCCAGTGCTGCTCCTGCAGTGCCATGGGGCGCGGAGTGGGGTATACCTGTCCCTGCCACAAGCCGTGCGCCACATGAATGACGGCCGCGTCGCGTACTTCGTCGTGCAGAATTCCATCTACAAATAGGCGCAGGTGAAGCGTGTACGTGCCCTGGCTGAGTGCGAGCTCGGGGATGCGAACGGTGGCGGAACCGGCTGCCGCCGGCTTTATGAGGCCAGATTGTAGGCTGCTCCAGAGGGTCAGGGGAGCCCCATCGCTTCGCGCTACGCTGAGGCGAATATCTGCGGTTCCGTGAGCGGACCCGTTCCACACTACCCGCGCCGACGCGGGATTGCCCGTGGTCCAGTCGCCTTCAACGTCGAGTTGCTGCGCACGAATTCCGCCGAGGCCGCCGCGTTCTGCAGCTGAAGGCCAGGCGATGGGTTGCGCCATCGCACGTTCGACGTATGCGTCGCACACTTCGTCGGCGGGACCCTGCATTTTTAGGATTCCGCCCTCAATCCAAAGGACGCGGTCGCAAATGCGCCGTACCGTTTGGAGCTGGTGGGCCACGTACAGAATGCTGCGGCCTTCGGACTTCCAATGGGACTCCATAAAGTCCAGGCTTTTGGCTTGAAAGGCGGCATCGCCCACGGCGAGTACCTCGTCCACCAAGAGGATTTCAGCCGGAAGGTGGGCCGAAAGCGCAAAGCCCAGACGGACTTGCATGCCGCTCGAGTAGTACTTGACGGGTTCGTCGAGTCGGTCTGAAATTCCCGCGAACTCGGCAGCGACGGGCAGAATTTGCTGGATTTCGCTTCGAGTAATGCCGAGTAGTGCACCCCGTAGGTAGGCGTTTTCGCGGCCGCTGAGGTCGGGGTGAAATCCGGTTCCGACCTCGAGGAGGGAGGCCATTCGGCCGTGGATGCGGTAGCTGCCTTCGTCGGGATGCAGGAGGCCGCTCAATGTTTTGAGTAGGGTGGATTTTCCGGCTCCGTTGGCTCCGATGATTCCGACGACCTCGCCCGCTCGGACGCTTAGGTCCAGCTTGCGCAGGGCCCAACGTCCCCCGAGTTGCTTGCCGAGGTTTTCAGCGTGAATCCGAACTTCGCTCATAAGAATTCTGAAATGCGGCGCGATTGGTAACGTAAGCTGAGGAGTCCGACCCCAAAAATGATTCCGCCCGAAGCAAACGAAAGGGCGTGCGCGGGCTGCCACACCGACCAGTCGAGCCAGGCCCATCGAAAGCCGTCGGCGATTGCGACCGCCGGATTCAGCCAATAGATTAGGCCCCAACCGTTGAGGTCAAAGTTGGCGCTCGGCAGCGCAACTGGGCTGACAAAGAACAGCACCTGTAGGGCGACGGGCAGCACGCTGAGTACGTCGCGCCGGCGGACCGAAATAGCGGCCAGCAAGTAGGCCCATCCGAGGCCCGAAATTGCGGTAAACACCGCGATGATCGGCAGGCGAATCAGAGCCCATAGCGAGGCGGCGTCGAGTAGGACGAGGCCGGTTCCGACCACCATAGAAGCGACAGCAAAGTCGACGAAACCCACAAGTGCCTTGGCATTGGGCAGCGCTGTCCGCGGGAATGCAGACTTGACTACGAGCGCCTGATTGTGCACAAGGCTGGGCGCGCCTTGGCTGACGATGTACTGAAACCAAATCCATCCGGGAAGGGCCGCGGCCAGGTTTAAACCAAACTGCCGAAGGCCTTCGTCGGGTAGCCCAAATACACGTCCGAGCACAAGGGTTAGGCCGGCGATGAGGGCCACGGGCTGGACCAAGGCCCAAAGCCATCCCAAGCGGGTCTGAACGTAGCGCAGCTGGATGTCACGGCGCGCAAAGGCGCTGGCAACGCGGCGTCCAACTCGGGCGGAATCCCGGTCGAGCTTCCACCACGGGTCGCTGGCGTGCACTTCTCGGACGTCACTCATAGCGAAGGGCTTCAATGGGGTCAAGTCCCGCAGCCTTTTTAGCGGGGTACCAGCCCGAAATGATTCCGACGGCTATTGAGACTACGAGCGCCAAAAGCATCCACTGAATGGGGAAGACGGCGTCGGCATCCATCGCATAGGCCAACCCATTGCCCACGGCGAGGCCCATTGCGATTCCGGCAATGCCACCGATGACGCTCACGACCACGGCTTCGGCTAGAAACTGCATGACGATGACCTGCGCACTGGCGCCCAGTGCTTTGCGTGTCCCGATTTCGCGGGTGCGCTCCGTGACGCTCACGAGCATGATGTTCATCAGGGCAATCGAGGCGCCCAAAAGCGTAATGAGTGCAATCAGTGCGGCGCCGCTGCTGACCGAGCTCAGCGACTCGATGAGCATCGCTGAAATGCTGTCGCTGCGGCGAAGGTTGAAGTTGTCTTCGGCTCCTGGCTTCAGGCGGCGCACCGAACGCATGACGACCGTGGCACGTGCAATCGTCGCGTCGAGGGCTTCGGGTGACGGAGCCATGACGCTAATGACATAGCTTGACCACGGACCTGCGTACTCGAGGTGCCCGGTGCGCAAGGGCAGGTACACGACTTGGTCGCTGGACATGAACGAACTGCTTCCCTTGGGAGCAGTTACTCCGACCACCGCATACGGCTTGCTACCTACTCGAACGGTTTTGCCGACGGCTCCGCCGTTGGGAAACAGCTTGCCCGCGACATCAGCGCCCAGCACGGCCACGGCACGTGCCTCGTCCTGCTCGGTTTTTGAAAAGAAACGACCTTCGGCGAGTTCAAGGCCCTGGGTCAGCGGGTACGCATTGTCCGAAGCAATGACGTTAACGTTGGGATTGGTCTTAGTTCCTTCGTGCTGGACCTCGATTGCGCCCGCCACGTTGTCGCTCACGCTTGACTTCAACCCCTCGCGTTCGAGTCGCGCTTTGAGGCGAACGGCCTGGTCAAGCGGAATCTCAGGTTGGGGTTTTTCCTGAATACCTTGGCGACCGATGCGGATTTGCATTCCGCCTTGCTGGATGGTGAAGGTGGTCGCGCCCATGCTCGAAAACTGCTTGGTGATCGATCCTTCCATAACGCTCGTGGCGGTCAGCATTCCGACCAAAGCCGTGATGCCGATCGCAATGATGAGCGCGGTCAAAATTGCCCGTAAGAGCTGGGCCTGAAGGGCCTGCACTGCCATGCGAAGGGCTTCGAAGACAACGGGGGTAGAGAGACGGGCCATAGAATAGGGTAAAGGTAATGGTGCGCGCGTGGTCTACATTTTGCACCTTTGCACCCGAAATGACCAAGATTTATGCCGCGCTTGCACTCGTAATCGCCTCAGCCACCTCGGCCTGGGCGCAGTACGTGTACATTGACTTCTCAGACACCACCGTTTCAGTAAACCAGGGGTTTGCCGATGTGGACTTCAACCAAGACAGTATTGCGGATTTGCGCTTTACCCTTTTGCGCGACACCGGAACCACCGGATTAATCTCAGCCGTACTGGTTGCACCACTCGACAGCGCGCGAATTCAAGTTGTAGGTCAGCAACGCGGCGGTTACTACTATCCAAACCGCTTGGCGGTAGGGGATTCCATCTCGCGTTCATCGTCGCTTTGGCAGGGCACGTCTCCTTCGGCGTACTACGGCTACCTCGACTACCGCTTCAATGGCCAGCACGACCCGTATGCTCAGTGGCAGGCTCCGTATTCAGACGGATTTTTGGGCCTTCGCCGCAACGTCAACGATACCGTCATCAACGGCTGGGTTCGCCTTGAAATTGCTGCGGATGGCAAATCATTCACGTTGAAGGATGCGGGCTACCAGGCTGCCGACGACAGTGTGATGTTCGCCGGTCACGTGTGGATCGGTCTCGACGCCGACCGTGATCTTGAGGGCTACACATGGCGCCAACAGTCCGACCGCCTTGAGGTGCTTCGCCCTGCCGGTCAGTCGTCCCGCAGCTTCGGGGTGGTGGACGCTTTGGGTCGTCTGGTGCTTCGCGGAACCTGGACCGGCGACGAGGTGGCGGTTCCGACCACCTTTTTGGCGCCCGGAGCATACTGGTTTGTCAGTGAAGGCGTTGAGGGCGAGTGGCACTTCGGCTTCCGAACGGAGCTGCGCTAGAATTCGAAATTTTTAGGAAAATCCGCGCGATTTCAGAAAAATCCGAGGATAAAATCCCTGGTTTCTGCAGTAATTTTGCAGAAATTCCCTAATTATGGTATTTGACCTCGACATGGTTGCGGCGTTTTACGCCGGTTACGAATCCAAAGTGAAGGCCGCCCGCACCGTGCTGGGCCGCCCCTTGACCCTCTCTGAGAAAATTTTGTACGCTCACCTTTGGGAGGGCGAAGCAAAGGAGGCCTTCCAGCGCGGAGCCTCGTACGTCGACTTTGCCCCAGACCGCGTGGCGATGCAAGACGCGACGGCCCAAATGGCCCTGCTTCAGTTTATGTCGGCGGGCCGCAAAAAAGTGGCGGTTCCCTCGACGGTGCACTGCGACCACCTGATTCAGGCGCGCGTGGGTGCAACCACCGACCTTCAGGAGTCGATTAACAAGTCGAATGAGGTATTTAACTTCCTCGCCTCGGTCTCGAATAAGTACGGAATCGGATTTTGGAAGCCCGGCGCAGGTATCATTCACCAGGTGGTGCTCGAAAACTATGCCTTCCCCGGCGGTATGATGATCGGTACCGATTCGCACACGGTCAATGCGGGCGGACTCGGAATGGTGGCCATCGGAGTGGGTGGCGCCGACGCCGTCGACGTGATGGCGGGTATGCCGTGGGAGCTTAAGTTTCCCAAACTGATTGGGGTGAAGCTCACCGGCCGCATGAACGGCTGGACCTCAGCAAAGGATGTGATCCTCAAGGTTGCCGGAATCTTGACCGTGAAAGGTGGAACCGGAGCCATCATCGAGTACTTCGGCGACGGTGCGGAATCTCTCAGTTGTACGGGTAAAGGAACCATCTGCAACATGGGTGCCGAGGTGGGTGCCACGACCTCTACGTTTGGCTACGACGACAGCATGGAACGCTACCTGCGTGCCACGGGTCGCGCCGAAGTTGCCGACTTGGCCAACGGCCTGCGTGCCGAACTCACCGGCGACGCTGAAGTCTACGCTGACCCTGCGAAGTACTTCGACCAAGTGATTGAAATCAACCTCGACACGCTCGAGCCGCACCTCAACGGGCCGTTTACGCCAGATTTGGCCACGCCAATCTCTGAAGTACGCGCCCTTGCCGAAAAGAACGGTTGGCCGATGAAGGTCGAGGTTGGTCTCATTGGTTCATGTACCAACTCATCGTACGAAGACATGACCCGCGCGGCCTCGATTGCGCGTCAGGCCAAGGCCAAAGGCCTCAAGGTTGCCGCAGAGTACAGCATCACTCCGGGATCCGAGCAAGTTCGCTTCACGGCGGAGCGCGACGGACTCCTCGACGTATTCGAGGAGATTGGCGGTAAAGTGTTCGCCAATGCCTGCGGACCCTGCATCGGCCAGTGGGCCCGTGAAGGTGCCGACAAGCAAGAGAAGAATACGATTGTTCACTCGTTCAACCGCAACTTCAGCAAGCGCGCCGACGGAAACCCCAACACCCACGCATTTGTCGGTTCGCCAGAACTCGTTACCGCACTTGCGATCGCCGGTGACCTTGGATTCAATCCGCTCAAAGACAGCTTGGTGAATGCAAACGGAGAGCGCGTCATGCTCGATCCGCCAAGTGGCGAAGAGTTGCCCGCACGCGGTTACGCGGTAGAGGATGCAGGCTACCAAGCTCCCGCCGAAGACGGCAGTGGGGTTGTGGTCGACGTCAAGGCCGACAGCCAGCGCCTGCAGCTTCTCGAGCCCTTCACCGCATGGGACGGTGCCAACATCACCGGCGCAAAAGTGCTCATCAAGGCCCAAGGCAAGTGTACTACGGACCATATTTCGATGGCCGGACCTTGGTTGCGCTACCGCGGACACCTCGACAACATCGCCAACAACACGCTTATTGGTGCGGTGAACGCCTTCAACGGCGAAACCAACAAGGTGCTCAACCAACTGACGGGCGAGTACGGTGAAGTTCCGGCCGTGCAGCGCGCCTACAAGGCCGCCGGCGTTCCAACGCTCGTAGTGGGCGACCAGAACTACGGTGAAGGATCGTCGCGCGAGCACGCGGCCATGCAGCCCCGCCACCTTGGCGTTCGCGCCGTGCTGGTGAAGAGCTTCGCCCGCATCCACGAGACCAACCTCAAGAAGCAGGGTATGCTCGCGCTGACCTTCGCCAACGAGGCCGACTACGACAAAATCCAAGAACGCGACGTCGTCGACTTCGTCGACCTCACGGATTTTGCTCCGGGCAAGCCGTTGACGCTGGTGTTCCGCCACGAAAACGGAAGCGAGGATCGCATCACTGCCAACCACAGCTACAACGCGCAGCAGATTTCGTGGTTTAAGGCAGGTTCAGCCTTAAACATGATCGAGAAGTAAGCTTTACTGTGACTTTATGAGCTCCGGCACCGCAAGGGAGCCGGAGTTTTTTTTGCCCCCGCACCACGTCAAGCGCCTTAAAAATGCGCTACTTTCGGGGAACTATGCACCACGACGCCGCGACACGCCGAGTCCACCACGGGTGGGCCATGTACGACTGGGCCAACTCGAGCTATTCGCTCGTTATCGGGACGGCCATTTTTCCCATCTACTACAGCGCCGTCATGGA
>CAYYWL010000002.1:0-21862 GCA_964475135.1 uncultured Owenweeksia sp.
CGCCCAGCTTCGGGATGAGCCTGCCGCCACGGGAGGGTTGGGGCTTAATGATGCGGTGGTACTTCGCCGCGCCGACGGCGCCTGGGCGTACCAGCTGGCCGTAGTGGTCGACGACCTGGATCAGGGCGTGACGCACATTGTGCGCGGCCGGGATTTGGAGGACAGTGCGCCGCTTCAGCAGTTTCTGCACCGCGCCCTTGGCAATCCACGGCCGCCGCAGGTGGCGCACGCTCCGCTTTGGATGGGTCCGGACGGGCACCGGCTGAGCAAGCGGCACGGGTCGGTGGGCGTGCGGAATTCGGGGTTGGAGGCGCCCCAGGCCGTGGGACTCCTGGCCCACGGCCTGGGGCTGCGCGACCGCCCAGACGCCTGTACTCCCGAAGAATTGATCGACGACTGGCGGGCGCGCGGCCCGGCCACCCTCGCCTGCGGCGAGGTGGCGGCCGCCTCCTTCCTACCTTTGCCCCTATGATTCAATCCATGACCGGCTTCGGCCAGGCCAGCGCCACCTTTGAGGGCCAGCGCATCTCGGTAGAAATCCGCTCGCTCAACAGCCGCGGCCTCGACCTCAACCTGCGCATGCCGCACCGCTACCGCGAGCGCGACTTGGTGTGGCGCAAAATGGTTGGAGACGCGGTGCAGCGCGGCAAAGTCGACGTCAGCATCAACCGCGAACAGGCCGAGGGCCGCGGCAGTAGCTTGAATGAAGCCCACCTGCGCCAAACCATGGAGGACCTGCAGCGCATTGCGGGCGGCAGCTTGACTCCGGCTGAGGCGTTGGCGATGGCCTTGCGCGTCCCGGCCGAGCAGGGCCCCGCGGCTGAATTAGACCCCATCGAAGCTGAAGCGGTGGAAGCCCTGATTCGTTCCGCGCTTGAAGCGTTTCAAACGTTTCGCAGCCACGAAGGTTTCGCCTTGGCCAAAGACCTCGAAGCCAACTTGGCGACGATTGAGCGCGGCATTCCCGTCATTGAAGCTGCTGAACCCGAGCGACTTGACCACCTTAAAGGTCGCCTGACCAAGGCCGCCGTGAAGGCTGCCGACGACCAGCCCATGGACATGCAGCGCTGGGAACAGGAGCTCCTTTTTTACGTCGAAAAGATTGACATCAACGAAGAGAAAGTCCGCCTCAAGGCGCACATTCAGCACTTCCGCGAGGCCCTGGCGTCGGGCGAAGGCCGCAAACTCGGCTTTTTGGCCCAAGAACTCGGCCGCGAAATCAACACCCTCGGCAACAAAGCCCACCACGTTGGAATGCAGCGCCAGGTTGTACAGATGAAGGAGGAACTCGAAAAAATCAAGGAACAAGTCCTCAACGTCCTGTAAACCAGAAACCAGTAACTAGCAGCCCGCAACCAGCAACTAGCAGCCAACGAGCTCACCTTGCCAATCTCAGCCAACCTCGCCAACATGTCCCCCGGCCAACTCCTCATTCTTTCCGCCCCGTCGGGCGCCGGCAAAACCACTCTGGTTCGCCGGTTGATGGCGAAGCTTCCTGGGCTGGCGTTCAGTATTTCGGCGACGACGCGGGCTCCGCGCGGAAGCGAAGAGGACGAAGTCGACTACCACTTTTTGACGGCCGAAAACTTTCGGGCGCGGGTGGACCGCGGCGAATTCCTCGAGTGGGAAGAAGTCTACCCTGGTCGCTACTACGGAACCTTGCGCAGCGAAGTCGAGCGCCTCTGGGACGAGGGCAAGGTCGTGGCCTTTGACATCGACGTAGTCGGCGGCCGCAACCTCAAGCAGCAGTTTGGCGACCGGGCTTTGGCGCTGTTTGTGGCTCCGCCGAGCCTTGAGGTGCTGGGCCAGCGGCTTCGCGGGCGCGGAACCGAGACCGAAGACCAAATCACCCAACGCTTGGCCAAGGCTGAGTGGGAGCTCGCTCAAGCGCCCGACTTTGACCGAGTGGTGGTCAACGACGACCTCGATCGGGCTGAATCCGAGGCCCTTGCGGCGATTTTAGCCTTTGCTCCGTCGTGCGCATAGGACTGCTGCTGGGCACGTTTAACCCCGTGCACCTGAGTCACTTGCTGGTGGCCGAGCGACTTCAAAAGCACGCCCGCCTCGACGAAGTGTGGTTGGTGCTTACGCCGCGCAACCCCTTCAAGCAGGGCGAAACGCTTGCGAGCGACGCCCACCGCTTTGCGATGCTGCAGCTCGCAGTGGCTGGTCGCTCTGGGCTGGCCGCCAGCGACGTCGAACTCGGAATGCCCCAGCCCAACTACACGGTCGACACCTTAGAGCTCCTGGCGACGCGGCACCCCGAACACCAGTTCGCGCTGCTCATGGGCGAAGACAACTTGGCGGGTTTTGACCGTTGGCGCAATCCCGAACGCATTCTGGAACTGGCCGAACTGGTCGTGTACCCCCGCCCGGATTCGGGGCTCGACCCCGTGTCGAGCTGGCTGCAGCATCCGCGCGTTCGCCGGGTTGACGACGCCTTGATGGCGCGAAGCAGTACCTCGGTGCGGCAAAGTGTAGCCGAAGGTTCCGAAGCCCTTGACGACCTGCCGGCCGCCGTCGCAGCGTATATTCGAGATCACGATCTCTACCGCTAGACCCCGATGACCCCTTTTCTGCAGCGCGTCGCCCAAACTGCGGCCGAGTGTGGCGTTCCGCTGCACCGGGTCGGAATCGTGCTTCCCACCCGTCGGGCCGAGCGGAGCCTGCGGCGCTATTGGGCACAGGACCAGCCCATTTTGAGTCCGAGCGTGTGGGCAATTGAAGAGGTCATGGCCGACTTGGCCGGAATCCCCGCCGCCAGCCCCACCGAGCAGCTGCTTGCCCTCTTTAGCGCCCACCGCCAGGTGGCCGGGGCGCATGCGGATCCCTTGGACGAGTTTCTGCGCTGGGCTCCGACCATTTTGCGCGACTTTGGCGAGCTCGACCGCCACGGAGCGGATGCAAACGCCGCCCTGCACGAGCTGCGCGAAATCGAGGCCCTCGGCGAGTGGGGCCTTGAAGAGCCCACCGAGCTGATGCAGCGCCGTCTGGGCCTGTGGCGCCAGCTTCCCGAGCTCTACGCCGCCTACCACGAGGCCCTCGGGGCCCAGGGCACGACCACGCCCGGAATGCAGTTTCGCCGCGCTTCCCCCCCGCCCAGCGGCCCAACCGAGGCCCAGTGGGTGAACTGGCGTGCGCGCCACGGGGTCGACCGCCTGTTTTTTGCTGGATTCAATGCCCTGACGCCGCCTGAGGAAGCGCTGCTGCGCTCCGCCCACCTGCACCTGGGCGCCCAAGCCCTCTGGGACGCCGACCGCCACTACCTCGACCTCGACGTGCACGAGGCCGGTGAAGCCCTGCGCGACCTTGCCCGTCGCCTGCCCGAGGGACTGACGGTCGACCTTCAGGATGCCCCCGCGCACTGGGCCACGGGTCAGCAGCAGATCGAAATCATCTCGGCCAGCCGCCACCTCGGCGTCGCCCAGTCGGTGGGGGCACTGCTCGAGGAATGGGGTCCCGAAATGGCCCGCCAAACCGCCGTGGTACTGGGTGACGAGAGCCTTTTGGTGCCCGTGCTGCAGGCACTGCCCGAGGGCATCGAAGAGGCTAACGTGACCATGGGGCTTCCGCTGTACCTGACCCTGCCCTACGCCGGGGTGGAGGTCTTTTTGCAGCTCCACGAGGCCCGCGAGCAAAACCGCGGAAGCTACCCGCGCCGCCTGCTCGAAGCCACCCTGATTCACCCCTTTGCCGCGATGATGGTGGCTGATTCGAGCGCGCTGGTTCGGGCCCAATTCGAGCTTCGCCGGGCGCGCCGGGCCCACTGGTCTGCGGCCCAGGTCGAGGCCCTGCTGGGTGCAGACGCAGCCTTGTGGCGCCCCGCCCACGATCCGCGGCAGCTCGTTCAGGAACTTGCCAAGCGCACGGCCCATTGGCTGTCGGTTCCGCGCCCCGCTTGGGAGGGCGAGCCGGCCCGCGCCGTACTGCAAATCCTCGAGCGGCTGCAGGGCATGCTGCCCGACGAGGTGCTGGGCGTCGGAAGCCTCTTGCGCCTCTACCGTTCGCTGGCCACCGAATCGCCCGTAGCCTTTTTTGGCGAGCCATTCAACGGGCTGCAAATCATGGGCTTGCTCGAGACCCGCGCGCTGGATTTTAAGCGACTTATCGTGGCTCCGCTCAACGAAGGCGTGCTGCCGCAGGGGCGCAGCACCGCGAGCTTTTTGCCCTTTGACTTGCGCAAGGCCTACGGGCTTCCGCTGCCTCAAGACCGAGAATCGGTGGCGGCCTACCACCTGTACCGCCTGATGCAGCGCGCCGAAACCGTCGTGATGGTCGTCAACAGCGAGCCCGACGGACTTGGTAAGGGAGAGGCCAGCCGCTGGGTGCGCCAGGCCCAGCTCGAACTCGCCCGCTACCCTGGCATAAGCGTAACCGACCGCCGCCTCAACTGGCCGCTGCGCCCCGACCAGTTTCAGCCCGAAGGCGCCGACGTGCCCACCGGCCCCGAAGTGTGGCCTCTAGTCGCCGACGCCCTGCAGCGCAAGGGTCTGAGCCCCACCGGATTCCAGCGCTTTCTCGAGGACCCCTACCTCTTCTTGGTGCGCAACGTGCTCGAGATCCGCGAAGAATCACGCACCCACGACCGCGTCGCGGCAGACGCCCTCGGAACCGCCCTGCACTACGTGCACGAGCAGCTCTATAAGGCCCTCAAGGCCGAGGGCCAATGGGCCCTAGACCGCGTCGAAGCCTGGACGCACGAAGGCATCAACAAAGAAATGCCCTCGTCCCTCGACACCGGGTACCCGATGCTGACGCGCCAAATCGCCCTGCACATGGCCCAGGCCTGGGCTGAGGCTGAAGGCCAACGCAACGAAGACGACCGCGAACTGCCCTTCGAAGTACTGGGCGTCGAAGAAAAGCTCGAAGCCCTGCTGCAACTGGACTTCGGGGGCATCCCCGTGCGCGGAACCGCCGACCGCATCGAGCGCTGGTCCGACGGCCGCCTGGTCGTGGTTGACCTTAAAACGGGCTCGGTCGACGAAGCCAGCACCCGCTGCAAATCCGACTGGGCCGAGCTTCAAAAACCCAGCAAGTCCAAAGGGTTCCAGCTAATGACCTATGCCTGGATGCTCGGCCAGCGCTACCCCGACGCCCGCGCGTTTCAGGTCGGAATCGCCCCCATGCGGCGCCCCCACGACCCTGTGCTCTGGTTCAGCATCGCCAAGCGAAGCCTACTCACACGCGCCGACCTAGACGCCTTTGAAGCTGAGGTCTTGCGGCCCTTGGCGCAGTCGATTGTGGATTTTTTTCAGGAGGAAAAACCGCAACGCGGCACGTAGCCGAAACCTCTTAACGCAACCCCTCCGGCGTCCGCTCCAAGCGCAGCCGGCGCAGGACCTCGCCACAGGCGGTGGCGTCGGCCAGGGCGTCGTGGTGGTTGAGCAAAAAAATGCCGTAGTGCTCGCAGGCCTTCTTGAGGCCCATGCGGGTTTCGCGGTAGGTGCAGCCCTTCTTCCAGGTCGGAACTGGCAAAAAGTAGTACTCCAGCGTGGCGGTCAGGCATCCGAAGTCAAACGGCGCATTGTGCGCCCAAACCGTGTGGGCAAAGTAGGCGGCGATGTCGGGCCAAACCTCTTCAAAGGTGGGTGCTTCGTGAGTCTGTTCAGGCCGGATTCCGTGCACCCGAATGTTGTGGTAGCTGTAGGCATTGCCCGGCGGACGCACCAGTGAACTGTAGACCGGCACCACGCGGTCGTCGAGCACCTCGACCAAACCAATTTGGCAGATGCTCGAGCGCTGGTTGTTCGCGGTTTCGACGTCTACGGCAAAGTGGCGCATGGGGATTAGAGTTAGGCCTGATGGGGTTTAGCGAGAGAGGCTTCCGAGCTCGCGCAGGTACTGCAGCACGTACTTACCCAGCACGTCAAATTCGAGGTTGACGGGATCGCCGACCTTCAGCTTTGAGAGGTTGGTGTGCTCCCAGGTGTAGGGAATCAGCGCCACGCTAAAGTGCGTCGGCCCGGAATCCACCACGGTCAGCGACACGCCGTTGAGCGTGATCGATCCCTTGGGGACGGTGCGGTGCAGCTCGTAGGCTGGGTGCTCGACGGCGACGCGCCAGCTGCCGTTGGTTTCTGAAACTTCGGTAACGCGGCCCACCGAGTCGACGTGTCCCTGCACGGTGTGGCCGTCAAGACGGCTTCCGACCAGGGCGGCGCGCTCGAGGTTGACGGTTCGGCCGACGGACCAGGTTCCGAGGCAGGTTTTGTCGAGGGTTTCGGCGATGGCCGTGACGCGGAATCCGTGCGGAACCCCCTCGCCGTGCAGCGCCACTACGGTCAGGCAGCATCCGTCGTGGGCCACGCTTTGGTCAATTTTGAGCTCGGGCGCCAGGGTCGACGTGACGTCGAAGTGCACGTTGCCTCCGTCGGGGGTGATGGCCGCGATTTGGCCGAGGTTTTCGATGATTCCGGTGAACATGGGGCAAAGGTACGAGCGCTACCTTCGTAGGTATGAAACGCAGCCTAATTCCCTCCTCTGCCGGCGCCGCCGTGCGCGCCCTGCTCCGCCCCAGTACTGATGCTTTGCGTGCGGCGGGCATCGAAGATTCCGCACTAAGTGCCTACCAAAACCGCGTCGACCGCGGGGTGAAGGGGTGGATGCACGCGGCCAGCGCCCAAGGGGATTTGCTGCTCGCGACCAGCGACGCCGACGCCGTGACCGCCGACGGACTGCATGCGCTGCGCCAGCTCGGGGCCGACTTGGGCGGAATTTTGGCCAAAAACAAGCTCCGCCACGTGGCGCTCGACGCCCAGCCCGCCGCCCTGACGGTGGCTGAAGGCCTGGCCCTGAACGCCTACCGCTACACCAAGCTCTTTGGCACCAAGGCCAAGGACCAGTGGACCCTCGAGCAGCTCGACGTGGTCGGCAGCGATTCCGCCGAATTCGCCACCTGGAACGCCCTGTTGGACGGGGTGACCGAGGCGCGCGACCTCATCAACACTCCGGTACTGCAGCTCGGCAGCCTTGAACTCGCCGCCCGCGCCGAACAGCTCGGCGCCCAGCACGGGTTCAAGTGCACGGTGCTCCACAAGGCCCAAATCGAGGCCCTGAAGATGGGCGGGTTGCTGGGCGTGAACAAGGGGTCGGTCGATCCGCCTGTGTTCATCGTGCTCGAATACCGCGGCGAAGGCGCTCCCCAGGAGCATCCCACCGTCTTGGTGGGCAAGGGCGTGGTCTACGACACCGGCGGCATCAGCCTGAAGCCCAGCAACTTCATGGAAGATATGAAGTGCGACATGTCGGGCGCCGCGGCCGTGCTCGGCACCTTCTGCGCCGTGGCTGCTGCGAAGCTTCCGGTGAACGTGGTGGGCCTGATTCCGGCCACCGACAACCGCCTGAACGGCAACGCGTTGGTTCCGGGCGACGTCATCACGATCTCGAACGGCGTCACCGTCGAGGTGCTCAACACCGACGCCGAGGGCCGACTGATCTTGGCCGACGCGCTGCACTACGCCAAAAAGTACCAACCCAAGCTCGTCATCGACTTGGCCACCCTGACCGGAGCCGCCTCGCGCGCCATCGGCCCCTACGCCACCGTCGCCATGGGAACCGCCGACCGCGCCACCTGGGACGCCCTGCAGGCCAGCGCCGGAATGACGCACGAGCGCCTCGTCGAGTTCCCCTTCTGGGACGACTACAAAGAGTTGATTAAGAGCGACATCGCCGACATCAAAAACATCGGGGGCGCCGAGGCCGGAATGATCACGGCCGGCAAGTTTCTGGAGTACTTCATCGACTACCCCTACGTGCACCTCGACATCGCCGGCCCGGCGTTCTTGGACCGCGCCATTACCTACTACGGCAAGGGCGGAACCGGAGTCGGCGTGCGCCTGCTCACCCACTTTTTGACCGCCCAATCCCGCGCCTAATGGCCATTCGCGTCGGCATCACCCTAGGCGACCCCCACGGCATCGGGCCCGAGGTGGTGCTCAAGGCGCTGGCGCAGTTGGCTCCCGCGGCCGACGTCGAGTTGGTCTGGTTTGCCGACCCGCTGCTGGTCAAGGGCCAAGCGAAGGTTCTAGGTTTGCCCATGTCGTCAGTGACCTGCGAGTGGCCGCTGCCGCCCGTGGACTGGGCCTTTGGGCGCGGAACCTCCACCTCGGGCCAAGCGGCCCTCGACAGCCTCAACCTGGCCCTGGACGCCTGGCGCGCCGGCCAAATCGACGCGTTGGTCACGCCGCCGCTGAGCAAAGAGCATGTTCCGCTGACCGAGTTCACCGGCCATACTAGCTACCTGGCCCACGCCGCGGGGGGCGAGGCCCTGATGCTGCTTCGCGGATCGGAACTCACCGTCGCCCTCGCGACCGAGCACGTGCCCCTTTCTGAGGTTCGGGGCGCGCTCTCGGTGGACCTTGTCGTGCGCAAGCTCCGCGCGCTGGACGCTGCGCTGCGCCAGGACTACGGAGTGGCCCGTCCGCGCCTGGCCCTGCTCGCCCTCAACCCTCACGCCGGAGACGGCGGGCGAATCGGTAGCGACGAGCAAACCTGGCTTTTGGAAGCTCTGAGTGCCGCGCGCCACGAGGGATTGGACGTACGCGGACCCTTTGCCGCAGACGGTTTTTTTGCCGCGCGGGGCTACCGCGACGTAGACGCCACCTTGGCGCTCTACCACGACCAGGGCCTGATTCCGTTTAAAATGCTCGCCTTTCACGACGGCGTCAATGCCACCGCGGGCCTGGATTTGGTGCGGACCTCTCCCGACCACGGGACCGCCTGGGACCTCGCCGGCCAAGGGCGAGCCGACGCCGGCAGCATGCTGGCCGCCCTCCACACTGCCATCGCGGTAGTAAAGAATCGCCGCGCAATGCGCTGAGCGTTATAGAATTTTTAGTACCTTTGCAGGCTCAAAGCGAAGTTCGTCGTGAGACCACGTGAAACCATACTCCAGTTTTCGGGTCTTGCACTTGGCGAGCACCACTTTGAATTCGTCCTCGACGAAACGTTCTTTTCAGAATTTCCCCTGCAAGACCTTGAGGGTCTTCGGCCCGCCACCGTCCGCGTCACGATGCTCAAAGCCAACCACATGCTTGAGTTGGATTTTGCCTACGAAGGCGCCATGGACACCACCTGCGACCTGAGCAACGACCCCTTCGTGCTCGAGCTAAAGAATGACTTTAGCGTCGTAGTCAAGTTTGGCGAAGCCTTCGACGACAGCGAACCCGAGGTGCTCGTGCTTCCGCACGGATCCTACGAAGCCGACCTCAAGCAGTACCTCTACGAATTGGTGGCACTGTCGGTTCCGCTGCAGCGCGTCAAACCCGAGCTCCGCGAAGAGGTCGATGCCGACGATTGGGATGATTCTGATTTGGACTTTTTAGACGACGAAGAATAAGATTTTTGACCAACGAATTGTTGAATTTTTAAACTGAGGAACCATGGCACATCCCAAACGCCGACAATCCAGTACCCGCCGCGACAAGCGCCGCACCCACGACAAGGCCGTGATGCCTACCCTGACGGTGTGCTCGGCTACGGGTGAAGCCCACCTGATGCACCGCGCCTACTGGCACGAGGGCAAGATGTACTACAAAGGCAAAGTAGTTATCGACAACAGCGCCCCTGCTGAAGCCGCTGAGGCCTAAGACTTTCGGGCCTTTGCGCCCTTTTGTGAATAAAAACCCGGTTCAAGCATAGCCTTGATGCCGGGTTTTTGCTTTTTTCGCCGCACTTTTGCCCTTCTAACTCCTTAGCTATGGACCTTAAAGAACTCCAGAATTTCATTCGTTTTGTCGCCAAGAGCGGAGCCCAAGAGGTGTCCCTCGAAACGGATGACTTTAAGATTACGGTCAAAACCGGCCCCGACGGCGTCGTGTACGCCCAAGCGCCCGTGCTCGCTGCCGCCCCTGCGGTAGCCGCCGCCCCAGTGGCCGCCGCTCCCGCACCTGCTGCTCCAGCCGCCGCACCTGCTGCTCCGGCCGAAGACACGTCAAAGTACGTGACGGTGACCGCCCCCATGATCGGTACGTTCTACCGCAAGCCAAGCCCTGACAAGCCTGTATTTGTCAACGTGGGCGACACGGTGAAGGCCGGCCAAACGGTCTGCATCATCGAAGCCATGAAGCTCTTCAACGAGATTGAGTGCGAGGTTTCAGGTACTGTAGTCAAGGTGATTGCCGACGACATGAAGCCGGTCGAGTACGGCCAGCCCTTGTTCTTGGTCGATCCGGCTTAATTCGCCCGCGCCATGATTAAAAAAATCCTCATCGCGAACCGCGGTGAAATCGCCATGCGCATCATTCGCACCTGCCGCGAGATGGGTATCAAGACCGTTGCTGTGTATTCAGAGGCAGACCGCGATTCACTGCACGTTCGCTTCGCCGACGAGGCTGTGTGCATCGGCCCTGCTCCTTCGCGCGACAGCTACCTCAAGATTTCGCACCTGATTGCTGCCGCCGAGATCACCAACGCCGACGCCATTCACCCCGGATACGGATTTTTGTCTGAGAACTCGAAGTTTTCGCGCATTTGTGCCGAGCACGGAATCAAGTTCATCGGCGCGACGCCCGAGCAAATCGACAAGATGGGCGACAAGGCCACGGCCAAAGCCACCATGAACGAGGCCGGCGTACCCTGTGTTCCGGGATCTGAAGGCCTTTTGGACTCGCTCGAGCACGCAAAGAAGACCGCCAAAGAAATTGGCTACCCCGTCATGATGAAAGCCACCGCCGGTGGCGGGGGCAAAGGCATGCGCGCGGTCTGGGCCGAGGCCGACCTCGAGAAGGCCTGGGAGTCTGCCCGCCAAGAAGCCGCTGCTGCCTTTGGCAACGACGGTATGTACATGGAGAAGCTCATCGAAGAGCCCCGCCACATCGAGATTCAGGTCGTGGGCGACCAGTCGGGCCAAGCCGCGCACCTCAGCGAGCGCGACTGCTCGATCCAGCGCCGCAACCAAAAGCTGCTCGAAGAGACTCCGTCCCCCTTCATGACGCCCGAACTGCGTCAAGCAATGGGTGACGCCGCCGTCAAGGCCGCCAAGTACATCGCCTACGAGGGTGCCGGCACGGTCGAGTTCTTGGTCGACAAGCACCGCAACTTCTATTTCATGGAGATGAACACCCGCATTCAGGTGGAGCACCCCATTACCGAAGAGGTTACCGATTACGACTTGATTCGCGAACAGATTAAAATCGCCAGCGGAACCAAGATTTCAGGGCGCAACCACGAGCCGCACATGCACGCCATCGAGTGCCGCATCAACGCCGAGGACCCCTACCACAACTTTCGCCCCTGCCCGGGTAAGATCACCGCGTTCCACGCCCCCGGCGGCCACGGAGTGCGCATCGACACCCACGTATACGCGGGCTACACGATTCCGTCGAACTACGACTCGATGATTGCCAAACTCATCTGCACCGGCCGCAACCGCGAGCAGGCCATCGAGCGCATGAAGCGCGCGCTGGACGAGTTCATCATCGAGGGCGTGCAGACGACGATTCCGTTCCACCGCCAGCTCATGGACCACCCCGACTTCGTCGCCGGAAACTACACGACGAAGTTCATGGAGTCCTGGGAGATGAAGTAAGCCGTGCTGAAGCGCGCCTTCGGCATCCTCTACCACATCTGGTACTACGCCCTGATGCTTGTGAGCATTCTGGGGTTGTTCCCGTGGTTGCTTTGGTACAGCCGGCGCGTGGAGCAGTTTCCGCGCTTTTACCGCTTCGGACGCCTATGGTCGGCCTGGATCCTCAACGGAATGGGTTTGATTCGCAAAGTCCGCTACGAGGCCCGCATCGACTGGTCGCGCCCCTATATGGTGGTCGCCAACCATTCGTCGGAACTCGACGTGATGTACTGCTACCGGCTTGTTAAGTCGCCGACGGTGTTCATTGGCAAGGCGGAACTCGCGAAGCTTCCGCTCTTCGGATTCTTTTTTAAGCGCAGCAGCATCACCGTGGACCGCAACTCGATCGCATCCAAGCGGCAGGTGCTCGAGAAGGCCCGTCGCCGCCTCGCGCGCGGCAGCGGCATGTGCATCTACCCCGAGGGCGGAATTCCCAAGGATCCGCGCGTGCGCTTGGCTCCGTTCAAAAACGGCGCGTTCCAACTCGCGGTCGAGGCCGGAGTCCCCATTCTGCCCATCACCTTTCCCGACAACCGCCGGCACTTCCCCGACTTCACGCAGGGCGGGTTCCCCGGCCGCATTCGCGCCACCGTGCACGCCCCCATCGAGACGGCCGGAGCCGATCCCGACGCGCTCAACGCCCAGGTTTATGACCTAATTTTGGCAGAACTCAATCGATACGCCGCCGAATCATGAACCTCACCCGCGAAGACGTCCTCAAGCTCGCCGACATCGCCAAGCTCGAACTCAGCGAGACCCAAGCCGACGCGCTGCTCGGAGACCTCGAGAAAATGCTCGGGTTTGTCGACAAAGTCCGCGCCTTGGACCTCGACGGCGTCGAGCCGCTGGTCTACATGACCGACCGCGAGAACGTGCTTCGCGACGACGTTCCGACCGAGCCCTTGAGCCACACCGACGCCCTGCGCAACGCCCCGGGTGCGGACAGCGACTACTTCCGGGTTCCGCGCGGGGGAAGCGAATAACGGTCACTCGTTTCTTGTTTCTCGTTGCAGCGGCTCCGCCGCCGCCTGTCGTATATTTAAGCATGGGAACACTTATACTCTTTTCGCTACTCGCCCTGTTGGTGGTTGTACTACTCGCCAAGGGAATCCGCATCGTCAAGCAATCTGAAGCCATGATCGTCGAGCGCTTGGGTAAGTACCACCGCACCCTTGAGTCGGGTATCAACGTGATCATTCCGGTGATTGACCGTCCGCGCCAAATCAACTGGCGCTACACTGAGACCGGATTCAACGGCGAAATCATCAGCATCTTCAAGCTGCAGGACCGCATTGACTTGCGCGAAAACGTCTACGACTTCCCGAAGCAGAACGTGATCACGCGCGACAACGTGGTCACCGAGATCAATGCGCTGATTTACTTTCAAATCGTGGATCCGCTCAAATCGGTCTACGAAATCGGAAACCTTCCGAACGCCATTGAGAAGCTCACACAAACGACCCTGCGCAACGTCGTGGGTGAAATGGACCTCGACGAGTGCTTGAGCAGCCGCGACACCATCAACGCCAAGCTCCGCGCCATTCTTGACGACGCCACCAACAAGTGGGGCGTAAAGGTGAACCGCGTCGAGCTTCAGGACATCAATCCGCCTCTGGCCATCCGTGATGCGATGGAAAAGCAGATGCGTGCCGAGCGGAACCGCCGCGCCACCATCCTCGAGGCCGAAGGTGAAAAGGGCAGCCAAATTTTGACGGCCGAAGGCCAGCGCGAGTCCGACATTCAGCGGGCCGAAGGCCAGAAGCAGTCCGCCATTCTCGAGGCAGAGGGCCAAGCCCAAGCGCGAATCCGGGTGGCTGAGGCTGAGGCTGAGGCGATTCGCCTCGTGTCTGAAGCGGTGAAGGGCTACGCCGGGGACCCCGTGCAGTACCTGATCGCGCAGAAGTACCTCGAGACCCTTAACCAAATGACCTCGGGCAACGAGACCAAGACAGTGTTCTTGCCGTACGAAGCGACCGGCGTTCTGAGTTCGTTGGGCGGAATCAAAGAGCTGCTCAAAAGCCAAGGTTAAAATCGCGTAGGTTTGCGCATGGCAAATTCGGCGCGCCCCGCTGCGGTGGGATTCATCTTTGTGACCCTGCTGCTCGACATCATCGGGCTCGGAATCATTATTCCGGTCATTCCGCAGCTGATTCAGGAGCTCACGGGGGCCGACGTATCTGAAGCCTCGCGCTACGGCGGATGGCTGCTATTCGCCTACGCCTTCTTTCAGTTTCTGTTTGCCCCACTGGTGGGAGCGCTCAGCGACCGCTACGGCCGCCGCCCCGTTCTTCTGCTTTCGCTGCTCGGATTCGGCCTTGACTACCTGGTGCTTGCGTTTGCTCCGACCCTGGCCTGGCTGTTCGTGGCCCGCGTGGTTTCGGGCATTTTCGGAGCCAGCTTCACCACCGGCTTTGCCTACATCGCTGACGTCTCGCCACCCGAAAAGCGCGCACAAAACTTTGGCCTCGTGGGCGCCGCCTTCGGTCTTGGCTTTATCATCGGGCCGGTATCGGGCGGACTTTTGGGCGAACTCGGGCCACGTGTTCCCTTCTTTGTGGCGGCTGCGCTAACTTTTTTGAATATGGCCTACGGCTACTTTGTGCTTCCGGAATCGCTTCCTGCCGACCGCCGACGCGCCTTTGAATGGAAGCGCGCCAACCCGCTCGGCACCCTTGTGGCCCTCAAGCGCTACCCCCGGGTGGTCGGCTTGATTGGTTCGCTCGTGTTCTTGTACATCGCGAGCCACGCCGTGCAGGGCACCTGGTCCTACTTCACGATCGAGAAGTTCAACTGGTCGCCCAAAGACATCGGCCTTTCGCTCGGAGCCGTCGGCATTCTCAGCGCCTTTGTGCAAGGCTTTCTGATCCGCAAGGCGATTCCCGCCCTCGGCCCTTGGCGCACCCTCATCGTGGGCATGGTCTGCAACGTGGTGGGCCTCATTCTCTTTGCGCTGGTCCAGCAGCAGTGGATGCTCTACGCCTTCTTGATTCCGTACGCGTTCGGAGGCCTCGCCGGCCCCGCCCTTCAAGGTCTGCTGAGCAACGGAGTCCCCGAGAACGAGCAAGGCGAGCTCCAGGGCGCCATGAGCAGCATGATGAGCGCGACGAGCATCGTGGGTCCTCCCCTCATGACCACCATTTTTGCGACCTTCACCGAGGCCGGAGCCCCCATTTATTTTCCCGGAGCCCCCTTTGTGGCCGGAGCCATCCTCAGCGCTACCTCGCTAGTGCTTATCTTAGGTCAGTACCGAAAATCTAAGTCATGACCTGGACCATTTGGCTGATCGCCGCCGCCATACTTCTGCTTCTCGAAGTCTTCACTCCCGGATTTTTGCTGGCCTGCCTCGCGGTGGGCGCCGCCGGCGCCTCGGCCGGAGCAGCTTTCGGCTGGTCCATCGAGATCCAGCTCGTCCTTTTTTCCATCTTTAGCGGCCTGTCGCTCTGGCTGCTCCGGCCCCTGCTGCGCACGTGGTTCGCCGCGACCGGAGCCAAAACCAACCACGATGCCCTGATCGGAGCGGTCGGCCGTGTAGAGTCCGACGTCACCGCCGGCCACCGCGGCTACGTCAAGATCGACGGCGACAGCTGGGCCTTTGAGGCAGCCCGCGACTTCGCGGCCGACACCAAAGTGCGCATCACGTACCGCGAAGGCAATGTGGTGACGGTCGAATCAGCCGATTAGCAAGGTTGGCTATCTAGCAAGACTTGCAAGGTTGGCAAGGTTAGCTCGTTGGTGAGCACGTGGCCAGTCACTAGTAACTAGTTTCTAGTTGCACGTAACCAGCAGCAAGTAACCAGCAGCAGGTAACCAGTAACCAGTTTCTAGTGACTAGTTGCTCGTGTCCAACGCTGCGTAGCGGCCCTAGCGCGAAGCAGCCCTAGCGCGAAGCGCAAATAGCTAACGAGCCAAACTTGCCAGTTTCAACCCTTCTTTGCCGGCAGCGCCAGCGACGTCACGGCTCCGATCAAAAGGCTGATTCCAGCGAGGATCATGGTGTTGATGATGGCGTCGCCCAAGAAGGTTTTGTAGGCCCAATTGATTCCGCCCACGGCCGCAACGATTTGCGGAATCACGATGAACATGTTGAAGAGCCCCATGGTAATGCCCATTTTGGAAGGGTCCACCTCGCTCGAAAGAATGGCGTAGGGCATCGAAAGGATGCTGCCCCAGGCGATTCCGATGAGGGCAAAGGACGCATTGAGGATTCCGTCGTTCGAGGCGGTGGCGAAGCTCATGAGGAGGAACCCGAGGCCGCCGGCGGCAAGCGAGAGCAGGTGCACCATGCGGCGGTTTAGGGCGCGCTTCGAGGCATAAAGGGTGAGAATAAAGGCAAAAGCCATCGAGCTAAGGCCGTACATGCCCATGGATGAGCCCACTAACGCGGCGGCGTCATTGTACGCGGCCTTCTCGGCGAGGTAGTTGGCGGCTCCGGCAGCGGGCATTGCGGCGCCGTACACGTGCTCGGCGAGGGCCGGACCGGCAAAGTTCCACATGGTGAAGAAGGCGAACCAGCTAAAGAACTGCACGAGCCCCAGCTTCCACATCACGCCCGGCATGTGGCGAAAGCTCGAGGTGATCTCGCGAAGGGCTCCGCCGATTCCCGCAGTGGCACGGCGGTGCGCGTGAAAGGCTTCCATGTCGGCGGGTGCTTCTTCGGTGGTGGTGAATACAGTCCAAAGAATGGACGCCATGAAGACCACGGCGCCAATGGCAAACGCCCAATGTACCGAGGGCGGAATCTGACCTTCAGGAGCCGTTGTGGATACCCCCAATGTGCTCATGAGCCAGGGAAGGTTGCTCGCGATCCAGGTTCCGATGCCGATAATAAGCGTTTGCGCCACAAACCCGTACGAGCGCTGCTCGTCCGGAAGCTTGTCAGCGACGAGGGCCCGAAAGGGCTCCATCGAAATGTTAATGGAGGCATCGAGGACCCAAAGCAGACCGGCGGCAACCCAGAGCGCCGGAGAATTGGGAATGAAAAAAAGCGCCAGCGTGCTCAAGACGGCTCCGACCAAAAAGTAGGGACGGCGGCGGCCAAAGCGCGGACTCCAGGTGCGGTCTGATAAGTACCCAATGATGGGCTGCACAATCAGTCCCGTGAGGGGGGCGGCAATCCAGAGTCCGGGAAGCTCGTCCTTACTCGCCCCAAGGTTTTGAAAGATGGACGACATGAAGCCTCCTTGAAGGGCGAAGCCGAACTGGATGCCCAAGAATCCGAAGCTCATGTTCCAGATTTGCCAAAAATTGAGGGCCTTTTTGGGAGAGGTAGCGGCCGCAGAGCCGGTCGAAGAGCTGGTTGCCATATGGTGCTAGTTTTGAGCGCGTTCGGGGTTGCGCGTGTAAAGTCGGGCGGGCTTGTGGACCACGCCGGTTTGCTTTTCGTCGAGCGGAACCACCCACTGGTCGTTCAGCGCCTTTTTGCGGAAGTTCCGCTTGTCGAAGTTTGAGTTCAGGATCGCCTCATGGACTGCCTGCATCTGACTGAGGGTAAACTTATTGGGCAAAAGTTCAAAGCCTACGCGCAACTCGCTTAGTTCGCGGCGCAGTGTGGTGAGAGCCTGGTCAAAAATCGTGTTGTGGTCAAAGGCCAAGCGCGGAATTTCGTTGGCGTCGTGCCAAAAGGCGCGGGCGGCAAAACTCGAAGCCAAGAGGTTGAAGTCGGTCATTTTGACCAGCGCATAGTAGGCAATTGTGATGACTCGTGCGGTCGGATCCTTGCGCACGTGGGTTAACCACGGGAGGTCTTTGGGGTCTTTGACGCGGTTGGGGTCTCCGAAGGTTCCGCACTGCTGCAGGTAGAGGCCGCTGAGGCCTGTGAGCTCGCGCAGCACGCGGGCGGCAGACTGGTCGAGGTCCTCGTCCTCTTCGAGGTGGTCACCAGGGAGCGCAAAGCGGCAAGCTTGGCCAAAGTCCTCTTGCTCAATCAATAAGACATTGAGTTTTTGGCCGTCAAAGCCAAAAACCACACAGTCAACTGAAACGTTGGGGTTCTGCATAGGTAGACAAATGTACTTCGGACACTAACATTCTCACTACTATGTGTACTTTGAACACTATCTTCGTAAAACGTATGAAACGCATAGCCGTGCTGACCTCAGGGGGCGACGCCCCTGGAATGAACGCCGCCATCCGCGCTGTGGTGCGGTCCGCTTCTTTTTATGGACTTGAATGTGTAGGCGTGTACCGCGGCTACGACGGATTGGTTGAGGCGGATTTTGTTCCGCTCGACAGCAAAAGTGTGCGCAACATTCTCGCCCAGGGCGGAACCATTCTCAAGTCCGCGCGCAGCCAACGATTCCGCACCCCAGAGGGCCGCGCCGAAGCCGCCGCCAACCTTCGCGCCCAGGGCATCGATGGCCTCGTGGTGATTGGCGGAGACGGAACCTTTACCGGTGCCCACAAACTTTGTGAAGAGCACGCGATTCCGGTCGTCGGAATTCCGGGCACCATCGACAACGACCTGTTCGGCACAGACTACACGATCGGATACGATACCGCGAGCAACACGGTGGTCGAGAGCATCGACAAGATTCGCGACACCGCCAACAGCCACAACCGCCTCTTTTTGGTCGAGGTGATGGGCCGCGACGCCGGATTCATTGCACTGAGCTCGGGCCTTGCGACGGGTGCCATAAGCATCGTGCTTCCCGAGCGCAATACCACCATCGAAGAGCTTCAGGCCGCGATTGACCAGGGCGCCGAACGCAAAAAAACCAGCAACATCGTCGTCGTCGCCGAAGGCAACCGCCTCGGAACCCCCTTTGAGCTCGCCGACGCGCTGAAACAACACAACCCCGACCTTGACGTCAAAGTCACCATTCTCGGACACATTCAGCGGGGCGGTTCGCCCAGCATGCTCGACCGAGTGAACGCCAGCCGACTCGGCGTGGCGGCGGTGGAAGCCTTGCTCAACGGCAAGTCCGACGTCATGGTGGGCATCGTGAGCGGTCAGCTTGCGCACACCCATCTACCCATGGCTATTCTCAACAAAGCTTCGCTCGACGAAGATTTGATACGCATTGCCCGAATACTGTCTATCTAACCCATTTTACTCGTTTTTTTGTACTCGCTATGAATAAGATCGCAATCAACGGATTTGGCCGCATCGGCCGCCTCACCTTTCGCAACCTCATCGTACGTCCCGACGTTGAGATTGTAGCCATCAACGACTTGACCGACACCGCCACCTTGGCGCACTTGCTCAAGTACGACTCGGCGCACGGAGGCTTCCAAGGTACGGTTTCGCACACTCCAAACAGCCTGATCGTCAATGGCAAAGAGATTCGCATTACCGCCATCAAGAACCCTGCAGAGCTTCCATGGGGCGAGCTGGGTGTGGACCTCGTGATCGAGTCAACCGGAATCTTTACCAGCAAAGAGCAGCTTGAGCTGCACCTGCAGGCCGGTGCCAAGAAGGTGGGCCTCAGCGCTCCCGCAAAGGCCGACGACGTGAAGACGGTGGTATTGGGCGTAAACGAGGGAATCCTCGGTCCCGACGACCACGTGTTCAGCAACGCTTCGTGCACGACCAACTGCTTGGCTCCGATGATGAAAGTCCTCAACGACACCTTTGGGGTGGTCAAAGGCTACATGCTTACTGTACATGCCTACACCAACGACCAGAGTATTCAGGATGCTCCGCACCGCGACCTTCGCCGCGCACGCGCTGCTGCGGTGAGCATGATTCCGACCACCACCGGGGCCGCCAAGGCCGTGGGCCTCGTGCTTCCCGAACTGAAGGGCAAGCTCGACGGCTACGCGATCCGCGTCCCAACACTTACGGGCTCAGCCACTGACGTAACGGTAGAATTGGCAAAGCCCGCTACCGCTGCCGAAATCAACGCCGCCATGAAGGCCGCCGCCGAAGGTCCGCTGAAGGGCATTCTTCAGTACACTGAAGACCCCATCGTGTCTGCCGACATCGTGGGCAACAAGCACTCGTGCATTTTTGACTCTGGCATCACGTCGGCCAACGGAACCCTGGTGAAAATCATGGGTTGGTACGACAACGAGGCCGGCTACTCTGCCCGCATGGCCGACATGGCAGTGCGCATGGCAGCTCAATCTTAAGAAGTTATGGTATTTATCGTCGAAAGCGGCTCCACCAAAGCCGATTGGATTCTTTTGGACGCTTCGGCCACTGAGGTCGGACGCTGGTCGGTCAAGGGCCTCAACCCCTACTTTCACGACGCGGACGAAGTCGAGCGCACCCTGCGCGCCGAATCCGAAATCATGGCCCACGCTCCTTCGGTGGAAAAGGTCTTTTTTTACGGAGCCGGATGCTCGTCCGACGCCCTGAATGCCATCATCGCCGAAGGCCTTGAGCGCGTGTTCACGGCGGCCAACGTCCTGGTTGACCACGACTTGCTCGCGGCGGCCTACGCCACCTACTTTGGCGAGCCGCACATCGCGTGCATCCTCGGAACCGGATCCAATTCATGCTACTTCGACGGTACGGCCGTGCACGAAGAGGTACCCGCGCTAGCCTACATCTTGGGCGACGAGGGTTCGGCGAGCTACATCGGCAAGCGGTTGGTGCGCGACTTTCTGTACAAGCGCCTTCCTGCCGACCTGCACGCTGCCTTTGTCGGATCCTACGGCGTCGGCAAAGCCGAGATCTTCAATTCGGTATACAACGAGCCCAACGCCAACGTCTACCTCGCGAACTACGCGCGGTTTGCCGGCGACCACGCTGAGCATCCGTACATTCAAGAGATTGTATTCGAGGGATTTAAGGCCTTTATCGAGTTCCACGTGCTCTGCTTCGCCGAGGCCCGTCAAGGCGCCCAGGTGAACTTCGTAGGCTCGGTGGCCAAGGCCTTTGAGCCGCTGCTCCAGAAGGCATGCGCCGAAGCCGGCGTGCGCTACGGACGCACCCAAGCTAAGCCCGTCAACCGCTTAGTGGAGTACCACATTGACGTGCTGCGGGTTCTCGAACCCCAAGCCCTGTGATCCGCGGATTTCTTTTTGACCTCGACGGGGTGCTGGTCGACACGGCCCAGTACCACTTTTTGGCCTGGCAGCGCATGGCGGCCGAGCTCGGAATTCACTTTGGCGAAGCCGAGAACGAGCAGCTCAAGGGCGTTTCACGGGCTGAATCCCTGAACCGCATCCTCGCCTGGGGCAGAAAAACCCTTTCGGACGCCGAGAAGCAGCACTGGATGACCCTCAAAAACGACTGGTACCTCGAACTCGTTCGGGGTATGCCGGCCGACGACTACCTGCCCGGAGCCCACGAATTCCTACGCGCTAGCCGTGCCGCGGGAATCAAGGTGGCGCTGGGTTCCGCGTCCAAAAACGCTCCGCTCATTTTGGAGCGATTGGGCTGGATTCCGCTGTTTGACGCCTTAGTTGACGGCAACGTCGTGACCGCGTCCAAACCCGACCCCGAAGTCTTTCTCGAAGGCGCCCGACGCCTCGGCCTCAAGCCCGAGGAGTGTGTGGTGTTCGAAGATTCCGAAGCCGGAGTCGAAGCCGCCCGCCGCGGCGGCATGAAGGTGGTCGGAATCGGCCACGGCCTCGAAGCCGACCTTCTTGTCAGCGGCCTGGACCAACTGACGCCCGAACGCGCGCAGCAGCTTTAACCCGTAACTAGCAACTCGCTATGAAGCCCCCCATTCACATCGATCCCTGGCGCGTCGTCGAAACGACCTGGACGCCCGAAGCCCACATCATGAGCGAAAGCCTTTTTGCGCTCGGCAACGGACGCATGGGGCACCGCGCCAACCACGAAGAGGCCTTTAGCGGCAAGCACCTCAAAGGGAGCTACATCGCCGGAGTGTACTACCCCGACAAGACTAAGGTGGGCTGGTGGAAGAACGGCTACCCGGAGTACTTCGCCAAGGTCCTGAACGCCGTGAACTACGTGGGCATCGACCTACGCGTCGACGGCGAAGTGGTCGATTTGTACACGGCCAAGGTTTCAGAGTTTTACCGCGAACTCGACATGGAGCACGGCGTCCTGACCCGCCGATTCACCGCCGCGCTCGCCAACGGAGCCACCGTGACCGTCGAAGCCCAGCGCTTCTTGAGCATTGTGCGCGACGAGGTTTCGGCCCAGCAGTTCCGGGTGACGGTCGACCGCGCTGCCGAGGTGGTGCTCGAGCCCTACCTCGATTTTAACGTGGTGAATTCGGACGCCAACTGGGACGAGACGTTTTGGGCGCAAGAGGGCCACGGCGCGGGTTCGTGGGTCAAGGCACGCACCAAGAAGCTCGACTTTTTTGTGACCGCAGCCATGGAGTGCCGCGTTCATGGCGCGGGCGGAACGGCCGTGGGCCGTGAGGGCTACGCCGC
>CAYYWL010000002.1:21962-23582 GCA_964475135.1 uncultured Owenweeksia sp.
CCCAAAGGATTCACCGGCGAGAAGTACGGCGGCTCGACCTACTGGGACACCGAGGCCTACTGCCTACCCTTCTACCTCGCGTCGACCGACCCCGAAGTGGGCCGCAACCTGCTGGTGTACCGCTACAAGCAGCTCGACAAGGCGATCGAAAACGCCGCCAAGCTCGGATTCACCGACGGGGCCGCGCTCTACCCGATGGTCACGATGAACGGCGAAGAGTGCCACAACGAGTGGGAGATCACCTTCGAAGAAATCCACCGCAATGGCGCGATTTCGTACGGAATCTACACCTACCTGCGCCACACCCGCGACTACGGCTACCTGGCTGAAGGCGGACTCGAAGTGCTCGTCGCCATCGCCCGATTCTGGGCCCAGCGCGTCAACTGGAGCGACGACAAAGAGCAGTTCGTCATCTTGGGCGTGACTGGACCGAACGAGTACGAGAACAACGTCAACAACAACTACTACACGAACTTCATGGCCGCCTGGTGCTTGGAGTACGCCGCAGAATGCGCCGCGTACCTGGCCCAAAACCAGCCCGAGGACTACGCCGCACTCTGCGCCAAGATGGACCTCGACGCCGACGAACTCGAGCAGTGGGAAGCCATTCGCAGCAACATGTACTACCCGTACAGCGAAAAGCACGAGGTATTCTTGCAGCAGGACGGATTTTTGGACAAAGAGCTCGTCCCGGTGGCCCAACTCGACCCCGCAGAGCGCCCCATCAACCAAAAGTGGAGCTGGGACCGCATCCTGCGCTCGCCCTACATCAAGCAGGCCGACACGCTTCAGGGAATGTTTTTCTTTGAAGACCGCACGCCCGTCGAAACGCTTCAGAAGCACTTTGACTTTTACGAGCCCCTGACGGTGCACGAAAGCTCGCTGTCGCCCAGCGTGCACACCGTGCTCGCCTGCCGCCTCGGCTACGCGGCCAAGGCCTACGAGCTCTACCACCGCACCGCGCGCTTGGACCTCGACGACTACAACAAAGAAGTCTACCAAGGCCTGCACGTCACGGCGATGGGCGGCGCTTGGATGGCCGTCGTCTACGGATTTGGCGGAATGCGCCTGGTCGGCGAGGACCTGCACTTCAAGCCGTTCCTGCCCGAACAGTGGGGTGGAATCACCTTCCACCTGCGCTGGCGCGGAGCCCTTCTCTCGGTTCGCGTCGAGCAGAACCAACTGACGGTGCGTAACTTAGAGGGATCTGCAGCAGAATTCTACGTGGGCGGAACCCTCCAGAAGCTCGCCGCAGGCAGCGAACAAACCTATACCCACGCATGAAACGTTTCAGCCTTCTCAGCATCGCCGCCGCCGTGCTCACCGCCTGCGGCGGCTCCGGATCCGTTGATCTCGGCGACGAGTACGCCGGCCTCGGATGGCGCCCCGTTGACCTCGCTTCTTACGGCGTAACCAAAATCTACGCGACCGACTACCTGCTCAGCGAGCTGGACGAGTGGACCTTTCCCGAGGGTCTGACGGTGAAGTGGCAGCAAGATTCCGCCATTTGGCGGGTCGAAGGCCGCATGAAGCAGCCCCTGGGCGTCGCCAGCATCGAGGCCGCCGGCGGAACCTACCACTTGGTGCTGCGCCAGGCTCCAGTTCAGGAAGTGGAATTCA
>CAYYWL010000002.1:23682-38514 GCA_964475135.1 uncultured Owenweeksia sp.
GGCGGAACCTACCACTTGGTGCTGCGCCAGGCTCCAGTTCAGGAAGTGGAATTCAGCCTGCCGCTCAACCCCGGCGACAGCGCTGCCACCGCATACCTGATTGGAACGTTTAACGCGTGGAACCGCAGCAGCCACCCCATGGCGCGCGACACCGCGAACGTGGCCCGACTGAAGCTCAACCTCAAGCCCGGCCGCTACGAATACAAGTTCACGGTGGGCGGAATCGAAGTCAACGACCCGGCGAATCCAACCAAAGTCCCCAACGGATTGGGCGGAGCCAACGACGTCCTCGTGGTTGCCGAACCCGGCCAAGACTGCGCCCCCATCCAGATTCTCGGCGAGCGCGAAGGCGAGCTTGCCGTGAAGGCCCTGCCCAAGGGTCAAGAACTGATCGCATTTTGGAATACCTACCAAGTTTCGGTTCGGTCCGCCGAAGACGGCAGCCTTCGCGTGGCGATTCCGTCCGAAGCCGGCAGTGCCGAGCGCAGCCAGCTGCACCTGTACACGTTTAACGCGGACCGCTTTGGCGGAGAGGCCATGGTTCCGCTGCACGAAGGCCACATTGTGAATTCGACTGCCCAGCTGCGCCGCGACGACTGGGAATCTGCGACCATGTACTTTGCGTTGGTCGACCGCTTTAGTAACGGCAATCCGCTCAACGACAAGCCGTTAAACCGCGCCGACGTGCTCCCTGCCAACGACTACCACGGCGGTGACGTCGAGGGCGTCCAGCAGCGCCTCGAGAAGGGCTACTTTGAATCGCTCGGGTTCAACACCATTTGGCTTTCGCCGCTGCACCGCAACCCGCAGGGCGCCTGGGGCCTCTGGAACAAGGGCGGCGTAACCACGCGCTTCTCAGGCTACCACGGGTACTGGCCCACCAGCACGTCCAAGCCGGACGCCCGCATGGGAACCGCCGACGAAATCCGCCGCTTTAACCAAGTGGCGCACGACCGCAACCTCAATACGCTGATTGACTTTGTCGGCCACCACGTGCACCTCGAGCACCCCGTGCTCAAGGCCCACCCCGACTGGATCACGTCGCTCTACCTGCCCGATTCGTCGCTCAATACCGAGCGCTGGGACGACCACCGCCTGACGACGTGGTTCGACAAGCACCTTCCGACCCTGAACTCGCAGCGGCCTGACGTCGTGATGGCGATGACCGACTCGGCGTTGCCGTGGGTGCAGGACTACGGGTTTGACGGGTTTCGCCACGACGCGTCCAAGCACGTGGACCTGCTGTACTGGCGCACCCTGACGCGCAAGCTCAAGGAGCAGGTCGCCTATGCCGAGGGCCGTCGCCTCTACCAAATTGGCGAAACCTACGGTTCGCCAGAGCTCATCAACAGCTATGTGGGCAGCGGACTGCTGGATGCACAGTTCGACTTTAACCTCTACGACGCGGCCGTCGCCTTTTTTGGCAACTTGGGCGGAAGCGCCACGGCGCTCAAAGCCACCCTCGAAGCCAGCTTGGCGACCTACGGTCCCAACCACTTGATGGGCAACATCAGCGGAAACCAGGACCGTCCGCGCTTTGTCACCCTTGCCTCAGGCCACGTGTCGCCGCAAGAGGACACGAAGCTCGCCGGCTACACCCGCGCGACGCCCAAAGCCACCGAGGCCGGGCTGGACCGCCTCGCCCTGCTGCACGCGTTCAATTGTGCGATTCCGGGAATTCCCGTGTGCTACTACGGCGACGAAGTAGGCCTCGAAGGAGCCAACGACCCCGACAACCGCCGCGACATGTCGTTTGAAGCTGCGGGCAAGCCGTCACCCTTCAGCAAAGCCCAGCGCCTGCTGCGTTCACGCACGGCCGATGTCTTTATGGAGCGCCGCGCCAGCTTGGCGCTGTGCTTCGGCCAGACCGCCATTCGCACCGTGGGCGAGGACGTGCTCGTCATCACCCGAACCTACCCCGGTGAGACCGTGCGCGTCGTCCTGAACCGAGGCGACAAGCCCGTAACCGTCCGCATCAACGACCTCGGACCCGACGCCCGCGTGGTGGCCGGAGAGGGCACGCTCAGCACCGTTAAGGCCGAGATTCCGGCCCGAAATTTTGCCTACATCAAATCCAACAAGTAACCCCCTATGAAGAAGCTCCTCGCTTTTGCAGTAGCCGCCGCCATGGCAGCCGCCTGCGCCCCCAAGGCCGCTGAAGAAACAGCCCACGCCTTTCACCCCGACTGGTCCAAGAACGCCGTGATCTACGAGGTCAACGTGCGCCAGTACACACCCGAAGGCACGCTGGACGCGTTTGAAAAAGAGCTTCCGCGCATCAAAGACCTGGGTGTGGACATCCTGTGGTTTATGCCCATGAGCCCCATCGGAGTCGAAAAGCGCAAGGGAGAGCTCGGCTCGTACTACAGCATCTCGGACTACACCGCCATCAATCCGGAATTCGGCGACAGCGCCGACTTTGCCCGCGTGGTGGATGAGGCACACAAGCTGGGAATGAAGGTGATCTTGGACTGGGTTCCGAACCACACCGCCTGGGACCACCACTGGATGACCGAGCACCCAGAGTTCTACTACCGCGATTCTGCCACGGGCGAAATCAGCAACGGCCGCAACGACCACAACCAGCCCACCGACTGGACCGACGTGGCTGAGCTCGACTACGCCAACAAAGAGCTCTGGAAGGCCATGCAGGGCGAGCTCATGTGGTGGCTCAAGAACATGAAAATCGACGGATTTCGCTACGACATGATGGGCGGCCAGCCCCTCGAGTTCTGGCAAGAGACCAACGCCATGCTGCGCGCCGAGAATCCCGAGATCTTTTTGCTGGGCGAAACCGAGTTCTACTGGGCCCACGAGTCGCAGTGCGACATGACCTACGGCTGGGAGTTCCACCACCTGCTCAACAAGGCCTGCCAAGGCGAAGACGTCGCCACGATCGACGCCTACTTGGAGCGCCAAGAGAAGGACTTTCCGCAGGACGGCTACCGCATGTACTTCATCGACAACCACGACGAGAATTCGTGGAACGGAACCGTCGAGAAGCGCATCGGCGCCAACGCCCAGGCCGCATACATTATCTGCGCCACGATGGAGCAGGGCATGCCTCTGATCTACAGCGGCCAAGAGGTGGGCCTCAACAAGTCGCTCCGCTTTTTTGAGCGCGACACAATCGACTGGAGCCGTCCGTCGCAGGCCGCCTTCTACACCAAGGTCAGCGCGCTCAAGCACGAGAATCCCGCCCTCAACAGCGGCGACTTTGGCGGAGCCCAGAAGCGCATCACCACCGGCAACAAACGGGTGTACGCCTTCAGCCGCATCAAGGGCGACAACACGGTGGTCGTGTTCACCAACTTCGACGCCAAGGCCGCCGAGGTGACGTTTTCAGGCGCCCCCGCCGGCGACTACGTGAACCACTTTACCGGCGAGTCGTTCTCGCTGGCCGAGGGCGGAACCTTGAGCCTTCCGGCCCACGGGTTCCTCGTGCTGACGGCGAAGTAATTTTTCAAACTCAGGTTGTAACCGGATTTTGGGTGGGATCCCCGGCGCTGCGCGCCGGGGATTTCTTTTTTGGGCCCTGCACAAAAAAGAGCGCCGTCCCTTGCGGGACGGCGCTCCAACCAATGCGTCAAGCCGCGCGGACGCAACTTCACACCAAACCGGTACTAAATTAGTATGGAGACCCCCCCCCCCCCAACTAGGGGGCCTTTTTAACCGATTTAACGGCCAAATTGCGCAAAAACACACTCTAACATGGCGAGATGCCTCGGAAGGCCTTAGTGGCCCCCTTCTGAGGCCAGCTGATCGAGGTCTACGCCGCGGGATTTGAGCACGCGAGATACGGTAACCGCATAAAAAGCGAGGTAGGCAAAGCACGCGACTCCGACCCAGAACGACTGGCGCAAGCCAAGTAAGGCATCGTCGGCCAGGTAGCCCTGAAGCAAGCTGACGATTCCGCCACCCATAATCATCATGATGAGCGCGTTGGATGCCTGCGGAGTGCGTCCGCCAAGGCCCGTAATCGCCAGCGTGAAGATGCACGGCCAAAGGGTTGAGGCAAAGAGTCCGACACTCAAGAAGGCGTAAATGGCCAATGGGCCGTCGGCGTTCATGCCCAAGATGAGCGCCGCAGCTCCAGCCACCGAGTAGTACAGCAGCTGGCGGGCAGGGTTGCCCTTGGTGCTCCAGTCAAGTAGGGTCAGCAGCGCAATGGCCGCGAGGTAGGGCAAAAATGCCAACGCATTGTGCCCAGCCGCCGTATTCACTGCGAGGAAGACACCAAACGCGGCTAAGGGCATCACCCAGCGCATGGCTTGGCGCGCGGTTCCGCTCAAGCCCATCGCGCCCGAGGCGGCCGTCCAGCGACCGATCATCAGCGACGCCCAGTAGAGCGAAACGTACGGGGCGATTTCGTGCAGCGCCACCCCCTGAAACTTCTCGAGGTAGGCCGGAAGGTTGCTTGCGGTCGAAACCTCCACGCCCACGTAGACAAAAATGGCAATCATGCCCATCCAGACTTGGGTCAAACCGAGGGTTCCGGCCGGAGCCTCAACCTGCACCGCATCAGCCTCCTCAGCGGCGGGTCCGCCAAAATCCGACTTCCAAAAAATGAATCCGAACAGCGTGAACAGCGCGCCCAGCGCCAGGTACGGAAGCTTCACGGCCTCAATGTCCAAGGTCGTGCTTGCGCTGGCACCGATTCCGAAAATCGCAATGCTGACCACGAGCGGGCCCAGCGTCGTGCCAAGGTTGTTCACCCCGCCCGCCATGCTGAGGCGCTGCGAGCCCGTCTCGGGCGTGCCCAGTGCGATCGCCAGCGGATTCGCCACGGTTTGCTGCAGGCTAAATCCCAACCCCACTACAAGCAGTCCCGCCAGCAGCAGTGGAAACGACGCCTGATTCGCCGCCGGAATGAACAATAGGGTTCCGAGGGCGCTGATCCAAAGGCCGATTCCGAGCGACTTTCCGTAGCCCACCGTCGCCACCAAATCCTTGCCCCAAAGGCGCGTCAGCAGCAAGTATCCCAGCGCACCCACCGTGTAGGCCACATAAAAGATGAACGAGATCATCTGGCTCTGCCACTGCTCCAAACTGAGCTTGCTCTGAAATACCGGAATCAAAATGTCGTTGCTTGCCGCGACAAAACCCCAGAAAAAGAAAACCGAAACCAAAATGGCGAAGTGCTTGCGCATGGTGAGTGTGTTATGGTACTGGCTACTAATATAGCACATTGGCTCGTTGGCAAGGTTCGCTCGTTGGCTTTTTGGTTTCTAGTAACTCGTTCCTTGTTGCCGCGGAACGGCGGGCCGGAAGCAAGAAACCACTCGAACTACCTATTCGGTTATAACCGGATTTTACTTTTTTTCTCGCGTGCCAGCAGCACGTAGCGAGAAACGGCCCGAAGGGCCAAAAACGCGAAGCCCACCCATTCGACCAATTAAACAATAATCAACTTTGTGCGTCCTAAAGGGCGTATGAGGTACTTATTAGCAATTGCTGCATCGACGAGCATATGGCTCGGGGCATCGGCCCAAAGTCTGTATTTCCCCCCTAATTCAGGTACGACATGGGACACCTTGAATCCCCAATCACTCCAATGGTGTTCTAGCGCGATATCAGATTTGTACGCATTTCTCGATTCAAATGATACCAAAGCGTTTATCGTACTCAAAAACGGGAAAGTTGTTCTTGAGCAGTATTTTGACAGCCATACGCCGAACAGCGTTTGGCCATGGAACTCCGCTGGAAAGACCATAACCTCATTTTTGGTGGGCATTGCTCAAGAGGAAGGACACTTGTCGATAAACGACTCCACGTCGGCGTACTTAGGGCATGGTTGGACCCAATGCGCCCCGAGTCAAGAACGTGAGATCCGTATTGTGCACCAGCTCTCGATGACCAGCGGTCTCGACGATGCTGTCGCGGATCCCTTCTGTACTCTAGATACCTGTCTTTCCTTTAAAGCTAATGCGGGAACAAGGTGGGCCTATCACAACGCACCATACACACTTCTTGACGAAGTCATCTATGGCGCTACCGGGACAACCCTCAATAGTTATGCGCAACAAAAGCTAAAGGCACCAACCGGCATGACGGGTGGATTTGTTTCTATAGGATACAATAGGGTCTATGTCAGTACCGCTCGAAGTATGGCTAGGTTTGGCCTCCTCATCCTATCGAACGGAATCTGGAACGGCGACACCTTGCTTCGCGACAGTGTCTTTAAGGCCGCGATGCGCAGCCCTTCACAGTCCATCAATCCATCGTATGGATACCTTTGGTGGCTTAATGGCAAGTCCTCGTACCGCTTGCCGAGCACTCAGTTCAATTTTCAAGGATGGCTGAACCCTAGTGCGCCCGCTGACATGATCGCTGCTTGGGGCAAAGACGGGCAAATGATAAATGTGGTGCCCAGTCAAAACCTTGTAGTGGTCCGCATGGGTAATTCTCCCGACGGAAATGCGCTTCCGAACCAGTTTAATAACCAACTCTGGGACTATTTGAACCTTCTTAACTGCGGATCAATAGGAACTGTCGAACTTGGTACGTCGCTGCCATATGTATGGCCAAATCCAGTAAGCGAGGAATTTCGCCTTAACTCGTTCAGCAACATTGAGCACGTTGAAGTTCTAAATCTTGCAGGACAAAATATGATTAATTGGGATTCGCCAACCGCTGACGCTCGCTACCCGGTTACCAGTCTTAGTCCCGGGAATTATGTGGTTCGAATAAGGCTGTTAAACGGCGAAATCCACCATTGTAAATTCATTAAATAAGCACGTAGGGCACGTTATTCATGCTTTGTTTCTCGATGCCATGGAGCGGCCATCAAGAAATTCGAAACTAAAACGGCCCGGAGGACCACAGGCACGACGCAAAGGCAAGTGCAAATAAACCAATTTGAGCGCCAAAGGCGGAACAATCTCATGCCCCCTAATTGTTCGATTATACCCGGATTTTACTTTTTTTCTCGCGTGCCAGCAGCACGTAGCGAGAAACGGCCCGAAGGGGACTTAGCTGCGAAGCAGCCCTAGCCCCGAAGGGCCCCTAGCGCGAAGCGCAAAAAGCTAACGAGCCAACCTTGCCAATCTCAGCGAACCCCGCTAATTCAGCCAAGGCCTCGGATCCTGGTTCTGCGTGTTCATCCACAGCTCAAAGTGGAGTGTGGCGGCGCCTGTTTCGGGATCTTCCATCACGCGGCCGAGGGCCTCTTTAGTGTCGACCTTGGAGCCTTTAGCGACAAACACCTCGGCCAGGTTGGAGTACACGGTGAAGTAGTTACCGTGGCGAATCAACACGACTTTACCGGCACCGGGAACGCTGACAACTGACGCGACCTCGCCTTGAAACACCGCGCGGGCGGTGGACTTGGCGGGGGTTCCGATGTCGACGCCTGGGTTTTTGATGGTGACGCCCGCGGCCCCTGGAACTTCATTGTCGCCAAAGGACTGAGTGATCACGCCGCGCTCCACGGGCCACGGAAGCTTACCGCGGTTGGCCGCAAAATCTTTGGCGAGGGCCGCTGCCTCAGGCGTCAGAGAGTATCCGCCACCCACATCCTTGGCGCCGGTTTTGCCTGCGGACGCCTCGCGCTGCTTGCGAAGCTCCTCTTTAATGATGGCCGCAATTTGCTTCTCGAGCTTGGCGAGTTCTTGCTTCTTTTTCTTGATTCCGGTCGCAATCTGACCCTCTTTCTTTTTGAGGGCATTTAGCGCCTTGGCCTGCTGGGCGCGTTCTTCGGCAAGCAACTGCTTTTGGCGCAGCTCTTGTCCAAGCAACTCTTTTTGACGATTGCGCTCGACTTCGACGGCAGCCACGCGCTGGGCCTGCGCCTCTTGGTAGGCGCGAATTTCTTCAACCTTCTCTTTGCGGAACTCCGTATACTGGCGCAGGTAGTTCATGCGCTTGATGGCCATGGATAGGTTTTCGGCCCCGAGGATGAAGCGCAGCGCCTGCTCGGTCGAGCCGCGCTGCTGTGCTTGGCGAAGCATTTCGGCATATTCCTGCATCATCTGGTCGATTTCGCGGTCCTTTTCGGCAATGTCGCCTTGCAGTCGGGCAATTTCGGACTCACTTTGGCGCACCTGAGCCTGCACGTTGCGAATCAGGGCCTCGCGGGCCTTGAGCTTTTTCTCGAGGGCGCGAAGCTCACCGAGGGTGAGGTCACGGTCCTTGCGGGTTTTAGACAGCAGTTCGTTGGCTGCGCTAATTTCTTTTTGGAGTCGGGATTTTTCGGCCTCAAGCTGGGACTTGGTGTCGCCCGTTTGGGCGGCCATCCCCCACGGAAGCACCAGCGCACACGCCAGTACCCACACCCAACTAGAACGACGCTCGACCATAGCCCGAAGGTAGTTCAAACGGAAACGTTACGTCGGCACTTTGCGTGCGTTCCGACACCCGGAATTCGGCGCGTGCCGCCTGACTCGGGACCACTGCAACCCATCCGCCATCACCCGTGTAGGTGACGGTGACGGACTCGCCCTTGCTCGTGAGGCGTTGCCATAAAACGGGGCCAGGGTTCGCGGCAGACGTGGCGACTTCGACGCGCACCGAATAGGTTCCGCGCTGCTCAACCACCGACATCACGACGGCGCTGTCCTCAACTGACCACTGAGCGCCCGACATGGTCGTCGGAACCGCCAAGGGCAACCCCAACGCCAACCGGCGCGCGTCTTCGGTCCGAAGGTCGATGCCCATGGAACGCAGTCGGTCCAGTGGCTCGTTGATGTACTGACGGTAAAGCTTGACGTACCCCTGCACGGAATCCTGGTAGACCCGGGCACGGCCAATTTTGAGGCCGATGATGGGGTCGGCGACATCCATCCAAATGAGGGCTTCTGGGGCGCTCTGAACCCGCAGGTCCAGCTTGGCCGAAAAGGATTTTCCGCCGAAGTCGACTTTGATGGTTCCGACCGAGCGGGTGCTGGGCGTAAGGGCCTTTGCCCGACGTTCGAGGGCAGATCGGTGGGTTTCGTACATGGGGCGTTCGGCGAATTTGGGTGCGGTTTCGGTCGGAACCTGCGGTACCCGACTGCGGCATCCCGCAATACTTACTACGGCCAAAAGCCAAAAAACGTACTTCACAGGGTCGGAAGTTGGTTGAGTTTGCGAACTAAGTCTGAAGAGGCGTTGCCCAAAAACTGTGCGTGCTCGTACAGGCGTCGGGCCTCAGTGTGTGCGCCAAGCGCTGCGTGGATGTCTCCCGCGCGCTCGACGATGGTGGCTGACTCGAGTCCGCCCGAGTCCAGGGCGCGCTGAATTGCCTCTTTGGCCTTCGGAAGCTTGCGCTGGGCCTCATAGACGGCCGCGAGCGTGTCCCAAAAACTCGCTTCGCGGTCGGCGAGCGTGACGGCCTGCAGCGCTAGGGATTCAGCCCGACGAAGGTCGGTCTTGCGCAGCGCCAAAAAGTAGGCATAGTTGTTCAGTGTGGTCGGGTTCTGCGGGTTCAAGGTGAGCGCGCGATCAAAGTGGGCCCGAAACTCATTTGTTTTGCCCAATCGGTACGCGACTTCGCCAAGGTAGAGCTCGTACTGCTCCATGACTTCAGGGTCTCCTGCGGCTCGGGTCAAGCCCTCGCCCAGCGCGGCGTAGGCTCCGTCGTAGTCGCCGTTCCGAATGAGGGCCACACCGACAAACAGGCGCCCAAAAGGGTGCTGGGGCTGGGCCGCCTCGGCCGCTTGGGCGTCGCGCAAGAGGTCTTCGGTGCGGTTGGCGTCGAGGTCCAGCTGCAGGAGCTGCTGGTAGACGGGCCACTCGGTTCCGCCCGGAAGGGTAAGGCAAGTGCGCCACGATGCCTCAGCCGTAGCTAAATCGCCCAACCAGCGGGCAATGTCGCCGCGCAGCGCCCAAAAGGCCGGATTGGATGAATCCTGGGCCAAAAGCCCCTCGGTCCAGCGCACTGCAAGGCTGGCTACAGCGGCGTTCGTAGGATCCTCTTCGAGAAAGCTGGTCGCGTAGGCCACTTTGGCGCGCTCGGCGATTCCGGGGTCGGACCAAATGCCCTGAGCGGTCGCAAGCGCCTCGTCCCAGCGTCCGGCCCCCGCAGCCCAGCGCAAAAACTGCCAGCGGGCATCGACCACGTCGGGAAAACTGCGCAGCACGTGGCGGTAGGCCATGTAGGCCTCTTCTTCACCGCCAAGCTCGGCCAGCGTTTGAGCATAAAGTAGCGCGGCCTGAACGTCTGTGGGGTTGGCGGCCACCCACTGTGCCACCGTGTGCAGGGCTGAGTCCCCCTCGTACAACCGCATGTAGACGTTGCGGCGTGACGACACGGCATTCATGCTCGGGCCCTCGGCATGCACGGCAAAGTCAATAAATTCAAGGGCTGCCACGTAGTCTTCGCGGCCAAACGACCACTCGGCAGCGGTCCAGTATCCGCGCGCGTCAGGGTGACCCAGGCCATGAAGGCGGTGCTGGCACTGCGCAAACGACTCGTAATCCTGCTGGTAGTAGGTAACTAGCGCGAGCAGCTCCCACGTCGGAATGTTGGTCGGATGGTGCTGCGCACTGAACACCAGCTCGCGGCGGGCCCGGTCGAGTAGCTTCGCACGCTTGGCGGGCGGGACCTGCTGGGACTCGACCATGAGCGCTTCCGCCTTGGCCTCAGGCAGGTAGGTTGGGGCCTGCGCCCACGCACTCCCTGCGGCCCACACGGCCGCGAACGTCAAAAGGAGTGCGCGCAACCTCATTCGCCTTCGAGTCGGGAATAGTCGCCCAAGCTGAGCGACACAAACTGTCCGTCCAGTGAAGCGTGGCGGCCAATCATCGAGTTGCGCAGAGTGATGCGCGTGAGGTGGCTGTCTTCGCCAACGATGCAGTCAGTCAGGGTAGAATCGGTCACGGTGCTGCGGGGCCCAATGCTGACGTGGGGTCCAACCGTGCTATTTACAATTTTTGCGCCAGGGCCGATGAAGCAGGGCGGAACCACCGTGGCGTTCACCAGCTCTGCATCGGGCGAAACCAGCTGTTCTTCGTGCTGCACAAACTCCAAAATGCGCCCGTTGGTTTCGACGGTCACGTCTTTGTTGCCGCAGTCCATCCAGGCGTCGACGGTTCCGGGCACAAAGCGCAGGCCGTCGTTTTTCATGTTCTCGAGGGCGTGCGTGAGCTGGTACTCACCGCCGCCTTTGATGTCATTGTCGATGAGGTGCTGAAGTTCGCGGCGCAGGCGTGCTCCGTCCTTAAAGTAGTAAATCCCGATGATGGCGAGGTCGCTGACGAACTCTTGGGGCTTCTCGACAAATTCGACGATGCGGCCGTCTTCGCCCAACTGTACGACGCCAAAGGCGCGCGGATCCTCGACGCGGTTGACCCAAATCACCCCGTCGGCGCTGGCGTCGAGCTTGAAGTCGGCGCGAAAGAGCGTGTCGGCAAAGGCCACGACGACCGGGCCCTCGAGGTGCTCGGCGGCACACAGCACAGCGTGGGCAGTGCCCAGGGGTTTGTCTTGGTAGTGAATGCTTCCGGTGGCGCCTTGGCCTGCGGCGACGTCAAGCAGCATCCGCTCAACTTCGTCGCCAAACTCACCGACGACGTAGGCAATTTGCTTGAGGTCGTCTCCGACGATTCCCGAAATGTCTTCGACGAGGCGCTGCACAATGGGCTTGCCGGCCACGGGAAGCAGCGGCTTGGCCGTCGTGAGGGTGTGCGGACGCAGGCGCGATCCGCGGCCTGCCATGGGAATAATGATGTTCATCGTTCGGGTTGCGGAATGGTTTGGTTCCGCAAAAATAGGGACTTAGCCGCGCCCGCTGTGGCCGAATCCGCCCTCGCCGCGCTCGGTGGCGTCCAATTCATCCACAATTTGCCACTCGGCGCGTTCGTAGCGCGCAAAAACGAGCTGGGCGATGCGCTCGCCAGGCGTGATTTCAAATGCTTCGGAACCGTGGTTTACCAAAATCACCCCGACCGGACCGCGGTAGTCGGCGTCGATGGTTCCGGGGCTGTTCAGCACGGTAACGCCGTGCTTGAGCGCCAGTCCAGACCGAGGACGCACCTGCGCTTCCCACCCGTCGGGCAGGGCCATGCGCAGCCCCGTGGGAACCAGCCGGCGTTCACCGGGCTGGAGCAGCACCGATTCACTGAGGTGGGCCCTGAGGTCAAGCCCTGCCGAATGGGGCGTGGCGTATTCAGGCAGCGGGTACGGGGATTCGTTAATGACGCGGATCATATTCGTGAGCTTAAGAGGTGCGGCGCTTCAGCAGGGCGCGCTCGCTGCGGAGCACCACCGCCAGCATGAGCACCACCGACGCGGCGGCGGGCCAGCCGGGTTGGTGAAACGCGGTTCCGCCCAAAACCAAGGCAGCCAAGGTGTACAGCCCCAAGCGGCCCCAGTCGTACGGAACGGGATGAAATTTTTGGCCCAAGACCAGCGAAAGGGCCAGCATGCCTCCGTAGCTGAGCAGGGTGGCGTAGGCGGCACCCATGATTCCGAGTTGGGGAATCCACGCGATGTTACCCGCGGCCGTGAGCGCAAAGCCGAACAGCGTGATCCACAAACCCATCATCGTGCGGTCGCTGAGTTTGTACCACATGGACACCTGGGTCGACAGCGACAGCAGGTAGTTGGCAAAGAGCAGTACGGGCAAGAGCAGCAGGTCGTTCCAGTACTTGTCGGCGATGAAGTGCTTGAGCCAGGGCAAGCCCGCCATCACCGCGACGACGCCCAAGGCCAGCAGGGCCGCAAAGAGCCGCGTGGCCATCGCCAGCTGGCTGAGGTCGCGCTGCGCGTTTTTAAAGAAGTAGGGTTCTGCGGCGAAGCGAAAGGCCTGGTTGAACAGAATCAAAAAGATGCTGAGCTTGTAGACGGCCGAATAGGCTCCGACGCCTTCGATCGCAGTTTCAGCAGGAAGCAGCGCCTCGAGAAAGAAGCGGTCGGCCATTTCGTTGGCGACGCCCGGCAAGCCCGCGAGCAGTAGCGGGAACCCGTAGAGCAACAGGGTGCGCGCCGTGCGGCGATCAAATTGAGCCGGACGGATTTCGAGCCACTGCGGCGCCAAGAGCAGCATCATGAGGCCACTCGCAGCCATATTGGCAATGAGAACCCAGCCCACCTGAAGCTGCGGCCACCCCGCGACCGCGGCCGGAAGCACCGCAAAAAAGGCGTAGTTTAGAATGAGGTTGAGGGCAATCTGAGCCGTTTTAATTGTGACGAAGCGTTTGGCGCGCTGCTGGGCGCGAAGGCGGGCAAACGGAACCGCCGCGAGCACGTCCATCGCGATGATGAGTCCCGTCCAAAGCACGTATTCAGGGTGCTCAGCGAGGTTGAAGAAGTCTGCTGCGCCGTCGTAGGTCCACGCGAGCACGGCCACAAAGATTCCCGTCGTGGCGAGCAGCATGGTCATCGCCGTCGAGTATACTCGGTCGGGGTCTGCCCCGTCGCGCTGGCTCTGGCGAAAGAAGGCGGTCTCCATTCCGTACGTCAAAAGGACCATCGCGAAGGCCACCGCCACATAAAGCAGGCTATTGACGCCGTATTCTGCCTTGGTCAGCGCGACCGTGAGCAGCGGTGTAAGCAAAAAATTGAGCAGGCGCGCAAGAATGCTGCTCAAGCCGTACAAGGCCGCGTCCCCAAAGAGCTTTTTTACGCCCGACATGGGGCTAAAGGTAGGCCGTCTGCTGCGCTCGGATTCGGCGTGAAAAAAATTTTCTTATTGTGGTTTGTACACTAAGTCGTTTTATTACTATGTTTGCAAAGAATTCCCTCATATGGGGCGGATTCATCAAGGGTTGTGAAACGTCGCTGTAAAAAGCGGCGTTTTTCATTTATACCCAGTTCGTTTGGGCACAGGGTGCTGAAGTCCCGAACTTTGGGTACGATGAAGGCCCCGATTGACCCCTACTTTACCCCGTTTTTAAACCCTTCGGCGCTTGCGGAGCGCTACGCGCAACTTGCCCCTTCGCTGCACCGCACGCCCGTGCTGCATTCCACGAGCCTGGATACTTGGGCCGGAGCCGAGCTGCACTTCAAGTGCGAGAACTTCCAAAAGTCCGGAGCCTTTAAAATGCGCGGCGTCACCAACGCCCTGCGCGAGCTGGCGGCGAAGGGCCTTCCGGCAGGCGGAGTCTGTACCCATTCCTCTGGCAACCACGGCCAGGCGCTGGCCTGGGCTTCGGCCGCACTCGGGATTCCCTGCACCGTCGTCATGCCGAGCAACGCACCGCAGTTTAAAAAAGACGCCGTGCGCACCGCGGGCGGACGCATCGTCGAGTGCACGCCCACTCTTGCGGCCCGCATCGAGGCGGTCGCCGAAGTTGTAGCGGCCACAGGTGCCGTCGAAATTCACCCATCGAATCAGGCTCCCGTCATCTTGGGCCAGGGTTCGGCGGCCTGGGAGCTGCTCGAGGACTGCACCTCCCGCGGCATCGCGCTCGACTGGGTGGGGGTTCCGGTGGGCGGCGGTGGTCTTTTGGCCGGAACCGGCTTCGCCGTTGCCCGCTGGAACGAGCTTCACGGAACCTCCGTGCGCGTGTTCGCCGGCGAACCCACCGGAGCCGACGACGCCGCACGCAGCCTCGCATCCGGCCAGATCGAGCACAACAGCAACCCCCAAACCGTCTGCGACGGCATGCGCACCGAGCTCGGTGACGTGAATTTTCCCGTAATTCAGTCGACGGTCGCCGCGATTCACACCGTCGAAGATTCCGAAATATTAACCGCGCAACGCCTCATCGCCGACCGCCTGAAAATCATCGTGGAAACGAACTGCGCTCCCCCGCTCGCCGCGGTGGTCAAGCACCCCGAAATGTTTGCCGGCCAGCGCGTCGGAATCGTGCTCAGCGGAGGCAACTTGGATTTGAGCGCGCACGTTTGGGGCCATTAGCGAGGTTGGCTCGTTGGCAAGGTTAGCTCATTGGCGAGGTTAGCTGAGATTG
>CAYYWL010000002.1:38614-80335 GCA_964475135.1 uncultured Owenweeksia sp.
GCGAGGTTGGCTCGTTGGCAAGGTTAGCTCATTGGCGAGGTTAGCTGAGATTGTCAACGTTGGCTATCCACGTCACGGCCCACAGCCAGTGACTGGTGACCAGCAGCCAAAAGCCAGTAACCAGCAGCCAGCAACCAAAAGCCAGCAGCCAAAAGCCAGCAGCCAAAAGCCAGTAGAAGGTTCCGCACCCGCAAAGTGCAGCGATTACCTTTGCAGCTATGTCTGCAGAATCCAATACGCCACAGCCCGTCGGAAGCTACCCCGCTACGCGGCGCGTGGGCAACTTGCTGTTTATTTCGGGAATGGGTCCGCGCCTGCCCAAGAGTCCGGCGGCGGCCAGTTCAGTGCCGGGCCTGAAGCTCGACGCCAACGGAAACTATTTGGAATTCAGCTTTGAAGACCAGGTTCACAGTGTAATGGCCAACGTCAAGTCCGCGCTTGAAGAGGCCGGCGGACGCTGGGACCAGCTCGTAGACATCACCGTGTTTTTGACCGACATGAAGCGCGACTTTGCGGCGTTCAACCGCATCTACGCCGAGTACTTTGCCGACGTGGACCCCAAGCCCTGCCGCACCACGGTGCAAGTCACGGCCCTCCCGACGCCCATCGCCGTGGAACTCAAGTGCATCGCCGCCTTATGAGCCATCGTTTTACCGAGCGCGGGCCGCTGAACCTGCCCGAAATCCAGCGCGAAATCCTCGAATACTGGAAGGCCGAAGGTGTCTTTGAGAAGTCGCTGCGCGAAGGCGCTCCGTCGTTTGTGTTTTATGAGGGTCCGCCCTCGGCCAACGGCATGCCCGGAATCCACCACGTGATGGGCCGCGCGATCAAAGACCTTTTTTGCCGCTACAAGACCCAAAAAGGATTCCGCGTCGACCGCCGAGCGGGCTGGGACACCCACGGGTTGCCCGTCGAACTGGGCGTCGAAAAAGAGCTGGGCATCACCAAAGAAGCCATCGGAAAAACCATCAGCGTCGCCGACTACAACGCCGCCTGCCGCGAAGCCGTCATGCGCTACACCGACGTGTGGAACCGCCTGACCGAGCAAATGGGCTACTGGGTCGACCAAGAAAACCCCTACGTCACCTACACCACCAAGTACATCGAGTCGGTGTGGTGGCTGCTGGGGGAACTGCACCGCAAAAACCTGCTCTACAAGGGCTACACCATTCAGCCGTACTCGCCCAAGGCGGGGACGGGCCTGAGCTCGCACGAACTCAACCAGCCGGGCTGCTACCGCGACGTAACCGACACCTCGGTGACGGCTCAGTTCGAGGTGGTTCCGAGCGACCAAGGCCGCGCCCTGTTTGGCGACCGCCCCGTGCACCTGCTCGCGTGGACGACGACGCCTTGGACGCTTCCGTCGAACACCGCGCTGACGGTGGGTCCGAACATCGAGTACAGCCTGATCGCGACGACCAACCCCTACACGGGCATCGAGGTCAACGTGATTTTGGCCAGCGCCTTGGTGGCCAACTACTTCAAAGCCGACGAAGAGGGCGGAACCTGGACCCGACTATCTACCGCAAAGGGCAGCGACCTCGTGGGGCTCCGCTACACCCAGCTGATTCCGGTGGCGCTTCCGTACCAGGACGCCGACCAGGCGTTCCGGGTGATTCCGGGCGACTTCGTGACGACCGAGGACGGAACCGGTATTGTGCACACTGCGCCCACCTTTGGTGCCGACGACGCCCGTGTGGCTGCCGCCGCGGGGGTTCCGCCGATGCTGGTACTCGATTCCGAAGGCAACCCCGTGCCGCTCGTCGACCTTCTGGGCCGATTTGTGGCCGAAGCGGGTACGCTGGCGGGAAAGTACGTGAAAAACAGCTACTACGATGCGGGACAAGAACCCAAACTCAGCGTCGACGAAGAGATCGCCATTCAGCTGAAGACCGAAAACAAGGCCTTCAAAGTGCAGAAGTACGTGCACAGCTACCCGCACTGCTGGCGCACCGACAAGCCGGTGCTCTACTACCCGCTCGACAGCTGGTTCATTCGCAGCACCGCCGCCAAGCAGCGCCTTCAGGAGCTCAACACCACCATCAACTGGAAGCCCGCAAGCACCGGAACCGGCCGCTTTGGCAACTGGCTCGAAAACCTCAACGACTGGAACCTGAGCCGCAGCCGCTACTGGGGCATTCCGCTGCCGATTTGGCGCAGCGAAGACGGCCGCGAAGAGGTGTGCATCAGTTCACTTGAACAGCTCCGCGCCGAACTCGAGCGCAGCGTGGCCGCGGGCCACATGGCCAGCAACCCGCTCGCTGGCTTTACGCCCGGCGACATGTCGGACGCCAACTACGCCGGGGTCGACCTGCACCGCCCGTTTGTGGACGAATGGATTTTGACTGGCGCTAGCGGACAGCCGCTCTACCGCGAGAAGGACCTCATCGACGTGTGGTTTGATTCCGGAGCCATGCCCTACGCCCAGGTGCACTACCCGTTTGAAAACAAGGACGCGATTGACGGTCGCGGAGCCTTTCCGGCGGACTTCATCGCCGAGGGCGTCGACCAAACCCGCGGGTGGTTCTTCACCCTGCACGCGATTGCCGGAATGGTGTTCGATTCGGTGGCCTATAAAACGGTGGTTTCGAACGGATTGGTGCTCGACAAGAACGGCCAAAAGATGTCCAAGCGCTTGGGCAACTCCATTGACCCCTTCGAGGCGATGGCGAAGTACGGCAGCGACGCCCTGCGTTGGTACATGCTGACCAACGCTCAGCCCTGGGACAACCTCAAGTTCGACCCCGACGGCGTCACTGAGGTGCAGCGCAAGTTCTTCGGAACCCTCCACAACACCTACGGATTTTTTGCGCTCTACGCCAACGTGGACGGATTCGACCCGAAGGCACCGCAGGTTCCGCACCGCGACCGCGCCGAGCTGGACCGCTGGATTTTGAGCCGCCTGCACAGCGTGGTTGCCGAAGCGACCGAGGCCATGGAGGCCTACGAACCGACCCGCGCGTTCAGGCCCGTCGCCGACTTCGTCGTCGACGAGCTCAGCAACTGGTACGTGCGCCTGAGCCGGCGCCGATTCTGGAAGGGGGCCATGGGAGACGACAAGCTTTCGGCCTTCCAGACCCTGCACGAGTGCTTGGATACGGTGGCGCGCTTGATGGCTCCGCTGGCGCCGTTCTACGCCGAGCAGCTGTACCGCGACCTCAACGGGCCAAGCGCTTCGGTGCACTGGAGCCGCTTCCCCGAGGCCGACCCCGCACGCATCGACGCCGACCTCGAGCGCCGCATGGACCTCGCCCAGCGCATGACGAGCTTGGTGCTCAGCGTCCGCAAAAAGGAGCGCGTTCGGGTGCGCCAGCCGCTGCCGCGCATTGTTGTTCCGGTGCTCAACCCTACCCAGCACGCCGATTTGGATGCCATCGAAGAGCTGCTGCTCAGCGAGGTGAACGTCAAAACGCTCGAACGCGTGGAGCCGACCTCTGGACTGTTTGTACAGCGCGCCAAACCCGACTTTAAGGCCCTCGGGCCAAAGGTGGGGCCGCGCATGAAGACGGTGTCGGCCGCCTTGGCCGCACTGACCGACGCCCAACTGCGCAGTCTTGAGCAGGACGGCCAGCTTGTCCTAGACCTCCCCGACGGACCCTACACCGTGGAACCGGGCGACGTCTTGGTCGTGACCGACGACATTCCAGGTATGTCGGTGGCCAGCGAGCGCGGAACTCTTTTGGCCGTCGACCTTCAGCTCAGTCCCGAACTCATAACCGAAGGTTTGGCGCGCGAGGCAGTGAACCGCATCCAAAACCTTCGCAAAGACAGCGGGTTGGACATCACAGACCGCATCGAATTGTGGATTTCGGGAACCCCTGAGGCCCTTGACGCCGTTGCCGCGCACCGCGACTACGTCGCTTCCGAAACCCTGGTAGCCCAGTGGGGGGAAGGTTCCGCGCCAAGCGACGCGCATGCGACCGAGACCGACCTCGAGGGATTGACCGTAACGCTTTCGTTAAAAAAAGCGTAGATGTCTTGCATAGGAGTTCAGATTGATTAAATTCGGGCCTCTTATGGAACCCACTATTCGCTTTTCCGACGCCGAACTCGACGAGTTTCGCCAGCTTATTCAGACCAAGATTGACAAGGCTGAAGAAGACCTGCGCATTCTTAAGGAGCAGTTTACCAACAACATGGACAACGGCACCGAGGATACCGCGCCGATGTTCAAAAGTTTTGAAGAGGGCTCTGAAACAATGAGCAAAGAAGCCAACGCCATGCTCGCGGCGCGCCAAGAGAAGTTCTTGCGCGACCTCAAGGCGGCGCTCGTGCGCATCAGCAACAAGACCTACGGAGTCTGCCGCGTAACCGGCAAACTCATTGAAAAGGAACGATTGAAGCTGGTTCCGCACGCGACCACCAGCATGGAAGGCAAGATGAGCAAGCGTTGAACCGCCTGCGCAACCCTCTCATTCTCGCACTAGTGCTGATTCTTGCGGATCAGGCACTCAAAATCGCCATTAAAACCCAGTTTGCGCTGGGTGACGCGGTCAAACTGACGCCTTGGTTTCACCTGCACTTCACCGAGAACCCCGGGATGGCCTTTGGCCTGAATTGGGGCGGCGCAACCGGCAAAGTGATTCTCAGCCTCTTTCGCATCACCGCCATCGGGGGCATCGTGTGGTATGCCATTCGCTTGGCCCGCCGCGGAGCGCATCCGTTTGTACTGACTACCCTCGCGCTCATTTTTGCCGGAGCCCTTGGCAACGTGATCGACAGCCTTTTTTACGGTGTTCTGTTTGACCGCGGCCTTACGTGGTCACCCGAGTACGAATTCTGGATGGCCTACGACGGCGTCGCGCAATGGGGCAATGGCTACGCGGCTCCGCTGCTGGGCAACGTGGTAGACATGCTGTACTTCCCGCTGTGGACGGGCTACCTACCCGACTGGTTGCCGATTTGGGGCGGAACCTATTTTCAATTTTTCAGACCCATATTTAATTTGGCCGACGCCTACGTAACTGTGGGCGTAGTCTTTTGGTACTTTGCGAGCCGCCGCCCTGACTGGTGGCCCGCCTAAACAACCCTGCCATGCGCACCCTTTTTATTGCTTTTAGCATTGCGGCCCTTCCGGCGGCCGCCCAACTCGTCCGAGGGGAATACCCTGAAACCCAGCGTTCACTTGAGCTTCACCTCAACGAACTCGCCAGCGACGCGATGGGGGGGCGCCTTCCTGGAACCGAACAAGGCGACCGCGCCGCCAAGTACATCCAAGCTCAGTTTGAAGAAGTGGGGCTCGCCGGACTCTTCGGGGGCGAGTTCACGCAAATGGTGAATATCCCCGAGAAGGGCATCCTGCCCGAAGCCGGAAACTACCTTCGAGTGGGCGAGGCTCAGCTAGCGCTCCGCTCCGCCTACTGGCCCCATATTTTGTCTGACAACCGTGAGGTCGAAGGCCCCCTTACCTGGCTCGGTTACGGCACCCCGGCCGAGGTCGCCAAGGCCAAAAAGGGCCGCATCGCGGTGATTGTCGCGGATATTCCCGCCAAAAAAGCCAAGAAATTGAGCAAGCTCGCCTCGTTGACCGAACGCATCAACGCAGCGCGCGCCCACGGAGCCCAAGCCATCATCCTCCTTCAGCCCGTGAACGGAAGCCCCAAGTTGGACCTCTTGCGCCGCATGCGTCCCATCGGAATGCCCGTGGTCACCGTTCACGACCTCGCCTCGTGCAAAAGCCTCAAAAAGAACGCGAAAAAATCCGCCCGCGCGGCCGTTGGTGTCCAAGTGATTCCGCAAACGATTACCGCGCCCAACGTCGGAGCCTGGATCAACCGAGGTGCGCCCGAAACAGTGGTCATCGGAGCGCACTACGACCACGTCGGTTGGGGCGCATGGGGTTCGCGCAAGCCCGAGGCTGAAGGCCAAGTGCACAACGGAGCCGACGACAACGCCAGCGGAACCTCAGCCATGCTTGAGCTCGCCCGAAAACTCTCGCACACACCAGGATTTGAACACGTCAACTTCGCCTTTTTGGCATTTACGGGCGAAGAAAGCGGCCTCCTTGGGTCACGCTCTTTTGTTTCACAGTTGCCCCCCGAAATGGGCAAAGTCAAAGCCATGGTCAACCTTGACATGGTGGGTCGCCTCAACCGGTCTGACAGCCTGCGCGTGTACGGCGTGCACACGGCGGTGGAATTCCGCGAAATGCTTCAGGCCATCCCCGCCGAGGGCTTTTACTGGGATCTTCGCGACGAAATTTTTGCCCGCTCCGACCACGCTCCGTTCATTAGTGCCGGAATCCCCGCCGTTTTCTTCTTCACCGGACTCCATGAGGACTACCACGCGCCAGGAGACGACATTGAGAAGATTGACTACGAAGGTCTCGCCGAAGTAGTCACTAAAGTGGAGCACTTTGTCACCCTCATCAGCCATGCCGGATCACTTTCAGTTCAGATTCCTAACGACGAACGCTGATGGGTAAAAATCCAAAAATCGCGGTCCTCGGGGGCGGATCCTGGGCCACCGCGATCGTCAAAATGCTTACGCAGAACGAGGACTATGTGGGCTGGTGGGTCCGACGCGAAGAAGTCGCTGCACACATTCGCCAATTTCACCACAATCCGAACTATTTGTCGGATGTCGCACTTGAAACCGATAAAATTTACGTCGACCACGACCTGATGAGTGTGGCCTCGCAGGCTGAAATCCTGGTCCTAGCCGTCCCCTCAGCTTTTTTGGCCGAAGCTATTGAGCCGCTGCGCGAACTGTTGCCCCAGAAGTGGGTGATCTCGGCCGTCAAGGGCATTGAGCCCGGGTCGCACCAAATCATTGGCGAATACTTGCACGACAACATTGGCCTTGACTACAGCCGATTTGGCGCGATTGTCGGGCCGTGCCACGCTGAAGAAATTGCTTTGGAGCGCCTTTCGTACCTCACCGTGGCCAGCGAAAACGAAAAGCTTTCGAATGCGGTGGCTGAAAAGCTCCGCGGCTCATACGTCAAGGTTCGCTGCACAGCTGACATTTACGGAACCGAGTACGCCGCCGTCCTCAAAAACATCTATGCCATCGCTGCAGGCCTGGCCCAAGGGCTCGGGTACGGGGACAACTTTCAAGCGGTGCTCGTCAGCAATGCGCTTCGCGAAATGAAGCGCGTGATTGGCGCCGTCCACCCCATCAAGCGGCAGATCATTCAGACCGAATACTCAGGCGACCTCTTTGTCACGATGTACTCGCCCTTTAGTCGCAACAGGCGCTTGGGACTGCTGCTCGGCAAGGGCTACAGCCTGTCCGCAGCACGAGCCGAGATGAGCATGATTGCCGAGGGCTACTACGCCGCAAAGCTGATTCGAGAGGTAAAGCGGGAGCGCGAAGTAAAAATGCCGATTGCCCTAGCCGTATACAAAGTCCTTTACGAGAACGCGTCTCCGAAAAAAACGCTGCGCGCCTTGGCCGAAAAGCTCAAGTAGGGCGCGGCCACGTTGTACCTTTACCCTTTATCTAGGTAAACTATGGCACTAAGCGTATTTATGGGCATGGTAGGCCCATGGCAAATCGTCTTGATCGTGGCTTTGGTTGTGCTCTTGTTTGGCGGCCGCAAAATTCCCGAACTTATGAAGGGATTGGGCGGAGGCGTCAAGGAGTTCAAAAAGGCCATGCGCGAAGACGAGGACGACAACTCAAAGGACGACAGCAAGAAACTGTCATGACCTTCGATCGGATCGAAGACCTGCACCGGGCATTAGAATCCGGCCAAGTGACCTGTGCGGCACTGGCTGAGGAATCGCTGCGCCTTGCTGCCAAAGAAAACCCTTCATTGAATGCGCTCGCCGAGCTATTCGACGATTCTGCTCGTGCCCATGCCGCTGCTGTCGATGCGCGCCGCGCTCGGGGTGACCACCGCGCCCTAGATGGGGTGACTATGGTCATCAAAGACAACATGGTCTATGCGGGGCATTCTGCTGGGGCCGGTTCCAAAATCCTGAGCGGATTCGTTAGCCCGTACACCGCTACCGCCGTACAGCGCCTTGTCGACGCCGGAGCCATAATTATTGGCCGCGCCAGCTGCGACGAATTCGCGATGGGCTCGTCCAACGAAACCTCGGTCTACGGGCCGGTCCGCAACCCGCTCGATCGCACACGCACGCCGGGGGGTTCGTCGGGAGGTTCCGCCGCCGCCGTAGCCGCCGGATGGGTGCACGCAGCCCTCGGCAGCGACACGGGGGGATCCATTCGCCAACCCGCCGCGTTTTGTGGCATTTACGGAGCCAAGCCCACCTACGGACGCGTGTCCCGCTACGGCTTGATTGCCTACGCCTCTTCGTTCGACCAAATTGGGCCGTTCACGCGCAGTGCCAGTGACTTGGCCCGCATCACCGAGGTGATTTCGGGCGCCGATGCCTACGACAGCACGTGCAGCGACCGCCCGGTTCCGCCCATGATGCAGTCCGAGCGCGACCCCAAAACGCTCAGTTTTGGCTACTACCAAGAGGTGCTCGACAACCCCGCGTTAGATTCCGAATTGCGCGCCGCATTTATGGCCCGCATGGACGCGCTCAAAGCCGCCGGACACCGCGTTGAGGCTCTGCGCTTTGACTACTTGGATGCGTTGGTTCCGATTTACTACATCCTCACCACCGCCGAGGCCAGCGCCAACCTGGCGCGCTTTGACGGGGTGCGCTACGGATTCCGTGCCGAGGGCGCCAAAACGCTCGACGAGCTCTACAAACGCACGCGTTCTGAGGGCTTCGGAACCGAAGTACAGCGCCGCATTTTACTCGGTACGTTTGTGCTCCGAAGCGGATACTTTGACGCCTACTACGGCCAAGCCCAAAAGGCACGTCGGGCGGTTCAAGATGCAACCAACGCGGACCTCAGCAAAGTGGACCTGCTCATCAGCCCCACGACGCCACACACCGCGTTTGAATTAGGACGCGAAACCAGCGATCCCACCGTTATGTACCTCGAAGACATCTTTACGGTTCAGGCTCCCATTGCCGGACTGCCCGCACTAAGCTTGCCCATGGGCACGCACACCAACGGGCTCCCCATGGGACTGCACCTGACTGCAAAGGCGTTCGACGAACCCACCTTATTTGCCGCAGCGGCCTACTTAAGCACATGATTTTTCGTCACATACTATTGTCCATCGTTTTGGCTGCGTCCGTTATGGCATCTGCAGCTGGACGAGACACTGCCCGATTTGGCCTTGCGACCAAAGTAGACACGATGTACGCCAAGTGGGCGCTCAGCAGCAGCCAACGCAATTGGGTAAGCCAATTCAAAGGTCCCGCCGATAGCCTTGCCGGTGCCTCACTGGCCGTGAGCGATGAGGTCCTCAAGCAGCGCTTGGCGGTTTTGGATAAGCGCTCGCCAATGGACTTGCGCTACACTCCAGATGTGCGCAATGCCATCGCGATGTACGTCGTGCGCAAAAAAGACCTCGTCGCCCGGGTAATGGGCCGTGGTCGCTACTACTTCCCGATTTTTGAAGCGGGTCTTGACCGCTACGATTTACCCCTTGAGTTGCGGGCCCTCCCTATGATTGAGTCGGCACTTAACCCATTGGCCACCAGCCCTGCAGGCGCGAAAGGGCTATGGCAGTTCATGTATGCTACGGGCAAGCTTCAGGGCCTCGAGATCGGAAGCTACGTCGACGAGCGCTCAGACCCCGTCAAGTCGACCGACGCCGCGTGCCGCTACTTGAAGCGCCTCTACGATATGTTTGGTAACTGGGAACTCGCCCTCGCCGCCTACAATGCTGGTCCCGGAAACGTTTCAAAGGCGATTCGTGCCTCAGGAGGTAAGACCAACTACTGGGAGATCCGCCCCTACTTGCCACGCGAAACCCGCATGTACGTGCCCAACTTCATCGCCGCAAACTATGCCCTCGCCTACGGCGGTTTGCACGGAATCAAGCCCGACCTGCCCCCCGCGACATTTTTTGACGTAGACACGGTTAACGTGACGGCAACCTTAGACTTGAACGTGGCCGCCGCCAAGTTCAGCGTCGACACTACGTTGCTGAAAGTACTAAATCCGATGTACAAGCTTCAGGTGATTCCGGCACCTAGGGACGGTAAAATGTACGCACTTGTGCTGCCCCGCGCGGCCGTGGCAAGCTTTCAAGAGTGCGCCGATTCTGCTTACGCCGCATCAAATAAAACCCGAGTTCGCGCCGAAGCTCCTGAGCCCCAGACCACTACGGCGTCTAGTGCTCCCGCGAGCAGTCCGAAGCGCCACACGGTGCGCTCCGGCGAAACCCTCAGCGCCATTGCCCGCAAGTACGGCGTTCGCGTGAGCGACATTCAGAAATGGAACGGTCTGCGCGGAACCACCATTCAGATCGGGCAGCGCCTCATTGTGAAAAAATGAAGTGGCTCGCGGTCGTCATCCTAAGTCTTGGCGTCGCGAGCTGCGGCCCTGACGGGGCTGATCCGGTCAAGAGGGAGCGTACGCTTCCGCCCAGCAACGGGTCGCACAACGACCTCACCGTCATCTGCCCACAGGACCTGTGGGAGTCGTTTGCCGGGCTCGCTATAGCCACCGAGTTGGGCAAGCCGGCACCTGCGCTTCCGCAGTCTGAACCGACCTTCTCAATCATTCACGCTGTACCCGAAAAGGTCAATGGTCTGCTGCGCCGCGGTAAGAGTTTGCTCAACCTCGCGGTGATTCCGGACTCCACCGCGATGCTCGTCGTCCACAATGTGTACGCCCGGCCCCAAATCGCGATTCAAGTGATCGCTCCGTCGGCCGAGGCCCTGCAGGCCATGCTCCCCCAGGCTTTGGCCAAGGCCAGCGCCCTTTACCGCGAGCACGATGCCACCATTTTGGCCGCGCGCATGCGCAAGAACGCACAAAACCCCCTTCCCAAAGAAGTTAAAGCGCTTGGAATCAAGTCAATGACCCTTCCTGAAGGGTTTGTGGTCACCTTGAGCAAGCCCGACTTAGTGGTCCTTCGCCTCGAAACCAAAAAGAGCACCCAGTACCTGATGCTCACGCGAACCCCCGACAGCGATTCCCCAACCCCTGAGGCCGACGTGATTTCAGACCGCGATGCGCTGCTGCGCCAATACTTCGAGGGGCCGCAAGACAAGAGCCACCTTACTACCGAGATGCTACTGCCCCCGGTACAAGCGTTTGACGACGCCCACGGCGTCCGTCGGCTGTCTACCAAAGGGCTGTTTAAGACTGTGGGTGGATACGGAGGGGGACCCTTTGTCAGCGTCCGCAGCTTTTTGAACAACGGAAGCATCGGAACCGCCGATGCCCTGCTCTTTGCCCCCGGCACCAGCAAAAACCGCCTTCGCATGGAGCTCGACCTCATCACCTCGTCGGTGGTGTGGGAATAGCTATTGGCTAGTGGTTTCTTGTGGCTTCGCCACATTTCTAGCTTCTTGTGGCTTGTTTTTGGTGGCTAGTGAGCAGCAACTAGAAACCAAAGACCAGTAACCGGTAGCCAGTAGCTAGCTGCCGACTACAAGTTCCTCAGAATTTCCACCGACTTAAGGCGACCCCATCCCGTGTGCTGGGACTCGAGGTAGGCCAGTAGGGCGTCGAGGGCCTCGTTGCGCTCAGCCCGGTCAATCGGCGTGCCTGCGACGGCGCGCGCAAGAGCCTGAGAGGGCCCGGGGGGCAGCGCAGAACTGGCGAAGCTCCCGATCGGGGCCCATGCCCCCTCTGCAGGGAAAAACGGCCAAATGCCCTCGGTGGCAGGTAAATCCGGCACCTCAAGCTCAAATCCGAGGTGGCGGCACACCAAAAGTGTTACCTCGAGAGCTCCGTAGGCCACGGGCTCTCCGCGATCCCATCGGGTCAAAAGCTCGTGAACGTCGTCAAAAAACGCCGAATTTGCGCTGCCCTCGTACAGAACGGCCCTCAGTAGTTCTGAAGTATACATGACCAGCATCTGGAGCTGCGGCTCGTCGTGCAGGCGGCGCCACGGTGGATTGAGTCGGGCCTCTTGAATGCGCCCTAGAGAACCGCGTGCGCGGGCCGGAACCAACTCCAAACTCGCCAGCGGCTGCGCCATCGCTGGGCGAAATCCCCCTGCGGCGGATCGTAAACTCGGAATGTACGCCGACCACGTTCCTTCGGTACGAAGCCACAGGCGAAGGACGGCGGCGCGCTCTCCTTGGGGAGTACGGCCAAGCACCAAGGCTTGGTGGGCATTGGGAACACTCAAGGCCGTCACGGACGCACCAAAAGCCCTTGGACCACGGTGGTTTGAGTTCCGAAGGGGTTGTTGATCCAGAACTGGTACAGGCCGCTCGGAACAGGATCGCCTGAGCTATCCATCGTGTCCCACACAAACTGACCTCCTGATGCATAGCCCTCAGCCACCCGGCGCCCGTCAGCTGTTGTCACCTTCACGTAGGATTGGTCGACAAGCCCGGTCACGGTCCACAGTCCGCGAAATTCTGGTCGGTAGGGATTCGGAAACACCAGCACGCCATCAAAGCGGTCGCTGGGCTCCACAGAGGCAGAGCGCAGCGAAAAAAGTCCAAAATCGGTGGCGATATATGCGTAGCCTTGGTCGACGTCAAGGGCCAAGCCGGTAATGCGGTTGCCAGGCAGCGGACTGTTGTCGGAACGGAAGTGCGCCAACTGCGTAAGCCCGTCGGGCGAGAGCACAAACAGGCCCGCAGTCGCGGTGGCCACCCATTTGCGGTTGCCGCCGTCCACCGCAATAGCAGTGATGTCCTGGCCGGCGAGGACGGCCTGAACGCGTCCGTCGGCCTCAACTAGGAGCTGCTGGGCTTCAAAATTGCCGCCCGTAAACGCATTTTGCGGTGTGTACAGCACGGCGAGACCGTTGGCGGTTCCGACCCAAAGCTCACCGTCGCGGTCAAAGCTGAAGGCGCCGATGCTGGCGCTAGGGAGGTTGCCGTTGCCGGTTCCGGCACTCAAACTTCGGGCGGAGGCTGCGCCGCCCACCACTCGAACCGTCACCATACCGGCCGTGCGGGTCTGAATCCAAAAGTCGCCGTTTTCGGCCTTCGTGATGCGCCGTACCGCCTGCCCGTTGAGCGCGCCCACGGCGTAACCTTGCCAGGTTTCGGAACTCGGGTCGTAGCGGTGCAGCGGAACGTCCGACAAACTGTTGGTCACCCACAGGGCACCGTCTTCGCCCCAGGCGAGGCCGCCGCAGCGGACGTCGTTGGGGCCCGCGCCGTTGGCCGAGCGAAGTGATGAATTGCCGACTGTCCAGCGCCGGTAAAGGCTGTTGGCGCGGAACTCGAGCACGCCTCCGCCCCACGATGCCGCAAACCAGTGGGTCGAATCCACAGGGTCGGTAAGCACCTCGAGTAGGTCTTTGGCCCCGTCAAAGTTGGACGCGCTGCGCCATGCGGCGCCTGGGCGAGGCTGGCGGTAGAGGCCGCCGTTGAGGTAGAGGGGAGTCCACGGACCTTCGACGGCTCCGGTGAGTACGGTGGTTCCGCGAAGGGCGTCCCAGCGGACGTCAAAGGCTTCGGGTCCGGCGGGGCCGCTCAGGCTGCGGTGCTGGGCGTAGCTGGCGTTGTCAAAAAAACTAATTCCCCTGGATGGATTGGCCACCCAGCGAACCGGTTGGCCGTCTTGACCGACAAATCCGCAGGCAAGGTCGCGGGGCGCAAACCCGGAATTGCCCGAAAATCCGCCCGAAAGCACCGACTGGACTTGGCCTCCGGCGTTGAAGAGCTGCACGTCAAACGGACGCACAACGCCCCAGCGGTCCGCGCACGCGCAGATGCGTTGGGCCTCCTGACCGTCTGAAGGGGTTGCCAGGGCAGACCACCCGCCCGCCGTGCGGCGGTAGGCCTTGCCGGCCGAAACCGCGGCTAGTTCGCCGTGCGAAGCGGCCAGAGACGTTAGGACAGAGTCCGCAAAACGGCCGCGCGCCTGCCAAACCGACGGTATGTACAGAGGGTCCTGCAGCGATGCAGCGCGCAGTCCGAGTTCCGTCGCGGCAAAAATGCTGTCGCCCAAGACGGCCACAGAGGTGACGTAGGTGGGGTCGCTGTTGGTGCGCATCCGGTAGGTTCCGCGCACTGCATTCAACGACAAATCAAGCTCAACCACGCCAAAGGCAGTCGCCGCAAACACGCGGTCGGAACTCGCAAAAGCAAACTCGAGCACCTCGGTGCGGCCCTGAAACTGACCGCTGCGGGGAATGTCGTCCAGCGTCCGCACGTCGTTGGGCGTCCACCGGTCGATGCGTCCGTCGCGGTAGCCAAGCAGGGCAAAACTGCCGTCGGGGCTCGCGGCCAGACCCGAGAGACCGACGCCGCTCAAGCCCTCGACGCTGCTGTGGCCGGTGAGGACGCGGTCGGGCCACTCCAAGCTTGTGATTCCGAACTCTGAAAGCGCCAGCACGCGGTCCTGCATGACGGCCACCCGCTGGGTCGTGCGAAAGGGGGCGTGGTACTGCCACTCCGCCACCGGCGTCTGTGCTAGTGCGGCCCACGAAGCGAGCCACGCGGCCGCCGTGATCTGTAGAGTGCTTCCTCGTCCCACCTCACAAAGATGCATACCTTCGCAGTATTAAACGTATGAATCGCTTACTACTCACTTTGGCCACGACATCCTTGCTTGCTGCGGCGAGCGTCGGGTGCAGTCCCAGTCCGGAATTTGCTGTCGTCCGCGACATTCCCGGCGAAGCGTGGTACGCCGATTCCATGCTCGTTTTTGACGTTGAAATCGCCGACACCACCGCGACCTACCGCGTCGAAGTGGACGTTCGGCACGCCGGCACCTACGCCTACCGCAATCTTTATGTGGGCCGCGACGTGCTGAATAAGGGCGGAACCGTGTACCGCGACACCGCCGAGTTCCAGCTTGCAAGCCCCGAAGGTCAGTGGATCGGCGACGGAATCACTGGGCTCAAAACCGTCACCCTGCCCTACCGAAGTGAGGGCTTGCGCTTTCCGAAGCCCGACACCTACCGCTTTCGCCTTCAGCACCTCATGCGCGACGAGCCCTTGAATGGCATCCATTCGGTGGCCCTAAAATTGTACCGCGAAGCACCTTAAGCACCCCAGAAATGGCTAAACAATCTGAACCGGATTTTCGTCCCTTGGTACGTTGGTTCTGGTACGCCGTCGTGGGCGGGCCGACCGCTCTTGTCCTCTTACTCCTTCTCACGTGGGCGGGACTATTCGGCAGCCTCCCTTCAACCGAAGAAATCGCCAACCCCAAGAGCTACCTCGCCACTGAAATTATCACTTCAGACAACCGCCAGCTCGGGACCTTTTTTACCGAAAACCGCGTCCATGCGGACTTCAACGAGTTGCCTCCGCACTTGGTGCAGGCGCTCATTGCTACCGAGGATGAGCGCTTTTACAACCACGGCGGAATCGACTTTCGCTCACTCGCTCGGGCAGTGGTCAAACTGGGAAGCGACGGCGGCGGATCCACCATCACCCAGCAGCTCGCCAAACAAATGTTCCACGAGCCCGCCGGAGGCTTGGGCCGCATCTTTCAAAAGCTCAAAGAATGGATCATCGCCATGCAGCTCGAGTCGCGCTACTCCAAGGACGAGCTCATTGCGATGTACTTCAACCAGTTTGACTTTCTCTACCAAGGCGTCGGAATCCACAACGCCGCCAACGTTTACTTTGGTAAAACCCCCGACGAGTTGACCATCGAAGAATCCGCTATGCTCGTGGGAATGTGCAAAAACCCTTGGGTGTACAATCCTGCTCGTGAGGGACGTGAAGAATCCGCGCTCAATCGACGCAATACCGTCCTCAGCCAAATGGAACGAAGCGGATACCTAACTGAAGAGGCCGCAGACTCCCTTAAGGCGATTCCCATTACCCTTGATTTTACCCCGGGTGGCCACGACAAGGGCCTTGCTCCGTACCTGCGCGAACACATCCGCCAGTTTATGAAAGAGTGGGTACAAACCCACCGCAAGCCAGACGGATCTGAGTACAACCTCTACACCGACGGCCTCAAAATCTACACAACAATTGACAGCCGTATGCAGCGGGCCGCCGAAGAGGCCATGGAACAGCACCTTACGCAGCTTCAAAAAGCGTTTTTCAAGCAAATTAAGGGGCGCGCCGCTGGGCCCTTCTACTTTCAAGGTGTGAGTTCGGTGGCTGGCGCGAACCAAATTCTCACTAAGGCCATGAAGCAGACCCGTCGCTGGGAAAACCTTCGCGCCGAAGGCCTCAGCGAGTCCGAAGCCACCGCAGCCTTCAAAAAGCCCGTCGAAATGAAAATCTTCGCCTGGGGCGGAGACCGCGATACCGTGCTCAGTCCCTGGGACTCCATCAAGTACATGAAGTCCATCTACCAGGCGGGCCTTCTGAGCGTCGAGCCTCAAACTGGCTTCATCAAGGCATGGGTTGGCGGGGTCGACTTCCGTCACTTCAAGTACGACGCGGTCCGTCAGGGCCGTCGCCAAGTGGGTTCGACGTTTAAACCGTTTGTGTACGCCGCGGCAATTGCCGACAAAAAGTACTCGCCGTGCATGCAGGTCCCCAACATCCAAACCTGTATCGAGGCGGGCCAGTACGGACTCGCCGAGACCTGGTGCCCGAGCAATTCCGACGACAAGTACGGCGGCGTGCTCACCCTCAAGCAGGCGCTCGCGGGCTCGGTCAACACCGTCACCACCTACCTGATGAAGCAGATCGGCCCAGCTCCGGTGGTGCAGCTCGCGAAGAACCTCGGCGTGACCTCTGACATCCCCGTCGTTCCGTCGATTGCCCTCGGAACCGTCGACATGAGCATTTATGAGCTCGTCGGAGCCTACACCGCCTTCGGCAACCAAGGCCTCTACACCGAGCCCATCGTCATCTTGCGCATCGAGGACGCCAACGGCGTCGTGCTTGACGAGTTCAGCCCCGCTTCGCGCGAGGTCTTCAGCCCCGAGGTTGCCTACACCATGGTCAACCTTCTTCAGGGCGTTACCCAGGGCGGAACCGGCGCACGCCTTCGCTACGCCGGTGGCGGCTATCCCGACGGCGTGGCCACGGGCTTCCCGTACTCGTTTGACATGCCGATCGCAGGTAAAACGGGAACCACGCAAAACAACTCCGACGGCTGGTTTGTCGGAATGGTTCCGAACCTCGTCACCGGTGTGTGGGCCGGCTGCCAAGATCGATCTGCCCACTTTGGGTCCACCGCATACGGCCAAGGTGCAAGCACCTCACTTCCGATTTGGGCCCTTTACATGCGCCGTCTGTACGCCGACCCAAAAATCGGTGTTCGCCGCGACGGATTCGATGCCCCATCCACCCCGATGACCATCCCCCTCAACTGCGGCGACTTCTTCAGTGACCAGGCTGAGGCGCGCGAGGAGGGGTCGGAATTCAATTAGCGTACTTAGCAAGGCTGGCTGAGATTGGCTCGTTGGCTTTTGCCCTTCGGGCCGTTTCTTGTTCCTTGCTTCTAGCGCACGAGCGAAAAAGTAAAATCCGGTTAATTCCGAATGCTTCGCGGCTTCGCCGCAGCAAGCAACCAGTTACTAATTACCAGTTACTAGTGCGAAGCGCCCTTAACTTTAAGGCATGATTCGCAAAGTTGTCGCCAACACCGACGTGGCCCTTCACGGGATCGCAGACGGCATGACCCTCATGGTGGGCGGGTTTGGCCTCTGTGGCATTCCCGAAAACCTCATCGCGGCCCTTCGCCAGCGCGGAACCCGCAACCTCACCTGCATCTCTAACAACGCGGGGGTCGATGGGTTTGGGTTGGGCTTGCTGCTTGAAACGCGTCAAATCCGCAAAATGATTAGCTCCTACGTGGGCGAAAACGATGAGTTTGAGCGCCAAATGCTGTCGGGTGAACTTGAGGTGGAACTGATTCCGCAGGGAACCCTCGCCGAGCGCTGCCGGGCGGCGGGCGCTGGAATTCCGGCATTCTACACACCCGCGGGCTTCGGAACCGAAGTCGCCGAAGGCAAAGAAATCCGCATGTTTGGCGGTAAACCCCACCTGCTGGAGCACGCGTTTGACGCCGACTTCGCACTGGTTAAGGCCTGGAAGGGCGACGAGGCCGGCAACCTCATTTTTAAGGGGACCGCGCGCAACTTCAACCCCATGATGGCCATGGCCGGACGCATCACGGTGGCCGAGGTCGAAGAGCTCGTGCCTGCGGGGACACTCGACCCCAATGCCATCCACGTTCCGGGCATTTTTGTGCACCGCATCGTGCAAGGCACCCACTACGAGAAGCGCATTGAGCAGCGCACCGTCCGTCCCAAAACCCCCACGACCTAAGCCATGGCACTTGACAAAAACGGAATCGCACGCCGCATCGCCCAAGAGCTGCGCAACGGCTGGTACGTGAATTTGGGCATCGGAATCCCGACCCTGGTCGCCAACTACATTCCCGACGGAATCGACGTCGAGTTCCAGTCCGAAAACGGCATCCTCGGCATGGGCCCCTTCCCTTTTGCGGGCGAAGAGGACGCCGACCTCATCAACGCCGGAAAGCAAACCATCACCGCGCTTCCCGGGGCCTCCCTGTTTGACAGCGCCACCTCCTTTGGCATGATCCGCGCCCGCAAGGTGCAGCTCACGGTCCTCGGAGCCATGGAAGTATCCGACCGCGGCGACATCGCCAACTGGAAAATTCCGGGCCGAATGGTCAAAGGCATGGGCGGAGCCATGGACCTCGTCGCCAGCGCCGAACGCATCATCGTCGCAATGCAGCACAGCAACCGCGAGGGCGAATCCAAGCTCTTAAGCGCGTGCACCCTTCCCCTCACCGGAGTCGGATGCGTCAAAAAAGTCGTCACCGACCTCGCCGTCCTCGACATTGATCCTGAACGCGGATTCATCCTCCGCGAGCGCGCCCCCGGCGTCAGCGTCGACGAAATCATCGCCAAAACCGCCGGCCGCCTGGTCGTCGAGGGCGAAATTCCTGAAATGCTCCTTTAGCGAGGTTGGCGAGGTTAGCTCGTTGGCTCGCACGTAACTGGTAACTAGTTGCTAGTGATCCCGAAACCGCGAAGCGTCTCTAGGCATTCGGAATTAACCGGATTTTACTTTTTTTGTAGTGCGCTCAACTCATAAAGCGCTCGAATTCAACGTATTGCCATTTTCTGCCGCGCAGCAGCTTTAGCTGCGAAGCAGCCCTAGCACCGAAGGTGTCCTAGCGCTGAGGGCCAAAGGACCGAAGCGCCAAAAACCAACAGGACTAAAGAACCATCGTCCGATCACTCATGTAGCGCACCACTCGTGCGTCATGGCTGATGAACAGGTAGCTAAAGCGAAAGCGATCCTTGAGGTCGTTCAATAGGTTCAGGACTTGAGCTTGGACGCTTACGTCAAGGGCAGCGACGGACTCGTCGCAGATCAGAAACTTGGGTTCGAGGGCAAGGGCGCGGGCGATTCCGATTCGCTGGCGCTGGCCACCCGAAAATTCGTGGGGGTACTTGAGCGCTGACTCTGGCGAGAGGCCCACGGCCGCGAGCAGTTCAGACACCCGGGCTTGGCGGCCCGCGGAGTCCCCCGCAAGGCCGTGCACGCGCAAGGGCTCTTCGAGCAGGTCGCCCACGCGCATCCGGGGCGGAAGGCTCGAGAAAGGATCTTGAAAAATGTACTGGATCTCACGGGCGTAGGCTCGGCGCTGCCCGCGTGAAAGCTGGTCGATGCGCGTCCCGCGGTAGGTGATTTCGCCTCCGTCGGGCTGCTCGAGGCCCACAAGGCAGCGTGCGATTGTTGACTTTCCAGAGCCGGAGGCTCCGACCAACCCCAAGGTTTCACCCTCGTGAACCACAAAATCGACACCGTGCAGAATGGGCGTGCCTTTAAACGACTTGCGCAGACCGCGCACAGACAAGATCTCGGTTCCGGCCTCAAAAACCGGACGCTCGGCCGTCTCGGGCGCAATTCCGTCCAAAAAATCCTGAACGGTCGGCAAGCGCATCGGCTTGCCCTGCTCGGGCGGACGCGACGCCAGCAACCCCTGAGTGTAGGGCTGCTTCGGGTGGCTCATGACCTCGTCGAGCGAACCCGACTCCACCACCTTGCCCTGCCTCAGCACAATCACGTGGTCGGCGACGTGCGCGACCGCTTCCCAGTCGTGGCTGATGAAGAGCATCGCCATTCCACGCTCACGCTGCAAATCGCGCAGCAAATCGAGGATTTCGAAGGCCACCGAATGGTCAAGGGCGGTCGTGGGCTCGTCGCAAATCAACAGCTCGGGATCCATGGCCATCGCCATGGCGATCATCACGCGCTGGCGCTGGCCCCCCGACAGCTGGTGGGGGTACTTCCTCATTGCGGATTCGGGCTCCGGAACCTGCACCCGACGCAGCTCCTCGAGTGCGCGTTCACGTGCCTCCTCAGGCTTGAGACCCAATGCGGATTCGGCGGCCTCCGCGACCTGGCGCCCGATGCGCATCGTCGGATTGAGAGCCGACATGGGCTCTTGAAAAACCATGGCCTTGCGGGGCATTCCGTCTGATAGCGTCGTCCAAGACGCCGTTAACCCCTTGGGCAGCAAGCCCATCAAGGTCAGTGCCGTCAGCGACTTACCCGAACCGGACTCTCCCACGAGGGCCACACACTGGCCGGGGTAGAGGTCGAGACTGAGGCCGCAAAGCAGGTCCCGGTCCGCGGTCGCTACACTGAGGCCCGACCCGTGCAATTCGATCATTTCCAGGCGTATTCGTCCGCCAAGGCGCGAAAGGGAACCGGTTCCCAGGAGCCCTTAGGGCGTTCGCCTTCGGTGCGGCCGAGGCGCACCACGACGCGTCCGGTCTCAGGAAACGCAATGATCCACTGACCCAAGTGGCCGCGAAGCGCCACGTAGCGACGTGCAGGAGCCTTTCCGGCAGGGTCCGCAGACTCGCCGAGCCAAAAACTCTGGCCGTAAAAGCTAGCGGTCTTTGGGGCGGTTGCCACTGCAACCCATGCGCTGTCAAGCAGCGGCCGGTCGTTCCAGCGGCCGTTGTGCACCAGCAAATGTCCGAGTCGTGCGTAGTCGCGCGCTGTCGAGTTAAAGCAGCAAAATGCCAAGGCTTCGCCTTGGCCGTCGACGTGCCACGACGCATCCGATTCCGCACCCAACGGAACCCACAGTTTGCGCGACGCGTAGGCCGGGAGCGACTCGCCCACCGCCTTCTCGAGGCAAACGCTCAAGAGCGTCGTCGCCGCCGACTGGTATTCGTAGCGCAGGCCAACGGAATCGCCCACCTCAGACTCGAGGATCAAGGCCATTTGGTCGTCGCCGTAGTACAGCTTCGCAGTTTGTCCGAACGGATCGTAGTAGTTCTCGGTCCAGTCCAGGTCCGCGTGCATCGCACTCAAGTCGCGTAGTGTAAGCCGCTCGGATCCAGGGCCGTGCAAGCCGGGGACGTAGGTCTTTGCCTTGGCTTCCCAGCTCGGAATCTTGCCCTCTTGAATGGCAAGCTGCACGAGCATCGTGACGATGGACTTGGACATCGAAAACGAATTCACCTTGGAATTCGACTCAAAATCACTGTAGTAGGCCTCGTAGCGCAACGTGTCGCGGTCAAACACGAGCAGTGCGCCCGTTTGGCTGGCGTCGAGCAGCAACTGGGTGTCGTCGCTCGGAAGCATCGCGCTGTCGATCGCCACCGGCCAGGCCAGGGGCTGCGGAGCGGCCGGAATCTTTTCGGTATCAAAGTAGGCGGCGTCAAAGGGATCCGACGTCGTCCGACCCTGCAAGTACGTGGCGTATATCCCTTTAAAGAGGTATCCGTACCACGAAAAATAAACGAGTAGACTCAGGACCCCGAGGGCCACTGCCACAGACAGAATGCGTTTCATGCGGTGCAAGTTAGGAGAATCTATGCCCCAAGCAAACGGTCGACAGGCGTCACCACCAAGTCCACCTCAAAAAGTCGGGCGAAGTGGCCGGCCACGCGAGCCTTGGCTTCGACCTCATCGATGGGGCGACCCAGCTCTCGCTGGAGCGAGGTGACGGCTTTGTCCTTGATTCCGCAGGGAATAATGTACTCGAAGTAGCGCAAGTCGGTGTTGAGGTTGAACGCCCAGCCGTGCATGGTCACCCAGCGCGAAGCGCGCACGCCCATTGCGCAGATTTTGCGGGCAAAGGGGGTTCCGACGTCGAGCCACACGCCCGTTTCGCCCGGACTGCGGTCGCCGCTCAAGCCGTAGTCGGCGAGGGTGGCAATAATGACCTCTTCGAGGGTGCGCAGGTAGCGGTGAATGTCGGTGAAGTGCTCGTCCAGGTCGAGAATGGGGTAGCCCACGAGTTGGCCGGGGCCGTGGTACGTGATGTCGCCGCCGCGGTTGGTGCGGTAGAACTCCGCTCCGATTGCCTTGAGGCGCTCGTCGTCGGCCAGCAAGTTGCCGAAGTCGCCACTTTTGCCCAACGTGTAGACGTGCGGGTGCTCGACAAACAGCAGGGTGTCGGGAGTGGCAATGCGCTCTTCTTCAGGAAGTTTGCGGTTGGATGACTTGCGCTCGACGACTTCGGTAAAAATGGACTCTTGGAAGTCCCAAGCGCGCTGGTAGCTCCAGCTTCCAAGGTCGGCGAATCGAACAGGGCGACGGCTCATGCCTTGCCCAGGGCGTCTTTGAGGTCGTCAATGACCTTGATGTCCATGATGTCCACCGCGTTCCGAACACTGAGCACGTAGCTGACCCAGTCACCGAGGGCTACGAGGTCGAGTGCCTGCTCCAGCGGAGAGGCTCCGTAGGCGTGAAGTTCGGCCACATGGGTTCCGTGGGCGCGAATGGCGGGGGCGTTGAGCTCCATGCGCATGCGGTTGCGGGGGGCGTCAAAGGCGGAATGCAAGAAAACCGCACTGTAGCGCGACCCTCCTCCGGCCCAGCCGACCATTTCGTTGTGGTTCATCTCGGGAACCTCGGCGTCCCACCCCGGCATTTTGCTGTTTTCATTGAGCTGCTGGCGCCAGCGCGTGGCAACCCCGGCCATTCCGCTCGCCGCGTAGACCGCGAATGCCGTTCCTTCAAGGGTGTCGGCGATGGCCTCGGCTTCGCTCAAATGCTCCTCGCGGCGAACAATCAAATCCGCGACCGCTTGGGCTGCCTGCTTCTGCCACTGGGCCGGAGCACCGGCTCCCGCCAAATCCAAGTGGGCCAAAATCTGAATCAGCGCATAGCCGAACATCGAGCGCGGAGGGTTTCCGCCCGGAACCATGCTGGTATTCCACCCGTGCTGCTCGGCGCGGCGCTTGAGTTCGCCTCCGCTGGTAATCGCCGAAACCATGCATCCGGCCGCAACCGCTTGGTCAAGGGCCGTAAGCGTCTCTTCAGTATTGCCGCTGTAGCTGCAGGCCACCACGAGGGTGTTTGCGCCTACCCAATTCGGAAGAGCGTATCCCTTATTCACCACCACCGGAACCGTCGCCGTGCCCGCGCAGAGGTCTGCGGCGATAGTTCCGCCGATGCCGCTCCCGCCAAGCCCCGTGATCACCACCTGCTGTACAGGGCGCGGCAAAGGCTGCCAAACCTTGGCAACACCTTCGGCAATATTCAGTGAATCAGCAATATGCTGTGGAAAGTCTTGAATGAGCTTGAGCATCATGGCGTAATAATTATTGAAGTAAAAGTACGAACTTGAACCCACCATGTCCGCACGCTTTTCGTGGCAGTTTGCCCCCTTTTCAGAGCTCTCAGCAGACGCGCTGCACCGCATCCTCGCGCTGCGGGCCGACGTCTTTGTCGTCGAGCAGAACTGCGCATACGCTGACCCCGACACCAAGGACCGCGTGGCGCACCACCTCTGGGCCGAGGACGAGCAGGGTGAAGTGGTCGCGGTTGCCCGAGTGGTTCCGCCCGGAACCTCGTACGCCGAACCCAGCATCGGCCGGGTAGCCACCTCGTCGTCGGTGCGCGGAACCGGCCTCGGCCGCGAACTCATGCACCGCGCCATTCACCACGCCCAGCAGCTGTTCCCGGACGAAGACGTGGTCATCAGCGCCCAGCACTACCTACTTCGGTTTTACACTGAATTTGGGTTTCAGCCCGAGGGCGACGTCTACGACGAGGACGGAATTCCGCACATTCAAATGCGGAAGACCAGTAACTAGAAGCCAGAAACTCGTTTACGCGTCGTAGCTCACGACCACCCGCTCGCTGCGCGGCATCGCCTGGCAGGTCAGCACGTAGCCGTCGGCGACCTCGTCGTCGGTCAACGAGTAGTTCATCGCCATTTCGACCTTGCCTTCGAGGACCTTTGCGCGGCAGGTACAGCACACCGCGCCTTTGCAGGCGTAGGGCACGTCGGCTCCGGCATCAAGGGCCGCGTCGAGCACAAATTCTTTGGAAGACTGGGTGAAGTGCGTCTCTTCGCCGTCGAGGACGACGGTTACGTAGGCTTCGCCTGCAGCGGAACCTTTATCTGCAGTAGCCTTCGCGGCGGCCGGGGCCGCTCCGGCCGTAAACAGCTCAAAGTGAATTTTTTCTGGAGCTACACCAGCTGCCTTGAGCACGTCGCTGGCGGCGTGGATCATGGGCTCAGGGCCGCACAGGTAGTAGCCGTCGGCTTTGGTCACCGTGGGGATGTGCTCGGCAAAGTAGCGAATACGGTCGGCGTCGAGGCGTCCAAAAAGGGCGTCACTGCCTTGGTCTTCGCGGCTCAGCACGTGGTGCACCTCGAGGCGGCCGAGGTGGCGGTCCTTTAGGTCTTCCAGTTCGTTTTTAAAGAGAATGCTCGCGGTTTTGCGGTTTCCGTAAAAAAGCACAAACTCAGACTCGGGCTCGCGCTCGAGCGCCGTTTTCAGAATGGACAGCACCGGCGTGATTCCCGATCCGGCCGCGAATCCGATGTAACGGCGGCGGGCACTCGGGTCGGTTTCGAGAATGAAGTTGCCCATTGGAGGCATGGCGTCCAAAATGTCGCCCGCCTTGAGCTCGGTGTTGGCCCAAGATGAAAAAATTCCGCCCTCGACCTGCTTGATTGCCACGCGCAACTCGCCACTCAACGGGCTCGAGCACAGCGAGTAGGAGCGGCGAACTTCGGTTCCGCCAATTGTGGTGCGCAAGGTGAGGTACTGACCGGGGATGAAGCGAAAGCTTCCGCCCGAAGGCACGTCAAACGCGACCGACACGCTGTCGGACGTTTCACGGCGCACCTCGCGCACGGTCAGGGGTTGAAACTGCGCCTTGGCGCCTTTTTGGTCGGCCTTTGTGGCCAACAGTCCCTCGGCCGAAGCGTTGGAAGGGGATTTTTTAAACCAGGAAAACATAGTTGTGTACAAATCTAGGCGTCCAATGCGAACTAGCGGCAGCGACTTTTTGTTCTAAAGGCAGTAATTTGCAGCAGAATTAACCCCTTGATTCCGTACCATGGCCCCGAGTATTGACATGGAAGCCCGCTTCCTCGACTACGTATCCGCCGAAAATAAGGTGGAGCCCAAGGATTGGATGCCCGACGCCTACCGCAAGACGCTCGTGCGTCAGATCAGCCAACACGCACACTCTGAAATTGTTGGAATGCTTCCTGAAGCGAACTGGATTACGCGTGCTCCCTCGCTCCGCGCCAAGCTCATTTTGCTGGCTAAGGTTCAAGATGAAGCTGGCCACGGCCTCTACCTCTACTCGTCTGCTGAGACGCTCGGAACGTCTCGCGACCAAATGATCAACGACCTTCACACGGGTAAGGCGAAGTATTCGAGCATTTTCAACTACCCAACCCTCACATGGGCCGACATGGGCGCGGTGGGTTGGTTGGTTGACGGAGCCGCGATTCAGAACCAAGTGATGCTGTGCCGCACTTCGTACGGACCCTACAGCCGTGCGATGGTTCGCATCTGCAAAGAGGAGAGCTTTCACCAGCGTCAGGGTTACGAAATCATGATGCATTTGGCGCGCGGAACCAAGGAGCAAAAAGCCATGGCTCAAGACGCCCTCAACCGCTGGTGGTGGCCTTCGCTAATGATGTTTGGCCCAAGCGACGACCAGAGCCCCAATTCCGCCCAAAGCATGGCGTGGCGCATCAAGCGCAAATCCAACGACGAGCTGCGTCAGGAGTTCATTGACAAAACGGTGCCCCAAGCTGAGTTCCTCGGCTTGACCCTGCCCGATCCCGACCTCAAATGGAATGAAGAGCGCGGTCACTACGATTTTGGCCCCATCGACTGGGCTGAGTTTTTTGCCGTAGTCGCGGGCAACGGCCCCTGCAACACCGAGCGCCTCGAAGCCCGGCGCTCAGCCCACGCCGAAGGCTCTTGGGTTCGTGAGGCCGCGACAGCCTACGCGGCCAAGCAGGCTGCCCGTCGTGCCGCCGCCCATACTGCTAAAGCATCCGCAGCATGAGTACGCCCGACCAATGGCCCCTCTGGGAAGTGTTTGTCCGTTCCAAAAACGGACTTTCGCACAAGCATTCGGGTAGCCTTCACGCGCCCGACGCCGAAATGGCGCTGAAAAACGCTCGCGACGTATACACGCGCCGCAGCGAAGGAACCAGTATTTGGGTCGTGCCGTCAAGCGCGATTGTAGCATCTGCTCCCGATGAAAAAGAGGTGCTCTTCGCGCCATCAGACGACAAAGTGTACCGCCACCCCACCTTCTACGAGATTCCGGATGAAGTGGGACACATGTGATGCGTCGGTGCAGTACCTACTACACCTTGGCGACGACGCCCTCATCTTGGGTCACCGCCTCAGTGAGTGGTGCGGCCACGGACCCATTCTCGAAGAAGACATCGCGCTAAGCAACTTGGCCCTCGACCTCGTGGGCCTCGCTCGCCAATACTACCAGCTCGCAGCCCAGCGCATTGGCGATGGGATGACCGAAGACCGCATCGCCTATTGGCGCAGCGACCGCGAATTCCGCAACCACGTTCTCGTCGAGCAGCCCAACGGCGACTTTGGCGACACTATGGCCCGACAGTTTTACTTTGACGCCTTTCACTATTTACAGCTCGAAGCCCTGCAGCACTCCAGCGACATAGAACTCGCTGCCATTGCGTGCAAAGCGATCAAAGAGACAACCTACCACGCCCAGCACAGCTCTGAATGGATTGTGCGCCTCGGCGATGGTACCGACGAAAGCCGAACGCGAATTACCACTTCGTTAGTGCGTTTTTGGCCGTTTACTTCTGAACTTTTTGAGCCTTCTTCGGTAGACCGCGCAGCCCATGCAGCTGGTTGGGGACCCGATGTGGCCAGTCTTCGCGGCCCTTGGCTCGACCTCGTTCAAGAGGTGCTAGAGCAAGCTGAGCTCCAACTTCCTGAAGGCCCTTCTAAGCTGTTGCGCGGCAAGTCCGGAATCCACAGCGAATCCCTTGGATTCCTTCTTGCTGAAATGCAGAGTTTGCCTCGGGCATATCCCGACGCAACGTGGTAAGCGTTTCTGATCTCGAACACTGCCTTCACCAGGTGGCGGACCCTGAGGTGCCCGCCCTTTCGGTGATGGACCTCGGAATCGTACGCTCCGTGCGCCTTAAAGACGGCGTATGCCATGTGGACCTAAGTCCCACTTACACAGGATGCCCTGCCACCGAACGAATTGAGCGCGACGTGCGCGAAGCACTTGAGGCACTGATAGGCGTCGGAAACGTCCGCATTCGCACCGTGCTCGACCCGCCGTGGACTACGGACTGGATCAGTGAAGAGGGCCTTCGAAAGCTAGAGGCCTACGGCATTGCGCCCCCGCCCCGACGAACTTCAGATAAACGTTCGCTGCTCAGCATCCACAAGCCGCTAGCCTGCCCCCTTTGCCGCAGCACGCACACTGAGCGCATCTCTGCGTTTGGTTCTACGGCCTGCAAGGCCCTTCACCGATGCTTGGACTGCCTCGAGCCTTTTGAGGCCTTCAAATGCATTTAGAACGGCTTTAAACGAAAAAACCCCAAGCGTTGATGCTCAGGGTTTTAGGTGGTTTGGTGTGAAGCCGTGCTTGGTTTCGGATACAAATGTGAGGCAAAGACTGATTTCGCATATAATTTATCGTGAGAAATTGTGAGAGCTTCTTGAATTCACGTATTTTCACAGTGTGAGAGTAGCACACACTTTTCTTTTGTTTTGGTTCGCTGTTGGTGGGTTAAGTGCTCAAACCATTCAGTATGTCTGCCCAGAAATTGGGGTGGCATACCTGTACCACAACGACAGCATTAAACAAATCGACTTTCACCGTGGACAAATTGCTAGCCTTCACAACACGGGGTGGGTCGTAAACGATAGCTTTGAGGTTTTGCCGGACCCCATGCGGCTCCTCTTGCATCCCTCACCTGTAGTTACACAAACCCCAGATACAACAATAATCCACTTCACGGGGTCTGGGCTCGTGTACACCGTGCGCCGCAATGGATCACTCGAGCGCCTAGACCGAACATTTTACGCCGGGTACAACTATGGTGCGCTTCGGTACTATGACGGCTCCAAGCTTTGGAGCATAGGCGGTTCGGGACTATGGAATGTTCAAGATCTCGCATTGTACTACGATCCCGAGCTGCGCGAATGGGAGCGCCGCGCCATGACGCCAACCATACCTGACGGATTTGTGGGCGGTCTTTATAGCCCTAATGAACCTGGCGTTCTAACGAGTATCGTTCAAGATGGCGCCCCCTCTACAAAGCCAGAACCCACCTATTCTGCCTACAAGACAGACCTGAATAAAGGCACCTATACGCACTTGGGGGTAGCTGCAGTTCGCAGCAAGGGGCCGAAACTTTCTGAACTTCTAGTATTTGCACAGTGGGGGGCAAAAAATATTGCACTCTTTGAGGGGCGAATCTACCTCGCCGATCTCGTGGAAAATGAACTTCAGATGTGCGAAGCTCTACTTGATGTTCATTCTAATCCCTTCAATGGTACACATGGGCTACTTCTGACACCAGATAAGGTTATTCTCGTCCAAACCGCAAGCACTATCACCAACGTGCATGTTAAAGTCGAGAAGTTGACCTACGATCAGTTAATCGCACAGCTGAAGCCCACGACACTTGGTCCTATTTATGAATCTGGGCCTTTATCCTCTGCCCGGGCTAACTGGAAGGGGCTTTTGCTTCTTGCTATCTCGTTTGTTGTACTTACCAGTCTTATCCTACGCTACCAACGCTCTCGCCCTTCGGTCGAGCGCAACTTCGCGCAATCCCTTAGTCCTTTGGCGCGTTTGGCGCTCCGCCATTTATTGCTTCAGTCGACAGACAGCCTTGTGACTCCTGACGAGCTGAACCAAATTCTCGGAATCGAGGATAAAACCTGGGATAACCAGCGCAAAATCCGCAGTACGGTCCTGCAAGAAATTGAAGAAAAGGGCATGGAGTTCTTGGGCGTACCTTCGTTTATCGAACGCGTAGCCAGCGAAGAAGACCGCCGAATTCGCCGCTACCGAATCAAACTCGAACTCCGCGACGACTTGCTTCCCATTTTAAAGTATGTATAAGTATTTAAGTGCCTCCAATCACGGAGCGACTCTACGCCTTGCCCTCAACAGGCCCGAAGTCTACAATGCCTTTCACCGCGGAATGGCCCTCGAGCTCCAGCATGCCCTCGCTGAAGCCAACCGCGACACAGAGGTGCGAGCAGTGCTCATCACCGGCGAAGGCAAAGCTTTTTGCAGCGGCCAGGATTTGAGCGAAGCAATTGATCCTCAGGGCCCTGGCCTTGACCGCATCCTCAGCGAGCACTACAATCCGTTGGTGCTTCAAATCCGTTCCCTGCGCAAACCGGTTGTGGTGGCGGTGAACGGGGTGGCCGCCGGAGCCGGCGCCAACCTCGCGCTTGCGGGCGATGTCGTCCTTGCTGCACAGTCTGCCAAGTTCATTCAGGCCTTCAGCAAGATTGGCCTGATTCCTGACACGGGCGGAACCTTGACCCTTCCGCGCCTCGCCGGATTCGCCAAAGCCAGCGCATGGATGATGATGGCCGATAGTGTTTCGGCTGAAGAGGCGGAACGCCACGGGCTCATTTACCGCGTTGTGGCAGACGACGCCTTGGCTGAAGACGCAATGGATGTGGCCCAAAAGCTCGCCGCAATGCCCACCGAGGCACTAGCCCTTACCAAAGAAGCACTCAACGCCTCCGTCTTTCACGGCTTTGCTGAACAGCTTGAGCTTGAACGCGCCCTACAAAACCGCGCGGGAGCCACTGCCGACTTCGCTGAGGGCGTAGCGGCATTCCTCGAGAAACGCCAACCTCAATTCCGCGGCAAATGAGTCCCAGATTCTTCAACCAGAAAGCCATGGTCGTCGGCGCCGGAGCCATGGGTGGAGGCATCGCCCAAGTCCTCGTCGAGGCCGGTTGGGAAGTCCTTTTGTACGACACCCAGGACGCTTCCCTCGAGAACGGTATTGCCCGCGTGCGCGCCGTCTGGGACAAGCTCGCCGAAAAGGGTAAAATCAGCGACGCGCAGCGTTCCGCCTACAACCAGCAACTAAGCGCCGCCTACGTGCTTCGCGAGGCCGCCGACGTGAGCCTCGCCATCGAAGCGATTTACGAAAACCTCGAAGCCAAGCGCTCGGTCTTCACCACCCTCGACGACGTGGTGCGCGAAGACTGCATTTTGGCGACCAACACCTCGTCGCTCAGTGTTTCGTCGATTGCCGCCGGCGTGAAGCGCCCCGAGCGCGTCGTGGGACTGCACTTTTTTAACCCGGCTCCACTGATGCCGCTGGTTGAAATTGTTCCCGGAATCGCCACCGCCCCTGAGGTCGTCGAGGCCTGCGTAGCCGCGGTGGCCGCCTGGGGCAAAGTAGGCGTGGTGGCCAAAGACACCCCCGGATTTCTCGTCAACCGCATCGCGCGACCGTTCTACGGCGAAGCCCTGCACCTGTTCGAAGAGCAGGTGGCCGACATGGCCACCATTGACTGGGCGCTGACCGAACTGGGCGGGTTTCGCATGGGGCCATTTGCCCTTATGGACCTCATCGGGCACGACGTCAACTACGTCGTCACCGAAACAGTTTGGAAGCAGTTCTACTACGACCCCCGCTTTCGCCCCAGCCTCAGCCAGAAGCGCCTGCTCGACGCCGGGTGGCTTGGCCGCAAGTCCGGCCGCGGGTTTTACGACTACCGCAACGGCGCGACGCTCCCTGAACCCACGCGCGACGAGGCCCTTGGCCGTGGCATTGTTGACCGCGTGGTGGCCATGCTGATTAATGAGGCCGCGGATGCAGTGTACCGAGGAATCGGAACTGAATCAGACGTCGAGACCGCCATGCTCAAAGGCGTCAACTACCCCAAGGGCTTAATTGCCTGGGGCCGTGAGTGGGGCTGGACCAAAGTCCGCGATCACATCGAAGACCTTCACCGCCGCACCGGCGACGCCCGCTACCGCGTCTGCCCGTGGATTCACGACCAAATTTCTGCCAAATGAACTACCTAATGTCTGCGGTGGACCGCGTGCGCAGCTGGACCGACGAAGAGTACGGCGCAAACCTCGGCGTCTTTTTGGACGAACAACCCATGCTCTTCTCGTGGCTCATTCGCCTCAGCGAAGAGTTCGACGACGACGTCCACGAACAATTGGTGCGCAGCGCGATGGTGCTCCGCGAGGGCTTTCGCGGCATGGGCCTCGCCGTCGGAACCATCTCAGACGCCTGCATCACCGACGTCACCACAGAGGTCGTCGAAGCGTTTGAAGCGCTTGAAAACGAGGTTGAAGTCATCGACCTCGAGGGAATCGAAAAAGTTGCCCGCTCACCCTTTGTGCACACTGAGGTGCGGAACTTCCTGCACCAAGAGCTCCGCGCCGGCCTTCCGCGCGGCGAAGCCGACCAGCACAACCTTATGCTCGTGGTCGACATCCTCATCGGATGCTTCGAAGAATCCGTCGAACAACCCGGAGCCAACGCATGAACGCCCCCGAGATTGTCGCCCAAATGATGCAGCGAGACGCATTCAGCCAGTGGCTCGGCGTGACGGTGCTCGTGGCGGAACCCGGTCACTGCGTTCTCGAAGCCCGCGTGCGCAACGAAACCCTCAACGGGTTCAGCATCGCCCACGGAGGCCTCACCTACAGCTTGGCTGACAGCGCCTTGGCATTCGCCAGCAACGGTCACGGCCAGCATGCCGTGTCCATCGAAACCAGCATCGCGCACCTCAAACCCGTGGCCGCCGGCGACCTCCTCACGGCCGAAGCCGTAGAGCGCCACCGCAGCAAAACCCTTGGGCGCTACGACGTCACCGTCCGCCGCGACGGCACTGACGTGGCCCACTTTCGCGGAACCGTATTTTTTAAAGACACCCCATGGCAACCCGAAGCGCATACTTAGTTGACGGAGTACGAACCCCCATTGGCAGCCTCGGCGGAAGCCTGAGCACCGTCCGCGCCGACGACCTCGCGGCCCACGCGCTGCGCGCCCTCGTCGCCCGCCACCCCAAGCTTGACCTCTCGGCCATTGACGATGCCTACCTAGGCTGCGCCAACCAGGCCGGCGAAGACAACCGCAACGTGGCCCGCATGGCCACCTTGCTCGCCGGCATTCCGCACACGGTGGCGGCCGAAACCGTGAACCGCCTCTGCGCCAGCGGCTTATCGGCCGTTCAGCACGCCGCCCGCGCCATCCTCTCGGGCGAAGGCGACCTGCTCCTGGCCGGAGGCGTCGAGCACATGACCCGCGCCCCCTACGCCATGTCCAAGCCCTCTAAGGCCTTTGGCAACGACAGCCAGATGTACGACACCACCTTCGGCTGGCGCTTCGTCAACCCCGAAATGAAGCGGCTCTACGGCACCGACGCCATGGGCGAAACCGCCGAAAACCTCGCCGACCAGTTCGCCATCTCGCGCGAGGACCAAGACGCCCTCGCCCTGCGCAGCCAGCAGCGCGCTGCCGCGGCCGTCGCCCGCGGCTTCACCGCCGGTGAACTCGCCCCCGTATCCATCCCGCAGCGCAAAGGAGACTCCGTCGTCTTCGCCCACGACGAATTCGCCAAGCCCGCCACGACCCTCGAAGGCCTCGCGGGGTTGCGCCCCGCCTTCCGCCCCCACGGAAGCGTCACTGCCGGCAACGCCTCAGGCCTGAACGACGGTTCCGCCGCCCTCCTGATCGCCTCTGAAGACGCCCTGCGCGCCCACGCACTAACGCCCTTGGCTCGCATCGTCGCGAGCGGAGTCTCTGGCGTCGAACCCCGCATCATGGGCATCGGTCCCGTGCCTGCCACCCAGCTTGCCCTCAAGCGCGCCGGACTCACCTTGGCCGACATCGACCACATCGAACTCAACGAAGCCTTTGCCGCCCAAGCCCTCGCGGTCACGCGCAGCCTCGGCCTCGACGACCTCGATCCGCGCATCAACCCCAACGGCGGAGCCATCGCCCTGGGCCACCCCCTGGGGATGTCCGGTGCCCGCCTGGCCCTTACCGCCGCCCGTGCCCTGCACGAAACCCAAGGCCGCTACGCCCTCGTCACCATGTGCATCGGGGTCGGCCAGGGTTATGCGGTGATCTTGGAGCGCGCCAGCAACTAGCTGCCAGCAACTAGCAACTAGTAGCTAGTAGCTCAGCAGCCCCTCCAACGCCACCCGCACCTTGTCCGCATTGGGTAAGTAGGTGGCTTCCAGCGTTTTGTTGAGCGGAATGGCTGGGGTGTCCTCGGCGCCCAGCACGCGCACGGGCGCGTCGAGGGCGGTAAAGCACTCTTCTTGAATTCGTGCGGCAATAGAGCGCGCAAACGGCTGCACTGAGGGCTCTTCAGTGAGCACCAAGATGCGTCCGTGGGCACGAGCTCGATCAAACACTAGCGCTTCGTCCCAAGGAGAAAGGCTGCGCAAATCGAGGACTTCGACGGGCATTCCGGCAGACGCTTCGAGCGCCCAGTACACCCCGCGGCCGTAGGTTACGACCAAGGCTGTGGGTTCGCCCTCGGGCTCTGCGGCACGCACGATGCGGCCCTTGCCGATGGGAATGACGTAGTCGGCGTCTGGCTCGACGGTCTTGGCGCCCTCGGTGCCCTTGATTTTGGACCAGTACAGGCCTTTGTGTTCGAGCACCACGACGGGGTTGGGATCCGCGTAGGCGGCCTTCAGCAATCCTTTGAGGTCGGCCCCGGTGGACGGGTAGACGACTTTGATTCCGCGAATGGCGGTCACGACCGACTCCACGCTTGAAGAGTGAAACGGACCGCCGCTGCCGTAGGCTCCGATCGGAACCCGCAAAATCATATCCGCCGTCCACTTGCCGTTGGTGAGGTAGTGGGCGCGCGAAAGCTCGGTGAACAGCTGGTTTAGGCCGGGCCAGATGTAGTCGGCGAACTGAACCTCGACGATGGGCTTGAGGCCCACGGCGGCCATTCCCACGGTGCTTCCGACGATGAAGGCCTCTTGGATCGGGGTGTTGAAGACGCGGTCGTCTCCAAACTGCTGGGCGAGCGTGGCGGCTTCACGAAACACGCCACCGAGTCGGCGCCCCACGTCTTGGCCGTAGAGCAGGGCTTCGGGGTGGGCGTCAAGGATTTCGCGCACAGCAAACAGGGCGCTGTCAACCATCACGGTGCGCTCGCGGCCGGCGGGCTCACGGGTTCCGCGCTCTTCGGTCACGGACGTCGGAGCCAGTCGGTGCGTGTACAAATCACTGGGCGCGGGGTCCGGAGCCTCCAAAGCGCGCTCGTAGTCAGCTTGAACGCGGGCACGGGCGGCATCGACTAGGGCGTCGAGCTCTACAGGCTTGTGCCCGTCGGACAGTAGGGCGGCGCGCAACTTCGGGAAGGGGTCGCGGGCGCGGGCCTCGTCGAGGTCGTCGCGGTACCACTCCATGCGAACGCCTGAGGTGTGGTGGTTCAAAAGCGGAACCTTAGCGTGCACCAGCACCGGGCCCCGCTTTTTGCGCATCGTGCGCAGCACGTCCTTGAGGGCTGCGTGGCAGGCGGCGTAGTCGGTTCCGTCGACCTGAACGACGTCGATTCCGGGAAAGCCTTGGGCGTACTGCGCGGCGTTTCCGGCCCTCGTTTCGGCCGCGTTGGCCGAGATGTCCCAGCCGTTGTCTTGGACCAGTACTAGCAGTGGGAAGCGTTTAAGCGCAGCCATTTGAAGCGCTTCACTCACTTCGCCCTCGGTCATCGCCGCGTCACCGATCGAGCAGACCGAAATGGGCTTGGCTCCGCCCCACTCGGCCGTAAGGCCCTGCTTTTCGCGGTACTGAATGCCCATTGCGGCTCCGGCAGCCGGAATCGCCTGCATTCCCGTAGCCGACGACTGGTGCGGAATTTTGGGCTTGTCGGCATCGCGCAGCGAAGGATGGCTGTAGTAGGTGCGTCCGCCTGAAAAGGGGTCGTCGCGCTTGGCCAGCAGCTGCAGCATGAGGTCGTAGGGCGTCATTCCGATACCCAGAAGCATCGCGTCGTCGCGGTAGTAGGGGTACAAAAGATCGTTCGGCTCGAGCTGGGTTGCCAGCGCCAGCTGAATCGCTTCATGCCCGCGCGCGGTAGCGTGCACGTAGGTCGCCGTCACCTCTTTGTTGGCTTCGTACAGCTCGGCCATCGCCTTGGCTGTGGCCATCAATTCAAACGCGTGAAGTGCGGAACCTTTTTTCATTTTTTGCCGAATTCGTAGGTGAGCCCGAGGCCCATAAACTGTTTGGTTTGGATGCCTGAAGCGTCAAGTTTACCGTCGCCGTTGGTGTCGCGCAAAAGCACGTCCCGATCGAAGAGGTTTTGGCTCCGGAGCGTGATGCTCAGCGGACCCTTATTCTTGTACACCAGCAGCAAGTCGCTGTCGATGTCGACACTAAACGGGGCCTGCAGGTAGTTCGCAAACGCGTTCAGGCGAAGGTCCATTTTGATTCCGCCCTTGAACGAACGCTGAAAGCGAGCATTGCCGTACAAACCCAATTCTTGACGGAACCGCTGGCCCGGCATCAACCCAAACACCCCTTGGGCACTTAAGGCGCTGTCGAGCACCCACGTGAACTTGGCCGTCACGGGCGACGCGTACAGGTCCAGTCCGTCCGTTTTGTGGGTTAGGCCGACCCCCGCGATTCCGTAGGCGGGCGCAAAGGCACGCGAGACATAAACACTGTCGCCAGGTTTGGCAAAGCCCTTAACAAACTGTGTTTTAAAACTTGAAAATCCCGAAACCTTCCAGAGCGGATCCTCGCGCAAGAGGTAGTCAAAGCGCGTCGCGTACTCGAGCTTGTCGTCGATTTTGCGCGTGATTCCCTCTTGAATGTTGAGGCTGTAGGTGGCGTCCAAAAGCTGTTCCCAGCGCCACTTTCCGCGCACGGCGATGGCCTGCTGGCGCAGGATGGCTCCGGCGGCGAGGTTGTTTTGGCCTCCGGCGTTCCACTGGCGCAGCACGGTCTGGTTAAAGCTCACGCCATAGATGGCCGGAAACGACCACTGGGTCGTGTCGCTCGCGGCCCACATACTGCCGCTGATGAGGCCCAAGGCCAAAAGCAGCAGGCGCCTCACGACTTCGTCAGAATAGCTTGAATGCGGCGTTGGGCGTCGTCAGTGCGAACCAAGCGTCCTGAAATGGCGGCCCGCTCCAAAAGGAGCTCTCCCCAGTGCTCGGTTCCGTGCCACAAGGCGTGCTTTAGGGCCACCGTGGCCTCGACCGACTGGCCCGCGAGGCGCTCGGCCAACACGTCCACCGCGGCGTCCAGGGCTGCGGCGTCATCGACCACCTGGGCGTAGAGTCCGTGCTGCTGGGCCCAAGCGGCGCTGCGAAATTCCGTGGCGTCAATCGCCAACTGGCTCGTGGCGCTAAGGCCCATTTTGCGCTCCACGGCGGGTCCGACCACAAAGGGGCCGATGCCCACTGCCAGCTCGCTCAGTTTGACTGCGGCGTGCTGGGTCGCGATGCAGTAGTCTACGGCTGAGGCCAACCCGACGCCTCCGCCCACGGCCTTGCCCTGCACGCGTCCGATAACAAACTTCGGAACCGTGCGAATCGCATTAATCACGTGCGCAAATCCGCTAAAAAATGCCAAGCCCTGAGCCTCGGTGCGAATGCTCGCGAGCTCGGTAAAGCTGGCTCCGCCGCAAAAAACCCGATCGCCTCCGCTGCGCAGTACGATGACGTGCACCGCGGGGTCGTGGCCCTCCTTGCGAATCGCTTGGGCCAAGTCAGCCAGCACGGCACTTGGCAGCGAGTTGCTTTGGGGGTGAAAAAACTCGATGTGGCTTACGGTTCCGCGGCGTTCGACGCGCACATAGCCTTCATTTGAATTTGGGTTCATCGCTTGAAAAAACTGAGTTGTTCGATAGGGCAAACAAGGCTTCGGTAGCTGTCGTACCAACGGGCGCGGCCCTCACTTTTAGCCTCGGCGTGCAGTGCGGCTTTGCGCCAAGCATCTACGGCCACGGCGTCGCGCCAGTAGCTGATAAACACGGCATCTGGGCCATTTCGCACGACCTCGTACCCAAGAAAGCCATCGATTTTTGCTACGGCTTCCATCGTGGCGTCGCTCATCGCATCATAGCCCTCGGGGCTCGGATTCACGGGGCGCTCCGACGAAAAAATCACAGCGTAGTTGCCGGGCTTTAGGTCGAGGTTGGGGTTGAGGAAGCTCATGCCTGGTTCCGCTTTTTAACCATGGTCAAAATGGTGGCCACGGCGACCACTTCGGTCGTTTCGTCGACCACCTCGACGTAGTACTTGACGATGCCTTTGGTAATGTCTTCAGGGCTGCGCTTCTCTTGGTCGATCTTTTCTTGAACCGTGAGCTTCACCTGAATCGTAGAACCCGGGTACACGGGTTTGGTGAAGCGGCACGTGTCAATGCCGTAGTTGAGCAGCACGGGGCCTTTGGGCGGATCCACAAACAGTCCGGCGGCACGACTCAAAATGAAGTACCCGTGGGCCACACGGCCGGTAAAAATGGTGCCCTCGAGGCTGCTGGCGTCCATGTGGGCGTAGAACTTGTCGCCGCTGAGCTCCGCAAAGTCCTCAATATCCTGCAGCGTGACCGTGTGGGTCGCGGTCGTGACGGTGTCACCGATGCGCAGGTCCTCAAAGTGCTGGCGAAACAGATGCGGATTCGCCTCCGGGCGGTCTGCGCCGGGGTAGTAGCGCTCAGCAACATGGCTGAGCACGTTGGGGTGGCCTTGAACGGCCACGCGCTGCAGGTAGTGCATCACGCCGCGGATTCCGCCCATCTCTTCGCCGTCGCCGGCGCGTCCGGGTCCGCCGTGGGTGAGCAGCGGCATGGGCGAGCCGTGGCCCGTGCTCTCTTTGGCGGAACTCGAATCCAGCACCAGCACGCGCCCGTGGCTGTAGCCCGCCTCAAGCACAAATTCTTTGGCCGCATCCTTGTCGGCCGTCACAATAGACGAAACCAACGATCCGCCGCCCATCGCGGCAATCTGGGCCGCTTCGGCCACGTCGCGGTAGGGCATCAAGGTCGCAACCGGTCCAAAAGCCTCGATGCGGTGGGCTGCATTCGCCTCGAGCGGACGCGCGCAGCGCATCAGCAGGGGCTGGTAGTAGGCTCCGTCTGCACCGCCGTCTACCGAACCGTAGACGACTTCGTTCTCTCCCGCCAAAACCTGAGCGGCTTCGCGCACGCGTTCAGCCTGCAGGGCCGTGGCCAAGGGGCCCATGCGGACGCCCTCTTGAGCGGGGTCTCCCAGCCGCACGCCGGCAAGGCGTTGGGCCACTGCCGTTTGCACGGCCTCAAGCTGCCCCTCCGGAACAATAATTCGGCGTACCGCCGTACACTTCTGGCCGGCCTTGATGGTCATTTCTTTGGCGACTTCCTTGACAAACAGGTCAAACTCGGGGGTTCCGGCCACGGCGTCAGGCCCAAGCACCGTCGCATTCAGCGAGTCGGCCTCGAGGTTAAACGGAACGCCCAACTCTGCAAATCGGCCGGTGGACTTTAGCCGGTAGCCCGTTGCATACGATCCCGTAAACGTCACCACGTCCTGGCGCTGCACCGGGTCGAGGATTCCGTGGCCCTTGCCCACCACTAGCTGTAGCGCGCCCTCGGGCAGAATTCCGCTCGAAATAATGTCGCGCACGACGCGTTCGGTCAAAAAGCTCGTGAATTCCGAGGGTTTGACCACCGCCGGAACGCCCGCCAAGAGGTTCACCGCAATCTTCTCGAGCATGCCCCAGACCGGGAAGTTGAACGCGTTGATGTGCACCGCCACCCCGCGCAGCGGGAGCATCAGGTGCTGGCCACCAAAGGTTCCGCCCTTTGAAAGCTTAACGAGGCCGCCGTCGACGTGGTAGGGCAAATCCGGAAACTCACGGCGCAGCGACGCGTACGTGTAGAGGTTGCCAATGCCGCCCTCGATGTCGATCCACGAGTCGACGCGGGTGGCTCCGGTCGCGTAGCTCACGGCGTAGTAGTCCTCCTTGCGCGCCTGCAGGTGCATTGCCAAAGCCTTGAGCATCAGGCCACGCTGCGGAAACGTCATTGCCCTCAACGCGGAACCGCCCACGCGGCGCCCGTAATCCAGCACCTCGGCGTAGTTCAGGCCAAGGCTCGAAACCTCTCCCAGCTCCGCTCCCGTCACCGCATGCCGGGCGACGTATTCGGCGTCTGCACCCGGCGTCCACTGGCCGAGCACGTAGTTTTCAAAACGTTTCATTCGCTTAAGCGCTTAATTCGGAAGCTTTTTAAAGCCCATATTCCACAACGCAAAGCCAAACTTGTCGATGGCTTCTTCGATCACCATCGCCGTGGGCTTGCCCGCTCCATGGCCCGCGTTGGTTTCAATGCGAATCAGGGTGGGGTTGCTGCATCCCTGCTTAGCCTGCAGCTCCGCCGCAAACTTGAACGAGTGCGCCGGAACCACCCGGTCGTCGTGGTCCGCTGTCGTCACCATCGTCGCGGGGTAGCACACGCCCTCTTTCACGTTGTGCACGGGGCTGTAACCCAGCAAGTAGCGGAACATTTCTTCGCTCTCCTCAGAGGTTCCGTAGTCGTAAGCCCAACCCGCACCCGCCGTAAAGGTGTGGTAGCGGAGCATGTCCAGCACGCCCACCGCCGGGAAGGCCACCTTAGCCAATTCTGGGCGCTGCGTCATCACGGCGCCCACCAAAAGTCCGCCGTTCGATCCGCCGCTCAATGCGAGGTAGTCCGACGACGTATACTTTTCGGCAAAAAGGTATTCGGCGGCAGCAATAAAGTCGTCAAACACATTTTGCTTCTGCATCTGGGTGCCCGCCACGTGCCATTTCTCGCCGTACTCACCCCCGCCGCGGATGTTCGGAATGGCCAGGATTCCGCCCTGCTCCATCCACACCACATAGCTCGTGCTAAAGCTTGGGGTCAAACTCACATTGAAGCCTCCGTAGCCGTACAAAATGGTCGGGTTGGCCCCGTTGCGCTTCAACCCCTTTTTGTAGCTAATCGTCATCGGAACCTTCGTTCCATCCTTGGACGTGTAAAACACTTGCTCTGAAACGTACTGCGCGGGGTCAAAGTCAATCTTTGGAGCAAAAAACACCTCGCTCGCTCCGCTCGCTGGATCCAGCGAATAAATGCTCGACGGCGTAATCGCGTTGTTAAAGCTGAAGTACAGTTGTTTGTCGCTGCGGCGACCGCCAAAACCGCTCGCGGTTCCGACCCCCGGAAGCTTCACATCGCGAACCTTCGTCCCGTCGTGGCGGTATTGGGCCACCGAACTTAGCGCGTGCTCCATGCGCTCAACCCAAAGAAACCCTGCGCCCGACGACACCGACATCGGGAATTCGCCCTCGGGAATCACCTCCGTCCACGTGTCCGGACCCGCCTGCGCGCCCTTTAAACGCATCAAACGATAGTTCGGGGCCTTGTAGTTGGTCAGCACGTACAGCGCACCATCCACGGCGTCTACCACATTGAACTCTTGGCTAAAGCCGACCACCACGCGAACCAACTTGCCTTTGTTCTTCAAGTCTTGGATGTACAGCTCGTTTCCCGTCGTAGAAACCGCCGCAGTCACCACCAAAAACTGGCCGTCCTCGGTCACCGAAGCGCCAATGTAGCGGCGCGGAGTCGCAGCTCCGCCAAACACCAGCACATCTGAAGACTGGGGCTCGCCAACCTTGTGGAAGTACAGCTTGTGCTGGTCGGTCATTCCTGAAAGCGCCGAGCCTTCCTTGGGCTTGTCGTAACTGCTGTAGTAAAAACCTTCGTTGCCGCGCCAGGCCAAGCCACTGAACTTGACATCGACCAGCGTGTCCTCGATGACGTTCTTGGTTACCGCGTCAATCACTACGACGCTGCGCCAGTCGCTTCCGCCCTCAGAAATTTGGTAGGCCGCGCGCGACCCGTCGGGACTGAACGACAAGCCACCGAGCGACGACGTTCCGTCGGCACTGAAGGTATTCGGATCCAAAAATACCTCGGTCTCGCCCTGTGCCACTCCGCCCACGAGGAGTTGGCGGTACAGCACCGACTGACTCTGCAGCCCGTCGTTGCGGTAGAAGTACTGGTAGTCGCCCTCAACGAACGGAGCCCCACGCTTCTCGTAGTTCCACAAGGCTGTCAACCGCTCGCGCAGTGCCTTTCGGTACGGAATCCGCTCCAAGTAGCCCTGCGTCACCTCGTTTTGGGCCTTTACCCAAGCGCCCGTTTCTTCGCTGCGGTCGTCTTCCAACCACCCGTAGGGGTCAGCGACCTCGGTCCCAAAATAGGTTTTTACGTCTGCGGAATCGAAGCGGGTTTGGGGGTATTCCACAGCTACGTCAGTCGTTTGGCAGGCCGCAAAGCCCGCAGCGGCAGCAGCCGCAAGCGTCCAGTGTTTCATAACGCAAAGTTTGGTTTAAGGGTTCAGTAAAGATAGGGTCAAAAAAAAGGCCGCCCCTTGCGGAGCGGCCTCTCATCCCCGAAGGGAGTCGATTACTTCTGAACGCTTACGCGCAGGGTGCGGCTGCCTTCTTCTGAAGTCAGGCGAACCATGTACACGCCGTTGGCGAAGTTGCCCAGGTCGATGCTGAGTGACTCAGCGCCGGCGTTCCAAGCAGCTACCGTCAGCACCTTGCCCTGAAGGTCAAGTACGCTCACTTC
>CAYYWL010000003.1:0-65153 GCA_964475135.1 uncultured Owenweeksia sp.
CAATGCGTACTGAGTCACCAGCACAGAACTGCACTACATCTTGAGCTGCGCTTCCTGTCATGAATGTGAACGACTTCACGCTAACCCATGATCCAGAAATCTTCTGCTGTGCTGTGATCACACCACCGTTCCAGCCGTCACCCCATGAGTCGTACATGTACATAGTTGAAGTACACTGGTTCGCCGGAGGACATAGAGCCGTAGTGATCGTGTACGGTCCAGCCCAAGTCGACTGATCAGTCGCCGAACAGCTATCCTGCACATAGAAGTGGTACGACTGACCTGGAATTAGACCGGTAATAGTGTATGGACTGGTTACACCTGATGCCATGGTTCCGCCTAGCCCAGTACCTGTGCCCTGCCAGAAACCTACTGGACCCCAAAACACGTTTGAACCTAGAGGCGTACCCGAAGGGGCTGACCATGAAATTCCTGCGCTTGTCGTAGAAACGCTACCCGCTACTACGCTGGCAATCGGCTCTGGACATGTAGGAATAGCTTCTACTACAAAGTTGTCAAAGAAGACGTCTGGACCAAAGCCTGAATTAGCCACGAAACGGAAGATCGCATTGCTTCCAATCCATGAGGTTGGCAAGAATACAGTAGTATCCACAAATGTTCCTGGAACCATTGTACCCGCACCTGGGCTGCTAAAGCTTGGTCCAATCAAGTTGACCAAGGTATCCCAAGTTGAAGCCGTGGTCGTTTTGCCAAGAAGTATGAGTTGGTCGTTCGGGTAGAACGTCATGTACTGGTGCGACCAGTCAAATGTGGCTTGCGCTGGAGCGGTAATCGCCACAGGACGTGAAGACATCACCGCATTGTTTCCGCTCGTCCACGACCAGAAATTGCCGCGCATAGCGTATCCAGCACCAATAGCGTACTGCAGCATAGTCTGGGTTCCGCCCTGGTTATTCCAACAGCCGAGTGGGCTCACGTCAAAGTTCTCGACGTATGGCATTGTGGTACCAAGGCAGCTCGTGGTGAAGTTGATCGGACCAAACCATGGGGCCAAGTTGTTGGCACCACACGAGTCGGCAATCCACACCGTGTAGGGAGTATTGGGAGCCAAACCGCTAATTGTGAATGACGTTCCATTCACAGTAGCTTGGTTCGGGATGACACCCGTACCAGGGTTGAAGCCCGATGGACCCCAAGCAACTACGGAACCTGGCGTCGCGGCTACACCGTGCACCCAAGCAACCACAGCACTTGTTGCGGCAGCTGATGCCGAGCCGTTGATAACGGGCAAACATGCGGGCTGAGCTTCATAGGTGAAATCATCAATACCAAAAGTCGCAAAAGTAGAAGTGGTCCGGAACCCAACATGTTTGTATCCAGATGGCACGACTGGGAACGGAATGGTGTACTCTGCCCAAGCAGTAGTCAATGCAATCGTGTCAATAGCCACAAATGATCCCGGATTTGACGGCGTTGAAACAAGTCCGACAATCACATTTGTTGTCGACCAGGTGGAAATCTTATTAGCGCGGAAGCGAACCTGTGCACCCCCACTACCAAGGTCTGTGAACATTGGAGATATAATGGTTGAACCGGCAGTGCCTCCCATACTCGCTTGAGCGTAGTTTGGAGCAGTATATGCCGTTGTGCCCGGGAACGTCGGAATAGCAAATGTTGCCGAACCACTCTTGTACCAGCAATCCGGTTGATTCGTCGCAACGTACTGATCGAAGTTCGCACTGTAACCAGTTGGGAGGGTAAATCCTGCACACAATGTGTTGAAACTAAATGGGCCAGACCAAATTGAGTTGCCCGCTCCACCACAAAGAGCCATGACGTAAAAATCGTAGGGTGAATTTGGAGCTAATCCAGTCGCCACCGCTGAGTTGGTTGCAACGGTATCAGAAGCTCCGGTGCCGATTGAGAAACCAGCTGGTCCCCACTGTACCACAAAACCTGAAGCTCCACTCTGCCAGTTAAGGTTGGCAGTTACATCGGTCACTGAAGACACTCCGAGTTGCAAGGGCTCAGGGCAGGCTGGCTGAGCTTCAAATGTGATAAAATCAACAAACAAATCAGGTCCGAAATCACTCCAGCCGTATACTTGAGCGACCACAGTAGTTCCAACGAATGAGGCAGGTAAGTATGCGATATCGTGGGTCATGACTGAAGCAGGAGTGGTTGTACCGGCACCTTGAGTATTAAAGGCACTTCCTTTTCGAGACAGAATGTTCGTCCAGACTGTGCTGTTGACGTTGCGTACCCGGACGGTCATACTATCAAATGGATACGACGCATTTGCAAGGTGCGACCAATCAATAACCACACGAGCAGGTACAGAGATGGCAATAGGCGCGCTCTCGAGAATGAACGAATCATCGTTGTTTGACCAGTAATTCGCTCTAGCCAATGTCACACCACCGGTGGTGTACGAAGTCCATGGCACAGAGCCAGTATTAACCGACCAACAGTTCGGTGGAAAGGTGCCAAAAGTTTCGGTCGTAGGCAACGTAAGCGTGGCACACGTCGTACAGAAGTTTAATGGGCCTGACCACGCTGATGTGCCGCTATTAGTTGCGGAACAGTTGTTTCGAACGTATACGTCGTAGCAGGTGTTTGCACTCAATCCAGTAATAGTGGCGCTTGCAGTAGTGCTTGTGAGGGACGTACCAGATCCCTGTGTGTAGCCCGCCGGACCGTATTCAATATTAAAGGCCGTACCCGTAGATGTCCATGTGACTGAGGCCTGAGTTGCTGTGATCCCATTCACTGCCAATTGGCCCGGAATTGGACATGCTGGCGGCGTATTCGTGATACGGATCGTGTAATCGTGAACAGAACCCCATGAATATGTTGCACATGAAGTGGTAGATGTGGTTGTGCCTCCCTCGCGGAGCATTACGCGAATTCGAGTACGCCCAAGTGTTGCGGTAAGGGGGACGGTAAACGACATAAATGCGTTGCGAACCGTTGATCCCGAGGCCGCTGGTGAACCACTCCAAGTTCCAAGTTCCTCACCCGCATCGGTAAAGTCGCCATCGTCATTGTAGTCGATCCACGCTCGGGCGAATGACCCGTACACACCACCACATGTGCTCATCAAAGCTTCTAACGAGTAGCTCGTTCCACGGCTGAGGTCTGCCGAATCAATCTGCGTAAAATCGCGGAGTCCTGCTACAGCTGGGCATGTGGTTGGGTTGCTGATGCCGTAGTTGTCACCAAGCAAATACACATCCCGAATCTCGGTGTCGGCCGTTGATGATGGTCCAACTGTAGTGCAGTACGTCTGAGCAACTGCTGTTCCAGAAAGGAACATAGCGAAAGCACCGAAGAGCCAATTAAGCGTAGTACGTTTGTTCATGTTATGGTATTCATTAGGGTACAGATTACAAAAGTGAGGAATAATGTCGAAAAAACCATCGGTCGTTCAACGATTTATCGTTTTCGTTAACGCATTGACGCTTATCGTTGGCGGATGTGCGCTGCCGACTCCGCCAGATGGGGGGCCCCGCGACACCGACGGGCCCGTGGTGGTCGAATCGAATGTACCAATTGGAAGCACCTCGGTGCAAACCAATACATTGACCTGGTCCTTTGACGAGTACGTCGTGCTCAACAACCCGGTCGCCAGCATTCGAACGTCGCCTCCGATTCCCGGCGAGCCGCGGTACTTGTTAAAGGGTAAAACACTTAAAATGTCGTGGGATGGCAGCCTCGAGCCCGACCGCACCTACATCATTCAGTTCGGAAACGGAATTCGCGACTTGCACGAGAACAACCCCATGAGTGAGCCATTTTGGGTGTTTGCCACGGGTACTACAATTGATTCGGGCCAAATCCGAGGAGTGGTCCTTAACCCCTCAACCGGCAAACCTTGGGACAACCAGGCCGTGGTTCTGCACAAGGGGGATGCTCCGGATTCCGCGGTTTTTACCCCCCCGGTGTACGGGTCGCGCAGCGGCAAAGACGGTCGTTTTACCCTGCCCTACTTGGCGGACGGCAGCTACCAAATCTTTGCGTTCAGTGACCCCGACGGCAATCTTCAGCTCGGAACCGGTGAAAAATCGCCGGTCGCCTGGTTTTCGGAACGTGTCACCCCTGGAGACAGTCTTGTACTGTGGCTCTCCGATCCCACCGCGAAGCCCGACAGTGTAGCTCAATTTCGGCAGCTTCCAGCGGACTCGTCTGGGGTACTCAAGCTGACCGTAGCCCCAGGCACCGACGGAACCTGGGTGCACCAACTGCGGCGCGACGGGATCGTGGTGTGGCAAGGTTCCGGCACCAATTCATGGACGCTTGAAGGGTTGAAACCCGGCACGTACCAACTACAAAGCTTTGCGGACCTGAATGAAAACGGGAAACTAGATGCCCCTGACTGGTGGACGCGAACCGAGGCCGAAACACCGATCCCAGATCCCGAAGCGATTGAGGTTACTGTGGGTTGGACGGTAGAGCGCCAGTGGCTTCCGGGGGCATCCCCAGCACCGCAAACGGGTCCTGATCAGCCAAAAACGGGAAGCGCTTCCGGACTGCTGAGAGGTGGATTGGGTCCCATTCGGCGGTAACGAGTACCGACTTGTGTACTTCTGCTGAAGCCAATACGTCGCCCCAAGGGCCGATGATGCGGCTCGCGCCGCTGTGGTCTACACCAAAACCATCCACGCCCACTCGGTTGACGCCAGCCACGTAGCACTGGTTTTCCATTGCTCGAGCGGCCAACAGCGTGGTCCACGCATTTTCGCGGGCCTCTGGCCAATTGGCAACCACGAGTAGGCCGTCGTAGGCGGGGGTCCCGTCGTCGTCGAGCGTATTGCGCAACCAAACCGGAAAGCGAAGGTCAAAGCAAACCGCCAGGCGAAGGCGCCATCCGCGTAAGGTGACAACGACGGCTTCGGTTCCACGTTCAAAGTCACGGTGCTCGCCCGCCACTGCAAAGAGGTGGCGCTTATCGGCGGTGGTGGTGGTTCCGTCGGGTTCGACCCAAAAGAAGCGGTTGGCCACTTTGCCCGATTCGTGGGGCACAAACACCGATGCGCCCACGGCACACTGAAGTTCCAAAGCGAGTTCCTTCAAAAAGTTGACCGCGGTGGCCGAATGGGCCGCAACCTCGCGCGCCTGCGACGTGGCAAACCCAGTGGCAAAGGCCTCGGGCAGCAGCAGCAGGTCGACGCTCCCAGGGGCCGGAATCAGCGAGCGAATCCGTGCAAAATTGGCATCCGGGTCGCACCAGGCGATGCCGTACTGAAGGAGCGCCACGCGCAGCGGGCTAAGGTTAGCGGGCATCGGGGAGCAGCAAAGGAATGTCTTTAATCAGCTGGTCCACCGCCTTAGGGTCGGTGCCGTCGTAGTAGCCACGCAGACGGCCTTCAGCGTCGACGAGCACGAGGTTTTCGGTATGAATGAACGAGTGCTCGTCCCATCCCTGACCCTCTTCGAGCACCGCAAAGTAGCTGGTACGCGCAAGCCGATTCAGCTCTTCGGGTGTACCCGTTAGTAGCCACCATTGGGCGGAATCGCAGCCGTTCCGCGCCGCGTAGTCCGCCAAAATGGGCACCGAATCGTATTCGGGCATGGCGGTGTGCGACAAAATCCGGATCCGGCCGTCACCAGAGTAGGCGTCTTGAACCCTTCGCAAGCCGGCCGCCATATCCACACAAATGGTCGGGCATGTGGTAAAAAAGTAGCTGACAATCCGGACTTTGCCCTCGACGTCGCGGGCACTTCGGCGGGTCCCCGTTTGGTCCACCAAGTCAAATTCAGCCACTCGGTGGTCCATGCCCTTGCCCTCAATGCTGTCGGCAACCAGTGCCGGATTTAGATCCGAGGGATTGAGTATCGGAAGCTGCCGCTCAGGGCGCTGAATGAGGTAGGCCGCGGTGACTCCGGTCACGAAAATCGCCAATAAAATGCCTATTTTTAGGTATTCGGACTTCGAAAGCTTCCAGGCGGGTTTTGGCACGGTCATGGCACGAAGTTCGGCAACGTAACTTTACCACCATGAGAAACTTTGTACTTTTTTCAGCCATCGCAGCACTTTCTGTGGCATGCACCCCAGAAGGCAGCGAAGTTTCGCTTGAAATGAGCATTCAGCCCAGGTGGAACGGTCAGGATCTCGCCTACAGCAGCATGACCCTGGTGCAGCCGGAGACCGGAGACACATTTCTTGTGGAGCGCGCCGACATGATTCTGTCCGAATTCGCTTTGATTCACGCAGATGGCAGCCGCCTCCCGCTAGTTGACGAGGCCGGTGATCCGATTTATGCCTTCTTCACCAAAGGCAAACCTTGGACGGTAAAGGTTCCGGACAATATTCCAAAAGCCGAATATATAGGGATTGCGTTCACGGTAGGGCTTGATTCCGCCCGAAACTTCGGGGACCCCTCACAGTGGAAGGTCGGTCACCCACTCAACCCAACCGTGAACAACCTGCACTGGGGCTGGCAGGGAGGATACGTGTTCATGGCCATCGAAGGCTTCTACCAAAACAACGGAGCGCGCGAGCCCTGGCTCTACCACATTGCCAATATGGAAAACCGCATGCCCGTGGTACTCAACGGCGTCCTCGACCTTCGCGGACCGCGCCGACTCGTGCTGAACTGGAACGCCGAAAAGTTGTTTTATGCCCTAAATGAGGTTCGCCCCTCTGAAGACGGAGCTTTTTCGCACAGCAGTTTTGATGGCGGAGTCGCCCATCGAATCTCTGAAAATGTGAGCCAATCATTCAGCTGGGTTGCGCTTGAAAATGTGAAATGAAGTACTTCGCGCTTGTACTAATCGCCGTCGTGGCCGTGAGTTGTGGCGAAAATCCGCCGCCCACGACCCCGTTTGCGCTGAATGTACCGCAGGGCTTCCCGCCGCCGCCGATTCCTGAAGACAATCCATTGACCGTCGAGGGCGTGCTCCTCGGCCGAAGGCTGTTTTACGACCCGATTCTTTCGCGAGACTCGACGCAGAGCTGCGGAAGCTGCCACAACACCAGCTTCGGAATGACTGACCACGGACTGCAATTTTCAGTCGGAATCACCGGAGCCGTAGGCGACCGCAACAGCATGCCGCTCCATAATTTGGCCTACCATACTGCATTTTTTTGGGACGGTCGCAGCCCGATGCTGCGCGATTTAACGTTGGTTCCGATTCAAGATCCGCGCGAAATGGACCACAGCGTAGAGAGCGTGCTTGCGAAGCTCAACGCGAGCCCCACCTACCGAGACCTCTTCTGGAAGGCGTTCGGGGTCAAGACCATCACGGCCGAAGAGCTCGGCTTGGCGGCAGAGCAGTTCATGCTCAGCATAATGAGTGGCTCGAGCAAGTTTGACCGCTTTGCGCGCGGACTTGAAAGCCTCACTCCCGAAGAACAACTCGGCCTACAGTTATTCAATGGCGAAGCCAACCCAAACGCTCCGGTTCGCGGTGCAGACTGCTTTCACTGCCACGGCGGAACCCTGTTCACCAACCACAAGTTCATGAACAATGGACTGGACACGGTAATCACCGACCCCGGGCTTGGCGGAGTAACGGGCAACCCGAACGACATGGGCAAGTTTAAGGTTCCGTCGCTGCGCAACATCGCCTACACCCCGCCGTACATGCACGACGGCCGCTTTCAAACCCTGATGGAGGTCGTGGACTTCTACAACAGCGGAACCCACGCTAATTCTCCCAACATTGATCCCTCCATGGGCGACATCATTCGCTCAGGCGGACTTGGCCTCAACCTACAGGAGCGACTTGCCCTTGTGGCGTTCTTGAACACCCTCACCGACACATCAATAGAGAGCGATACGCTCTTTCAAAACCCGTTCAACTAATATGAAAAATCTACTTTTTGGTTTCTGGTTACTCGTTTCTTGTTCCGCACTTGCGCAGACTTCCGAGGTAACCTTTTGGGTAGATGGCGTATGCGGAATGTGCGAAAAGCGAATCGAAACTGCCCTTTTGAACACCCCTGGAGTGCGCTTTGCCGACTGGTCGACCGAGACCCATCAGGTCAAAGTAGCCTTCAGCGGCAAAAAGCTCACCGAACAGCGGCTCCACGAGTTAGTTGCGGCAGTGGGCCACGACACCAAAAAGGTCAAGGCTAAAGAAGAGGACTACGCCAAAGTCCACGAATGCTGCAAGTACCGGGAACTCAATGCGCACTAGTGCGGTTGCTCTCTGGTTGCTAGCTGCTGGTGCGGCGAATGCCCAGGTGCGCGACAGCGTCGTCGCTATTGACGAGGTTGTGGTGCGTTCTGAAGCTCCAGATGCGGTAGTTCAGGCGCGTTCCGCCACCCTTACCACCTCGATTGGGAAGGGCGAACTCAAGAAAGCCGCCTGCTGCAACCTGTCAGAGAGCTTTGAAACCAATCCGTCGATTGACGCAGCGTTTACAGATGCCGTGACGGGGACGCGCCAAATTCAGTTGCTCGGACTCGACGGAAAGTACGCGCAGATTCAGACTGAAATGACTCCGCTCGTGCGCGGTTTGCTCGCCAACAGTGGGCTGCAGTTTATACCCGGAACCTGGGTCGAAGGCATTCAGCTGACCAAGGGAATTGGTGCCGCAACTAACGGATTTGAAAGCATGACCGGCCAAGTCAACGTCGAACTGATTAAGCCCGACGAAGGAATTAGCGCCGAAAACCCGCGTCGCGCCAGCGCCAATGCCTACCTCAATAATGCAGGCCGTATGGAGCTCAATGGCGACTACGCGCAGCGACTCAGCTCCAAGTGGACCGTTGGAACTCTACTGCACGCCAACCAAACCCGCTGGTTTCGGGACATGAACATGGATGGCTTTGCCGACAACGCGCTGGGGGGTCAACTCAACGGCATGCTCCGCGCGCGCTACTGGGGACAAAACGGCTGGGAGGGAATTTTTACCCTGCACGGATTGCAAGACACCCGTGAAGGTGGACAGCTAGGAGCTGACGCGCCGAGCGTAGCTTGGACCTCGTCTGTCGCCCAAAAACGCACCGCATTTACCTCAAAAACAGGATGGGTTAACCCCGACGATCCCGACATGAGTGTGGGCATTATTGTGCATGCCTACCAGCAGTCTTTGGATGCGCGCCTTGGGCCATTGGACCTCGCCCAAAGTCAGATTCTCGAAGGAGACCAACGCGGCGGGATGGCACAGGTTCTCATTCGCGAAGGTGGCATGAAGTGGTCCCAGACTTCAGGGGTGAGTTGGTCGCTCGACCGGTACGTGACCGACTGGCACCACCCGGGCCTGGCCCACGACGATGCATGGGTCGAATCGGCTCCGGGGGTGTTCAGCGAATGGACGTTTGAGCCCTCACCAAAGTTCACCGCCGTACTGGGTGCCCGCGCAGACTACCACTCGATTGCGGGGCTTCAGTACAGCCCAAGGTTTCACCTCAGGTACGCACCCACTCCTCGATTTACCATTCGCGGTGGCTACGGACGCGGATTCCGCATGGCGATGCCCGCCGTCGAGTCATTGGGCAGGTTTGCGAGCGCCCGAACCGTAAACCACGCAGTGAATCCTTGGGGCAGCCCTCAGAACATTGAATCCGGAACCACAGCCAGCCTATCTGGAGTTTGGAACTACGTCCACAACTACTATCCCGGAAGCGTTGTGTTCGACGCCCAAATCAGCAACCTCGACCGGGCCGTGCTGCTCGACTTTTACCAGTCTGCCACCGAAGTCTTCTTTTACCAATCCACCATGACGGCCCGAAGCGCAAGCCTACAATGGGAGCATCAGTTTTCGAAAAACTGGAAGGCCCGCGCCGCCTATCGGGTTCAAGATGTACGCGGATCCTACTTCGGAGTTTGGGATGCGGTTCCATACGTGTCGCCACGTCGGGCGATGCTTCATGCCGAGTACCAGTTCCGCCAAAAGTGGTTTGCAAACGCCACTTGGCAGCACTATGCGGGAATGCATCTGCCTCTAGGTCCCGGCGGCGTAGTTCGCAGCATCAGTCCGGACTTTGCCCTGCTCCACCTTCACCTCCGTCGGGATCTGCCGTGGGGTGACGCATACATTGGCGTTGAAAACTCCCTCAATGTGCGCCAAGCCGAGCCGATTGCCGGAGTCATCGATCACCTTGACAACCACCGGTTTATCGGAGCCGACGAGTACGCATTTATGGCCAATTTTGACGCTACCCGCGTATGGGGGCCAATTTTTGGCCGAATGGTTTACCTTGGCATCAACCTTGCCTTGATGGGTAGCGATGACTGATTCTGTACTCCACTTGCGCGGCATTACCCGCGACTTTCAACTCGGCGCCCAAACGGTGCACGTGCTTAAAGGAATTGACCTCGACATTGAGCGCGGTGCATATGTTGCACTGATGGGGCCTTCTGGTTCAGGTAAGTCTACGCTGATGAATATTTTGGGCTGCCTTGATACTCCAACTGCCGGGACCTACGTGCTAGCCGGGCGCGACGTCAGCAGAATGGCCGAGGCCGAACTTGCGGCGGTTCGCAACCAAGAAATCGGATTCGTATTTCAAACGTTTAATCTGATTCCGCGCCAAACAGCCTTAGACAACGTCGCCCTGCCACTTGTGTACGCCGGAATCGGCAAAGAGGAACGCCTCGACCGCGCCGCCGACGTGCTGCGCTCAGTAGGACTTGGCGACCGAATGGACCACCGCCCCAACCAACTTTCGGGCGGACAGCGCCAGCGCGTGGCTATTGCTCGGGCACTTGTCAACAAGCCTTCGCTCATCTTGGCCGACGAACCCACGGGTAACTTGGACTCGACGACCTCTGAAGAAATTATGCGTCTGTTTGACGACATTCACCAAGCCGGTAATACGCTGGTAGTCGTGACCCACGAAGAAGACATTGCGCAGCGCGCAAAGCGCATCATTCGCCTGCGCGACGGAATCGTGGCGAACTGAGCAGCGTCTCTGCGCGTTACCTTCGGAGTATGACGCCATCGTTCACCTCCGAATTTCAGGTCCTCAAGGCCGCCGCCCCCCGTATTGCCTCGCTCCCTCTGAGCCACCGCCGCAACCGCCTCAAGGCATTGCGTGCAGAACTCATTCGCCGCCGCAGCGAGCTCCACGCCGCCATGCGGGCCGACCTGAACCGCCCCGAGGTAGACAGCGACCTCAACGAGCTGCTTCCGGTAAAGGATTCCATCGACCACGTGCTCGCCAACTTAAGCCGTTGGACGCGCACCGACCGCTTGCCGTTGCCGTTGACGTTGATTCCGGGGCGTGCCGAAATCCACCACGAGCCCAAAGGGGTTGCCCTGATTGTGTCGCCGTGGAACTTTCCGGTGAATTTGTGCCTGGTTCCGCTGGTGTACGCAGTTGGCGCCGGCAACACGGTATGCCTGAAGCCGAGTGAACTGGCGCCGGCATCCGCCGCATTCATTGCTTCGGTGGTCGCGGCTGTGTTTCCGCCCGACGAAGTCTGTGTGATCCAAGGCGATGTGAGTGTGGCCGTGGCCCTACTCGAGCAACCCTGGAACCATATATTCTTTACCGGCTCTCCCGGAGTCGGAAGCAAAGTGATGGCCGCCGCATCCAAGTACCTCGCGTCTGTTACCCTCGAGCTGGGTGGAAAATCGCCCGTATTCGTTCACGAAGGCTACGGCGCAGACGCCGCAGGGCGCCGCGTCGCATGGGCCAAAGGCCTCAACGCGGGCCAGGTCTGTATTGCGCCGGACTACGCACTGGTTCCGGCCGCCCAACGAGCAGACTTCATCCAAGGTTTTAAGGCGGGCGTGGCCAAGCACTACGGGGATTCCCCCGCGAGCAACCCCGACTGGGTGCGGATCATCCAACCCCGCCACTGGGACCGCCTCAACGACTGGCTCCAAGAGGCCATCGCTGAAGGCGCCAAGGTGTGGCAGCCCGACGCGCCGGACCGCGACCGACTCTACTTTCCGCCAACCCTCGTGTGGGACGCCCCGGAGCACCTTCAAGTCAGCTGCAGCGAAATCTTCGGGCCCATTCTGCCCGTGTTCACATATACTTCAACTGAAGATGCGCTGGCCCGCGTGAACGCAGGCCCCCAGCCCCTTGTACTGTACATCCTCGGCCACATGAAGTCCTGGACCGACCGCATCATTCGCGAGACCCGAGCCGGTGGAACGGTCGTCAACGACTTCTACCTGCACTACATGCACCCCGAGCTTCCGTTTGGGGGTGTCAACAATTCCGGAATCGGTAAATCCCACGGAATCTGGGGATTCCGCGAATTCAGCAACGCGCGGAGCGTGTACCGCCGCGGGCGCTTTGCCCCCACTATGCTTCTAACCCCGCCCTACAAAGGATGGGTGAAGAAGGTGGTGGGTTGGCTCGTAAGCTGAGACTGGCTCGTTAGCGAGGTTGGCCCATTAGCAATGGTTGGCTCGTTAGCGAGGTTGGCCCATTAGCAAGGTTGGCTAGTTGGTTGACAAAAACTAGGTATTCCCAGCACCACGGCCAGACAGAAATACCCTCAAGCAAATGCTCAAATCTTAGCTAGTATCAGCCAATTTCAGCTAGTCTCAGCCAATTTCAGCTTGTCTCAGCCAACGAGCCAATCTCAGCTAGTTTCAGCCAACGAGCCAATCTCAGCTAACCTTGCTAGTCTCAGCTAACTAGAGTTCGCGCTGCACCTCGACCTCCTTGAAGCCTTCGACGATGTCGCCGACTTTGATGTCGTTGTAGTTGTTGATGTTCAAACCACAGTCGAGGCCCTTTTTGACTTCGCGGACGTCGTCCTTAAAGCGCTTGAGGGAACCGAGTTCGCCCGTATACTGAACCACTCCGTCGCGAATGACGCGGACGCGGGTGTTGCGGGTGATGACTCCGTCCATGACCATACAGCCGGCGATGGTGCCCACCTTGCTGATTTTGAAGGTCTCACGAACTTCGATGGTACAGGTGATTTCTTCTTTGACGTCGGGCGACAGAAGTCCAGACATGGCGTCTTTGATGTCGTTGATGGCGTCGTAGATAATGCTGTAGAGGCGAATCTCGATGTCTTCTTTCTCGGCCAACTTGCGGGCTGAAGCGGCAGGACGGACTTGGAATCCGACGATGATGGCTCCCGAAGCTGAGGCTAGAAGGACGTCTGAATCGGTGATTCCGCCCACGGCCTTGTGGATGATGTTGACCTGAATTTCTTCAGTGCTGAGGCGCTGAAGTGAGTCGGCAAGTGCCTCAATCGAACCGTCCACGTCGCCTTTGAGGACGATGTTGAGCTCCTTGAAGTCTCCGACGGCCAGACGGCGTCCGATTTCTTCGAGGGTGAGGTTCTTCTGAGAGCGTACACTTTGCTCGCGAGCAAGCTGCTGGCGGCGCGTGGCGATTTGCTTGGCTTCGCGCTCGTCTTCAAAGACGGCGAAGTTATCACCGGCGGTGGGGGCTCCGTCCAATCCGAGGATCGATACGGGAACCGCGGGACCCGCAATGTCAATCTTGTGACCGCGTTCGTCCATCATAGCGCGGACCTTGCCGCTGAATTGGCCGACGAGTATGAAGTCTCCGACGCGCAGCGATCCGTTTTGAACCAAAAGCGTAGTGACGTAGCCACGGCCCTTGTCGAGGGTGGCCTCGATTACGGTTCCTTTTGCGAGGCGGTTGGGGTTTGCTTTAAGGTCGAGAATTTCGGCTTCGAGCAGTACTTTTTCAAGGAGCTTGTCGACGTTGAGACCCTGCTTGGCAGAAATGTCCTGCGACTGGATTTTGCCGCCCCAGTCTTCGACGAGGAGGTTCATTCCGGCGAGTTGCTCTTTGATGCGCTCGGGGTTGGCGTCTGGACGGTCAATCTTGTTGATTGCGAATACGATCGGAACACCTGCCGCTTGGGCGTGGCTGATGGCTTCCTTGGTCTGGGGCATCACAGAGTCGTCTGCCGAAACCACGATAATGGCGATATCGGTAACCTGAGCTCCGCGGGCACGCATGGCCGTAAAGGCCTCGTGACCTGGAGTATCGAGGAAGGTGATGTGCTGTCCGTCAGCGAGTTGAACACTGTAGGCACCGATGTGCTGGGTGATTCCGCCCGCTTCACCAGCGATAACGTTGGCTTTGCGGATGTAGTCCAGAAGCGACGTTTTACCGTGGTCTACGTGGCCCATTACGGTGACGATCGGAGAGCGTGGTGAGAGGTTTGCTTCGTCTTCTTGCTCATCAGCCAAAGCATCTTGAACTTCTTCGTCGACAAATAAGACGTCAAATCCGAATTCGTCGGCGACGATCGTAAGGGTTTCTTTGTCAAGGCGCTGGTTGAGCGACGCCATGATTCCGAGCGACATACACGTAGAAATTACCTCGGTCGGGGTCACTTTCATCATGTTTGCGACCTCGAGGAGGGTTACGAACTCCGTGAGCTTGAGGACCTTTTCGCCCTCTTGACGCTCGAGTTCAGCCATTTCGCGGGCTTCTGCACGCTCTGCACGCTTGTCGCGGCGAATCTTAGATCCCTTGGATTTGCGGCCACCGCCGAGCTTCTCAAGGGTCTCTTTAATCTTGCGCTGGATGTCCTCCTGACTGACTTCGCGCGGAGCGCCTCCGCCTTGAGGTCCACCTGGGCCACGCTGACCTGGGCCGCGCTGGCCTCCTGGGCCGCGTTGGCCTCCTGGACCACGCTGGAAGCCAGCTTGACCGGGTCCGCCGACACTTGCAGCGCCGGTGGTCGTGCGACCTCCGCCTGAAGCGGGCTTTTGAAGGCCTTCAGTCTTGATGCGCTTGCGCTGACCAGCCGCTGATGGCTTCTTGGCAAACTGAGAAAGGTCGATGACCTGACCTGTCATTTTGGGACCGTCGAGCTTCTGGTACTGCGTCTCGTGGTGCGAAGACTCAAGGGATTCGGGCGCTGAAGCCTCTTCGGGTTTAGCCTCAGAAGGAGCAGCTGTAGACACCGCAGATTCGGGAGCCTTAGGCACTTCTGCTTCAGCCGCAACCTTTACTGCTTGAGCTGGGGCCTCAGGGGCCTTCACTGCGGGAGCTGGCGCCGGAGCCTCAGGAGCCTTAACGGGCTCAACCACGGCAGCGGGAGCTGCGGATGCGGCAGGCGCAGCAGGTACAGAGGCCGGTACCTCGACCGCGGCGGGCGCAGCAGGCTTCTTGGGAGACAATTCAATCTTACCGGCCACCTTTGGACCCGTAAGGGTTGCGGTGGCACGAATGACTTCAGGCTTCTTTTGTTCGCGCTCGGCCTGAATGGCCTCCTTTTCTTCGCGCTTTTTCTGAATGAGCGTTTCGGCCTTGTCTTTAGACGACTTGTCGGTGGCGAATTGCTGCGTCAGCAGATCGTACTGGGCTTGATCAATCTTGGCGTTGCGGTTGCGATCTACCTCTTGACCTTTGGTGGCCAAGAAGTCAACGGCGGTATCCAAGCCGATGTTCAGCTCGCTAAGTACTTTACTGATGCGGATGGTGCTCATAGGCGCAAAGGTCGGGACTATTTAAATAATGTAGGTGGAGTTGGCAAAAAAGCGTGGCTTATTCGGCTTCAAACTCCTTTTTGAGGATGTTGCGGACATCCTGTACCGTCTCGACTTCGAGGTCGGCACGGCGGGCTATGTCTTCTACTTCAGCGCGGAGTACGGACTTCGCCGTATCGTAGCCTCCGTTGCGAAGCTGGTCGATGACCCATGCTTCGATTTCGTCACTGAACTCGAGGAGCTCAACGTCTTCTTCTTGAACCACATCTTCGCGGTACACGTCGATTTCGTAGTCGTTGAGCTTGCTGGCCAAGCGGATGTTGGTTCCGCCGCGACCGATGGCTAGAGAAACCTGATCTGCAGGCAAGTAGACATCTGCATGGCGACGCTCCTCATCAAGAACCATGTTGGTGATTTTGGCGGGCGACAGGGCGCGCTGGATCATCAACTGAATGTTGTTCGTGTAGTTGATCACGTCGATGTTCTCGCCGCGAAGCTCGCGAACGATTCCATGAATGCGCGAGCCCTTCATACCCACGCAGGCTCCGACAGGGTCGATGCGGTCGTCGTACGACTCCACGGCAACCTTTGCCTTTTCGCCCGGAATCCGAACGACTTTCTTGACAGTGATGATTCCATCCAAAACTTCAGGAATCTCAGCTTCGAATAGCTTAGCCATGAATTCTTCAGACGTACGGCTGAGCAGGATGAATGGCTTGGTTCCGCGAACCTCTACAAGCTTAACCACTGCGCGTACCGTGTCGCCCTTGCGGTAAAAGTCCTTTTCAGGAATCATGTCTTCGCGGCGCAGGATCAGTTCGTTCTGCTGGTCGTCGTAAATGATGAGCTCGCGGTGGCGCACGTGGTGCACTTCGCCGCTGATGATCTCACCTTCCATGGTTTTGTAGCGCTTGAAGAGCTCACCTGAGTCGTGCTCTTGAACCTTCTGAACAAGGGTCTGGCGGAAGGCCAAGATGAAGCGACGTCCGAGGTCGATGATTTTGATTTCTTCAGAAACTTCTTCACCGACTTCAAAGTCGGGCTCGATTCTAAGGGCGGCCGAAAGTGCGATTTCGAGGTTGTCGTCCTCGACGGCTCCGTCCTCGACGATGGTGCGGTTGCGCCAGATTTCGAGGTCGCCTTTGTCGGGGTTGACGATGACGTCAAAATTTTCGTCGGTACCGTACTTCTTGCGAATTTGCACGCGGAACGCCTCTTCGATGAACGACATGAGGGTTACGCGGTCAATGCTCTTTTCGTCTTTGAACTCGCCGAAGGATTCGATGATGGCTAGATTTTCCATAGCAACTTAAACGTGAGGAACTTAGAATTTAAAGTCTAGGGTGATGCTGGACAGTTCCGCCAGCGGGATTTGGGTTTGCGTCGTCTGATCCATTTTGCCTTTACCGACCGTCTTGGGGACGCGCTCGGTGCGCTCCAGCGTAATGCTCGTACCGTCGAAGGCGGCGAGCTTACCCTTGTCCTTTTGGCCGTCCAAAAGCTTGACCACGACCTCGCGTCCGAGGTTCTTGCGGTACTGGGCGTCTACCTTAAATGGGGTAAACATTCCAGGTGAAGATACCTCGATGGCGTAGTTTTCAGACTCTTCGCCAAGCGCGGATTCAATCGCGCGGCTGATCGTCTTGATTTGCGCCAAGTTGATGTGCCCCTCGTTGAGGTCGGCATGTACCTTGATGTCGTTGGTGGCGCTCAGGCTTACCTCTACGGCAAAGGCGTCCAACCCCTGAAGGGTCGTGTCAACCAGCTGCTGCAGTTCGTGTTGGGTCATGTGGGCGTACTTAAAAAAACCTTTAAAAATAGTCGAGGGGACTTTGTGGGTCCCCTCGATTTTGGATTCAGAAAGCGTTGCAAAGATACGCAGGGTTTATTTACCACGCAAACCTCAGGCTCGCACGTACTTGGCGCCCTGCCTCGAGGACTCCAAATGCACGTGCAATTGAGAGGTGGTGGGCAAATGCCGTGTTCGAGGCGTTGAGAACTTCGAGGCTCCACGAGGCGCTCTTCGTAAGCACACCCGTGAGGCTTGCGGACCAAAGACCGTAGGCCGGGGTGGCTCCGTCCAAAAACAACAGCTCGGTTGGTGAAAGCCGGTTCTGAGCGAGGTAGTGGTCGTAGTGCAGTTCGGCATGAAGGCGCTGGTCGGGCAGTACATCGTACGCCATATGGGCGCCCCAGCGACCAGGAGCCATGAACGGAAGCGGATTGCCCGCCTCGTCTTCGCCAATACTTATGGCCGCCTGAGCATGCACGTGGAAGCGCTCTGCGGGGTGCCAGTGGGCGCGGGCCTCGGCTCCGTAGACGCGCGCATCGCCTTGCACGTAGTAGAAGCGCCACGAACCGCTGCTGTCATTGGGGTTGAGGTAAATGAAGTCGCGGTAGGCCTGGTAGAAGGCGGTGAGTTGGGCGTCAAACCGTTCGCGCTCGTAGTTGAGGCCAAGGTCTGCGTTCCAAAGTTGCTCCGTGCGAAGATTGGCGTCACCCACTTCAAACCGGCCTGCGCCGATGTGCGACCCGAAGGCAAAGCGCTCTTCGAGCTGGGGGCCACGGGTTCCGTGCGACATTCGTGCTTGAACACTCAGCGGTTTGCTGATGGCGTAAGCATAACGCAGCAGGGCGGCGTATCCTGCAAAGGCCCCAACCTCGCCGCGAAGGCCCGCTGAACGCGTGTGGCGACCTTTTTCAACACTGTAGTGCGCAAAGAGTGCAGACTGAAACTGTTCCGCATTCGGGTAGAGCCATTCGTGAGCGTGCTCGTCGTTGCGCAGTACGCGAAGTTGCTGGTGCGCCCCAAGCGTCAGATACCCGTCGCCAAGGCGGCGGTCCAAGGTCGTCGTATGCGAGGCAGTGTGCAGGTTGAACGCGATATGGGGCTCGTTCTCGTGGCCAGGATCAGGTTCTTCTCCTGCGTGCGCCTCGTCGTATTCGGCACGGAACGAAGACTGAAGACCTGTCACCGCCCGAAGCTTCCATGTGCCGAGGCTACGCTCGGCTTCCCAAGCAAGGTGGCCTGCCTGGATAAGTTGGTCGCCGTGCTCGTGGTCGGGTTCTTGGCCTGGGGGGTAGTTTTTCTCGGGCAGCCCAAAGCGGCGTTGAACTCCCGTGAGTTTGAGGCGGTGCTGGGTTTTGCCTTTTTGCCACGAGCCCAAGGCGCGAAGAGCGAGGGTTTGAGCATGCGTGCCGTGGACCGTGTCGCCGAGGGCATCGCGGTACTCGGGGCTGAATCCGCCGTAGGCTCCGACAAAGTAGACACCCGGCCCACTGCGGTGCAGGCTGTACTGTCCCGACCAGGGCATGCCGTTGGCGCCGCCGTTGAGGGTCAGTGAGTGCTGGCTGCCGGTGGCGCGCGGACGCACGTCCGAGAAGTAGAGCACGCCTGCCATGGCGTCGGTTCCGAGCGCAAGGGAGTTGGGGCCGAGCATCACCTCAACGTGGTCGACGCCCATGAGCGGAAAGTCAAGTCCGTGGTCTGCCCCGCCCTGCATGTTGTCGTAGCGCCAACCTTGGTATGCGGTAACGACGCGGTAGCCTCCGAGGCCGCGCAGGATGGGTTTGACGGTGTGCCCGCCCACGCTCGCGAGCTGTAGGGCCGGAGCCTGACGGCTGAGCTGAAGCATGGCCGAGGGCCCTTGGTCGGCCAAGGTGCGCACGGGAATGGCGAGTACTTGGGTGGACAGTGCGGACGGGTTGTCGCGCTGCGCCTCAACCGAAGCCTCTCCGAGTTCAATGACAATGGATGTGTCGCGTTGGCCCCAAAGGATGAGGGGCAGGGCTGCGAGGAGCCCAAAAAGTAATTTGTTCATGATATTTTGAATGAGTTAACCCGACGCGGAGCGGTTCCGCGCACAATAGTCGGAGGTTAACCCACAGGCGGCCCACGAAGGGCAATCGCCTCATAATCTGCATTCTTGGCCGAAGCGACACGGACCGCAGGCTCGTTGCGCCACGAAACGCGGGGCATCAGTTCCCAACCGATGGCAACGGGCTGAAGGCCTACGAGGTAGGCCGGGTCAGTCCACTGGCAGGAGTCGTCGCCTTCATGCAGGTGTAGGCCTTGCTCGGCACAGTGCTCGTGGTGGTGGTGCGCGAGGCTATGTAGCACGGGGTCCGCGATCTGGGTAACCCAGAGCAGCAGGGCAAAACCAAGCAGAATTCGACGCATTACCACAAATTTAATTCAAACGCTCAACGCTTACAGTGCGCCGATGGTTCATTGGGGCGAGGCGTTGTGCGCTTTAGTTCCAAAAAGGTCAAACACTTGACCGATTTTTGCAGTTATCTATGATTATGCGAAATTTTTTGCTTTTAGCCCTAGGTCTCTTGCTCACAACGAGTAAGCTGAATGCGTGCTCGACGCCCACGGCCCTGAGCTTGGTCACGCGCACCAACACGACCATTACGCTGTCTGTGACGGCCGGCAATCCATTTCACCAAATCGAATACGGCCCGCTTGGCTTTACACCAGGCAGCGGAACCTTGACCCCCTGGTATACGAGCTTAACGCGAGTCATTACAGGCCTTTCTGGTTCAACAGGCTACGACTTCTACGTACGCGACAGCTGTGCCAACGGCCAAAAGAGTGCGTGGACGAGTTATTATGGGTATTCTACAGAGTGCACGAGTCCTGCAACGATTCCATGGTTTGAAAATTTTGACCACTCCGATTTCAAGACTCGTAACAATACTAATTTACCAACTGGACAAACACCTTGTGGCTGGAATAGAGTACCGATTCAAGGCTATGCCTGGGTAACAGGGCCTCCTTTTCAATCATTTACCTTTTCTGGACCGGCCAGCGACCACTCTGGGCGCAGCAAGTACATGCTCACCGACCGGTTTGGTGCTGTGACCGGGGGCAACAATACCGCCATTTTACGCACGCCCCAAATCAACCTTTCGGGCGCTTCGCAGCCCAGTATCTCGTTTTGGTACCATATGTGGGGCTCACAAATAGACTCGCTAATTGTAGAGGCCTCACAAATCGGTAGTTCGAACTGGGTGCGACTAGGCTCAATTCCTGCAAACTCGACTCACTTTAGTAGTCAAACAAGCCCTTGGCGGCAGCAAACCTACCCCTTGACGACGTTCGCGGGACAGACTGTAAACATTCGCTTCATTGGAAAAGGCACAACGACTTTTCCCACATTGGGACGCATCGCGATCGACGACATTTTCATTGGACAGTCTTCTGGCTGCATTCCTCCCTCAAATTTTGTAAACACTGGGGTTCAGGCGAATTCTGCGGCGTTCTCGCTGGTTCTGGGTAGTTCTACTCACCACCAAATATCCTACGGGGCTCCGAGTACGGCTGCCGGAAGCGGTTCCATCCACAGATTTTCGGGAACCTCAACTACGATCAACGGACTAACCGCAAACACCACCTACCAGGCCTACGTGCGCGACTCGTGTGGGCCCACATCGTTTTCTGCGTGGGTCGGACCCATAACATTTACCACGGCATGCAACGCGTTCAACGCTCCCTGGTCTGAGAACTTTGACAACAGCAGCTGGGTTGCGCCCGCATTTAACCAACCTGGAACCTGGCCCAATTGCTGGAGCCGTTCAACGTTAACGGGCCTAACCATGCTTGTGGGTCCACCCCCATTTAATACGGCTCAAACAGGTCCGAGCGATGACCACTCGCCAGGGTCAGCGGGCAAGTACATCTTTATGGATGCCATTGGGTTTGCGTCGAGTAATACATCTACCCAGTTCTTCACCCCCTTGATTAACCTGACGCCATTGAATGTTCCAGAGCTCACGTTTTGGTACCACGCCTTTGGCAACCAAATAGCCGGAGCCAAGGTTCATGTAATCAATAGTGCAGGAGTGGCGACCCAGGTTTGGTCGAGCATAGGACAGCAGCAAACTGCCGAAACGGATCCTTGGCAAGAAGTGATTGTGAGCCTTGCCGCATATGCGAACCAGACGATTCAGCTCCGCTTTACGGGTGAAGCAACGGGCGCAAACGCCTTCTTTTGCCAGCTGGCCTTTGACGACCTTGACGTGCACGAGACTCCGACCTGTCCCAAGCCAACCGGATTTACTGCGTTGAGTTCAAATAGCAATTCAATGAACTTGTCGTGGTCCGGGGGGGTAAGTCCATGGGTGGTGAAGTATGGACCGAGTGGGTTCAATCCGAGCACGTCCGGGACTCGAGTTGTAGCGTCAAGTAACCCGTTCTTACTTACCGGACTGATACCAAATACGACCTACGACATTTATGTCAAGGATAGTTGTGGACCAACCAGTGTCAGCCAGTGGTCCACTGGCGTCACGGCGACTACGGCATGCTTGGCAGCGAATGCTCCGTTTACCGAATCCTTCAACTCAAGCCAATGGGTTGTGGGGGTTTGGCCCAACTTGGCCGGAAGCATTAACAGCTGCTGGTCGCGGTCACCTGGATCGCAAACAACAGATTTTTACTGGGCTGTGGGTCAAGGTCCGATGCAATCTGGCACCTCAGGACCCAACCAAGGGGTTAATGGGGGCAAGTATATGTACACCGCTGGGTTCGGCAGCAATGGCGGGGGGATTGCCTTACTAACGTCTCCTTGGATCAATACGTCACCTGTAACGGTACCAATGCTGCGCTTTCACAGCCACTTACTTGGCACGCTGATCGATGAGCTCCAGGTATTTGCTGACACGGGTACTGGTTGGAATTCCGTGCTCGTTGTGCAGCCCGGAGCGCAGACTAGTGCAGCCTCACCATGGACGTTGCATGAAGTTCAACTGCCAGCTTATGCTGGAACGACCGTACGCTTCAGGTTCCGAGGGGCGAAAGACAACACCATTAATGGTTGGGCCGAATTGGCCATCGACGAGTTCGGTGTTGTTGCCGCTCCAGTTCCAATCTGCACCGCCCCGACGGGCATTACTGCAGCCGGAATTAGCGTGACCGGCGCGAACATCAACTTTACTCCGGGCGGAGGTGTTACGCGCATCGCCTATGGTTTGGCGGGCTATGTTCCGACCAACGCCACCTCGGCAGCCAATGGCATCGCTTCACCCTACCCAATTACGGGATTAACCGCGAATACCACGTATAATGTCTACCTCAAGGACAGTTGCGCAAACGGTTTGGCAAGCACCTGGGTGGGCCCATTGACCTTTACTACGCAGCCCTGCCCGGCCATTTCGGCCAACTTTACCTCGGCCGTGGTGGGCATGAACGTGATTTTGAGCGCCCAGAACCTCACCCCCACCAACACGTACCAATGGACTGTGACGAATTCGAGCGGAACCGTGGTTGCCTCACCGAATTCAGGTTCGACCACCGTGCCCATTGCCATGCAAGGCACCTACACCGTGCGGCTGATCGTGACCAACTTCTGCGGCAATGGCGACACAGTGCAAACCACCGTCAACGTGTGCGGTCCGTTGAGTGGCGGATTCTCGTACGGAGTCAATGGCAATACCGTTACGTTTACGAGCTTAGCCAACAATGCGACCGGTGTGGTGTGGACGTTTGGCGACGGCGGACAGAGTTCCGCCACCAATCCCGTGCATAGTTACGCCGTTTCTGGACCCTACACCGTGACCATGAAGGCCTACAACATTTGTGGCGATACCGTGACCTCGTCTCAGGTGGTGGTTACGTGCTCGAACCCGACGGCCGAGTGGGTTGCCAACGTCCTGTCTTCAAACGGAGCCGGAATGCGCGTGCAGTTCGAAGCCGGCCCGTGGTGCAGCCCCGACGTGGTCGGCTACCAGTGGTTATTTGGCGACGGAACTCAGGGTTTTGGGGCCAATCCCATTAAGACCTACGGGGTTCCGGGGCTGTTCTACAATGTTTCGCTCATCGCGTCCAACGACTGCGGCGGAAAGGATACACTGACCAAATCCCTGCGCACGGTCGGTTTGGATGAAGCGTCGGTCAGTGCCCTGTGGTACCCGAATCCCGCGGCCTCAGGTCAGTGGATTTCGAGTCCTACGGACGCTGAAGTAGCCGTATACACTCTCACTGGCCAGCGTTTGGCGTGGCCGCAGCGGGAGGAATCGGGCCGTATACTGGTTCAGGTTCCGGAATACTGCCCCGCCGGGGTGTACGTCCTGTGGCAGGGCGGACAGGCGGTGCGGCTAACGGTGCAGTAACAGAATTGTAACCGTTTGATAGCGTTTGTACCTCGCGGGGTAAACTGCGGTTAATATACTAGGCTGATTTTTGAGGATCCTCAAAATCACCTAGTTATGAAAAAAATTATCGCACTTTTTGCACTGACCTTGAGCAGCTTGGCTGCCATGGCTCAAAGCAGCATCAGCGGCCAAGCGGTCGATGAGGCGAACATTGCCCTTCCGGGTGCAGTGATCACCTTGGACGGCAGCCGCTCGACCACTACAGACTTGAATGGTCGCTTCTCCTTTACCGGAGTTTCGGCCGACAAGCACGTGGTGAAACTCGTGTACGCGAGCTACGTGTCGGTTGAAGCCGCAGTGAATACCACAAACGGCAACCAGTTTGTGGTACTTAAGACGAAGCCTGGAACGACCGAACTCGGCGAAATCGAAGTTGTAGGATCGCTCCTTCAGGGTCAGGCCAAAGCCTTGAACCGCCAAAAGAGCAACATCAACGCATCGAATGTGGTGTCTTCGGACCAGGTCGGACGTTTTCCGGACGACAACATCGGTGACGCCGCGAAGCGTATCCCTGGTATCACGATGCAGAACGACCAAGGCGAGGCCCGCAACATTATTATCCGCGGATTGGCTCCCCAGCTGAACTCGGTGACCATCAATGGCGAGCGTATTCCGTCTGCCGAAGGCGACAACCGGAACGTGCAGATGGACTTGATTGCAGCAGACATGATTCAAACAATTGAAGTGTCTAAAGCACTTACCCCTGATATGGACGCCGACGCAATTGGCGGTTCGGTGAACTTGGTTACCCGCGCAGCCCCCGCAGGTCAGCGTATTGTGGTGACGGGCGGAGCCTTGTACAACGCGCTTACTCAAGCGGTCACACCAAACGGATCATTCACCTACGCCAATCGCTTTGCCAAAGAAAAGTTGGGTGTGGTAGTTAGTGCCTCGAGCAAGGACCATGTATTTGGTTCGGATAACGCGGAGTTCGAGTGGGACTTCGAAGACGTCAACAACCCTTATGTCTTTAATTACGAAGTGCGCCAGTACGACGTGCGCCGCCTTCGTCAGAATCTGTCGGCCAACCTCGACTTCCGCTTGGCCCCAGGCCATACCATTTTTGTTCAGTCGATGTACAGCAACCGCAAGGACTGGGAAAACCGCTACCGCATTCGCATGCAGACTGAACGTGAAGACGACGGAAGCTATTCCGCCCAGATCCGAATGCAAACTAAGGGTGGTGCAGCCGACGTAGACAATGCCCGCCTCGAGAACCAGACGATGTACAGTACCGCATTGCGCGGTGAGCACCTCTTTGGCAAGTTCCGAACCGACTGGAGCCTGAGCCGTTCGTTTGCGAACGAGCTTCGCCCGAATGAGCGCTACATTCAGTACCGCGTGCGTGGTGCCGAGGTCATCATGGACCTTAGCGATACTCGCAGACCGTTCATGAGTCCAGTGAGCAAAGGCCTGGATTTGGCAGATTACGGGCTGCACGAACTCACCGAACAGCAGCAAAACACGTACGACCTTGACCACAATGCTCGCTTGGACTTCACCCTCCCCGTCGGCAAAGGCAATTTGAAGTTTGGTGCGCGCTACCGCCGCAAAGACAAGTTCCGCGAGATTGAATTCAAAGAGTACGAATTCTTAGGCGACGGGCCAGATTTTGCAGACGGAAACGTCAAATGGTCGGCCAGCCGCGCAGACAACTACATGCCAGGAAACTACTTCAACTATGCGGCTTCAAAAAGCTTTATGTCTGCTTCGTACTTGGGTGGCTTGGACTTGACCAACGAAGCTCTTTTTGAAGGCTCTGACATTCCAGAAGAGTATGCGGCGGCCAACTACGATGCCGACGAAACAGTGACCGGAGCCTACGCTATGTACAGTGCCACTGCAGGCAAACTAGAGTACACCGCGGGTGTACGCGTTGAAAACACTGTAAATGTGTACCGCGGAAACGCCTACGACATTGACGAAGAAACCTCAACGCCTACTTCAGGAGAAGGCAACTACACCAACCTGCTTCCTAGCGTGCTTTTGAAGTACAACGTGAACAGCCGAAGCCTGATTCGCGGTTCGGTTACGTCCACTTTGGCACGCCCTAACTACTACGACTTGGTTCCGTACATCTCGTTCTCGCGCGACGACCTCGAGGCAGAATTCGGAAACCCCGAGCTCAAGGCAGCTACGGCGACGAACGTGGATCTGAGCTACGAAAACTACCTTCCGAATGTAGGATTGATCAGCGCCGGTGTATTCTACAAGCGCATCAACAACTTCATTTACACGGAATCCATCAACGATTTCGAATACAAGGGAACAACGTACGACGCGCAAACGCCTAGAAACGGCGAGGTTGCAAACGTTCAAGGATTGGAGCTCGCCTTTCAACGCACCCTGGGCAAGTCTGGATTTGCCAAGAACCTGAACCTCTACACGAACGCCACCTTTACGGCTTCTCAGACCACTGGGGTTCGCGACGGTGAGAACATCGCGCTGACCGGAACAGCACCAATCATGCTCAACGCTTCACTTGCCTACGACGCCAAGAAGTTCACGGCCCGCGTAAGCTTCAACCACGCCCAAGGCTATGTCGATGAGTACGGCGGCGACGCATACTCTGACCGCTTCTACGGCGACCAGAGCTTTGTGGACGTCAACGCATACTACGCGCTGACGCCGAAGTTGCGCGTATTCATTGACCTGAATAACTTGACGAACCAGCCACTGCGCTACTACCAGTTCCAAGAGCAGTACACGATGCAGATGGAGTACTACGGGTTCCGCGCCAAATTGGGCGTGAAGCTCGACCTCTAAGCCGATTAAGAGATTGTTAAGGCCCCGCCGGCGCATACCGGCGGGGTTTTTTAATTCCGCACGTAGCGGTGCACTTGGGGCGAACCACCTCCGGCTTTCTCGCTGAGAAGCACATAGGTTCCGTCCGTGAGCCATGCAAAAATCTCGCCCTGGGCCTCTTGCTCAGTGTACGGGAGCCGCGTCGGAACTCGCTGCAGCACGTCGCAGGCCGCCTCAGTGGGCCACGCATCCCAATAATAGAGCCGGCCGTAGCTACGCACCACGATCGGCGATCGTCCGTTGGGCAGCTGCAGGCGGTCCGCTGCGGTCGTCATGAATAAGGGCAGGTCACCGAGGTACTTCGCGGTATCTCCGCCCAACGTCGGCTCAGCTGGAAGCACATAGAGCCGGTTTCGCATGTCGCGCTTCGATACCAGGTAGATTCGGCCGTCAGGGTCGGCAAACATCGCCTCGGCGTCACGCGGACCGTCAGCATAGATATAGGTCCACACCTTGGACGTCGTCGGTTGGTGGCTTTGCACGGCGGAACCTGCGGTATCGATTCCCGTCGGCTCAGGGAGCGCATAAATCCGGCGCATCGGGCGAAGGCCGTCGTTGTCGCCGATTTCACCGATTCCCAACCACCGCTGACCGCTGGCATCGGTCCAATGGGCTAGGTCCTCCCAGTCTTCGTTGGTCCAGCCCGTAGCGAGCTGCACCCGGCTCATCACCCGACCGTTGCGCACGTCCACGAGGTAGAGCATGGGGCCGGCTCCGCCGTCCTCAATCACCCAGATCGCGTGCGGAGCCCACGAGCAGTGCACCGCCCCAGACGCCTCGTCCAGCGCCACAAACCCAGTGCTCAAGCGCGGAACCGTATCAAAGCCCGGTTGCACCGCCAGCGACGTGACGTCGTAGTTCACAGAAAAGGGAACGTAGGGTTCGGGCTGGGGCTCGCGGCAGGACTGGGCGGCAGCCATCGCGGGAAGTAGGGTCCAGAGGACAAGGTTGGTTGGGCGCATGCACAAACCTACAAACTTGATGTTTTGGTAACGTTAGGCCATGGACCCGAGTCTACCTTTAAGTATGATCTACCGCACCAGCCTTTTCGGTCTTGCCCTCGCGGCCCTCGCGAGCTGCCAACCTTCAGCGGAACCGGCCACCTCTGCCCCAGTGGCCTATCCCGCACGCAGCGAAGCCCCCATTTTTCGGAGCCTCATTTTTGGCGACTGGGGACGCATGGGCATTGACCCGCAAATGCAGACTTCCCAAGAAATGGCTGAGTACGCACGCGAATTTCCGCTTGACTTTATCGTGAGTGTGGGCGACAACTTCTACGACAACGGCGTCACCGGGGTCGACGACCTCCACTGGACCCATTCGTTTGAAAAGGTGTACCGCGACTCAAGCTTATTTGCACCGTGGTATGTGATTTTGGGCAACCACGACTACCGCGGAAGCATCGAGGCCCAAATGAACTACCGCTCGCCGAATTCCGACCGCTGGAAGATGCCCGCCAAAAACTACGTAAAGACCTGGATCCGAGACGGCGTTAAGCTAGCAATGGTGTTCATTGACACTTCGCCGACCGAGGACCAGTACTACAGCGAAGAGAAGTACCGCCGCGTCTGGCAAGAGGATTCGGCGGCGCAAAAGGCATGGTTCCGCGCCGTAATGGATACGTTGAAGGCCAATTACCGCGTCGTGGTGGGCCACCACCCCCTTTATTCGGGCGGAAAGCGCATGGGCGCCAAAACGCAAAGCCACCTCGACCACTGGGGGCCGCTTTTTGCCAAGTACCAGGTTCGCACGTACTTGTGCGGCCACGAGCACGACCTGCAGCACATTCAGGCCACACTTACGGGGGGGCACTCGCTGGACCACGTGGTGACCGGCGCCGGAAGCGAAGTCCGTGAAACCGGTGAAATTCAGCACGGTGCTTACGAGGGCGATCAGGCCCAAACAATTTTTTCATTAGCTGCCAACGGATTTATGACTTTGGACGTGCACCGCGACGCCGCGGTCGCTACCTTGTGGTCCGGTGGACAGCCCGTACACCAATTCACTATTAAACCCGACAACCTATGAGCCAGCCTACTGCCCAGCAGATTCTCGACACCCTTTGCGATGCCTACGGCACCACGTTGGCCGAAGTCATGTCGAACCTCGATGCCGAATCAGATATTCCGGCCGACGTTCAAGCCGCCGAAGAAGTTATGAAGATGGTCTTCAGCGGAATCATCAACGAAGCGTTTGACGAGGGCCGCGCCCGCACCGTCGAAATGGAAAAAGACGACCAATTCGGCATTTTGATCGACGAAGACTTTCTCGAAGAGATCGGCTTTGAGCTCGATTTTGACGAAGTCGACGAGGACGAAGAAGAATAACCCAAATTTTACCTCCACCTAAGTTTGCGGCACGTCCTTTGCTGACAGAGGCTCGGAACCGCTTCTCGCTCTGCGTTTCGTAGTGTGTTAAGGTGTTAAGGTATACTGGTTCCCCTAGAAGCCCGCAGTAATGCGGGCTTTTTTGGTACTTTTAAGAATGCTTCGTTCAAAGACAGTGTTTTGGTTGGTGGCGGTGGTCGCAGTGGTGGTCACCTTTTGGCAGCAACCCTGGACGGTGCGGGGCGGCTACGTGCGCAACCAGGTCATTTCGTACGATGTGGCGGGCTACTATGCCTACCTCCCCATGGTGTTTATTGAGGGCGACGTGCGGCTCGAGAAGCCTTGGAAGTACGACATGATCCAGCTCGTCGGTGTGCACGAACACCCCGAATCGGGCGGACGCCACCTCAAGTTCACCATGGGTATGGCCTTGCTCTACGCGCCGTTTTTTGCCGCTTCCCACGCGTACACCCTCGTCGTGAATCCCGCTGAGGCCCACGGGTTTTCGATCCCTTACCGAGTAGGTATCGCCCTGGCCGGCCTCTTCTACCCGCTTTTGGGCCTTTCCCTGCTTCGGCGGGTGCTGCGCCACTACGTTCCCGATGCGGCGATTGCGTGGACGCTCGTCGCCCTCTTTTTGGGCACCAACCTCTTTTACTACGGAACCTACCGCGGGGCCATGAGCCACGGGGCCACCTTCATGCTCACCGCGGCGATGCTGTTTCACGCCGACCTCTGGCGCCGGCGCGAACAGGCCTGGCGGCTGCTGGTGCTCGGAGCCCTCACGGGCCTCATCGTACTGATCCGTCCTGTCAACGTCCTGATTCCGATTGCGGTGGCCGCAATGTTCACGCTCGACGGCCGCCTCCCCAAGGGACTGCTGACCGAAAAGCGCTTGGCCTGGGCCGTGGGTGTGGCTGTGGCTGTCGGAATTCCGCAAATGATCTACTGGAAGCTCAGTACCGGCCACTGGATCGTGTGGTCCTATGGCGCTGAGGGCTTTTTTTGGTCGGACCCCGCCTGGATCCAAGGCCTGTTCAGCTGGCGCAAAGGTTGGATGCTGTATACTCCGATGGCCGCGTTTATGATCTTCGGATTTTGGGGGCTGGCTCGCAAAAAGCCAACGTGGGGACTGGTGGTGGGACTCTACCTAATTGTTCATGCCTACGTCACGTTCTGCTGGTGGGCATGGTGGTACGGCGGAAGCTTCGGGTCTCGTCCCCTAATCGACGCCTACGCACTACTGGCGCTGCCGTTAGCCGTGTACTTCCAGCGGATGCTCGAGGAATCCCCTACTTGGCTCCGCCGGTTAAGTCTTGCGGGCGTGGTGGGGCTTGTGGGGCTCAACCTGGTTCAGACCTATCAGTACAACGCTGGGTTTATTCACCACGACAGCATGTCCCGAGAAGCCTACTTCGAAGTACTTCAAACGTTTGACTACCCCCACAAGGAGTCCCTCGACGCACCCGACTACGAGGCGGCCCTTGATGGCCGAACGGAGCGCTACTAAATAAAAAGCCCGCCGAACGTATGCTCGGCGGGCTTTAATCGGTCGACTCTGCTTAGTGGCGAATCAGCTTCGCAGTATGCACTCCGCGCTCGGTGTGCAGTCGTACGAAGTAGGCTCCAGGCGCCCATGCAGCGCTAGGAAGTTCCACTTCCTCAGCATTGAGCGAGCGAGCAAACACGGGGCGTCCGAGGATGTCGTACACCTCTACTGAGGTAGCACTCGCTCCAAAGGCGCGCACCACTGCGTTCGAAGTAGTTGGGTTCGGCACAAGCTGCACCTTTACCGACTCCACTTCGGGAACCGAGATACTGTAGCCCACCGCGTTCAACGCCTTAGCCATACGGGGAAGCGTGTACGCCATCACCGTGTCGATGTACAGCATCGATTGGGCCTTGATGTTCGGGTTGGTTTCGTTTGCAGATAACGGGTCGTTGGCATCCCACCAATCCCACGGGTTGGCATTCACGCGGAACGGCATCGCCATGTTCGGCGGAAGCATGTTAAACGTGTAAATGTTGTCTTGGTTACCCACGTTGTGCGGATTCGTGCGCGCCTTCACACTGTAGGCGTCATTCATCGCAGAAGCGGCGAGTACGCTGTTGTTGCCCGTGCTGTTGGCCATCTTGACAGCGGTATGCGATCCGGCTACTTCAACTACGGGGAAGAAGGCCCCCGCAATGGGAACATTGACCATTCCGCGGTAGTAGGGAGCAAAAAAGTCGTAGCGGCTGTGGAAGCTTACCATCGGCGCGTCGCCCTGGGCCAACCACGCGGAGTCGCCGAGTGCTCCGCCCAAGTTGATCACCATGTTGACAGCGTGTGGAACGCCCTTGTAGAGCTCAATGTTGCGGCCTGGCTGCGTTTGGTCCACCAACGGAAGGCCCGTGACGGGGTGGGTTCCGCTAATTGTCGCCTTGCCGCCGTAGCCGTTCCAGTCGCCCACTACCGCGGTATCGATGTAGGGGTCGCCCGCGTTGACGCTGCCGCCGAACATGCCGGTTCCGGCTGCAGTATACTGGAATTTCGCAGGGGATGCAATCTCGGCAAGGTTGTTAATAGTGGCGTACGCCAGCGTAATATAGCCCCCTGATCCGGCACCCATCAGCGAGATCGCACTGGGGTCGATGCGGTAGGGATCGCCTAGGACGAGCTTCGAGGCGCGCATGGCGCGCACGCAGACTTTAGCGTCCTGCACCGCATTGTACACAGCCATCAGGTTGGTTCCGCGGCGAAGGTCCAAGTTGGTCGAGTTGGCCAACCAACCGAGGCGGTAGCTCGCTGAAACGGCAACAAATCCACGGCGCGCAAAGCGCTTGGCGATTTCAACCACGGCCGAATCCTTGCGGTCGCCCATGGGAGAGGCTAGGCCCTTCGGCAGGAAGGATCCTGTGTGAAAAATGATTACGACCGGGCGCGCCGTCTCGCTGTCAACGGCCGTGTCGGGCATATAGACGTCGGCGTACATCGGAATCACCATCGGGCCACCCATAGTGGCGGGCACGTACTGGCTGAAGTTGTAGCCGTAGGCCACGTTAGGAAGCACAGTGAGTTGTGCGTTGGTAAAGACTTCGTCGACGTAGCGCGACTGCGCAGAAGCCGTGAAGCTCGCTGTGGCCAGCGCCATGGCCGCCAACAGAATTTTTGTGTAGGGTTTAATCATGCGTTTAGGTAATTAATGTTCAGAAACTTACGAAAATTTTCATTTAGTTGGTGCATCCCAGGTCAGTGAGAGGTATGTGAGTCGGCCTACAGCAGGGCCCCCGTATACCTGAACGACGCGCTGATTGAGCAGATTACTTGACCCCAATTTGACCGTCCAGTGGGTGTCGGCCGAGGTCCACGAGGTCTGTGCATCGACGAGACTGTAGCTCGGAATCCGCCCCGTAAACTGGGGAGACCCCTCAAAGAGGAAGCCTTCGACCCACTTGTATGCCAGGGTGTAGCCGCAGCGGCCTTTGCCTAGCTTCCAGTTGAGGTCGCGGCCTGAAATTGAGAGGTTGTACTTGTGCTCCGGCGTGTTGTATGCTGGAATAATGGGGTCGTCGGCACCTGAATTCAGCACGTTCCAAGTGTAGTTTCCGGCCAACGTATAGCGCTTGATGTAGTAGTTCGCTCCGACACTAAAGCCTTGGGTGGTCACGCGCTCTTGGGCATTGGAAGCCAAGCGGTAGGCCTGTGCGCTGCGAAGGCGGTCTGCCGCGCTCCCGCCGGGGTTGTCGTCAATTTTCAGGGCTAAATGGTAGCCTATGAAGTCGGTGTACCAACTGTAGTAGTAGGTAGCATCTAGGTAGAGTCTGTCCCACCATGTACTACGGTAGCCTAGTTCGACATTGCGCACCTGCTCGGGGCGGACGCCCGGCATGCTGTAGTACTGCCACTGCCAGTTGGCGCGATCTTGGGGGCCTGCAGCCAAGAAGTCGCCGACCTCATCAATAGTTACCAGTGAATCGTAGCCATTCAAATTACCCAACAGCAGCGCCCGGCCCACATTGTAGTAGAGATACTGGTCCTGGAGGGTTGGGTTCCGCACTGCCGAAGAAAAGCCCAAGCGCCACACTGTTTGGGCGGTGGGGCGGTACACAATTGAGGCCGCAGGTGAAAAGAGCCACTTAAAGTTTTGGTTTTTATCCGCTCGCGCTGTCGCATTCAGGGTCCAGTGGTCGCCCCATTGGCGCTGGTAGCCGGCGTAGAGCCCCAGTTCCGCCACGCGAAGCACGCGGCCGTTGGTGTCGCTAAATAAGGTTCCGCGCGAATTGGGGCGGTACTGGCGAAGGCTTGCCCCCAAAGTAAGCTGACCGCCCGCGAGGTCAAAGGCACGTTGGCCGTGCAGGTGCGCCAGTGAGGACCGATCCCAAAACTGCGAACCGCCTTCGGTGAATGGGCGGGTAATGATGGACTGCTTCAGCGCCTCAAATGCTGCTGACCCTGGGATCAGCATGCTGTCGGGGTCGTAGGCCATGTCCATCCAGTTGCGGTTGTCGGCGTGAAAAGATTGAAACGCTTCAGGATTGCTCGCCCACAGCTCGGCCATGGCGTCGCTGAATTCAGTATTCGGAAGTGTTTCACTCGGGTAACCGTTTAAACCGCGGACCTTTTGCTTTTGAAAAATGTTCCAAAACGAACGGTACTGGTTGGCCCAAAACCCTTCATTCAGCACCGAATCCTGCATGCGAAGGGCGGTGAAGTAGGCATCGTAGGTCTGGCCTGCGTCTTCGTGGGTGGTGTAGGCTCGCACAAACCAGTCCTCGCCCTTGCGCAATTCTATGCGGTTTTGAAGGAACTGTATGTCCTTTAGGCTAAATCGGTTATCACCTTGATAGACGGTGGTTCCGGTTCCGTAGTTAAGGGCATAAATCCCTTCAATGCCCGACTTACTGCGGTAGTGTACCGATGTCGACATTTTGAGGTTTTCGGTATTGTAGTCCACCAGGGCGGATTCTTCGATGCCTCGGCGGTGGTAGGTTCCGATGCCCGCATAGGTTTTGACGTCGCCCCCGTCGTCGTAGGCGATTTCGTCGCCGTAGCGGTTCACCGCGTCGTAGCCTCCAGGGTTGTCGGCGGCAGACTTTGAATCGTCGGTCGGGTTGAGGTTGGTCGCCTCCCAGTCGTCGGCGCGCAGGGCAAATAGGTTGATTTTGTAGGCCCAACTCGCACTTCCGTCTGCCCGCTTAAACGCTTGAGCATGGCGGAACCCAAATTCCGCCAAGCGGCGCTCGCCCCCCTTAAACTGCACCGAGGTCCCCTGAAATAGGTACGGGTCTTTAGTGGTCATCGCGATGACGCCGTTGAATGCCGAAGGACCGTAGAGCGCGCCCACCGCGCCCGAAATCACGTCGACTTGCTGCACGTCAAGCTCGCTGGCTCCCAGAAAGTTGCCGAGCGAGAAGTTGAGACCGGGAGCCTGGTTGTCGACGCCGTCAATGACTTGGAGGCTGCGCACCGGGCTAGTACTGTTGAATCCGCGGGTGTTGATGATTTTGAATCCTATGCTCGCTGAGGTGAGGTCCACGCCCTTCATGCTCCCGAGGGCTTCGTAAAAGTTCGGCGCAGGCGCCTCCTTCATGCTGGCCAAATCCAGCGCCTCGACGGTCAGCGGAGCCTGCTTTTGCTTCTCTGAAATCTTCGAAGCTACAATTTGCGCCTCGGCAAGTTCTACGGATGACGCGTTGAGTTTGATGTTCAGCGGATCCGAGTTCCGCACCTCACCACGGTAGGTATCAAAACCAAACGCCTCTACCGTAATAGAGGAGGGAAGTCGTGCGCCCTGCACGACAAACTTGCCGTCGGGGTCCGTTACCGCCTTAGAAGAACCAACGGTAACTACCGCTGAAGGCACCGCCTCGCGGGTTTTGGCGTCGGTCACGGTTCCGGTGATTCGGGCCGTTTGCGCATAAATTGGCATGGCGAGCACTAGACTCAGCAACCCAAGGATGCAGGCAAATAACTTCATAAAGGGGCGTTTAGGTCCCCGTAAAGTACGGATTTTCGGAATACTACGGGAACGCGACCGACCAGCGGCCGCTCAATACGCGGGCGTGAAATGCTTCGGCCAGCTTTACCGTGAGGGGTCCGCCCTGGCCGCTTCCGATGCGTCGCCCGTCCACCTCAACCACAGGGGTGAGTTCGCCCATAGTTCCGGTGCCGAAGGCCTCGTCGGCCGTGTAGAGTTCGGTTAGCGAAAGGTCGCGTTCCTCGGTCGGAATCCCCAGTTCGCGCCCAAGCTCCAGCACGATTCCGCGCGTGATGCCAGGAAGGCAGTTGGTCGCGTGCGGCGTGAGCAAGTGACCGCCCCGAAACATGAAGATGTTGGTTCCGTTCATCTCGGCCACAAATCCGCGCTCGTCGAGCATCAGGGCGTCGTCGGCCCCCGCAACGTTCGCCTGAATTTTAGCCAAAATGTTGTTGATGAGGTTGTTGTGGTGAATTTTGGAGTCTACAAACTGCGGACTGTTGCGGCGAATCGCCGACGTCACGATGCGCACTCCGGCGGCATTGTCGTATACTGGCTTTTTCCACTCGGCCAGCACGATAAGGGTGCAGCCCTTTTGGTTGAGGCGCGGATCCATTCCTGAGGTAATCTTCTCGCCGCGCGTCAGGGTGAGGCGAATGTGGCTGTCGCCGCGCATTCCATTCGCTTCAAGTGTTTGAAAGATGGCGGAACGGACTTCGTCCCGCGACGGAACGTTGGCAAACGCCATCGCATGCGCCGAGGCAAACAAGCGGTCGAGGTGGTAGTCTAGGGCAAAGATTCCGTTGGGATAGACCCGAAGCCCTTCCCAAACCGCATCGCCACCTTGGACCGCGGAATCGAATACGCTCACCTTGGCCTGGTCGCGGGGCCAGAGGCGGTCGCCGACCCAAACCTGAAGGTTGGCGTTTTGTGGGTTAAACGTTTGAAGCATGTGAGACGAATTTAGTCAAGGGTGAGGGCGTGCGGGGTCAACTGTGCGTACCATGGGGCTGCCTCTTCAGCAAGGGCCTCGAGGTGCTCGGCCATGCGCGGGGGTTCAGGAGTCGCCGGGCCAAAGCCGGTGGACTGGTGCACCTGAGCATACCAATGCGGAGCCCACACCCCGTCGAAGGGCTTGGGGCCAGCCGGCCACGAAAGCTGTTCCGGTCGAAACTCAAGGTCCAGCGCCGCACACAGCTTTTGAAATCCGCGCTCGGGATCGCGCAGTAGTTGGTCCGAGTCAACCACCACGTATTCGGAGCCCATCGACTGAAGCTGGTTCAGCGCCTCAAGTTGCTCGCGCAGCGCCACATCCCGCAGCTGAACATCCGGAACCACCTTGGCAAACGAGGCGATGACTTTGCGTGGACTTCGGATCCACAGAATGTGCTTCCAATCTGCTGCGGGTGTTAGGTCAACACCATCCATGTGGTGCGCCATGTTTTTGAGGTACACCGGTTGGGGGTGCCCCGCGAGCTGCGCCCAAACTTCGGTCGGGTCGATAGGCTGGCTTGCTAAAACGTCCGCACGTCTGGGATGATCCGCCCCTGTTCGCGCCAAGTAGGCCGCATAAAAAGGCTCGTCGACCACCGACCACCCCGGCCGCTGGGCAAAGCTGTACATCAGTGCAGTAGAAACGTTTCGGGGTCCCGAAAGGGAGTGTACGTAGCTCATTCCGAATGTCCAAAGGGAATATTATGGTACAACAGCACATTCCACTGCACCGACGTCGCGGTTTGCGTCGTTTGAGCCATGGCTCCGAATTCCATTCTCATGTACCGTGAAAATGGGTAGCCAATTCCGGCAAAAAAACGATTGCGGTCAAACAAACCATCGGCGCCCGGCTGCACAAAGAGCTCGTTATATAGCGATAAGTAGGGAACCCGCGTGCCCTGTTCGCCCCGATAAATAGGGGTGTTTAGCTGCACAAAGTAGCGAAGTCGATGGGCCAGCTGGCTACCCATGAGGCGCTGCTCAACCCGAACACGATGCCGGAGCGTTGCGCGTTGCCATTGCTGCGTACTCATGAACTGCTCAAAGATTCGAAACTCAAACTGCGGCTCTTGATTTGCCACCTGAGTTGGGATAACTGCTGCACCAAACATCACACTTTGCTGGTCGTTTATCGTTCGCTGAAGGCCAAGCCGAAGCATGGTTTGGATTTGTTGGTTGGGCTCAGGATTTATGCGCTGCTGAACGTCAGAAAAAATGGCCCATTTCGGCGCTACCTCATAAGTGCCAAAGTAAATTGCCCAAAGTCCTAGGGGGTCAGTTTGGGCCGACAGCGGAACGCTAAAAATGAAAAGGGCCGCGACGCGAATCCGCAGACCCCATGCGATTTTTAAAAAGTACACGTCGAAAAGTTACGCTAAATTGGCATAATGAAAATGTTTGCAACACTCTTAGTGCTCACCCTTGTCCTTGGTCTATCTGTTGCGTGCGGATCCGCCAAAAGCACATCTGCCATCAATTTGACCGCGGCCCAAGCGAAATTCCCCGGGTACAGCATGGCTGACTTCACTGCGGGTCAAGCACTCTATGCCAACAACTGCGGACGCTGCCACCCCGCCTACGCGCCAAGCTCACACACTGAAGAGCAGTGGGCGAACTGGGTTCCGAAAATGGTTCCGAAGGCCAACAAAAAAGCCGGAACCGTCGCAATCGACGATGCCGGCCAGGACTTGATTCTCAAGTTCTTGTACGCTGCCTCGCACTAAGCCTTGGGCTCAAGCGCCCCTCGGCGGAACGTGACGTAGGACGTCATCAAAATTCCGAGGATTACCAGCGGAAAAAACGTCTGCGTGTCGGGGCCGTCCACCATGTAGTGGCTAAATGTCGCCGCCAACAGTGAAAACGTGAAGCCGGCGTAGGCCCACTCTTTCAAGCGCGCAGGCGCCATCGGAACGACCAGTACAAGTGCTCCAGCCACTTTCATTATGTTCAAAAACACCCGAAAGTAGTCGGGGTAGCCAAGGTGGGCCACCCCCGCCTTGGCCATCTCACTGTGGCCGGTGAGCGCAGGCATTACGCCTTCAAAGAGAAAAATGATGCCGGTGGCAATCCAGTAAAAAAGTCGGGTTTTGTTCATGGTTTGAGCCATTGGTTGAGCCAGTTAAAAAATTCGTGCTGCCACACCAACGCGTTCTGCGGGTTCAGCACCCAGTGGCCTTCTTCGGGGAAGTACAGAAATCGAGACGGAATTCCGCGCAGCTGAGCCGCTTGGTACGCCTCCATGCCTTGGTTGAGCGGAACCCGAAAGTCGTTGCCCCCGTGAATTACAAGCAGCGGAGCCGTCCACTTATCCACGTGGTTTTTGGGGTTGAATTCGCCGTAGGACTTGGGCTGGGGCTTGTCCCAGTAGGCGCCGCCCAAGTCATGGTTGGCAAAAAACAGCTCCTCGGTGGTACCGTACCAGCTGTCCATGTTGAAGAGTCCGCAGTGCGAAATCAGCGCTTTGAAGCGGCCCTCATGAATGCCCGCGAGCTGGTAGACGCTGTAGCCGCCGTAGCTGGCGCCCACAGCGCCGAGGCGCGCGGCGTCGACGTAGGGCTCGGCCGCTACGGCGTCAATTGCCGCGAGGTAGTCCTTCATCGCTTGTCCGCCCCAGTCGCCTGAGATTTGCTCATTCCATTCGCGACCAAAGCCCGGAACTCCGCGGCGGTTCGGCGCGACCACGATGTAGCCCTGGGCTGCCATCGCTTGAAAATTCCAGCGGAAGCTGTAGAACGCGCTCACCGTACTCTGCGGTCCGCCCTGGCAGTACAGCAGTGCAGGGTACTTCTTTGCAGGGTCAAAATTCGGCGGGTACATCACCCACGTGAGCATTTTTTTGCCGTCAGTGGTCGGAATCCAGCGCTTCTCGACCTTGCCGCGCGCAATCTTGGCATAGTCGGCGTCGTTGACATGGGTGAGCGCGACGGGGGCTTTTCCGCCCAGTTTGTACAGCTCGTTCGCCTGGTTCTGGTCCATGCGCTCGGCGACGAGCGTCTTGCCCGCGTACGCGAATCCGCCAAAGTCATAGTCGCCCGAAGTCAGTGCCGTCACAGCCACCTTTGCACCCTTGAGCTCGAGGCGAATCAGCTGGTGCGACGCCTCTTGGATTACATTGAGCACTAAACTTGAGGGGCCCACCCACTTGAGGTCGTTGACGTACTCGCCCGCCACGTCGATGCGGCGAGGCTGTGCGCCCTGCGTGCTGAGGTCGAGCAGATAGAGCTGGTTGACGTCCGACTCGAAGCCGTCGGTGGGCATTGCTGTGAAAGCCAGCGTTTTCCCGTCGGGTGAAATGCGGGGGTTTCCGTCGTAGCCACTCAAGCCCGGAAGCTCCGTGGTCTTCGACGTAGCCACGTCGTAGCGGTAGAGTTTTGAATCGGTGTGCAGCGCGAACTCCTTGCCGGTACTCAGCTTGGCTGAATAGACGATGAACGACCCGTCGGGGCTGAGGTCAAAGGACTCGGCTCCGCCAAACGGAGGCAGCGGCGCGTGGCCGCGCACACCCTTGAGAATGTCGGTGTACTCTGTAGCGGGATTGGGTGCATCGGGAAAAACATGCGTGAAGGCAACGTGGTTGTAGTGGTAGTCCGTCCAACTGTCCCAGTGGCGGTACATAAGGTCGTCAAACACGGCGTAGTTGGCCTTTGGAGTCTCGGGGTGGCGCTCGAGCGGAGTTTGGTCGAGCTTCTCGCGCGTCACAAATGCCACAATCCATTGGCCGTTGGCCAGTTCTCGGAACTTGACGTCACTGGCTCCGCCCGGAACATCCAAGTGCACCCGGACGTCGCTGCCGTCGAGCGCGCGGGATTTGAGTTTGCCTTGGTGCACGTAGGCGACGCGGGTTCCGCCTTTGACAAAGGTGGCACTCAGTTCCGACCCGGGGTCCGCAGCAAGGCTGCGCGTTTCGCCGGTAGCTGCATTCACCAAAAAGAGGTCGCGGTTGCCCTTATTGGCCTCGAGGTCGTAGCGCGTCACACCGTAGGCGACCCATCCGCTCGAAGCAGCATCGTCGAGGCTCACTCGGCCGAGCGACCACAGGAGTTCAGGGGTCATGACGGCCTGAGCAGAGGCGGCGGCCGAAGCGAGCACGAGCCCGCTAAAGAGTAGTTTCTTCATGCCGTTAAGGTAGCAATCCCTTTGTGAAGAGCAAGTAGTCCCTAGATTTGAACCTCAATCATGGAACACACAGCCCTCATCACCAACGAAGCCGTCGTTTTTGGCCTTCTCATGGCCGTTCTCGGCGGAATATTCTGGGCCGCCAGCGAGCCCCGATTCAAAAAATTCTTCAGCATTGTTCCGGCGCTGCTGCTGTGCTACTTCGTGCCGTCGCTGCTTACCAACACGGGATTGGTGCCAAAGGACACCAACATTTACTTTATCGCGTCGCGCTACTTGCTTCCGGCTTCCCTCGTCCTGCTCACCATCAGTATCGACCTCAAAGCGGTGATGGGGCTCGGCCCCAAGGCGCTCATTATGTTTTTTACCGCCACCGGTAGTGTTATTCTCGGCGGCCCTCTGGCGCTGCTTTTTGTCTCTTGGATTTCACCTGAAACCGTGGGCGGAGCCGGCCCTGAGGCCGTCTGGCGCGGACTCTCCACCATCGCCGGATCCTGGATCGGCGGCGGAGCCAACCAAGCCGCCATGTTCGAGGTCTTCAAACCAAACGAGTCCATTTATTCAGCTATGATCACGGTAGACGTTGTGGTTGCCGAAGTGTGGATGGCCATTATCCTTCTTGGTGCTGCGAAGTCCGACCGCATCGACCGCTGGCTGCGCGCTGACAATCGAGCGGTCAAGGATCTACAGGATCAAATGGAGGACTTTATTGCTCGCACGTCCAAGATTCCAACCCTGGCTGACGCCATGAAAATCCTGGGAATCGCCTTTGGCGCCGTGGCTCTAAGCCACGCTGCTGGAGACTTCCTTGCGCCTTGGTTCACCGAACACGCCCCCTACACGGCCAACTTCAGCCTCACCAGCGACTTCTTCTGGATCGTCATCGTCGCAACCACCGTGGGGCTACTCCTTTCGTTTACTCCCGCGCGCAAGCTCGAAGGCGTCGGTGCCAGCCGCTGGGGTTCGGTTTTCATTTACATACTCGTGGGCAGTATCGGAATGAAAATGGACCTCATGGAAGCTCTTAGCCAGCCCGGCCTCATTGGCGTCGGTGCCGTGTGGATGGTGATCCACGTCGCCATTCTAATCGCGGTGGCGCGCCTCATCAAGGCTCCGTTCTTTTTTGTGGCCGTGGGCTCAAAGGCCAATATTGGCGGAGCCGCCTCAGCCCCCGTCGCCGCCGCCGCCTTTCACCCATCGCTCGCTCCGGTCGGCGTCCTTTTGGCGGTTTTGGGCTATGCCCTCGGAACCTACGGTGGCTGGCTCACCGGCCTCCTGATGTACGCGGTGTCGGGCGACCCTAGCCCGATTATGCTGCCTTAATCTATTGGAATTTTTGTAGCTTCACCCTTGTGAAACAGACTGTTCAACTTCGCCGTAGCTGGCTCCTATTCGCCATTTCAGGCCTAATCCTCGTCGGCCTTGGCCTCTCAATTGTCGGCGAAGCCATCCTTTTAAAGTCCACGCAACAGGCCTATTTTTTGGTCGGAACCATTGGTCTTGTCGCCTTTAACGCCGGACTTAGCGTCTTTGGTCAAGCCGTCATCTTTCGCTACCGCTACCTCAAGGCCAGAGGCCGCGAAGAATCTGAGCGCAAGGCCGGACGCAACCGCAATCGTGGGCGCGGACGCGGCCCCAAGCGCTCTGGATCCGGATCCGCTTCAGGGTCAGGTTCGGGCGACGGAAGCCCACGCCGAAACGGCGGGTTCAAGTCCCGGTTCGAGGAATAGCCCCTCGAAGGTCAAGCACGCGCACCCGAGGCGCGACCAACTCCGCCCTTGCGGGTGCTACAGAAATTCGTTGAACTGAAATCCGTTCTGAAGGCGATCCTTGCCAAGCTGCTGCTGTTCGGCAAGCGCCCAAAGTATGAACTCCTTGAGAAAGAGCAAATCGCGGGGTTCAACATTGGGCTGGTGCTCTTGGATTAAGTCGTCCAACGTCTTAACCTTATTCAAGCACGACGCGTACTCGCGTTGGTCGCACTCGTCGTAAAGCAGCACGCCTCCCTGCTGGTAAATGGCATCTACCGTAGCCGCATACGGACTGCTGACCGACTTTTTGGTCAGCTTCTCGATCTTCGGGAACATGCTCGGCCAAAGCGTCTTGATCGCCGCCCCAATTAACTGTTCGGCGACAAATGCGGCGCCCTCTTGCTCGCCCTCGTACACGAGTTCCACCTTGCCCGTGATCGCCGGAATCACTCCCATGAAGTCAGACAAACGCACGGTGGTCGTTGCCTCGCCGTTGATCAACGCACGGCGTTCTGCCGTGCTCACAAGGCTCTCGAGCATCGAAATGCTCATTCGCGCGCTCACTCCGCTTTTGTGGTCGACGTACTCGCTTTCGCGCGCCTCAAAAATGATCTGCTCCAGCAGGTTGTACGCCAAATCCGGCACGTACACCCGGCTCGCCTGCGCTTGGTTGATTCGGGCCTCTTGGGCCGAAATCTTGCGGGCAACGGCGATCGATTGGGGGTAGTGCGTCAAAATCTGGGCTCCGATGCGGTCCTTGAGCGGCGTGACAATGCTTCCCCGGTTGGTGTAGTCCTCGGGATTGGCGGTAAACACAAACTGAATATCGAGCGGAAGGCGAATGCTGAATCCGCGAATTTGCACATCCCCTTCCTGCAAAATGTTGAAGAGGGCCACTTGGTTTCGCGCCTGCAAATCCGGTATCTCGTTCAGCACAAAAATGCAGCGGTTGGCGCGCGGAATCATTCCGAAGTGAATCACCCGATCGTCCGCGTACGACAGCTTGAGGTTGGCCGCCTTGATGGGGTCAATGTCGCCAATCAAATCCGCCACGGTGACGTCGGGCGTCGCCAACTTCTCTGAGTAGCGCTGCGATCGGTGCAGCCACGCAATCGGCGTTTGGTCGCCGTGCTCGGCAATCAGGTCAATGGCAAAGCGCGAGATGGGCGCGAGCGGGTCGTCGTTGATTTCGGAACCTTGGACCACCGGAATGTACTCGTCCAGCAACTCCACCATAAGGCGCGCCAGGCGCGTTTTGGCCTGCCCCCGAAGGCCCAAGAGGTTGATGTTGTGCCGCGATAAAATGGCGCGCTCGAGCTCGGGAAGCACCGAGTCTTCAAACCCATGGACTCCTTGAAACACGGTGGTTCCGGCCTCCAAGTGCTTGATGAGGTTGGCGCGCAGCTCATCTTTAATGGATGTGCTTTGGTAGCCTGATGCCTTGAGTGCTCCTAACGTAGTAATCATTCTATTTGAGTCGTTTCTTTCTGTTGGTTTCGTAGTCCCTAAAAATCATCTCACCAAGGCCTTTGAGACCTGTGTAAAATGCCTTGCCTTGGTTGGCCTCGGTAAATGTGTCCACAAACTGCTGCAGGTAGGGGTCCCGCGCAATCATAAAGGTGGTAATCGGAATGTGCAGCTTGCGCGCCTGGGCCGCCTGGACGTAGCAGCGCTCGGTTACGTAAGGATCCAGGCCGTTGCTGTTCATGTAGTAGGTTCCGTCGCGCTCTTTGATGCAGCTCGGCTTGCCGTCGGTGATCATAAAGATCTGCTTGTTGCTGTTTCGCTTGCGCCGCAGAATATCCATGGCGAGCTGCAATCCCGCCACGGTATTCGTGTGAAACGGTCCCACCTTTAAGTACGGAATCTCTTTGATCGAAATCCGCCACGCATCGTTTCCGAACACAATGATATCGATGCTGTCTTTGGGGTAGCGCGTCGTAATGAGCTCGGCTAGCGCCATCGCGACTTTCTTGGCCGGAGTAATTCGGTCCTCTCCGTACAAAATCATCGAATGGCTAATATCGATCATCAGCACCGTGCTCATCTGTGAGTTGAACTGGCTGTCCTCGACCACGAGGTCCTCTTCGGTGAGTTCAAAATCACCGATTCCGTGGTTGACCTGCGCATTTTTGATGCTCTCGGTGAGCGAAATCTTTTCGAGGCCGTCGCCGTACATGTAGGGGCGCATTTCGCCCGTCTTCTCGTCGCCGTCACCTGACTTTTTGGTTTTGTGGTTTCCGGATCCGCTCTTGTTGAGGTTGCCAAAAATCTGATCCAAGGCCGTCTGGCGGATGAGGCGCTCGGTCTTTGCCGTGATGCCCATGCCCGGAACCCCATCCCCATCGACCTCTGGGCGAATGTAGCCCCGCTCCCTCAAATCGTTGATGAAGTCGTCGATCGTGTAGTTGTCGTCCGTGAGCTCGTACTCCTTGTCAAGCTCGCGCAGCCACGTGATGGCCTCGTCAAAATCGCCCGAAACATAGACAATGAGCTCTTTGAAGATGTCGAACAGTTTGTCAAAGGGCGAAACGCTCTTGGGCTCAAACTGTGTAAAGAAGAATCCCTTGTCGCTAGCTACTCGTTCCACCTTGGTTAAACTCTAACTGTGCCCGATTTGTTCCCCTAGGCTTGAACTCTGTTCTGATCCCTAAGTCCACAAAAAACTAGTTGCGGTGCAAAATACCACGTGCCCAGCTCGAACAGGGAATTCCGCATTTAGTGAAGCTGTTCCACGTCAAGCTGTCGTGCCCGAACACTATGCCGAGCTCGGCGTAGCTGCTTCCTCCGCCCGTTTGGCGAAAAAAGATCCCGCTCGCCGGAACCTTGAGCACGCCAAAATCTGCCGTCACGGTATCGCGAAACCCCGTCAGCGCTAATGAGCTATCCCCGTTGAGCGCCACTTCAATCGTCCACCGCTGGATGTAGGTCGTGTCGAACATGGTCCAATTTCCGCCCACGGTCGAGGGGTACTGCGTGCCCAGTTCTACGTCCCCTTGGTAGGTTCCGACCCAAGCATTGCGGTAGTCGGTTTGGCGGTCGCAGCCGACCAAGGCGAGGGCGAGGGCAACCCATACGAGGCGGTTCATAGCTTGAAGGTACACCTGAGTGAAGTCAAAAAGCCGTGCTGGGGGCTCCGCCCCCAGCTTTTTTTATTGGCCACCTCATCAAAAAGTGCTTCATTTGGCGGGCCATAAAAAAGCCGCGTAGTATTCTACGCGGCTTAGGTCTCTTGTTGCCCCACTAGGACTCGAACCTAGACTGACGGAACCAAAATCCGCTGTCCTGCCAATTAGACGATGGGGCATCGTTAAAGGGACGGCAAATGTAGCGCGAGAAGGGCAATTGCCCAAATACCCTCTTAAAGCGGAATATTTCCGTGCTTGCGCTTCGGACGCGCCACCGATTTGTTCTCGAGCATCGCAAATGCCTTGATGAGTTTGGCCCGCGTTTCGTGCGGAAAAATTACCTCGTCCACATAGCCACGCGCCGCCGCCTGGTAGGGGTTGGCGAAGGCCTCAGCGTATTCGGCCTCCTTCTGCGCCCACATGGCCGCGGGGTCAGCAGCCTTGCTGATTTCGTTTTTAAAAATGATTTCGGCAGCTCCTTTAGCGCCCATAACCGCAATTTCGGCCGATGGCCACGCGAAGTTGAGGTCGGCTCCGATGTGCTTTGAATTCATCACGTCGTAGGCTCCGCCGTAGGCCTTACGGGTGATGACCGTGATGCGCGGAACCGTCGCCTCACTAAACGCATAGAGCAGCTTGGCTCCGTGCATGATGATGCCGTTCCACTCTTGGTCGGTTCCGGGCAAAAATCCGGGCACGTCTTCGAGCACCAGCAGCGGAATATTAAACGCGTCGCAAAAGCGCACAAACCGAGCCCCCTTGGTCGACGCGTGAATGTCCAGCACCCCTGCCAGGTAGGCGGGCTGGTTGGCAACGATTCCGACCGAACGGCCCGCAAGGCGCGCAAAGCCTACCACCATGTTGCAGGCGAAGTCTTTGTGCACCTCATAAAAGCTCCCGGCGTCCACCACCTCGCTGATGACGTCGTGAATGTCGTAGGGCTGCTGGGCGCTCTCGGGCACCACCGCGTCCAACTTCGGACGGCGCTCGTCGCCCTTGGTGTACGGCAGGTGCGGAACCCCATCCATATTGTTCTGCGGCAGGTAGCTCAAGAGCGTCTTGAATCCCTCAATCGCCGCCACACCGTTCGGATAGGTGAAGTGGGTTACGCCGCTCTTGCTGGCGTGCGCGGAGGCTCCGCCCAGCTCTTCAGAGGTCACCTCTTCGTGCGTCACGGTCTTGACCACGTTCGGACCCGTCACAAACATGTACGAATTGCCCTCAACCATTCCGATGAAGTCAGTAAGCGCTGGTGAATACACGGCTCCGCCTGCACAGGGGCCCATGATCAGGCTCAGCTGGGGAATCACGCCCGACGCGAGCGTGTTGCGGTAAAAGAGGTCCGCATATCCCCCCAAGCTCACGACGCCTTCTTGAATACGGGCTCCGCCCGAATCATTGAGGCCCACAATCGGAGCTCCGTTGTCCATGGCCAAGTCCATGATGCGGCAAATTTTTTCAGCATGCGCCTCGGCCAGCGAGCCCCCCAGCACCGTGAAATCTTGGGCGTAGGCATAGGTAAGCCGGCCGTTGACGGTGCCGTAACCCGTCACGACTCCGTCGCCCAAAAACTGCTGCTTGTCTAAGCCAAACAGGGTGCTGCGGTGGGTCACCAGGGCGCCCAATTCTTCAAAGCTGCCCTCGTCAAAAAACAGTTCAAGGCGCTCGCGTGCCGTCAACTTCTTTTTGGCGTGCTGGGCGTCAATACGTGCTTGGCCGCCGCCGAGCTGCGCCTCGGCGCGCTTCGCCGCAAGCGTTTCAAATGCTTTGGATGAGGATTGTGCCATACCGCGAAGTTAGCGCCCGGCACCTTAGCGAGGTTGGCAAGGTTAGCTCGTTAGCTGCTGGTTGCTCGTTGCTCCTGCATGCGCAGTCACCAGCTAGAGAACGCGCCAAGCCAACTGTTCGGTTCTAACCGGATTTTACTTTTTTTCAAAAAACCCAAACTAGCTTGATTGGTGTAAATCAACGCGTTAACCTAAAAATCCGTTTAGGAAAAAACCATGAAGCGGCACGAGCTGCGCCGCAGCGCGAAGGGCAAAAAGCTAACGAGCTAACCTTGCCAACCTCGCTAACGAGCCAACCGGCGCTCCTAGTCGTTCAGCTTGAGCACCGCCAAAAAGGCCTGCTGCGGAATCTCCACGTTGCCCAACTGGCGCATGCGCTTCTTCCCCTCCTTTTGCTTCTCGAGGAGCTTGCGCTTACGGCTGATGTCACCACCATAACACTTTGCGGTTACGTCCTTGCGTAGAGCTGAAAGGGTTTCGCGGGCGATAATCTTGGCTCCGATGGCAGCCTGGATTGCGATCACGAACTGCTGGCGCGGAATCAGCTCCTTTAATTTTTCGCACAAGCGGCGTCCGATGTCGTAGGACTTGTCCTTGTGGATCAAGGCTGAAAGGGCATCGATGGGGTCGCCGTTGAGCATGATGTCGACCTTGACCAGATGCGAAGCGCGGTAGCCGATGGGGTGGTAGTCAAATGAAGCGTATCCGCGCGAAATGGTCTTAAGGCGGTCGTAAAAATCGAACACGATTTCGGCGAGCGGCATGTCGAAGTTGAGCTCGACGCGGTCGGCCGTGAGGTAGTTCTGGCCCGTGATGACCCCGCGCTTGTCAATGCACAGCGACATGACGGCTCCGACGTAGTCCGACTTGGTAATGACTTGGGCCTTGATGAAGGGCTCCTCGATGCGGTCAAGCCCAGATGGATCGGGGTAGTCCGACGGGTTGGTCACCAAGAGGGCCTTGTCGACGTCGGCCTTCGTGTAGGCGAAGTACGATACGTTCGGAACCGTCGTGATCACCGTCATATTGAACTCGCGCTCAAGGCGCTCCTGCACGATTTCCATGTGCAGCATTCCGAGGAATCCGCAGCGGAATCCAAATCCGAGCGCCGCCGAGGTTTCGGCCTCAAACGTCAGTGAGGCGTCGTTCAAACGAAGCTTTTCTAGTGCACCGCGGAGCTCCTCAAACTCTTCAGTCTCGACCGGATAAATTCCGGCAAAAACCATCGGCTTGACGTCCTCAAAACCAGAAACTGCGGCTTCGGCAGGATTGGCAACCGAGGTGATGGTGTCGCCCACTTTGACCTCTTTGGCTTCTTTGATTCCGCTGATGATGTAGCCCACGTCACCCGCAGCGACGAAGTCACGCGGCTCTTTGTTGAGGCGAAGGATTCCGATTTCGTCGGCGAAGTACGTTTTGCCCGTGGCCATGAACTTAACCGACTCACCCTTGCGAATGACGCCGTTTTTCACGCGAAAGATGGCCTCGATTCCGCGAAACGAGTTGTACACGCTGTCGAAAATGACCGCCTGAAGCGGGGCGCTGGCGTCGCCCTTGGGCGGCGGAACCCGATCCACGAGCGCGTCCAGCAACTCGGGAACGCCAAATCCCGTCTTAGCCGAAACGCGCAAAATGTCTTCGCGCTTGCATCCGATCAGATCGATGATTTGGTCCTCGACCTCTTCGGGGTTGGCGCTGGGCAGGTCGACTTTATTGAGGACCGGAACAATCTCTAGATCGTGTTCAATTGCGAGGTATAGGTTGCTAATCGTTTGTGCCTGAATGCCTTGTGCGGCATCTACGACGAGTAATGCACCCTCGCAGGCGGCAATGCTTCGGCTCACTTCGTAGCTAAAGTCAACGTGGCCCGGGGTGTCGATCAGGTTAATGCGGAATTTCTCGGTTCCGCGCTGGTAGTCCATCTGGATGGCGTGGCTCTTGATGGTGATGCCGCGCTCGCGCTCCAAATCCATGTTGTCGAGGAGCTGGTCCATCTTTTCTCGCGACGTTACGCTTTGGGTTACGTCGAGAAGGCGGTCGGCCAAGGTGCTCTTACCGTGGTCGATATGGGCGATGATGCAGAAGTTCCGAATGTCGTTCATGAAGGATGCAAAGGTAACCTCGCGCGTAGCCTCTTGTTCTTCGGAACTTCCGATATTTGTGCATGGCCACACCGAAACGCCCAGCACTGGGCCGCGGACTCTCCGCGCTACTGAACGACAACGCCGCCGTAACGGCGCAAGACCCCGGCGCGCGCGACGTGGTTTCGAGCATTTTTGAGGTGGCGCTGAGCCAAATCCAGGCCAATCCCAAGCAGCCCCGCACCCAGTTTGAGCCGGGTCCGCTCGAAGAACTCGCCGAATCCATTCGCCAACTCGGCATCATTCAGCCCATCACGGTGCGCCGCATCGAGGCTGACCGATTCGAAATCATTTCGGGCGAACGACGCTTTCGCGCCGCGCAGCTCGCTGGATTGGAGCGCGTCCCTGTGTTTGTGCGCCTCGCCGACGACCAGCAAATGCTTGAAATGGCGTTGGTTGAAAACATTCAGCGCCGCGACCTCGACCCCATGGAGGTTGCCTTTTCGTACCAACGCCTCATGGAAGAGTGCAGCCTCACCCAGCAGCAGGTTTCAGAGCGCGTGGGCAAGCAGCGCTCGACGGTGGCCAACTTTCTTGGCCTTCTGAAATTGACGCCCCTGATTCAGGCGGGACTTCGCGACCGAACCATCAGCGCTGGGCATGCCAAGGCACTTGTGGGCCTCGAAGACCCCAACGTTCAGGACGAGCTCTACATGGACAGCGTGGCCCAGCAGTGGTCGGTCCGCCAGCTCGAAGAAGCCGTGCGCCTCGTCCAAAACCCTGACGGTATTCCCGGTTCCGAAACCCCCGAAGCTCTTGCCGCCCCAGCCCGCGGACGCAGCATCAACGATGTGGCCTCAGCTCAGGCGTTCAAAAACATCCTCGGACTGGCCGCCAAAGTGACCAAAACTGCCCAAGGCTCGGGCACGGTCACCTTGAAGTTCCGCAGCGAAGAAGAGCTTCAAAAAGCGCTTAAAAACATGGGGTTCTAAGAAACCCAACGCGACCCCCCCAACAAAAAAGCCCGCCGTCACCGGCGGGCTTTTGCTTTTTCGGAGCAACCGACTAGCGCAGCGTCATCTCCTTGACCAAGTGACCGGCACCAGCGTACTTGTCGATGATGAAGAGCACGTAGCGAATGTCGCACGAAATCGTGCGCTGCAGCTCCGTTTCAAAGAAAATGTCGCCCGACATCGCCTCCCAGTTGCCGTCAAAGGCCACACCGATCAGCTCGCCTTTGGCGTTGATCAGCGGCGACCCAGAGTTGCCCCCGGTGATGTCGTTGCCCGAAATGATTCCGACCGGAACGCGGCCCGTTTTGTCGGCGTACGGACCAAAATCCTTGGCCTTGTAGAGCTCCTTGAGGCGGGCCGGAACCACAAACTCAGGATTCGAAGCATCCTCCTTCTGCATCACGCCGTCGAGGTAGGTGATGTAGTCGTACTTCACGCCGTCGCGGGGCTCGTAGCTGCCCACGTGGCCGTACGTCATGCGCATCGTCGAGTTCGCGTCGGGCGACCAAGTACGGGTCGGATCCATTTCGCGCACACCCGCCGTCAGCAGGCGGTAGGCCTTGGTCTTTTTCGCGGCGAGCGAAGCATCCTGACCGCCGAAGTAGGTCGTGCGGAAGTCGTTCGCCACCTTGGTCAACGGGTCGTTGGCAAGCGTCGCGGAATCGGGATTCTCAAGGAATGCCGCAAAACGCTTCGCGTCCATGTAGATCGAGTTCTCGTAGGCGTTGTTGGCAAAGGCCTCAAGTGCTGAAGCGTCACCGTTCATGTCCTGCAAGAACTTAGGCTGCTGTGCCTTTGGTACGTCGTTCATGTACAGCTTCCACAGCGCCATCATCAAGTCGCGGTCGACACCCGCGTGGAACTCAGCGAAGTTCTCGCGAGCCATCTCTTCGATACCGGCAATACTCTTTTTCAGGGCATCGCGGTCTTTTGCCACGCGTTCGAGCGTGCGGCCCATTCGGTAAGCAAACAGCGCCGAAGAGGGTCCGCGCACGATGCCTTCCATCAAAAAGACGTTGTTCACTACCGATGCATTGGTGGCATCGTAGTACTCAGCCATAAGCTTAAGTGACTCACCGTACTTGGCCTGGCGCTCGGGCGACTGGGCGATCCACGCCTCAAACTGCTTCTCGAGGTCGCGCTTCTTGTCGTACACCTTATTGTTCTTGAGCTGCTCGGTCTGGCCGATGTAGTACTTCCAGTAGTTCGCGGTCGACGCGTAGTTCGAGGCCAGCAAAATGTTGAGCGCGGGATCCGACTCCATGTACTTGCGTAAAACCGCCAGCTTTTGGTCGCGGATCTTCACCACGGTCGGATTGTACAGGTCAATCGCCTGCTGCACGCCCCAGCTGCTGAGGTAGCGGTCGGTGCGTCCGGGGTAGCCGAAAATCATTGTAAAATCGCCGTCCTTTACCCCTTTGGTGCTTACGGGAAGGTGGTGCTTCGGAGTCAAAGGCACGTTGTCGGCGCTGTATTCGGCGGGCTTTCCGTCCTTGCCGGCGTACACGCGGAACATCGAGAAGTCCCCCGTGTGGCGCGGCCACATCCAGTTGTCGGTGTCGCCACCAAACTTTCCGACGCTGCTCGGCGGAGTTCCGACCAAACGAACGTCGTTAAACTTCTCGTAGACAAACAGGTAGAACTCGTTGCCGTGGTAGAACGTCTCCACCGAAGCCTCGTAGTGCGTGCCCTCGGTGGCCGCCTTGGCAAGCTCGGAACCCTTCATTTGAATGGCCTTTGCGCGCTCTGCCTCAGACATTTGGTCGTTCAATGAGGCATTGACGGCGGCAGTAACATCTTCAATGCGCACCAAGAAGTTGGCAAAAAGGCCCGGATTGGGCAGCTCTTGGCTGCGGTCCATGGCCCAGAAGCCGTCCTCGAGGTAGTTATGCTTTACCGTCGAATGCTTTTGAATGGCGTCGTACCCACAGTGGTGGTTGGTCAGCAGCAAGCCTTGCGACGAGATGATTTCGCCGGTGCAAAATCCGCCAAACGACACAATTGCGTCTTTTAACGAACCGTGGTTGATGTCGTAAAGGTCTTTGGCTGAAAGCTTTAGACCTTCTTTCTTCATTTGGGCGTAGTTCAGTTTCTGAATCAGCAACGGAATCCACATGCCTTCGTCAGCGCGAAGGCTTGTTGGCAGCGCAAGCGCCACCGCCAGTAAGAGTGCAATGAATTTTTTCATAGGGCGTTAAAGTTACGCCCTGAGCGGCAATTAGCTCACCAACTCGCCCGCCCGCACCTTGGCGGCAATGGCGTCCCAAAGCTTTAACCGCGCCTCGAGCGCCTCCACGCAGGCATCTTCTGCCTCAAGCCACAACTCGTCGTCCTCTTTGCAGAGGTTTTTCATCATCTGAATCGCCATCGGTCCGTGCTCGTCGCCGTCCAATTCAATGTGGCGGTCGAGGTAGTACACAAAGGCGCTCAGCTCGGTCGGATGCTCCGCGTACAGCTTCTTAATGAGTGCGGTAAACATATCCGGAATCAAATCCTCGCGCCCAAACGTGAACGCCGCGGCCGTCTGGTGGAGCTTGCCCCGCTTGAGAATGCGGTCCGTGGCCTTCAAAAAGTCCATGGTCGCTTCGTCGATCTCGGCGAGGTTAAATCGCAGCATGTCCTTGGCCTTAAATCCAGCCTGAAGCTTGCTCACAAAGCGCACAATCGTGCGGGTTTCGGCTCCGGCCTGGCGCATGGCGTCGAGGTAGAGCTCGTAGTGGCTCGCAGGGCGCCCGTTGACGTCCACGTCGGACTCTTCGGCCACCACAATTTCGTTGATGAGTCGGCGCGAGGCACGGTCTTCGGTTGGAACCCATGCCTCATCCACACACGTGAGATCCCGCTGCAGCGCCTTGAGGAGCCGCATAAAATCCCACACCGCAAAAACGTGGTGCTCCATAAAGGTGCGTACCTCGTTCATGCTCTGCATCATCGGGTACAGCTCGTGGTTCAAAATCGCTTGGCGCAGAGGCTCAATGCGGCGCTGAAGGGAGAGGATTCTAAATTCCATGTCTACTTGTTTCTGGCTTCTCGTTTCTTGTTCTTGGTTCCTCGCGTAGGTCACTAGAAACTAGGAACCAGAAACTTTAAAGATCGGTACATTGCTGCAGGCCTCGCCGTACATGAGCTTGTCGGCCACCTTCGTGAGCTGTTGGGCTGCGACGGCGTAGGCGGTGTCCGGGACGGGATGGGTTCCGCAGCCCTTGAGCAGGACTTTGGCGCTGCGGTAGGCCGACCAGTCGTGGGTCGCGAGGACCTGAGCGTAGTAGGCCGAAAGCACTTCGGATGGGGTTCCGAAACCCACAATCAATGCGTGCGACGCGAGCGCACTGGCGAGCATTGGCCCCAACCACTGCGGAACAATCACGTCCTGAGCACCCTCAAGGCAGACCACGGCGCGGTCGTACGTATGCTTTTCTAAATTCCGCACGTATTCACGTACAGAAGCTTCACGAATGATGCCTTCGGGTGCGAGCTCGGGAAGCGAAATGCGCCGCACTCCACCAGCAGGCCAAAAGTCCTCGAGGTCAAAGGTGACCAGGGCACTTTGGGCGACGCGGTTGGTGATGGGCGCTTCGTTCACGGCACAAACTTAGTTCTGAACCCAGCGGTAGCGGCGGTATCCGAGGAGGTTGCCCTCGGTTTCGATGCGGTCGAGCACGGCTCCTTCGAGGGCCGGCGCCAACGGACCTTGAGCGGTTCGGGCGTGCAACGCTTCGTACTCCGCGAAACTGATGCAGCGGCGGTTCACCAAAGCGCCTTCAAGGTCCAAACCGCGAAGTTGGGCGGTAAAATTGGCCCGAAGGACACCGCTAAAGACTTTGGACTTGGATCCGGAACCGTAGCTCAAAAATCCAAGGCGCTTGCCCCCGAGGTCACGGCGGTCGGCATAGCCCACCAGGGCGCTCACGAGCCCCATAAAGATGGATGCGGTGTACATGTTTCCGACGCGCATTGAGGCGGCTTCGCCCGGTCCAATTTTCTCAGCCACATAGGCCTTGTAGGCTGCGGACTTGCTCCACACTTTGGCTAAGGCCTTGCGGCCTCCGGCCTCGGCCTCCGTCACGCCAGCTTCAGATTCTACCTGGGCCAATAGACCCTGCTCGGCGTAGAGGTCAAGGGCGATTTCGGGCCACATACGGCGGCCCTGAAAGGCGTAGGGCAGGTGAAAGCACATGCCAAACCAATCGTTCATTGCGCGAAGTCCGGCCTCGGCCTCGTAGCGGCCCAATGCCTCGCGCACGCGGCCGACGTAGCAGTCGTTCGAATAGGGCCCGTCAAACACCGGGAACTCCAAAAACTGCTCAATCACCGCGTCGGGCGTGGCCCAAAAGGGGTGGTCGCTTCCGGCATCAACTGTTCCGCCCACGGCGGCGACGAGCTCGGCTTTGCCAAAGCTGCGGCGCGGCTTAAAAAAGTCGGCGGCGCTCTCCACGCTCACGCCCACCGCGTCGTCAAGGACTAGAATGCGCGGATCTTCGGTCACAAGTAGCGCCACAGCTCCAGCGCCTTGGGTGTACTCGCCCGGACTGTGCGGGGCGTACTTCGCGACGTCAGCGGCAATCACTAGTGCCTTGCGGCCACGTCCAGCGCGCACCCAGTCGGCAGAATTCAGCAGCGCATCCACCCCTCCGGCGCACGCAAACGTCATGTCAAGGGCGTCGCAGTGGGCCAGCGAGCGCGGTCCAAAATCTGCGGCAAAGCGCTCCTCAAGCAGTCCGTGCACGTAGGTAGCCGACGGTTTGGCGGCGTCGACGGCACTCTCGGTTCCGAGGTAAATGCGGCCAATCTCGTGGGGCTTAATCCCATGCTGCGAAACCACCTTCCACGCGGCCTGCGCGGCCAACGTGACGCAGTCTTCGTCGGTATCGGGCACGGCCATGGCCTCAAGGCCCAGACCAAAGCGAAGTTTCTCAAACTCCATTCCTCGGCCCTCGGCGAAGGCCTGCATCGGTAGCACCAACCGCGGTAAGGCAAAACCCAGCGCGTCGATGCCTACAGACTTACTCATAGCATTCCTAATTCAAGCTTGGCCTCGTCGCTCATCATGTCGCGAGTCCAGGGGGGATCAAACGTAATTTCTACTTCCACTTGGCGGGCGGCCGGAAGCGTTCCCACCTTCTCTTTCACCTCCTCGGGCAGCGATTCGGCCACCGGACAGTTCGGAGAAGTCAAGGTCATGAGTACGTGAATGTCGCCCTCGTCGCTGACCTGCACGTCGTAGATCAGTCCGAGTTCATATATGTCCACAGGGATTTCAGGATCGTAGATCGTGCGCAGCACGTCCACCGCCTGTTCTCCAATAGATTGCATCTCTGCGTCGCTCAGCATCATACTTAATTTACCGCTTGGAATGCAACGCCGTAAAGGCGGATTTGTTTCATCATGCTTTGCAGGCCGTTGGCACGAGTGGGGCTTAGGTGCTCGGTCAGCCCAATGGCCGTCAAAAATTCGAAGTCGGCCTTGGCGAGCACCTCGGGCTCGAGCCCGTTGCACACCCTCAGCAGCAGCGCCACCAGTCCGCGGGTGATAATCGCGTCGGAATCCGCCGTAAAGTAGACCAATCCGTCGCGCTTTTCGGCCGTAATCCAGACCTTGGACTGGCATCCGCGAATCAGGTTGTCGTCGGTCTTTATGGCCGCGTCGGCGGCCGGAAGCGACTTGCCCTGGGCAATAATGTGCTCGTAGCGGTCCATCCACTCGTCAAAGAATTCGAACTCGTCGACAACTTCTGCTTCGCGGGCCTTGAGGGTTTCGAAGGTGCTCATGATTTCGTGCGGAATTTCAACGGATTAGCGAAGCATGCGCAGGGCGCGTTCTACCCCGTCGGCCAAGCGGTCCACATCTTCACGCGACGAGTACGCGGCAAAGCTGGCTCGTACCGTTCCGGGAATGTTGTAGTAATCCATAATTGGCTGCGCGCAGTGCTGGCCGGTGCGCACGGCGATGCCCTGCTGGTCGAGCAGCGTACCCAAATCATAAGGATGCAGGTCGGCAAACCCGAAGCTTAGCACGGCGGACTTCTCGGGCGCGGTTCCAAACAGCACCAACCCGTCGATGGCGGTGAGGCGCTCGGTTCCGTAGGCCATTAGGTCGGCCTCGTGGGCCATGAGGGCGTCCATTCCGACGGAATTCATCCAGTCGAGCGCGGCGCCCCAGCCGACCACGGCCTCGATGTTGGGGGTTCCAGCCTCAAACTTAAACGGCAGCCCCGCGTACGTACTCTGCGCCATGGTCACGGTCGAAATCATCTCTCCTCCGCCTTGGTAGGGAGGCAGTTTTTCGAGCCACTCGGTGCGTCCGTACAGCATGCCGGTGCCCGTCGGGCCGTACATTTTGTGGGCGGAACCCGCATAAAAATCAACCCCCATCGCCTGCACATCCACAGGGCGGTGGGGCAGTCCCTGAGCGCCGTCGACGACCACACAAGCCCCGACGGCGTGCGCCCATTCGGTCAACTTCGCAACGGGGTTTACGGTTCCGAGCGCATTCGATATGTGGTTGAACGCCAGCAACTTCGTCTTAGGATTGATCAAGCGCTGTGCCTCGTCAAGATCCAGGCTTCCGTCGGCCAAAATCGGAATGTAGCGCAGCGTCGCCCCCGTGTGCTGGGCCAGCATCTGCCACGGAACCAAGTTGCTGTGGTGCTCCAACTGGCTCACCACGACCTCGTCGCCCGGCGACAGAAGGCCACGGAACCCGTGCGCCACCAAATTGATCGAACCCGTCGTGCCGGTCGTGTAGATGATTTCGTGCTCAAACTCAGCGTTCACCAAGCGCTGCAGCTTGCCGCGCGTCGCCTCAAAGGCATCCGTCGCACGCTGGCTCAGCGTATGCACCCCACGGTGCACGTTGCTGTTGATCTGCCCGTAGTAGTGCACGATCGCATCGATCACCGCCTGCGGCTTCTGCGTCGTCGCCGCATTATCCAAATACACCAGCGGCTTGCCGTGCACCTCTTGGTCGAGGATGGGAAATTCCTTGCGGAGCGCAGCAAAATCAATCATGGTACAAAGGTCGGGAATAAATGCGGAACCTTAGGTTTAACCGCAGGTTGGGCGGTTGGTTCGGGGCTTATGGCCATTAGCCACTGGCTACTGGGCACGAGGGACAAAAAACTAGAAACAAGAGACCAATAGCTAGAAGCCAATAGCTAGTAGCTGGAAGCCCACAGCTGATGGCTTTCGTTTGCACACGATTAGGCCTCGTCGGGTCGTGGCAGCTTTGGCCCATGAAGCAGACAGTCCTACTCCCCGCATGGCCGCTGATGGCCACCCTACTCTCTTATTCGGCGATGGCCCAGACGAGTTTCTGGACCGCGACCGAAACCACCTTTCGCGGCAGCCGCCTCAGCGACATTGCCGATACCGCCTACCTCTTGCCCTGGGATCTTGAGGCACTTAGAATGCGCGAAACCCATCAGGCCCGCCAGTGGTGGACCGACGATGAGGGTCGATCGGTCACTGCGGCTCAGGAGCTAAAGGGGGATCGGGACCCATGGATGGGTCCCGCCCCGGCTGCGTCGGCGCAGCCGGGGGAGGCGCCCCTGCGGGCGGCGGTGCCGCCCGATGGGATTCCGCTCGACCAACCGCTCGAACTCGGCCACGGATGGACCCTCACCTGGAGCGCCTCCATCCCCCAGCAGACCTACGCCAAGGGCGACAGCAGCATCGCACTGACGTGGGCGGCGGCGGGCAACCAATGGTCGGTGGTAGCTGAAGAACGAAGCTTTCCGCGGCAAACCCTCAACGGGCTGTGCATGCACGACTGGTCGTTCACCGAACGCAGTCCGCTGGTGGGCTACGGCCCCAAAGGAGCTGAATCGCGCCCCACACTCTCCGTGCAACCGAACCCAAGAGGACGCCAAGAACTCGTCGTCGAACTCGTTGGGCACGACGGGATTTGGCCTTCTGCCGTGCGCTGCGTCGACGCCCAAGGACGACTGACTGAATCACAGCCGCCCCAGGGAGCCTTGCCGCTCCGGTGGAACCCCGTTGGCCTCAACTCTGGCCGATATATTATTCAAATTCAAATAGGTAACCAAACCTATTCGGTAGCTTTTATTCAACACTAACACCCCTTTGCCATGCCTAGTTCTAGCCACCGCGCCGACTCTCCGGCGCCCATCGCCCTCGTGGTAGGGCTCATCCTCAGTCTCACGCTGCTGCTGTCGTGGTCCGCTGCCGCGCAGCCCTGCAGCAATCCGGCCTCGCTTCCGGCCATTGAAGCGGCTCCGGCGGTCCGCGCGGACTTTGTTCCGCCCACTGGGTCGCTGCGGTGGTCCAACAAAACGGCCACCAACGGAGACCGCATCGTGCACTTCATCCACGGCCTCGGCGGCAATGCCGACAGCTGGAACCTCGTTGCTGCCCGAACCGCAGCCATAGGGACACCTGGCTACCCCGCCCGCGAAGTCGTGTACGCCAACCCACCGACCTACCTGCAGACGGGTTCGACGCTCGATGCCGCAATGGACATTCACGGCTACTTGACCGCGACGGGCGGGCCGCTCTCTGCGCTGCATGCGATTGACGTCGAAGACAACTTCATGGTGGCGCATTCCTACGGGGGCGTGCTGTCGCTGCTGCTCGACAGCCTGTACGACGACCCACAGACCTTCACTCGGCAATTTGGCGGAATCGTCGCATTCGGCTCCGCCATCAACGGCGCCTACCTCGCTAAAGCGCTGCACCCGACGGGCGACAACCTGGCCGTGGCCTTTGTCGAGGAGGCCTGCCGTGCACTGAGCGATCCGCGGCTCGTGGCACCGCAGTTCCCGGCGCTTCGCTGGATTCCGGGTCTGGATCCGCTGCTTCGCACAGCCGTGGACAACGCCTGCGGACTCGGGAGTAGCTTCGTGCCTTTTGCTCTGCAAAAATTCAACAGCCCGGGTATGGTTGAATTGTTTCCGTCGGCTCCGCTGGCAAAGCGGTTGGGCAAGCGCGTTCCGTCGGTGCCGGTTGTAGTCGCCTACGGCGTCGAGGACGAGCCCGTGTTTTGGCGCACCGCGACGTCGATGTACCGAAGCGATTCCGTGGGGCTGTTGCTGGCCAACGACCCCTTTAGTATGGACGGCGACGGAGACCTCGTAACCTTTGCCACCCAGCAGCACGACCGCTACGCCAACCAAAAGGCGCAGGCGCTGCAGCGGGCCGCCAACTACCGCTTGGCGGCGTGGGCCCTCTCGCCGACGCTTTTAGGGTCGCTCCTCGCCGAGTGGCAGGCCGTGGTGGCCGAGCGCGAAGCGGCCGCGGCCGACAAAGCTGCCCGCTGGTACCGCGACGCCAACGACAGCTACAAGCAGCTGGTCGGAGCCCGCGTCATGCAAGTCAACGCCGAGGGCTACTGGTGCCGCTGCCGCGATGAATACAGTGCCCCCACGTGGTACCCGGTCAACGACCCCGCCGACTGCTTTGGCGACGGAGACTGCCTGACCTTCCCGATCTACGAGTACCAGTTGGTTGAAAAGCCGAGCGACGGCGTGGTTTTGGCCGAGTCTGCAGGTATTTTGAACGGAGCCGTTGCCTCCGTGCTCATGCCCAGCACCAACCACCAGCAGATGCGCAACTCTTCGGTAACCAAATCCGTCCTCAACCGCGTCATGAACGGTCAGATTCCGGGCGGAGCCTTCTTTGCAACCCCCACCCGATGAGTGGCGGAACCTCTGCCGGGCGGGCGCGCCTCAAGCGCGCGTCCGCCTTGGCGTGGGGCCTCTGCGGCCTCGCCGCAGCGGTCTTGGCAATCTGGGGCTGCAGACCCGCTGAACTCCCCACCCCCTCGGCACCTGGAATCATTTGGTCGCGTCCCCTCGAGGGGCCCAGCTTTGGCCCTTATGCGTTGGGCCAAGGCACATCTGAAGGAGCCCTTTGGAGCGACGGCGACAGCCTCCGCTGGCTGCGCGCAACCGACGGCCACCCCCTGCAGTCCTGGCTATGGCCCCCGGGCTTTCGCGACCTGTCGTGGGGCCAAGAAAACGTCGTTGCCCAGCCGGATGCCGTTGTGCTCTTCGGGGCGCAAAGCCTTGCCCTGATAAAGCCGGGGCAGCCGCTGCACCTCATTCCCTACCCTTTGGGCGGAGCCAGTTTTCGCTCCGGCCACCGCGATCCCGAGGGCGGTATCCTTTTGAGTTGGCGCCGCGATTCCGCAGGCCTTGACCCCGAAGCCAACCAAATCCTTCGGTGGTTTCACGGCCAATGGACCGTCCTTGCCACAGCGCCCGGACGCAAAGGCCTCTTTGACGCGCCCCGCAGCTGGAAGCGCGGCTGGCTCGCCGTCCTTCGGTGCGGAACCCACTGCGAACTCTGGTGGTCCGACCGAGGCCAAATCCGCCACCAACGCCTTGTGGGCGGCGACGGAACCGGCCACCCGCCCGCCGTGGCGGGCGGAACAGCCTTCATTGCCAGCCAAGACAGCGCTGTCGCGTTCGACCTCAGCAAGGGCCAACGGCTGTGGGCCCGACAGCTTCCGGGCGGCTTTGACTTTGGTGTCCACGGCCTCAACCCGAGCACCCAAACTTGGGACCTTTTGAGCAGCCGCGGCTGGTGGGTTCGACTCAATCCCGCTACCGGAACCGCAGGCGACCAAGGCCAAATTGAGCCCCTTTGGCTGGACAGATGGCAGGGCCCACCCTGGACATTTACCAAAAACAACACCCTGTATTTGTGGAATTTTGGCAAACCTATGCCTTCGGTTTTGCCCGCCGAGGCGAGCGGGCTCAACAGCATACCTGTCCAAACCAGTATACTCATTCACTTGTGGAACACGGCCTCAGCCATTCAGCCATAAAAAAAGGGGGCACCCGCCCCCCTGATTCGCAAAATGCGTCGATCTACTTGAACTCTGCCAAACCCTGCTCGGTCATGAGCCAGGTTTTGCCGCCCATGTGTCCGTCCCAAATGTCTTCGGTATTGGCCACATCGTCGAGGTACGGAACCGTCGTCGCGTCTAAAAACACACTGTGGCCCACGGGGAGGTAGAGTACTAGCTCTACGGATTGGCCCCGAAAGCGGTCTGGCTTTGGGTAGTGAAGCAAGTCGCCAATTAAAATGCGACCGGTACTGTCACTCCGCACCTCGTAGGCGACCGCTGCGGCGCGCTCGCGAGCCGAACGGCGCGATCCCCCTTGGGCTTCGGCCGTCCATTCCAAGCTCGGAGTGTCGCGAAAGGTCGGACGCACATCCACGTCAATTCCGTCAAAGTAAACCTCTGAATCTGTGAGAATCCACGAGCTTTCGTCCGTATCGTCGTCGCTGAAGTGAAGCTTGGTTCCGCCCTCGACTGGAGTTGTAGCCATCACCATGGTCCACTGCTTCACCCCTTGCGGAAGGGCCTCCACGTGCACGACGGTCGCCTCCTCGCGAAATTCCGAACCGAAGCGCGCACCCAGAACGCCCATTAGTGCGATTCCGACAATGGACAGCATCAGCGCAGTGCCCATAATCGCACGGTGCACCGGTCCCTTTTGGCGGAACAGCAAGCGAAGCGCCAGCAGCACCAACGCCACCAGCGGCCCTATAAGCACTAGTGCGGTTGCCGTCCAGAAGTACACGAGTCCAAAACCTGCGGGCAAAAAGATTCCCATAAGCTCTGATACGGACAGGTGCGCTCCGTCAATGGTGATTCCGTTACCAAAAACAGCAGCGAGAATGGTTGATCCGAAGAAGAACGCGATGACTAAAAACAGTCCGCCCAAAAAGCGACCAAAGCCCACCAAAATGCTGGTGATCACGTCGCCAAGGCCTTGGGCTGCCCGCCGCACCTTGCGGTGGTTCTCCTTGTCTTTGAGGCGCGACTCAACGTTCTTAAACTCCTCTTCGACCGTCTGGCGGATGTTGTCAAACGTCGCCGGCTTGCCCTTCATGGCCAAGCGCTCTGCAGGCGTAACCGCCTTGGGCGTCGCCGCCCAGAGGATGAAATACAGCAGCACTCCGAAGCCCGTAAAGAGGCCGAAGAGCACAAACAGAATGCGCACAATCACGACATCAATGTCGAAGTAGCTCGCAAAGCCCGAACAGACGCCCCCGATCATTTGCTCTTCGGGGTCGCGGTACAGGCGACGGCGTGACCGCTCTTCGGCCATGATTGGCTCAGGTTCTTCAGCAGAATCTCCCGCAAAGTCCTTGGGCTGCCCCAAAGTGTTCATCGCTGCCTGCACGTCGTCAGTGCTGACCACTTGGCGGGCACCTGCTAAGCGTTGCATGAAGATTTCGGCAATGCGCGCCTCAATGTCGGCGAGCACCTCTTCGCGACCCTCAGTCGCAGCTAAATGGCGGCGAAGCGCTTCGAGGTAGGCCGATAGTGCGGCGTAGGCATCCTCGTCCAAATGGAAGAGCATTCCGCCAAGGTTGATGTCAATGGTCTTTTTCATGAGTTCTTGAGGGAGTTTACAGCGTCGATAAATGCGGTCCATTCTGAATTCAAGGCTTCAAGCAGAATTCGGCCCGTCTCGGTGAGTTGGTAGTACTTGCGTGGGGGGCCCGACTTGGACTCCTCCCAACGGTAGTCTAGCCAGCCCGCGTTCTTCATTCGGGTGAGTAGCGGATACAGCGTACCCTCCACCACGAGCAAGTCGGCCTGCTTCAAGGCCTCTGAGATGTCCGAGGCGTAGGCCTCTCCGCGTCCCAAAACCCGAAGCACGCAGAGCTCGAGGACCCCTTTGCGCATTTGCGCCCGTGCGTTTTCAGTATTCATTAATGCAAAGATATAAATAAAGCTTGGTACTTTGTTTCACATAGTACTAAAAGTGTGCCAAAGCGAAGTTCAGCTCCCCGCGAACCTTATATTCTCTCAAATGTTACGTAGCTAGAAACTTCGACTATGCGCTCACTACTTTTGATTATTTGCCTCACTCTTGCGGGTTGGGCCTCAGCCCAAACCAACGTACAAGGCGGCATTTACGCCAACACCACCTGGACGCTTGCTAACTCCCCGTACGTCATGACGGGCTCCATCGTCGTCTTCCCCGGCAAAACCCTGACCATTCAGCCTGGCGTAGTGGTCAAGGTTCAAAATCCGGGTCCCGGAAGCCTTTACTACTTAGAAATCCGCGGTTCGCTCGTTGCTCAAGGCACCAAAGCCCAACCCATTGTATTCCAAAGTGCGGTGCCAAACGACACGAACAAATACGCTTGGTCGGGGATCATGATCAAAGGCAGTCAGGGCGGATCCGCCAGCCTGAACGCCGTACACCTAAAAAACGCGTACCACGCCCTCGACAACGACCAAGTCGACAGCACCCGCCAAGCGTGGAAGTACATGCGCTTCGAGCACAACTACTACGCGCTCATGTACCCAGGAAGCATGGACATCGACTCTTCCGTGTTCCGCGAAAACAACATCGGGCTGTACTTAACCGCGCCCATGATGACCGACACCAACCTGATTTCTCATTGCCGATTTAGCCAGAACAACGTCAGTTCCCAATCATACATTGCGCCTTCGATCTTTTTGACCTGCGCCTTCGACAGCAACAACTACGGTTTCTTTGCAGGCAATCCATTTATTATGAATTACTTAGAGTTTAACGACTGCTCCTTCAATGCGAACTACCGTGCCATGGATTCTCCGGGGGGCGTTTGGGTTCGCAACAGCAGCTTCACCAACAACGGTCGCGGAATTCATCAGGCAAATTCCAGCGTGATTGAAAACTGTAGCTTCACCGGAAACGAATGGGCCGCCGAGATTTACAATCAGTCTTACTTTACCAACAACCTGGTTGAAAACAACGACAACGGTCTGACGGTGGCCCGTGTATCGGCATGGGGCAATCCCGCTAGCGTTCCCGTGGTTGAAGACAACCGCTTGTGCGACAACAACTTTTACAACGTGCTGAACGGCAGCGACTTCAACCTTGAGCTTGAAAAAAATTGCTTCTGCCTTTCAGATTCCGCCGCCATTGAAGCCAAGATTTACGACGGCTACGACGACATCACGCGCGGACTACTCAACTTCGCCGTCTACGACACAAGCTGTGTCACTCAGCTATACCGGGTACTTAAGGTGAACATATTGAGTGGCTCTGAAGATGCGCAACTCGCCCTCGTGGCTTACCCCAACCCTGTCACTGACGTCCTCGTGATCGAGGGCCTGAATTCAGGCGACTGGGTGCAGGTTCGATCCGCCGTAGGACAACTTATCTCCGAAACCGAGTCAGAGTTTGGCGAGATACGCCTCGACGCATCGGCTTGGCCACGCGGACTATACCTGATTCAGGTCGGGGGCCGCTCGACGCTTAAGGTCCTTAAGCCGTAGCAGAGTATATTCGGGTCATGGTATTCAACTTCCACCGCTGGCTCGAAGAGCACCGCCACGAACTTAAGCCGCCCGTCGGCAACAAAAACCTCACGCCCGACTCTGAGGACTACATCGTCATGGTCGTCGCAGGTCCAAACGCCCGCAAGGACTACCACTACAACGAAACCGAAGAAGTCTTCTACCAACTTGAAGGCCGCATCACGGTGCGCACTCAAGAGAACGGCCGCCCCGTCGACCACGTACTCGAAGCCGGCGACATGTTTGTCTGCCCCGCCAAAACTCCGCACTCGCCCATGCGCGAAGCCGGTAGCATCGGCCTCGTCATCGAGCGCAAGCGCGCCGGCAAAGGCTTCACCGACGGCCTACTCTGGTTCTGCGAATCCTGCAACAACCCCCTGCACGCCGCCTACTTCGAGCTGCACAACATCGAAAAGGACTTCCTTCCCCACTTCAAAGAATTTTACAGTAGCGAAACCAAGCGCACCTGCACCAGCTGCGGCCACGTCATGGAGACGGATCCGCGGTTTACCTAGCTTTTAGCTGAGATTAGCTCGTTTGTAAAATTGGCGCTCAGAATTCGGCCCCCTCATTGATAGCTCTTTGCGGGCCCAGTTGGCGGCTGCACGCTCGAGCTAACCTTGCTAACGAGCTAACGAGCTAACCTCGCCAAGAACCAACGAGCCAATCTCAGCCAACCTTGCCAACCTTGCCGTAAAGCCACGCCTCCGCATTCTGCCGCAGCACCTTGGCCTTGACAGCGTCCGACCAGGGCATGCTCCGCACCAAATCGCCCGGAACCGCTTCGCCCAAGGGGTACGGGTAGTCGGACCCCACCGCAATTTTGTCTTCGCCGACTAGGCGCAATAAGTTGGCCAAGTCGTGTGGGTCGTGAACGAGGCTGTCGACCCAAAACTTGCCGAGGTATTCGGTAGGCGGAACCGCGTTGTCCACGGCCACCAAGTCGGGCCGAACGTCAAATCCGTGCTGGATGCGGCCAAGGGTGGCGGGAAACGATCCGCCGCCGTGGGCAATGGCCACCCGCAGCGAGGGGAGCCGCTCGAACACCCCGCCAAAAATGAGTGAGCACAGCGCGCGGCTCGACTCGGCAGGCATTCCGACGAGCCACGGAAGCCAATAGCGCTTCATGTCGTCACTACCCATCATGTCCCAGGGGTGCACAAAAAGAGCGAGGCCGCGGCGAGCCATCTCCTCAAAAATGGGAAAAAACGCCGGGTCGTCGAGGTTGCGCTGGTTGATGTTGGAACCGATTTGAACTCCGCGCAGCCCTAGGCGCTCAAAGCGGTCGAGTTCGCGCAGGGCGAGGTCGGTGTCTTGCATGGGCAAAGTTCCGAGGCCCTCAAAACGAGTAGGGTTGCCAGCCACAATCTCGGCGAGGTGGTCGTTCAAGAATTTAGCCACCGCAGCACCATCTCGCGGCGGAGTCCAGTAGCTGAACATGACCGGGACGGTCGACAGCA
>CAYYWL010000003.1:65253-76413 GCA_964475135.1 uncultured Owenweeksia sp.
GCACCATCTCGCGGCGGAGTCCAGTAGCTGAACATGACCGGGACGGTCGACAGCACCTGCACGCCCACCCCGTGGCGGTCGCAGTCGTGAATTCGCGCGGACGGATCCCAGTTGTTGGCCTCGATTTCGCGAAAGAGCACGTCGTCCTTCATCATGCGCGCGCAGCCCGGGCAGTGGTGCTCGAGGCGAATGAATCCGCCGTAGCCAAAACGCTCTGCAAAATGAGGTATGTGCTCAGGAATCAGGTGGGTATGAATGTCAATGGGCGCGGGAAGCGAATTCATGCGAAGGATTGCGTCAAGGGTGTCCTGCGAAGATAGGGAGCGCCCTAACTTTGCACCCGCTATGTGCGGCATTGCCCTCCTGCGTCTGCGCAAACCCCTTGACCACTACCTCGACGAGCACGGGACGGCCCTTTACGGCCTGAACAAAATGGTGCTCATGATGGAAAAGCAGCACAACCGCGGTCAAGACGGCGCGGGCCTTGCCGGAGTAAAGCTCGACATGCCCCCTGGCCAACGCTACATCAGCCGCTACCGTTCGACCGACCCCAAGCCGATTCAGGACATCTTTACGCGCATTCAAAACCGCATCGAAGAGCGCCTCGACGGCAAGCCCGAACGCCTCAAAGATGCCGCCTGGGTTAAAGAGAACGTGGCCTTCGCCTGCGACGTCTACCTGGGCCACCTGCGCTACGGAACCTACGGCGGCAACAGCATCGAGGCCTGCCACCCCTTCTTGAGGCAGTCCAACTACATGAGCCGCAACCTCTTGGTCGCCGGCAACTTCAACATGACCAACGTCGACGAACTGTTCGACGAACTCGTCAACCTCGGCCAGCACCCCAAAGAGAAGGCCGACACCGTGACGGTGATGGAAAAAATTGGGCACTTTCTCGACAAAGAGAACCGCCGCCTGCACCAAATCGCCAAAGAAGATCTGGGCCTCAGCAAAATTGAGCGCAGCCGCTACCAAGCCAACAACCTGGACATGCCGCGGGTCCTCGAAAAGGCCAGCCGCGACTGGGACGGAGGGTACGCCATGGGCGGAATCATCGGCCAAGGCGACGCCTTCTTGGTGCGCGACCCGCACGGAATCCGCCCCGCCTTCTACTTCGTGAATGAGGAGGTAGCCGTAGTGGCCTCTGAACGCCCCGTGATCCAGACCGCCTTTGGCGTGTCGGCGGACGAAGTGCAAGAGGTTCCTCCCGGGCACATGGTGTGGATTCGCCGCAACGGCGACGTTTCGGTGGAGCCCGTGCGCCCCGCCGCGCCACGCGCAGCCTGCAGCTTTGAGCGCATCTACTTTTCGCGCGCTAACGACGGCGAAATCTACCGCGAGCGCATCGAGCTCGGACGCCGACTTACCGACCGCGTCATGGCCGCCGCGGGTGGCGACTTTGACCGCACCGTGTTCAGTTTTATTCCGAACACCGCCGAAATCGCCTTCTACGGGCTCGTCAAGGGCGCCGAAGACGCGCTGAAGCGCCAAAAGTCCGCCCAACTCGTCGCCAAAGGCAGCGCCATCACGCCCGCCGACATTGAGCAGGTGATGAGCGCCCGTCCGCGCGTCGAAAAAATCGCCTGGAAGGACGTCAAGCTGCGCACCTTCATCACCGAGGATTCCAGCCGCAACGACATGGTGGCGCACGTCTACGACTCCACCTACGGCATCGTGCAGCCCAACGACAGCATTGTGGCCCTCGACGACAGCATTGTGCGCGGAACCACGCTCAAGCAGAGCATTTTGCGCATGCTGGACCGCCTAAATCCCAAGCGCATCGTCGTGGTGAGCTCGGCGCCGCAGATTCGCTACCCCGACTGCTACGGCATCGACATGGCCAAGATGGGCGACTTCATCGCCTTTCAGGCGGCCGTTTCTCTGCTGCGCGAGCGCGGAATGGATTCGGTCCTCGACCAAGCTCACGCGTCGGCCAAAGCCGAATTGACAAAGCCCATGGCCGAGCAGCGCAATGCCGTACAGGCGGTGTACGCTCCGTTCACTGACGAGGAGCTCAGCGACCGCATCGCCCAACTGCTCACGCCTGCCGGAACCCGGGCCGAAGTCAAAGTTGTCTACCAAACGGTGGCCGACCTGCACGAGGCCTGCCCCAAGTCCCCCGGCGACTGGTACTTCACCGGCAACTACCCGACTCCGGGCGGAACCCGCGTCGCCAACCGCGCCTTTGTGAACTACATGGAGGGCAAGACGGGCCGGGCGTACTGAACCACTACCCGCTTCGCGGGTTACCTTGAACACAGCTCAACCCGCTGCACTCATGAAAATCTACACCAAAACCGGCGACGCCGGCCAAACCGGACTATTCAGCGGCACGCGCATCGCCAAGTACGACCTGCGCCTGCACGCCTACGGAACCCTCGACGAGCTCAACAGCCACCTGGGATTGCTTCGCGACCAAATTCCGGCCGAATGGGACGCCGTACGTGCCGAACTCGCCCAGGTCCAAAGCGACCTGTTTGCATTAGGTTCGCACATGGCTAACGACCTGCCCGAGATGGTGGCCCGCCTGCCGCACATTGACCCTGCCTGGATTGCGCGCCTCGAGGAGGCCATAGACCGCATGGACCTCGAACTGGAACCGATGCGCAACTTTCTGCTTCCGGGCGGACATGTGCTGGTAAGCCAGTGTCACGTGGTGCGCACCGTCGCCCGCAGGGCCGAACGCTGGGTGGTACAGCTCGTGGACACATTGGGGGCCGACGACGTGCCGCTGCCCGAGCCCACGGTGGCCTATTTGAACCGTTTAAGCGACTACGCGTTTACCCTTTCAAGGTGGCTGGGCAAGCAGCTGAATGCACCCGAAATCCCCTGGATTTCAAAGGCATAAAAAATTGCTTGTACGGCTCCGAAAAAAAATTATTTTTGCGCCATGTATTGGACCCTCGAACTCGCCTCGTACCTAAGCGACGCCCCCTGGCCCGCGACCAAGGACGAACTCATTGACTACGCCATCCGCACGGGGGCTCCGCTTGAGGTCGTGGAAAACCTGCAAGCGGTTGAAGAAGAAGAAGCCGAAATCTACGAGTCAATCGAAGATATTTGGCCCGACTACCCTTCGGACGAAGACTTCCTCTGGAACGAGGAAGAGTACTGATTTTCAGGCCAAGCAGACAGTCTGTCTGCCCACGCTTAGGTGGCACAGAGGTTGTACCTTTGGCGACCTATGCTCGACAAGATTTTAAAGGTTTTTTTGGGTGATCCCTCGCAGCGCACGCTCAAGGAGATCCAACCCTACATCGACCAAGTCCACGCCGCCGAACAGACGCTGTCCGGCCTGACTGACCGCGAACTCCGCGGAGAGACTGAATCGTTTCGCGCCCGACTGCGCACCGAAACCGAAGTTAAGGCCGCCGAACGCGACCAGCTTCGCCTTCAGGCCGAATCCGAACTTGACGTCGACGCCAAAGAGGCCCTGTACCGCCAAATCGACAGCCTCGATAAAGACATTTTGGCCGAAGAGGAGCGCATTTTGCTCGAAATCCTTCCGCGGGCCTATGCCGTACTGCGCGAAACGGCGCGTCGTTTGTCAGAGCGCCCGCTGCGCGTTCCGGCCCAAGACTGGGACCGCGAACTCGCGAGCCGCCTTGACGCCGTCCGCATCGAGGGCGACACCGCCGTGTGGAACAACACTTGGTCTGCCGCCGGCAATCCCATCACCTGGAACATGGTACACTACGACGTGCAGCTTTTTGGCGGCGTCGTGCTGCACAAAGGGCGTATCGCCGAAATGGCCACGGGTGAGGGTAAAACCTTGGTCGCGACGCTTCCCGTCTACCTCAACGCCTTGAGCGGACGTGGCGTGCACCTGGTCACCGTCAACGACTACCTGTCGAAGCGCGACTCTGAGTGGATGGGCCCCCTCTACCAGTTTCACGGATTGAGCGTCGACTGCATCGACAAGCACCGCCCCAACACCGAACCGCGCCGCAAGGCCTACTTGGCCGACATTACGTTCGGAACCAACAACGAATTCGGTTTTGACTACCTGCGCGACAACATGGCGCGCGAAACCGCCGAGCTCGTGCAGCGCGGACACCACTACGCCATCGTCGACGAGGTCGACTCCGTCTTGATTGACGACGCGCGGACTCCGCTCATCATCAGCGGCCCCACGCCCAACGGCGACCAGCAAGAGTTTGCCTCACTCAAGGACTACGTGGTGGCGCTGGTCAACCAGCAAAAGACCGTTGCCCAAGACGCCCTTACTAAGGCCAAAGAGGCACTCGCCGCCGGCGACAAGACTGAGGCCGGATTCCAGCTGCTGCGCTCGCACCGCGCGCTTCCCAAGAATAAAGCTCTTATCAAGTTCCTGTCCGAGGACGGCGTCAAGGCCCTGCTGCAAAAGACCGAAGGCGTCTACCTGCAAGACCAAGGCAAAGAGATGAAGAAGATCGACGAAGCCCTGTACTTCACGATCGAAGAGAAGCACAACCAAGTCAACCTCACCAACTTGGGTCTGGGGTACTTGGCCGAGCAGACCACGACCGACTTCTTCGTACTTCCGGTGATTTCGGTCGAACTCGACCGCATCGAGAAGGCCCACGACGACGTGGCCGAACGCGCCGCCCGCAAGGACCAGCTCATGCGCGAATACCGCGCCAAGAGCGAGCGCATTCACAGCATGAACCAGCTCCTCAAGGCCTACACGCTCTTTGAAAAGGACGTCGAGTACGTCGTGATGGAGGGCAAGGTGAAAATCGTCGACGAACAAACCGGCCGAATCATGGATGGACGCCGCTACTCCGACGGACTTCACCAAGCGATTGAGGCCAAAGAGGGCGTGACCATCGAGGCTGCCACGCAGACCTACGCCACGATTACGCTGCAGAACTACTTCCGCATGTACCACAAGCTTTCGGGAATGACCGGTACGGCCGAAACCGAAGCGGGCGAATTCTGGGAGATCTACAAGCTCGAGGTAACGGTGATTCCGACCAACGTGCCCGCCAAGCGCGACGACCGCAACGACTTAGTATTCAAGACCAAACGCGAGAAGTACAACGCCGTCATCGACGAAATCGAAAAGCTGCGCAACGCCGGCCGACCCGTACTGGTAGGCACAACCTCGGTCGAGATTTCGGAGCTGCTCAGCCGCACGCTGAACATTCGCAAGATTCCTCACCAAGTGCTGAACGCCAAGCTGCACCAAAAGGAGGCCGACATCGTCGCCGAAGCCGGCCGTCCCGGAACCGTGACCATCGCCACCAACATGGCCGGACGCGGAACCGACATCAAGCTGACCGCCGAAGCCAAAGCCGCGGGCGGACTCGCCATTATCGGAACCGAGCGCCACGATTCGCGCCGTGTCGACCGCCAGCTGCGTGGACGCGCCGGACGACAGGGCGACCCCGGATCGTCGCAGTTCTTTGTTTCGCTCGAAGACAACCTTATGCGCCTCTTCGGATCTGAGCGCATCGCCAGCCTGATGGACCGCATGGGGCACAAAGAAGGTGACGTGATCGAGCACTCAATGGTCACCAAGAGCATCGAGCGCGCCCAAAAGAAGGTCGAAGAGAACAACTTCGGCAGCCGCAAGCGCCTGCTTGAGTACGACGACGTCATGAACGCGCAGCGCAGCGGAATCTACCGCCGCCGCCGCAACGCCCTTTCGGGTGAGCGCCTCGCCCTGGACCTCGCCAACAGCGTCTACGACGCCGCCGAGGCCCTTGTGGGCGGAACCAAGCCCAGCCGCGACTTCGGTGCCTACGAGCTCGGATGCTTCGAAACCTTTGCCATGGCGACCCCCGTGGATTCCGCCGAGTTCGAACGCCTTTCGGCCGCCGACCTCACGCAAAAAACCTATGCCGCCGCCCAGGCTGCCTACCGCGCCAAGTGCGACCGCATCGCGGGCCAAGCCCTACCGGTCCTCGAGAACGTGCTTCGCGAGCAAGGGGGTCAGTTCCAAAACATCTTGGTTCCGTTTACCGACGGAATTAAGTCGATCCAGATTCCGACCAACCTGCAGCGCGGCGTCGAAACCCGCGGCCAGTCGCTCACGACCGACCTCGAAAAGGCCATCGTGCTGAGCATGATCGACGAACACTGGAAGGAGCACCTGCGCAACATGGACGACCTGCGCCAAAACGTTCAGGGAGCCGTCTACGAGCAAAAAGACCCGCTCCTCGTGTACAAGCACGAGTCGTTCAAGCTCTTCAAAGACATGGTCGACGAAATGAATTCGAGCATCCTCGGATTCCTCTTCCGTGCCGGACTTCCTCAGGCCGACCCCGGCCAAGCTCCCGTGCGCCAAGCGCCTAACGCGCCCGCACGTCCGGCCCAGCAACTCACCACTTCTGGCCCTGGCGCCGAAGAGGTTCCCGCCGCGCGCGGAACCGCTTCCCGCTCCGCCACGCCCCCTCCGGCCGCCCCCCCCAAGCAGGCGCCCGCGGTGAGCAGCAAGAAGTACGGACGCAACGACCAAGTCACCGTCGTCAACCTCATGACCGGAGAGCAAAAGCAGGTCAAGTTCAAGGTTGCTGAACCGCTGCTGGCGCAGGGGTGGCAAATCCTTCAATAGCAAGGTTGGCTCGTTGGCTAATTAGCAAGATTGGCGAGGTTAGCTCGTTGGCCAATTGGCAAGGTTTGCTGAGATTAGCTCGTTAGCTCGTCTGTGAGCTCAACGTTCAGCGGGGTCAAGGCTTTAATCATTGGACTGTGAGCCCCTTCGGTGAGCTTACTTATGAGTGCGTTGATGGACCGCTTCAACTGTTCGATGTCGGCAAAATGCCGGTCCGGAATTTCGAGTGCTGGATAAATCTTTCGGGCAATGTGAAGCGCAGCGCCAACCTCATCGAGGGACCCGCGCGCGATCCGCAAAAAATACGCAAATTCCTTGCGCGAACCCCGACCGTTGCCTTCACTAATGTTGAGCGCTACGGACAGCGATGCGCGTAGCAGCTGCTCCCGCAGATAGCGATCTCGAAACAAGCTATGGTGTTCAAGCAGCTTGTGCAGATCAACAAATAAGTCACTGGCCCGGTGCCAAATTGTGAGGTCTAAATAGGATTTCATTCGACAAACCTATTTAGACTATTTCACATAAACATTTTAAAATGAATAATTTGCAAAAATAATATGCTTACTTTGAGCCCTCAAAGGATTGTGCCTAATCACCAAATCTCGCAAACATTTCAAACGGCTAAAGGGCTTTGAGCCAACCTCGCACGACTTTGTCGGCTGGCCAAGCACGCTGACGAGCTAATCTCAGCTAACCTTGCTAACCTCGCCAACCTTGCTAGCCTTGCTAACTAGCTAACCTCGCTAACGAGCTCCTTATGCACCTCCGCAAACGCCTTAACCGCCTTGTCGATGTGTTCGGGCGTGTGGGCCGCTGAGAGCTGCACGCGAATGCGGGCTTGGCCCTTGGGCACGACGGGAAAGAAAAAGCCGATGACGTAGATTCCGCGCTGTAAAAGAGCGTCGGCGAAGCGCTGGGCAAGGGCCGCGTCGTAGAGCATGACGGGGACAATGGCAGATTCGCCATCTTTGAACTCGAGTCCGGCTTCGCGCAGGCCTGCTTTGAAGCGGGCGACGTTGTCCATCAGGCGGTCGCGCAGCTCGGTGGTGCGGTCGAGCAGGTCGAGCACGGCGAGGCTGGCTCCGACAATCGAAGGGGCGAGGCTGTTGCTGAACAGGTAGGGACGCGAGCGCTGGCGGAGCATTTCGATGAGTTCTTTGCGGCCGGTGGTGAATCCGCCCATGGCCCCTCCTAGGGCCTTGCCGAGGGTTCCGGTAATGATGTCGACGCGGCCGAGGACGCCTCGCAGCTCGATCGAACCGCGTCCGGTGGCGCCGATGAATCCGGTGGCGTGGCACTCGTCGACCATGACGAGGGCGTCGTACTGGTCGGCCAGATCGCAGATACGGTCCATTTGGGCCACGTACCCGTCCATGGAAAAGACGCCGTCGGTGACGATGAGCTTGGTGCGGGCTCCGGCCGCGTCGGCCGCCTTAAGCTGGGCCTCGAGGTCGGCCATGTCGTTGTTGGCGTAGCGGTAGCGCTGGGCCTTGCAGAGGCGGACTCCGTCGATGATTGAGGCGTGGTTGAGGCTGTCGCTGATGATGGCGTCTTCTTCGCCGAGTAGGGGCTCAAAAACTCCGCCGTTGGCGTCAAACGCGGCGGCGTACAAAATCGTGTCTTCGGTGTGCAAAAACTCGGCGATGCGGGCCTCGAGCTGCTTGTGGATGTCCTGGGTTCCGCAAATGAAGCGCACAGAACTCATTCCGAACCCGCGCTCGTCCAAGGCGCGGTGGGCGGCGGCGACCACGTCAGGGTGGCTGCTGAGGCCCAGGTAGTTGTTGGCGCAAAAGTTCAGTACTTCGGACCCGTCGGCCAGGGTGATGACGGCGTCCTGCGGCGAGGCGATAATGCGTTCGCGCTTAAAGAGACCCTGCTCGTCGACAGACTTCAGCTCGTCGCGCAGGCGCTGGTAAAATGATTCACGAGAATTCATGACGTAGGATTGTGGGTCTGCGAAGGTAGAGGACGACGGGCAGCGGACGCTCACCCAAAACCGGTTCGAGCAGGTCGGCGTAGCGGCGAACTTGCTCTTCGTGCTCAGCCTGCGGCGCGCCCGTCTTGTAGTCGGCGACCACCCAGCGTCCGTCGGCGCGGCGGTAAATGCGGTCGGGGCGCAGCACTCCGCCTTCGTGGAGCAGGCTGCGCTCGGTGTAGGTCTCGGTTGCGGTCCACCAGTCGGCCAGTTCGGGGGAATCCAGCGCCAGCGCCAAGGTGTCGATGAGGCGGTCGCGTTCGGCGGAATCCAGCTGGCTGCGTTCCGCGGCAGAATACGCTGCAGCCGCAGCGTCTCGGCGGTCGCGAATGCGTTCCAAGGCCGCGTGAAGGGCGTTGCCAAAGCGCTGCTCGGGTTCCTCGTCGCGGGGACGGGCAAGCTTTACGGTGTCGGTCCAGTCGCGGTTGCGCACAATGCTTTGGTCCCAGGTCGGAGCCGCGGGCGCGGCGGCCTCAGGCGCAGGCATTGCGCCCCAGGTCCAGAGGTTTTCAGCCAATTGCCGGGCTTCGCCCAGGGCGAGTTCGGCCTCGGCGTGCTGCAGCCACCAGCCTCCGTAACCCTTTTTGGGGTCGAAGTAGACCCAGAGCTCGTCGACGGCGCGGGTCGTGGCCACGTACAGCAAGTTGGCGTCGTCAAAGGCGGCGCGCTCGGCGGTTTCGCGCACCCGTTCGGCGTAGGCGGGCCAGCGCTGCCCGACCTCGTCGAGCAAGCCCTCGTTCGAGCTGAATTTGGTGAGCGGAACCAGCGCCGCGGGCGGCAAATCAAGGTCCGGCCCGAGCACTCCGCGCGGATCGAGCCATACCGGGTCAAAGCGCGGGTTATCGAGCTGGGCCCATGGGAAAAAGACGATGGGGTACTCAAGTCCCTTGGCCTTGTGGACGGTCAGCAGTTCGACTGCGTCCGCTCCCGCCGGAGCCGACACACTCCACATAGGGGCCCGACGGGCGTACTCTTCCATAAAGGCCTCGAGGCGGTTGACCTGACGCTTCGAGAAGTCGAGCATGGCGTCGAGCAGGCGCAGGACAAAGGCGTCCGCGTCGGCGTTGAACCCCAGGGCACGTGCGGTATAGGCGCCCATTTCGTAGAGGCTCAGGCGCCAGGCGACGTCGGGGCTCCAACCCGGAAGGATTCGGCGAAGCACCGGCTCAAAATCCTCAGGTATGGGGGCGTCTTGGACGCGGCGGCGCGATTGCCCAAGCAGGAGCCATTCCTCTGTGCCCACCTGCCACACGCCGGCGCGGCGGAGGCCGCGCAGCACGTCCCACTCGCGCTCGGGCTCGCCCGGTCGGAGCATCCAGCGAAACAGAGCCACCATGGCCTGAACCGCGGCAGACCCGGTCACTGCCAGCAGCTCCGACGACAAAATGGGGATTCCCTCGGCGGCGAAGCGCTCGGCAACCATGCGGCCCTCGGCGCGGCGGCGCATGATTACGGCCATGTCGCCCCAGGACCAGCCGGCGGCACGCCGGCTCCGCACGTCTGCCACCAGTGCGTCGAGCACGGCGGGATCAAACTCGAACTTGTCTTCGGCCTCGATGGCGCGAAGCTGTACGTAGCCGCCGGATGCTCCGCGCGGATTTTGCGCCGAATCGGCGTACGCGGTGCGGTGGTCGTCCTGGCCGAGCTTGGCGGCCAAACCCGTGTACAAACGGTTGTTGAAGGCTACGATTCCGTGCCGGCTGCGCCAGTTGTCGCCCATGGCCACAAAGCCAGTCATGCCCTCGAGGGCCGGAAGCGCGTCCGACGGACTGTCGCCTCGCTTCGCGCGCGCCACGAGGTCCAAAAACTCTTCAGCGTCTGAGCCGCGCCAGCGGTAAATGCTCTGCTTGCCGTCGCCGACCACCATGGCTCCGGCGTCCAACTCGCGGCCGGTCAGCGCGTGCTCCATCAGCGGCCAGAGGTTGGCCCACTGCATGCGCGAGGTGTCCTGGGCCTCGTCGACCAAAAATCGGGCGTAGCGCTCGCCCAAGCGTTCGTACAAGTAGCTGGTCGGCTGGTCGCGCAGCTCGCGGTGGATCAGCGGCTGAAACTTCCAAATCGGCTGGACCCTGAGGCGGTCGAGCACGTCCTCAAGGCGTCGCGCCAGCTCGCTCAGTACCGAGGCGCTGCGGTCGTGGCGGCGAAGCAGGTCGAGCACCACTCCGTCAAGCGCGGTTTCGAGGGGGTCGCCCAGCAGCAGCTTCATTTGCGCCACCACCTCTTCAGCTTGGTCCCGTAGCGCGGAATCCTTTTGCGCCGCGACCTTCAAAATCGCCACCGGGTCACCCATCAGTGACTTTCGCACGTGCGCCCCCGGAACCCAAAGCTTCGCGTCCGGCTTGCGGAGCTTTTTGAAGTAGCTCGCGTACCAATCCGCGCGGTTGACCGACTCGGCGGGCAAGCTAGCCAGCAACTTCAGCAGCTTCGGCGCCGCCGCCCGCATCCGAGTACGCAGGTCCGTGGCCTTTTGGCGCAAGTTGGTCTGAAGCTGCCGGTGGCGGTCCAAATCCCATTCGCGCAGGGCGGCCACGGCATCGGTCGACGCCTCTTTGCTGAGGTGCCGGGCCATCGCTTTAAGCGCTTCAAACACGTCGGCCTGCTTGTCGTCTTCGAGGTTGGCGCGCGCAAAATCCAGCACCAGTTGGGT
>CAYYWL010000004.1:0-3210 GCA_964475135.1 uncultured Owenweeksia sp.
AGACTTCATTGTGCGACCTGCCTGGTTGACGTAAATCGTACCTGCGGCTGAAAGCGCAAAGTCGGTAATGCTTCCGCTAAGGAGCTGCGTCCAAGTTGCACCACCATCGGTCGTCTTCATGAAGCCGCCGTTGGTTGCAGCAAAAATCGTGTTTGCGTCGCTTGGATGCGCTTCGATGTCAGCGACAGCTGTCCACGCAGCGCTGGCTGAATTGTTTGCTGGATTGGTACTCGCGAGCTGTACGAAGTTTACGCCGTCGGTTGATTTGTACACCCCACGACCTGCGAAGTTGGGCGTTGTGTTGTGACCTGTTCCGCCGTAGCCAAGCCAAATTTCACCAGTACCATAGTAAATGTCTCCGTTGGCGGCCTGACAGATGCTACCAACTGCTTGGTTTGCACCAGGGTCACTTACCACGTTCCAGCTCGCACCACCGTTGGTTGACCGGTACAAACCACCGCCTACTGAACCTGCGTACACAATGTTCGAATTGTTTCGATCCACGAGAATCGCACGCGTGCGGCCGCCGTGGTTGTCTGGGCCACGTGTTTCCCAATTCAGGGTATTGGTTTTTTGAGCGGTCTGAATGAGTTGTGCCCAAGCGGCCTGAACTGCCATTGGATCAATTTGTCCAGTAACCTCGTTAGCGCGCAGCATATGCAGGTACTCGTTGTAGCCTGCAAAGCGACCTTGAGCGAGCTCGTCGCGGAATTGGTAGTGGCGCTCAGCAGGTTGCGCATCCCAGGTGAGGACAGCAGCAGTGCCAGCGAGAAGTACAGCCGATCCTGAAAGTAGGGCGGCGAGGCGGGTACGGTTCATTTTCATACGGTTTCGTAACAGAGTGCTAAAAATAAGGCAAAGAAGGCTTAGTGCACATGCCGCTCGGCGTGGTACGACGAACGAACGAGCGGACTGCTCTCCACATGGCGAAATCCGAGGGTACGGGCGTAGGCTCCGAGGCGCTCAAACTCTTCGGGTTCAACAAAGCGCTGGACGGGTAAGTGGCGCGCAGAAGGCTGCAAATACTGGCCAAGGGTAACTACATCGACCCCGACCGAGCGCACCTCGTCGAGGGTTTGGTAGAGCTCGTCTTCGGTTTCGCCAAGGCCAAGCATGATGCCCGTTTTGGTGCGGTTGACGCCGTTGGCCTTGAGGTAGCGAAGTACTTCGAGCGAGCGATCGTACTGCGCCTGAATTCGAACTTGGCGCGTCAGGCGGCGCACGGTCTCCATATTGTGGCTTACGACTTCGGGTGCAGCCTCGACAATACGGTCAATTTGGTCGGTGATTCCGCGAAAGTCGGGAATCAGGGTTTCCATGGTGGTTCCGGGCGAAAGACGGCGCACGGCAGCCACCGTTTCGGCCCAAATAATTGATCCGCCGTCAGCTAAGTCATCACGGTCCACACTCGTGAGCACGGCGTGCTTGATTTTCATGCGCTGAATGGACCGGGCCACGCGGTCGGGCTCGTCCCAGTCTACGGGCAGTGGGCGTCCGGTGGCCACGTTGCAAAATCCGCACGATCGGGTGCAAATGTTGCCCAAGATCATAAAGGTCGCGGTGCCCTCGCCCCAGCATTCGCCCATGTTCGGGCAGCGTCCCGACTCGCAGATGGTGTGGAGCTTGTACTGGTCCACGACGTTGCGCACGGCGCGGTAGTTCGTGCCCGTGGGCAACTTGACGCGCAGCCAGTTGGGCTTGCGCACGGGCGTTGGGTTCGAATTTGATGCTTCCATGAATGATAGTGTAACGCGCGGAACCGAGTTCAGTTCAGTGATTCGATCCACCTTGCGTCGATTCCGAAGTGGCTTTCGTGAAGCACGCTGCCGTCTTCGCGGAACCACAGCATCTGCGGGCTTTGGTGTTCGACCGACCAAGCTTCAGCGAGTTCGTTACTGAGTGGGCGCTGGGCAATGACATCGACATAGGCCACTTCGACTTCGGGATGGGCCGTCAACCACGTGCGGACACGATGGTGGGCCGCAGTTGAAATGCTGCAACGGGTGCTGTGCTTAAAAACTAAAATTCCGCCCCGATAGCGACCGAGGCGGTGAATGTCGTCTAAGCTGGTGACGGGCACCAGACTCATACCTGAGCCGCAGCTTCGGCGGTCGGCGCGGCCGATCCGATGAATGCTGGACACATGTCGGCCGACTTGCATGAGGCCGTGGATGCCGCGGCGGCTGCAATGAGAAGGACCGCAAGGATGGTTTTGAGCGTACGCATAGCCACAAAAATACGAAGTTTGCAGTGTGAACCGCATTCCTCCCCTTCCGACTGACTGGCTGCACGCGCTTCGACTGAATTCTTCGGCGACGTGGATGGACGAACTCTTCAGCCGTGCTGCGGAATCCTACGGTTCTGAGGTCGTGTACCCCCCAGCCGTAGATCTGTGGAAGGCGTTTGAATTGTGCCCTTTTGACCGCGTAAAAGTGGTCGTGCTGGGTCAGGACCCCTACCACGGACCGGGGCAAGCGCACGGCTTGGCGTTTTCGGTTTCGCGGGGTGTCGTGGAACCTCCGTCGCTGCGCAACATATTTAAGGAGTTTGCCTCAGACACCGGCCTAACCCCTCCCCCATCCGGCGATTTGACGGCATGGGCCCGAGAAGGAGTGCTCCTTTTGAACACAGCTCTGACCGTGCGCGCCGGGGATCCCGGAAGCCACGCCGACGGCCGCTGGGACCCACTCGTGAACCGGGTGCTTGAGGTGCTGAACGCCGAAGCGCGTCCGCTCGCCTTTTGGTTGTGGGGTGCACATGCCCAAAAGCGGGGCGCCGCACTCAATAATCCACACCATCTCGTGCTGCGCTCGGCCCACCCCTCTCCGCTCGGAGCCTACCGCGGTTTTTGGGGCAGCAAACCGTTTTCAACGACTGCGGAATGGTTCAAAACTCAGGGCATCGACGGACCCGATTGGTCGGCCGGGAATCCTACCTTTGAGCTGTGATTTCGACTGGGCTATTAATTCTCACAGTTCTGCTCCTTGGGGGCCTAATTGTGCTGCAGTTGCGCCGTGGCGCATCGGGCGGAACCGATTCCGGCGAAATGGCCCGCATTCAAGGATTGTACGATGCCGCCAACCAGCGAGTTCGCGACCTTGAATCGGCGCTGACCTCTGCTCAAAATGCCCAGCGCGAGTCCGACATGGCTCTCGCCCGTGCGCAAGAACGCCTCGCTGCGGCAGATTCCGCGCGAAGCGAAGTCGAGGC
>CAYYWL010000004.1:3310-53871 GCA_964475135.1 uncultured Owenweeksia sp.
CAGGCCCTCGCCATGAAGGAGCACATCGCGTCGCTTCGTGCGCACATTCGCGGACTTTCAGACAAAAACTACCAGAATCTGTACGACGTTTCGCTGGACTTTGTGCTGCTGTTTGTTCCGATTGAAGGCGCGTTCAGCACCGCATTGCAGGCCGAACCCGGCCTGTACCAAGAGGCCTTTGACCGCAACATTGCGCTTGTGAGCACCACCACCCTTTGGACCACGCTGCGCACCGTCGGAACCCTTTGGCGCCAGGAACGCCAAAACCGCAACGTCGGCGAAATCATTCGCCAGGCATCGGACCTGTACGACAAGTTTGTAGGGTTCTCTGAAGAAATGATCAAAGTGGGCAACCAAATGCAGACCACCACGAAGACTTACGAGAACGCGATGAAGCAGCTCAGCCAAGGCAAGGGCAACCTCGTACGCCGCGCCGAACAGCTGCGCCAGCTGGGTCTTAAAAACAGCAAATCCACGAATCCGTCATTGGTCGACCGAGCCCTTCAGGGCGAGTCCGAAGAAGGCGAAACCGAATAACACACTATGAGCGAGCAACTTGACGACCAATTAATTTACGGAATTCGCCCCATTGAAGAGGCTCTAGAGTCTGAAGTGGTTTTGGACCGCGTCTTTATCGCACAAGAATCCCGCAACCCAGCACTCATGGCAATTGCCGCGAAGGCGCGCAAGAAGGGAATTTTTGTCAAGTTTGTACCGAACGAGCGCATGCAGCGCTTCACCCGCGCGAACCACCAAGGCGTCGTGAGCTGGGCTTCGAGCGTAGCCTATGCCGACCTTGCCGATGTCATGGCCGGGCTTGCCGAGCGCGGAGTCGACCCCCTCGTGGTCGTGCTCGACCGCGTTACCGACGTGCGCAACGTCGGAGCCATCGCCCGCTCGTGCGAGAGCTTTGGTGCCCACACCATTGTACTTTCAGAAGGCAGCGCCCCCATGAACGCCGACGCCGTAAAATCGTCTGCCGGAGCACTTTTGCGCATGCCCATTTGCCGCGTGCGCTCGCTTCCCATCGCGCTGACCTCGCTTGAAATGAGCGGTTGCCAGATCGTCGGAATCTCTGAAAAAGCTACCGGAACCCTGGCCGACTGCGACCTTCGCGGTCCCGCCGTACTCATCATGGGTTCTGAAGAAGACGGAATCTCTCCCGCCCTCTGGAAGGCCTGCAACGCCACCGCCAAAATCCCGACGAGCGGCGAAACCGCCTCGCTCAACGTTTCGGTGGCCGCCGGCATTGCGCTGTACGAGGCGTCGATGCAGCGGAGGGGGCAGTAACAGCTGCTAGTTGCTAGTTGCTAGCTGCCAGCTGACTAATCAGCTTTTGGGCAATTTCGATCTTGGACTCCGCGTCCGCGAGTTTTTTGCGTTCGGCATCGACAACGGCGGCGGGGGCTCCGGCAACGAATTTTTCGTTCGAAAGCTTGGCCTCGACGCTGCGCTTAAAGCCGCTGTAGTACTCGATTTCTTTTTGGGCCTTGGCAATTTCAGCTTCGACGTCGATGTCGTCTGCCGCTACTTGGACGCGGAGCTCAAAGGTTCCGGCCCGAAGCGGAAGTCCGCCCTCTGCATCACCCCACTGGGTGTTGGTCAGTTTTGAGATTGCTGACCAGGCTGCGGGCTTGGTCGCGGCGTCTGCGGTGAGCGGCGACTTAAAGGCGATGTTTTTCTCGGCCCTAAAGGTGCGCAGGGCGACCACGTGCTCCTCCATGATGGCGAAGGAGGCGGGGTCGTAGGCGGTTCCGCCCGAAGTCGGATACGTGGCAAAGTCGAGGAAGTCGGCCTCGGCGCGCTCCGAAAGCAGGTGCCACACCTCTTCGGTGAGGAAGGGCATGAAGGGGTGCAGTGCCGCCATGAGGGTTTCGAAGAATTCGACCGTGGCGCGGTACACGCCTGCAGAAATCGGCTGGCCGTAGGCGGGCTTGACGAGCTCGAGGTACCAGGCGCAGAAGCTGTTCCAGGTGAGCTTGTACAGGCGCATGAGGGCCTCTGAAAGGGCGTAGCGGTCAAAGTCGCGCTGCAGCTCTGCCAATTCGGCGTCGAGCAGGCTGCGGAACCAGGTTACAGCCCATTCCGCGGCTTCGTCGGCGGGGGCGTCGTCAGATACGTTCCAGCCTTTAATGAGGCGGAGGGCGTTCCACACCTTGTTGGTGAAGTTGCGTCCCTGCTCGCAGAGCGATTCGTCAAACGGAAGGTCGTTGCCCGCCGGTGACGTCAGCAGCATTCCCATGCGGACTCCGTCGGCGCCGTAGGTCTCCATGAGCCCGATCGGGTCGGGAGAGTTTCCGAGGGACTTGGACATTTTGCGTCCGAGTTTGTCGCGCACGATTCCCGTGAGGTAGACGCGCTCGAACGGACGCTTGCCCGCATACTCGTAGCCGGCCATGGCCATACGTGCGACCCAGAAAAAGAGGATTTCGGGGGCGGTGACTAGGTCCTGGGTTGGGTAGTAGTACTGAATCTCGGGGTTTTCGGGGTTGCGAATGCCGTCAAAGACGCTCAACGGCCAAAGCCAGCTCGAGAACCAGGTGTCGAGGCAGTCGGGATCCTGCTGAAGGTCTGCGGGGGTGAGATCCGCGCGCCCTGCGGCCGCGCGGGCCTTCTCGAGCGCCTCTTCGGCGCTCAAGGCAACCACGTAGTCGTGCTCCCCGGGACCATAGAAGTAGGCCGGAATGCGGTGTCCCCACCACAGCTGGCGCGAAATGCACCAGTCCTTCACGTTCTCCATCCAGTGCCGGTACGTGTTCTTGAACTTCTCGGGGATCAGCTGAATCTCGTCAGACATCACCGCATCGAGCGCGGGCTTGGCCAGTTCGGGCATGCGCACCCACCACTGAAGCGACAAGCGGGGTTCTACCACGGCGCCGGTGCGCTCGCTGGTGCCTACAGTCGACGCGTATTCTTCGGTTTTGGCTAGGAATCCGCTGGCCTTGAGGTCTTCAGCGACCTTCTTGCGGGCGGCAAAGCGCTCCATACCGGCGTACTCGAGGCCGTGGGCGCTGAGGGTTCCGTCTTCGTTCAGCACGTCGAGCACCTCGAGGCCGTGCTTTTGGCCGATGGCGTAGTCGTTCCAGTCGTGGGCCGGAGTCACTTTGAGGCAGCCGGTTCCGAAGTCCGTGGTAACGTAGTCGTCGAGGATGATGGGCACTTCGCGTCCGCCAATCGGAACCCGAACGTGCATGCCGTGCAGCGCGGTGTAGCGCTCGTCTTTGGGGTTGATGGCCACGGCCACGTCGCCCATGACGGTTTCGGGGCGCGAGGTGGCGACGGTTAAAAAGGTTCCGGGCTTCTCAACCACCTCGTACTTCACGTAGTACAGCGTGGCGTTGATGTCTTTGTGAATGACCTCTTCGTCCGAGAGCGAAGTCTTGGCCTCGGGATCCCAGTGCACCATGCGAAGTCCGCGGTAGATGTAGCCCTTAGCATGCAGGTCGGCGAACACCTGGTACACGCTGTCGCTGCGCACCTCGTCCATCGTGAATGCGTTGCGGTCCCAGTCGCAGCTGGCTCCGAGCTCTTTGAGCTGCTCGAGAATGATTCCGCCGTGCTTGTGCGTCCACTCCCAGGCGTGCTCTAAAAAGGCGTCGCGGCTGAGGTCGGACTTTTTAATCCCTTCGGCACGGAGCTTCTGCACCACCTTGGCCTCGGTCGCGATCGACGCGTGGTCGGTTCCGGGTACCCAGCAGGCATTGAACCCGCGCATGCGGGCGCGGCGCACGAGCACGTCCTGAATGGTGTTGTTGAGCATGTGCCCCATGTGCAGCACGCCGGTCACGTTGGGCGGCGGAATCACGATCGTGTAGGCCGGACGGTGGTCGGGTGTCGAGGCAAAAGCCTTGTGCTTGAGCCATGTTTGGTACCAGCGTTGTTCAACCTGGCGGGGAGCGTACTGTGAAGGAATTTCCATAGGGACCGCAAAGGTAACCTTGTGGCATTTTTTTTGCGTTAGTTTCGCCGCATCGGTTACATTTGCCCCTGCTTGATTCGTCAACAACAAAATTTAAATTCAAAATGAAGCACTTTTTCACTGCCGCTGCCGTTGTTCTGGCATCGTCTTTTGCGTTTGCCCAAGAGGCAAACACCAACGCGCCCCAGATTTCGTTCACTCAAGAGACGATTGACTACGGCAACATTAAGAAGGACGCAAACGGCGAACGCGAATTCGTGTTCAAGAACACGGGCAAAGAGCCGTTGATCATCACCAACTGCGTGGGTTCATGCGGCTGCACGGTTCCTGTTTGGCCAAAGACTCCGATCGCACCAGGCGAAAAAGCGTCGATCAAAGTGAAGTACGACACCCGCCGCGTAGGCCGTTTCCAAAAGACCGTTACCGTGACCAGCAATGCCGGAACACCAACTAAGGTCTTGACCATCAAAGGCAACGTCGAAGATGTAGCTGCAGCCGAGACGACTCCCGTCAACACGGCGCCTGCTTCAAAGGTGAGCAAGTAAGTTCATCCCCACGAGAAGTTATGAACCCGCAGCCCGCGCTGCGGGTTTTTTATTGACCTTTGCCACCACTATGCCGAAGATTTCAACCCGTGGGCAGCACATGCCCGAGTCTCCGATCCGCAAGCTTGCACCGTTGGCCGACGCGGCCGCCCAGCGCGGAACCAAAATCTACTACCTCAACATCGGACAACCCGACATCGAGAGCCCCGCTTCAGCCCTTGACGCCGTCAAGCGCAGCGACCTGCGCGTACTGGAGTACAGTCCCTCAGCCGGATTTGCGTCCTACCGCAAGGGTCTGGCGAGCTACTATCAGGGCATTGGCCTTGACGTCCAGGCCAGCGACGTCATCGTGACCACCGGAGGTTCCGAGGCTCTGTCGTTCGCAATGGGCAGCATACTCGATCAAGGCGACGAAGTCATTATTCCCGAGCCCTACTATGCCAACTACTTCGGATTCGCTCAAGCGCTCGGCGCCAAGGTAGTGTCGGTCCCGAGCAGCATTGAATCCGGCTTTGCCCTGCCCCCAATCGCCGAACTCGAAGCACGCATCACCCCCCGCACCAAGGTGGTATTGGTCTGCAACCCCGGTAACCCCACAGGATACGTGTACCGCCGCGACGAGCTCGAGGCCCTTCGCGACATGGCGCTCAAGCACGATCTTTTTGTAATCGCCGACGAAGTCTACCGAGAGTTTGTGTACGACGGGGCCGAGGCCATCTCAGTTCTGTCTTTGGCCGGTCTCGAGCAGCACGCGGTACTGATTGACAGCGTTTCGAAGCGCTACAGCATGTGCGGTGCCCGCATCGGATGCATGGTGAGCAAAAACACCGAACTCATGGCTACGGCGATGAAGTTTGCCCAAGCGCGTCTGTCTCCGCCCACCTACGAGCAAATCGCCGCAGAGGCCGCACTCGCAACACCCGCCAGCTACTTTGAGGCGGTCAACGCCGAGTACCGAGCCCGTCGCGATACGTTGGTTAGCCGACTGAACGCCATTGCAGGAGTCTTCTGCCCTACCCCGCGCGGCGCATTTTATGCGGTGGCACAACTTCCCGTAGACGATGCCGAAACCTTTTGCCGCTGGATGCTCGAAGAGTTTTCGTACGAAGGTGCGACGGTTATGATGGCTCCGGCCGCCGGATTCTACGCGGAGCGATCGCTGGGCAAGCGCCAAGTGCGCCTCGCCTACGTACTCAAGCAGTCCGACCTCGAGCGCGCCATGGACGTACTCGAACGAGGCCTCGCCGCCTACCCCGGACGAACTGCCTAAGCCGTGCGGATCGAGCGCCAGGCTTCGCTGAAGCCCTACAACACCTTTGGCCTTGACGTGACGGCCGAGCGACTCTACCACCTCGAGTCAGAAATGGACGTGGTGGAGTACCTCGACGATCCACTAGGCTACGCCAAGCACACCCTGCTGTTGGGCGGCGGATCCAACATGCTGCTCGCCGGCAACCTTAAAGGCTCTGTGGCCCGCGTGGCGTGGACCGGTCGGCGCGTCGTCGAAGAAGGCGATGGCTACGTGGTGGTTGAAGCCGCTGCAGGCGAAAACTGGCACGAATTCGTACAGTGGACCGTCGACCAAGGTTGGGGCGGGCTGCAAAACCTGTCGCTGATTCCGGGATTGGTGGGCACCGCGCCAGTGCAGAATATTGGCGCCTACGGAGTCGAAACCAAAGACTGCCTTCACTCGCTGCGATGGATGCGCTGGGAAGACGGCGACATCGAGGAATTCAGCAACGCCGACTGCGGGTTTAGCTACCGCGAGAGCGTGTTCAAAAGCGTACTGCGGGACCAAGGCATCATTTTGTCGGTTCAGTTCAAGCTCACCACTCGCGACCACGTGCTGATCACCCACTACGGATCAGTGGCTGAAGAGTTGGCTGCCGCAGGCTCCGAACCGAGTTTGCGCAGCATCGCCGACGCGGTGATGGCTATTCGCCGCAGTAAGTTGCCCAATCCCGCCGAGTTGGGGAATTCCGGATCGTTCTTTAAAAATCCCGCGGTGGCAGCTGAATTTGCGGAATCACTTGCCGCCGAGCACCCCAGCCTGCCGCAGTACCCGCAAGCCAACGGAAGCGTCAAGCTGGCCGCCGGATGGCTGATCGAGCAGGCCGGCTGGAAGGGCAGGCGCGTAGGAAACGCTGGGATGCACGCAAAGCAAGCACTCGTACTGGTTAACTATGGAGGTGCTACGGCCGCAGAATTAGTGCACGTGGCCACCCAAGTTCAGGCAGACGTCTTGACGAAGTTCGGCGTAGCCCTCGAGATGGAGGTCAATCTTATTGGCGGCTCGAACGCGACCAAGTAACCTAGGTCACTTCCCCGTTTTTGTACCTTTGCACCCATCATGGCATTACTGAAACTCTTCTTCGTGGTCGCCGGCCTTCTCGGCCTCGGCATCCTCGGCATGGCAGTCAAAATTTGGGGCAAAAAAGACGGCGAGTTCGCCGGAACCTGCGCCTCGAACAGTCCATTCCTCAACAAGGAAGGTGAAGCATGCTCGTACTGCGGCAAAATGCCGGACGAGCAGTGTGCCAACCAGTAATCTTTACTTCAGCGAATTGTAGATCTGCAGGGCGCCATGGGCGTCGCTGTAGATGAGGATGGCGTCCCACTCGGGGTTCTGGGCCAACCATTGCTTTGTGCCGTCTACTCCAAGCACCATCGCCATGGTCGCGTAGGCGTCAGCCTCAGCACATGAGGGGCCGATGAGTGTGGCGCTCAGCACGTCGGTGGGCGCGGGCCAACCGGTGCGCGGATCCAAACTGTGGCCATAGTGCTGTCCGGTGGCGGAATCAACCTGAAACTTGCGATAGTTCCCTGAAGTGGCCAGGGCGCGGTCCTCAAGTTCTACGGTGAGTTGAAGGCTGCGGTCGCCTGAGGTGAGGGGTTTTTCGATTCCGACCTTGAATACGTCACCATTAGGCTTGAGGCCAAAGCAGCGTACCTCGCCACCAATCTCGACAAAGGCGGCAGTTGCGCCGCGGGCACGGAGCGAATCCAGGACCAGATCTACCGAATGACCTTGGGCAAAGGCATTGACGTTGATGGGGTGCTCAAGGCGGGTCCCTTGGGGTGTCACCTCGGGGGCCGTCCACTGCACCAATGCCATAAGTGAATCGACAATGACTGAATCGCGTTGCGCGCCTTGAGACGAGGGAAGTAATTGGGTTCCCGCCGTAAAGCCCCAGGCGCGCAGCACGTGCTCAAGGCCTGGCTCCACCAAAGAATCGGTGGCCACTCGAATACCCTCGGTCATGCGGAGCAAATCCGAGAGAATCAAACTGGGCGAAAGGGTTTCGCCCCGGTTGAGGCGGCTGAGTTCAGACTGAGGATCCCATACTGAAACCGCTTTGTTGTAGTCAGCCAACCAACGGGCGACATCGGACTCGCTAAGATTTAGCGAGTCCCCATAGGCACGAACGACAAAAGTGCTTCCTTGCGCTTCGCCCTGGACCACGAATTCAGATTCCGAGGCACAGCTCACGACAAGAGCCGCCGCTAAAGCCAAAAAAGGGCGCCCGAGGGCGCCCTTAAAATGTTGATTAACCACCGAAGTCATCAAAAGCGACATTTTCAGGTGGCACGCCAAAGTCGTCGACCATCTTCAATACAGCCGCGTTCATCATAGGAGGTCCGCAGAAGTAGAATTCAATGTCTTCTGGAGCGTCGTGCTTGGACAAGTAGTTGTCGATGAGTGCCTGGTGCACGAATCCGACAAAACCGTCTCCGTCGCTCTCCATGCTCGTTTTCGCCGTCCAGTTGTCTTCTGGGAGGGGCTCACTGAGTACCAAGTGGAACTTGAAGTTTGGAAACTCCTGTTCAATTTGACGGAAGTCGTCAATGTAGAAAAGTTCGCGGCGCGAACGGCCTCCGTACCAGTACGACACCTTGCGACCCGTCTTGAGTGTGTGAAAAAGGTGGAAAAGGTGCGAACGCATCGGAGCCATACCCGCACCACCACCAATGTAGATCATCTCTGCTTCGGTCTCTTTGATGTGGAATTCACCGTATGGTCCTGAAACCGTCACCTTATCACCCGGCTTGAGGTTAAAGATGTACGACGAACACACGCCTGGATTGACGTCCATCCAACCGCCTTTAGCGCGGTCCCATGGTGGAGTCGCAATACGGATGTTGAGCATCACGATGTTGCCCTCTGCGGGGTGGTTGGCCATTGAGTAGGCCCGGAAGAGTGGCTCAGGATTCTTCATCTTGAGGTCCCACAACTTGAACTTGTCCCACTCACCTTGGAACTCATCGGCCTTTTTGCCAAGGCGCGGATGCGCGGTAATGTCCATGTTCTTGTAGTCGACCTCAATCGCTGGAACGTCAATCTGGATGTAGCCACCCGCCAAGAAGTCGAGGTTCTCGCCTTCAGGAAGCTTCACGACGAATTCCTTGATGAACGAAGCCACGTTATAGTTCGAAACGACTTCGCATTCCCACTTCTTGATTCCGAAGATTTCGTCCGGAACGCGAATCTTCATGTCGTTCTTAATCTTCACCTGGCAACCCAAGCGCCAGTTGTCGGCGATTTGCTTGCGGTTGAAAAAGCCCGTTTCGGTCGGAAGGATTTCGCCACCGCCCTCGAGGACTTGGCACTTGCACATACCGCAAGTTCCGCCACCGCCACAAGCAGAAGGAAGGAAGATTTTTTGGGCGCCCAAGGTTCCGAGCAGGGTGCTACCCGACTCTACTTCGACGGTGTCGCCGTTGATTTCAAGCTTGACTGGACCCGATGGGCTCAAACGAGCCTTGGCCTGCAAAAGAATAGTAACCAAGGCCAAGATGACCAAGGTAAATACCACCACACTGATGATGGTAACCGTGGATGCTGCTAGTAACATTAGACTTCGTGCGGATTAAAGTTTGATACCCATGAAGCTCATGAAGGCGATGCCCATGAGACCCGTAATGATGAAGGTGATTCCAAGGCCGCGAAGCGGAGCCGGAACGTGCGAGTACTTAAGGCGCTCACGGATGGCAGCAATAGCGACGATAGCAAGCAGCCAACCGATTCCTGAACCTAGGCCGTATACAGTGGCTTGACCCACATTAGTGTAAGCACGCTCTTGCATGAAGAGCGAGGCACCAAGAATCGAACAGTTTACGGCGATGAGTGGCAAGAAAATACCCAATGCAGCGTAGAGCGCCGGGGCGAACTTTTCAACCACCATTTCGATAAGCTGTACCATGGCCGCAATAATTGCAATGAACATGATAAAGCTCAAGAAGCTGAGGTCGAGGTCCGCAAAACTTGGATCAAGCCATTCAAGTGCACCTGCCTTGAGTACGTAGTTTTCGAGGAGGTAGTTCACCGGAAGGGTAATAACCAGCACAAAGGTTACGGCGATACCCAAACCCATTGCTGTTTTCACCGTTTTTGATACCGCGAGGTACGAACACATGCCCAAGAAGTAGGCGAAGATCATGTTCTCGATGAACACGCTCTTAAAAAAGAGGGAAATCAACTCTTGCATGGCTTTTATTCTTTTTCAATCAAGGTTTTGGTGCGCGCACGCTGTGCCCAAATCACGAGGGCTAGCATAATAAGAGCCATTGGAGGCAAGAGCATCATGCCGTTGTTCTTGTAGCCCAACTCGTAGATGCCCAAGGGCTCGAGAATTGGGAAGTCAAACAAGGTTCCGCTGCCCAAAAGTTCACGGAAAAATGCGACCACAATCAAGATGGCACCGTAGCCCGCTCCGTTGCCAATTCCATCGAGGAAGGATTTCCAAGGTGGGTTTCCTAACGAAAAGGCCTCTATGCGTCCCATGATGATGCAGTTGGTGATAATCAAGCCCACAAACACCGAAAGTTGCTTGCTGACATCGTACACGTATGCCTTCAAAATTTGGTCAACAATAATTACCAAGGCGGCAACAACGACAAGCTGAACGATGATTCGGATTCGATTGGGAATGTAGTTGCGAATCAGCGAGGTGATGAGGTTTGAAAAGGCGGTAACCACCATAACACTCAAGCCCATTACCAATGCTGGCTTCATCTTAACGGTGATCGCGAGCGCCGAGCAAATACCCAATACTTGGACAGTAATCGGGTTGCTTTCGTTAAACGGATCGACGAGAAGCTTGCGGTTCTTCTTTGAGAACAGGCCCTCTTTTTCTTGTTGTTTTACTTCGGTGCTCATAATGCTGCTACGGTTAACGTATCTGTAATTGCTTCGGGTGCCACTGCCGGTGTGTTCCGAGCGGCGAGGTATGCTTGGTAGGGCTTTAGGCAGTTCTCAAGCATGGCCTGAACGCCCACAGAGGTAATTGTGCCTCCCGAAATGCCGTCAACCTGTTGGTCGCCACTGGCATCGCCCTTGCGAACTTCAATTCCAGTGTAGGTATCGCTAAATACCACCTTATTGGGAAACTGGTCGGTAAAAATGGGCGTGGCGATTTCTGCACCTAGGCCAGGAGTTTCTGACTTGTGGTCAAACTTGGCTCCGTATACCGTCTTACCATCTGCCTGAAGACTGATGTACCCCCAAATCGGACCCCAAAGGCCTTTACCGCGAACGGGGATGATGTAGTACGTCTGGCCCTCATGCTCGGCAACATAGAGAGGCACTTCACGGTCAGCCTCTGGCATCGCAATCGCCGCGGCAAGATCAATGGATCCAGGTTGCTTGTCCGCAACAACTTGACCATTTTTGAGCACGAGCTGTTCTTTAATAACCTCGTCGTACAAGGCCGCGGGGTCCTCACCCTGAAGTCCGATGGACGAAAGGATGTTGGCCTTCTTCTCAAGTTCAATGTTCGCATCTTGTGCGGGCTTGAGGCCCGTGGCAGCGATCGCTAGCGCTGCCGCCACCACAACCACCAATCCAATGGCAAATGCGTAGGTGTATGAATTACTGTTTACGTTCATGATAATTAAGCTTGAACCGGTTGGGTGCGCTTGAGGCGCTTTTGAATGTTGGCGTTTACCACGTAGTGATCAATCAATGGTGCCATCACGTTCATTAGGAGGATTGCAAGCATCACTCCCTCGGGGTACGCAGGGTTAAATACGCGAATCATAATGGAGAAGACGCCAACCAAGAATCCGTAAATCCACTTACCACGCTCTGTGTGGGCTGCTGACACGGGGTCGGTCGCCATAAACACAGCTCCGAATGCAAAACCGCCAAACACGAGGTGGTAGTAGAACGGTACCGCCAAATATGCTTGCTGCTCGGGACTGATCATTAGGTCGGCTACTCCGTTGAAAATGATTCCCATGGTCAACGCGCCCAATACGGCTGAAAACATGATCTTCCATGAACCCACGCCCGTGGCAATTAAATAAACCGCACCAATAAGAATTGCGATCGTGCTTGTTTCACCGATTGATCCAGGGATGATTCCAAGAAACGCATCCCAGGCACTGTAATCCGTAGTACCCGTGGTGGCGTACTGACCCAAGGCCGTGGCAGATGAAACCCCGTCAACGTTGGTGAGTCCGGCCCAGACCTTGTCGCCTGACATGTAGGTTGGGTAGGCAAAGAACGCAAACGCACGCGCGGTGAGAGCGGGGTTGAGAATGTTCATGCCGGTTCCGCCAAATACCTCTTTACCGATGAGTACGGCAAAGGCGGTTGAGATGGCGACCATCCACAAGGGGATGTCGACGGGCATGATGAGCGGAATCAAGATTCCGGATACCAAGAAGCCTTCGTTCACCGCATGCTTGTTGCGGTACGCGAAGTAGATTTCAATAGACAGACCCGCGATGTAGGTCACGGCAATCATTGGAATCACCTTGAGAGCACCGTAGAGGGCGTTCTCGAGGGTCCAAAAGTTGGCCCAGCCCGACTCAATTTGACCGATCGCAAGGTGATGCTGGTAGCCCGCATTGAATAAGCCAAATATCAAGGCAGGTATCAGAGCAAAAATTACCGTTACCATGGTGCGCTTCATGTCGATGGCGTCGCGAACGTGGGCACCGCTGTGGGCGTTGTGGTTCGGAACAAAGAACATCGTCTCAAGCGCGTTGTGCAGCGGGTACAAGCCCTTGAGCTTGCCCGTAGTTACCGCGGGACGGGTGGAGTCAAAAAGATTCTGAACGAATTTCATCGGTTTCTTGGGATTAATTCATTTCGGTGTAGAGTAGATCGAGTGCTTCTTCAGCAAGTTTTTGCAGTTCCTGCTTTGAGGGGCAGACTACTTCGCAGAGGGCGAAGTCTTCAGGTACAACTTCGTAAGCGCCGAGTTGTTCCATTTTCTCGAGGTCCTTGGCCCACATCGCCTTGAGGAGCGGCATGGGAAGGATGTCGAACGGAAATACTTTTTCGTACAAACCGGTCACGACAAACGCGCGGTCTTCGCCGTGCTGCTTGGTAGAGAGGTCGTACTTCTTGCTTGGAGTCAACCAGCTAAAGAGCGTGCGGCTCACCGACCACTTTGCGAAGCTTGGAAGCACCCACCCGAAGAAGTCAGTGCCCTCCCCTTCTGGGATGGCCGTCAGCTGGCTGGCGTAGTACGTCAGGTAGCCAGAGTTGCTCACTTTGGTTCCGGTCAGCACGCTGCCCGAAATCACGCGGTAATTGCCTGACTTGAGTTCTGAACTTAGGAAGGCCTCGAGGCTCGCTCCAGCAACCGCCGTAATGGCACGGGGCTTGGCAATACCGGTTCCGCTCAGCGCAATCACGCGCTCGAGCTTGAAGTTGCCGGTTCGGGCCAAATGGCCGATGATAACTACGTCTTGGTAGTTGAGCGTCCAAACCACTTCACCCTTGTTGAGCGGACTAATTTGGTTGATGTGCACGCTCGTAGTGCCTGATGGGTGCGGCCCCTTGAACTGGTGCAGTTCGACGCCGCTAGCCTTGGTGAGGGCTGCAGCGGTTTCGTTCGCCGCAATGGACAGCACGGTGCGCTTGCTGAGCAGTCCGACCACCTGAAGACCCATTGCGAAGTCCTCTTCGCGGCCTGTAAGCGCTACTGCCGGCGCTAGCGCGAGGGGTTCGGTCGCCATTCCGTTGATAAATACGGCCTTGGGCTCGGCGTCTGGGCTGGCAATGCGACCATATGGGCGCGATTCTACGAGCGACCACGCACCCGATTCAAGGAGCCAATTGATGGCGTCTTCGCGGTTGGCGGGTATTCCCGAAGTGAATTTGCGGTACTCCTGCTGGCTGTCAGCAAGGACCACAACCGCAAGAATTTTGCGTTTTTCACCGCGCTCTACACGCGCCACTTCGCCACTCACCGGAGAGGTGATGCGGATGCGTGAATCGGCTTTGTCGGTGAAGAGGACATCTCCCGCAAGGACGCGATCTCCTTCTTTTACAGCAAGTTTGGGGACAAGTCCGCGGAAGTCGCTCGGGCGAACCGCGTAGACCGAAGCGCTGAGGTGGCCATCGACAAGGGCTTCAGGCGCTCCCAATATTGGGAGGTCAAGACCCTTACGAACAGTGTGTATGTTAGGCATAACGGCGTAAAAAATTCGCCGCAAAGGTACATTAGTCACATTGCAAAAAGGTGAATATTTAACATGTTTTTACCACCTTTAAGGCATGCAAATACTGCGAACCGCGCTCTGGGCATTTGGCTTAGTGTTGTACCTACCAAAACTATCGGCGCAACTTCCTGATATCAAAAAAGATAGCCTTATTCACAGCGTGATGTGGCACCCGGTGGATCGGGTGGATGCACCACCTGTTGTGGGACTTGGCCAAGAGAGCGCCCTTCAGCTTCGCTTTGACGACTTCAGCCAGTCCGTGCTGCCCCTTAAGTACGTTTGGATCCACTGCGACCGAAACTGGGCCCCCTCGCCCATCATCGCCTCAGAATACCTCACTGGATTTTGGGAAGGGCAAATTCCTGAAGGCCGCTTGTCATTCAACACCTACCAAGGCTACAGCCACTATGCGGCGACGCTGCCTGAATCGAGCAGCATGCCGGTCTTGTCTGGAAACTACTACCTCGAAATCTACCACGACGAAGAGCTGCTCTTGCGGCTCCCTACCGTGTTTGCCGAATCGACCGCCGACCTTCAGCTCGCCGTGCGCCGCCCTGCCGCTCCACGCCTAACCGCACGTTACCAAGAGGTCGACGCGTGGTTCCCGTGGGATGCGAGCCGCACTACCAACCCTTTTGCCGACATTCGGCTCGGAATCATCCAAAACCGCGACTGGACGACGTACCGCTTGCTGGCTCCGCGCTTTGCACAGGGTGACCGGCTTGATTTTGACTACAACGGCGGCGAAAACTGCTTTTTGGCCGGAACCGTGATGCGCTTTGCCGACACCAAAAACCTTCCGGCAGGTTCACTTCGGGTATCGCGCTACGAGCTGCAGGACCGCTGGGTGGGTTTTGTTCGGCAAGACATCCCCACCGGAATTCTGGGCTACACGCGCCAGGACGATGCCCGCGGAAGCTTTGTTCCGCGCGCCGCACGGGGCGACAACCACACCCAGGCCGACTACTTGTGGCTGGACCTTGAGCTCAAGGACACCGAAGGTTCCGGATCCCGCCGCATGGCCCTTGAAGGCGACTTCAATCAGTACCAGCCCGGGCCCGAGCACCAGCTGCACTTTGACGAGGGGCGCGGCGCCTACACCGGGCGCATCCTAGTCAAGCAGGGCTACCTCGAGTACCGCTACCGCGACCTTAACGCCGGAACCGAAGGCCTCGACTGGTCCGAAGGCAGTCACAGTATCTCGGCCAATCAGTACACCGGAATCGTGTACGCCCGAATTTGGGGCGAACGCTACGACCGGGCGGTGGCCGTGCGCACAGTGGACATCACCGACGGAGCGCAGTTGCGCATCGAGTTGGGACAGTAAGCTCAGCCTACCTTTGTGCCGATGCAAAACCTCGGCACTGACTTAGCCCGCGCGGCGTCCGTACTTCGTTCGGGCGGACTTGTCGGCATGCCCACCGAAACCGTGTACGGGCTAGCCGCCAACGCCTTGGATGTGGTCGCTGTGGCGCGAATCTTTTCAGCCAAAAACCGCCCGCACTTTGATCCCTTGATCGTCCATCTATCGAACTGGACCGAGGTAGACCGCGTAGCTCAGGACATTCCTACTGAAGCTCGGTTTCTTTGGTCCCAATTGGGGCCCGCCCCCCTCACCTACGTGCTGCCGAAGCGACCTGAGGTTCCAGATTTGGTAACCTCTGGGCTTGACCACGTGGCGGTGCGCATTCCGCAGCTGATTCTTGCGCGGCAGCTGCTGGCGGCGGCGGGGGTTCCGGTGGCAGCGCCCAGTGCAAACCCGTTTGGATTTGTGTCACCCACTACGGCGCAGCATGTGGCGGACCAACTCGGGGATCAGGTGGACTATATTTTGGACGGCGGAGCCTGCGGCGTGGGTGTCGAATCGACGATCGTTGCCTGGCCCGAAGGGCGGGCGGTGGTGCTGCGCTTGGGCGGAATTCCGGTCGAAACCCTCACCGAAATCCTTGGGTACGAGCCCGAAGTACGAACTTCTTCGAGCAAACCCAGTGCCCCGGGAATGCTGGACGGCCACTACGCCCCGGGCAAGCCCGTTCGGCTAATGGCGCACGGCACAGACTGGTCTCAAGTGACCGTGCCGCTGGGGGTTGAAGCCCTCGCCTTTGCGGCAAATGACTTTTCAGCCTCACTTACCACCCATGGGGACTGTGCTGAGGGCGCCCAACGGTTGTTTGCCGCGCTGCGCGAGTTTGCGGCCTCAAACTACAACGAATTGTGGATTGAATTGGCCCCTGAAGTGGGCCTCGGACGGGCGATTAATGACCGCCTCCGTCGCGCCGCACACCGCGTCGAAGACTGAAGTTCTGGCCCAGGTAGACCCGGCGCACCACGTCGTCGGCGGCGAGCTCTTCGGCGGTTCCGCTTTTGATGATTTTGCCCTCAAACATGAGGTAGGTTCGGTCGGTGATCGCGAGGGTTTCGTGCACGTTGTGGTCGGTGATCAGGACGCCGATTCCGCGCTCGTCGGCGAGGCGAGCCACAATGGACTGAATGTCTTCGACGGCAATGGGGTCCACGCCCGCAAAGGGCTCGTCAAGCAGAATGAACTTGGGGTCGGACGCAAGGCAGCGCGCAATCTCGGTGCGGCGGCGTTCACCTCCTGAGAGCAAGTCGCCGCGGTTTTTGCGCACTTTGTGCAGACTGAACTCACCGAGGAGCTCTTCGGTACGCCGAGCGACTTCGGTCCGATTGAATCCGCGCCACTCGAGGACCGCCGCAATATTGTCTTCGACGCTCAGCTTGCGAAAGACCGAGGCCTCTTGGGCAAGGTAGCCGATTCCGAGCTGGGCGCGCCGGTACATCGGCAGGCCCGTGATGTCCTGGCCGTCGAGCAGAACGCGACCTTCGTCGGGGCGAACTAGGCCAACAACTGAATAGAATGAGGTGGTTTTACCGGCTCCGTTGGGGCCGAGCAGTCCGACGATTTCGCCTTGGTTGACTGAAAACGAGGCGCCGTCAACCACATTGCGGCCGCGGTAGGTTTTGACAAGGGACTGTGCTTCGAGCTTCATCACGACGGGTTGCTAACGCGCTGCTCGCGCTGGTATTGTGCGAAGCGACTTAGGCCAATGCTGAGCTCGTACAACAAAGCTACCGGGAGCGAAACCACAATTTGACTAAACACGTCTGGTGGGGTGATCACGGCGGCCACTGCCAGGATTCCGATCCATGCATGCCGGCGGTAGGTGCGCATGCCTTGAGGTGTGGTAAGCCCAAGGCGAGACAGCAAGTACACCGCTACCGGAAGCTCAAACAGCAAGCCCGTCGCCAATACCACACTGGTAATCGTCGAGAGGTACGACGACATCTCGAAGAGGTTTTGGATTTCGCCGCTCACGGTGTAGGTCGCCAAAAACTGCAGGCTAAGCGGGACGATGACGTAGTAGCCGAACAAGGCTCCGCTAAAGAACAGCACCGAGGCTGAGCCGATGAAGACAACCGACATTTTGCGCTCGCGATCGGTCAAGCCCGGAGCGATGAAGCGCCACAGTTCAAAGAGCACCATGGGGAACGCCAAAATCAAGCCCGCGACGAGCGAAAGCCAAATGTGCAGACTGAACTGACCAGCCATCTGGGTGTTGAGCAGTTCGAGTTCGAATCCGCCGATGCACAGCGAAGACAACCCCAGGTACGTGCCAGCCTCACAAAAAAGCCGGTAGGTGATGAAGTCGGCCTCTTTGGGGGCGAGCAGGACGCTGTTGAACAGCCAGTCCATCGCGACGAAGGCAATGGCCCCTCCCGCAAGGATGTAGGCAGAAGCCCGCATGAGGTGGGTACGCAGGGCCGCAAGGTGGGCTAAAAAGGGCATCGTGTTGCCGTCAGACATTTGGCAAAGGTAGGATTGGTCGTACCTTCAAGTTTTGGTGCATTTTTGCGCCGCTTTTCACACCGCCTATGGCAGCCACCGTATCGGCCCAGAGCCGCACTTTACTCAAGTCCTTCTTTGGTTTTGACGACTTTCGCGGTCGCCAAGGTGAAGTGGTGGCCTCGGTAATGGCGGGCACCGACACCTTTGTGATGATGCCCACCGGGGGCGGAAAGTCACTCTGCTACCAATTGCCCGCCCTCGACATGGACGGGGTAGCCATTGTGATTTCGCCGCTGATTGCCCTTATGAAGAATCAGGTGGACGCGCTCAGGAGCTTTGCCGAATCTGACGGAGTGGCCCACGTATGGAATTCTTCGCTCAGCAAGCGCGAAATGGTCGAGGTGCGTCAGGATTTGAGCGCCGGCCGCACGAAGTTGCTGTACATGGCTCCGGAATCGCTCAACAAATTCGAAAACATCGAGTTTTTGCGGGATTTGCAGGTGTCGTTTTACGCCATCGACGAAGCCCACTGCATTTCGGAATGGGGCCACGACTTTAGGCCCGAGTACCGTATGCTGCGCCAAGCGATGAACGCGATCGGGCGCAAGCCTATTTTGGCCCTTACAGCCACCGCAACGCCCAAGGTGATGTCGGACATTCTCAAGACTCTTGAGATTCCGAATGCCAAAGTCATCACCACCAGCTTTAACCGCCCGAATTTGGCGTACGAGGTCGAAGCCAAGACGGCCAATGTCGAGCGCGACATTGTCAAGCTGCTGCGTGACTACTCTGGCCGTTCGGCGATAGTGTACTGCCTGAGCCGCCAAAAGGTCGAGGAGCTGGCGCAGGTGCTTCAGTTGAACGGAATCTCAGCCCTGCCCTACCACGCCGGGCTCGATGCCGGCTCGCGCAGCCGTCACCAAGACGCGTTTTTGAACGAAGAGGTCGACGTGATTGTCGCGACGGTCGCATTCGGAATGGGAATCGACAAGCCCGACGTGCGCCTGGTGGTGCACCACGACATGCCGCGCAGCCTCGAGGGCTACTACCAAGAGACCGGACGCGCCGGACGCGACGGCGGAGAGGGACGCTGCGTGACCTTTTACGCCGAAAAAGACCTCGACAAGATGGATAAGTTCTTGGCGCGCAAGCCCGTCGCTGAGCAAGAAATTGGACGCCAGCTGCTGCTTGATGCCCGTGCCTACGCCCTTACCTCGAGCTGCCGACGCAAGTTCTTGCTGCACTACTTCGGCGAGGCGTATGCTGAGCCCAACTGCGGAAGCTGCGACAACTGCCGTGCACCACAGCAGGGAAGTGACGCCACCGAACACGCCCGTTTGGCGTTATCGACGGTACTTGGAGGCAAAGGCCAGTTCCGCTCGCTTCAAGTGGTTAATACGTTGATTGGCAACGAGACTTCAATATTGAAAACACTGGGCGCACGCAGTTTGGCCACCTGGGGGCAGGGCAGTGCGTTTTCAGCAGGCTATTGGGACGATTTGGTGCGCCAGATGATGCTCGCGGGACTGCTTGACAAGGATCTTGAGCGCTACGGAATTTTGTCAGTTACCGAAGCAGGTTCTGCAGTACTCGCCGGTCAGTCCACCTTTCTGGCCCTACCCTACCGAGCGTTTGATGACGAAGAAGGATCGGCGGCGACCGTAGGTTCCGCGCGAAAGGCCGTGGCGCTCGACCCAGCCCTCTATTCGACCTTGAAGGAGTTGAACCGAAAGATGGCTCGGACGCGCAGCATTCCGCCCTATGCGCTGTTTTCAGAGGCCTCGCTCAACGAAATGGCGACGTCCTACCCCGTAACGTTGGACGAGCTTAAAACGATTCCGGGTGTCGGCGAAGCCAAGGCAAAGCGCTTTGGCACCGAGCTGCTCGATGCCATCAAATCCCACGTCGAAGCCCACGGAATCGAGCGCCCCGGCGACTTCGCCATTCGCAGTGCCGGCCAAAAGGGCAACCTCAAGTTGTACGTGATTCAGTCGGTGGACCGCAAGCTGGGTCTCGAAGAGATCGCGCGCAGCAAGCAGGTTTCGGTCGACGACATTTTGAGCGAGATGGAGAACATTGTGCGCAGCGGAACCCGCCTCGGCCTCGACTACCTGATCGAGGACTACCTGGACGAGGATTCGCTCGACGAAATCACCGACTACTTTGCCGAAGACAGCGAAGACGGCGCCCTTGACGAAGCCGTTCGCCACTTTGACCAAGAGTACGGAGAGCTCGAGCTGCGTCTAGCCCGACTGCGGTTTTTGTGCAGCGTGGTGTAGTTGGCAAGGTTGGTAAAGTTGGCGAGGTTGGCTAGTTAGCTCTAAGGCTATTCCCGGCACCATTTATAAATGACTAGGAGAGAACAGCTAACAACCAGAAGCCAACAGCCAGCAGCAGCTAGCCCGAGCAGCCAACGACTAATTCAACACCATAAACCGAAGTTCCGCAGGCAAATGCTCGCGGCAAGCAAGGCCGCAGGTTGCCATGGAGTAGGCGATGAGTTTTTGGTAGGTGGCTTCGCGGTCGGAGCCAGTGTGTGCGTGTTCCGCAGGTTGAGTAGGTTGGGCCATAGGCAGCATTGAGGTTCAGCTACCTAACGCCTCAGCCGTTAGTTTGGTATTTCGACGTGCAGCATTCGCCGCAAGTTGGCCACGGCGTAGCGCATGCGACCGAGGGCGGTATTGATTCCGACCCCCGTCTCTTCGGCGATTTCTTTGAAACTCAATCCGGACTGCAGCCGCAGCTCGAGCACGAGCTTTTGATCGGCCGGAAGTCGTTTGACCGCCTCGTGGGCGTCAATCATCCATTGAGCGGCCACGGCTCGCTCTTCGGCGTTGAGGGCTTCGTCGGCGATTCCGTCTGAGGCAAGGTCCATGTGGTCGGAATTCGAAACCGGCGAGCGCTGCTGCTTACGAAAAAAGTCCATGGTCGCGTTGCGGGCCACGCGGTGAATCCAGGCGGCGAACTTGCCCGATTCGGCGTAGTCACCGGACTTGACCGAATGGATGAACTTGATCCACACCTCTTGAAAAATGTCGTCGGCGACGTCGCGGTCTTTGACCTTTGACACGATGGCCGCAAAGAGCGGATCGCCATGGCGGCGCATTAAAACCTCAAAGGCGCGTTCGTCTCCCGATGCGTAGCGCGTAATGAGCTCGGCATCCTGAACCTCGGAATACAGCATAGCTAGTTGGCATTAAGTCAATTGCGTAGCTGTGCGTCGATAGGCCTGCGGTTCAGTTTTGGATGTGTGATGCGTTCTGGCGGTGCAGAACTCGTTCCAAAAATAAGTTTTTTCTCGGAATACAAAGCGGTAAATTTGCGCCTTGCCCATGGAAGATCTCGAAGTCCGCGTAGAAGGTGCCCGCGTGCACAACTTGAAGAACATTCATGTGGCTTTTCCGCACGGCCACTTGGTGGTGGTCACCGGGGTGAGCGGATCGGGCAAATCCTCGCTCGCATTTGACACCTTGTACGCCGAAGGCCAGCGCCGGTACGTCGAGTCGCTGTCGGCCTATGCCCGACAGTTTTTGGGCAAGCTCGAAAAGCCCGAAGTGGACGACATCAAGGGCCTTGCCCCTGCCATTGCGATCGAGCAAAAGGTGAGCACGCGGAATCCGCGCTCGACCGTCGCCACCGCCACTGAGATTCACGACTACCTCAAACTTCTTTTTGCACGCGTAGGTCGCACCTATGCACCCAGCGGCGCCGAAGTCAAGCGCCACAGCGTTGCGGATGTGCTCCAGTTTTTAGGATCCCGGCCCGAGGGAGATTACGCGCTCGTGACGGCTCCGCTCGACATGAAGGACCGAAAGCCCGCGGCATTTTGGGAACTCTTAAGCAGTCAAGGCTACGCCCGGGTCTGGACCCCCTCGCAGGGCATTGTACGCTTGGACGAAAATCCAAGCCCTGATGGCGTAGAATTGGTGGTGGACCGCGTTCCTACCGGACTCCGCGATGAGGACTGGGATGCCCGCGCCGCAGATTCCGTTCAAACGGCGCTGTACGAAGGCCAGGGAACCTGCCGCATCCGCGTTGGGGATCAGGTGAACGAGTTCTCGAACCGGTTTGAGGCCGAGGGTGTGCGCTTTGAAGAACCCACTCCGGGACTGTTTTCGTTCAACACGCCACAGGGCGCCTGCCCCACGTGCGAGGGATTTGGTTCCGTACTGGGAATTGACCCGGAATTGGTGGTTCCGAACCCCGGATTGAGTGTGTTTGAAGATGCCGTAGCGCCGTGGCGCGGCGAAAAACTTGGCGAATGGAAGGACCAACTGCTGCGCGGAGCGGAGCGCGCCGGATTCCCAATCCACCGCCCCGTACAGCAGCTCAGCCCCGAGCACCACGCGATGCTGTGGAAGGGCTGCGCCCACTTTGCCGGAATCGACGCCTTTTTTAAGATGGTCGAAGAGAGTTCGTACAAGATTCAGTACCGCGTGCTGCAGGCCCGCTACCGCGGCAAGACGACCTGTCCGGACTGCGGCGGATCGCGACTGCGCCGTGAAGCCCTTGCCGTGCGCGTGGGCGACCTCAACCTGGCCGACGTACTCCACCTCAGCGTGCGCGACGCCAAACGCTGGTTTGACGCGCTGGAACTCAGCGCCCACGATCTCAAGGTCGGTGAACGCCTGCTTCAAGAGCTGTGCCACCGACTCGACATTTTGGAGCGCGTAGGGCTGCACTACCTGACGCTCAACCGGCCCGCCAACACCTTGAGCGGGGGCGAATCCCAGCGGATTCACTTGGCAACCAGCCTGAGTGCTGCGCTCGTCGGGTCGATGTACATATTGGACGAGCCCTCAGTGGGCTTGCACCCGCGCGATGCGGACCAGCTTTTGGGCGTGCTGCAGGCACTTCGCGATGCGGGCAACACCGTCATTGTGGTCGAGCACGACGACGTATTCATGCGCGCAGCTGATACCGTGATTGACATTGGTCCCGGAGCCGGTCGCCTCGGCGGCGAAGTGGTGTACGCGGGTCCCGGAAGCGGCCTGTCCCTCGCCCCTACCCTAACCGGCGACTACCTCTCGGGGCGCAAGCAGGTGGGTCGCACTCCGCTCGGAACCGAAGCCCGCCACTGGATCGAGCTTCGCGGTGCCCGTGCGCAGAACCTCAAGGACGTAGCTGTTCGGATTCCGCTCGAGCGCTTGACCGCGGTGTGCGGCGTCAGCGGTTCGGGCAAAACCACGCTGGTGCGGAACATTTTAGTACCCGCCCTTCAAAAACTGCTTGGCGAATACGGCGGGCGAGCCGGCGCATTTGACGAGCTGACCGGAGACTGGAGGCGCATCAGCGCGGTCGAGGTCGTTGACCAAAACCCCATGGGCAAGTCGTCGCGGTCGAATCCGGTGACCTACCTCAAGGCCTACGACGACATCCGCAACTTGTTTGCAAGCCAAAAATCTGCCCAGCTGCGCGGTTATGCGGCCAAGCACTTCTCATTCAATACCGACGGCGGACGCTGCCCCGTATGCCAGGGCGACGGCTACGTCACGGTTGAAATGCAGTTTATGGCCGACGTGCACCTGAAGTGCGAGCAGTGCCACGGCAAGCGCTTTATGGCCGACGTGCTCGAGGTTGAGTTTCAGGGGAAGTCCATCAGCGACATTCTCGAGCTGACCGTCGACGAGGCGATGGAGTTTTTTGCCGCCCACCAGCAAAAGAAAATCACCGACAAGCTTCGCCCGCTGGCCGACGTCGGATTGGGGTACATTCAACTCGGACAGTCGTCGAGCACCCTTTCGGGCGGTGAGGCGCAGCGCGTCAAGCTGGCTTCGTTCTTGGTCCGCGGGCATTCCGCAGACCCCGTGCTGTTTGTCTTTGACGAACCCACCACGGGTCTGCACATGGACGACGTGCAGAAGTTGCTAAAGTCCCTTGATGCGCTCATCGCCCTCGGCCATACGGTGCTTGTGGTGGAACACCACCGCGATGTCCTCGCCGCGGCCGATTGGCTAATTGAATTGGGTCCAGACGGTGGACCCGACGGCGGTCACCTTTTGTATGCGGGCGACCCCCGTGAAATGAAGGGAATTGACAGCCCTACAGCTACCGCATTGCGCTGATACTTAGCAATTTTCGTGCAAATCCATGCGGAATTTAATAATTCCCTAACATCCGACGGATTGGGATATGTTTTTAACCTCATCCGCCTATCTTTGCTTTGAATCTATGAAGTCGATTCGTCGGTGAATTAGGTTTATTGGTTTGGTGTGAAGCCCGGTCCTTGGACCGGGCTTCCTTTTTTACCCAAACTGAGCTTGAATGATCGCGCGGCTACGAACGCTGCCGCAGCCCCTCGTACAGCACGACCGCTGCGGCCACGCTGACGTTGAGGGAATCAACAGTTCCTCGCATCGGAATCTTAATACGCTGCGAAGCCCCCCACGAGGCCTCAAGCCCGCGGTCTTCGGGGCCCAGGACCATGGCAGTTGGCTGCTTCCAGTCCACCGAATGGTGGGGCGTCGCCCCTTCGAGGTGAAGTGCGTACGGCGCGATACCTTGTTTGGCCAACCAGGCCTGCACCTGTTCGCGCGGCGCCGAAGCGAGCTGCAGCGAAAAAATGGCTCCGGTAGAATTGCGCACGGCCTGAGGACTGTAGGGATCGCAGTCTAAGCTGCTAAAAATCACGGCATCTACGCCTACGGCTTCGGCGGTACGCAAAATGGCTCCGACGTTTCCGGGTTTTTCGAGGCCGTCAAGAACTACAATCCAAGGCTGCGATGCAAGCTTCAGATCTTCTAACCGGTGGTCCGGAAGGATGGCGATGCCAACGGCTCCGGCGCCGTTCTCACGTACAACGAGCTTGTCGTACACGGCCGAAGCACAGCGAAAGTGCTGACCGTGACCCTCAGCCCACGCGGGTAGCTGGGCGGTCGCCGGTTCCCAAAACGTCTGACGGAGCGTCCAGCCAGCCGCCACAGCCCGCTCGAGTTCGCGCACCCCCTCGATGAGGATTACACCGTCTTTGCGGCGGTGCGCCGACTTGTCGCGGTAGCGCACCAGTTGGCGGACCTTGGGGTTTTGGGTTGAGTCAAGCTGCAGCATCATCCTCCGATTCGTTTGGTTTTTAGCCCCTTAGACTTGGCCCAATCCTCAACTTTGGTGCGGACGTCGCCCTGAAGCAGAATGCTGGTGGCGTCGGCGCTTCCGCCCACACTGCAGCGCTTTTTGAGCTCACTGGCCCAAGCGACGGGGTCGGCGTGGTCCACGAGGTCGGTAAATACGACGGTAGTGGGCTTTCCGTTGCGGCGCTCAAAGCGCAGCTCCAGGGTGCCTTTGGGCGTGGGGCCGGGTTCGGGGTCGTTGGGTGCGGAACCGCTCTCCGAGGGCGGCGGTACTTCAATACCCTTTGACTGAAGGGCTGAAGCGAGGGCCGCAGCAAACGGATTGTCTGAGGCCGGGCCCGACGAAAAATCACCGCGCTTGCTCATCGAGTAGCTTTTGGTAGAGTTGTATGTACTGCGAACCCACAGCTGCCATGGCGAACTGCTCGGCCTTGGCGCGGGCCTTCTGCCCCATTTCTTCGCGCTTGCCCGGGGTGGTCAAAATGTGAATGACGTCGCGGGCCATCGCCTGGGTGTCGCCCACGGGCTCGAGGTAGCCGCACTCGCCGTGGTCGATGACCTCGGGAATTCCGCCCGCCAACGTCGCCACCACCGGAACGTAGGACGCCATCGCCTCGAGGGCCGCCAGGCCAAAGGACTCAGATTCAGACGGAAGCAAAAACACATCAGACATCGAAAGGATGCGCTCAACGTCGGTGGACTTGCCCATCCAGCGCACGTCGTCGTTCAGCCCGCGAGCCGCAATGTCTTCTTCGGCCCGGGTGCGCTCGGGACCGTCGCCCACCAGCACCAGACGCGCCGGAATTTCAGACCGCACACGGGCAAAAATGTCAATGACGTCTTGAATTCGCTTGACCTTGCGAAAGTTCGAGACGTGCACCACAATGGGCACGTCGTCGGGCGCCACCTTGCTGCGGGTGTCGGTGGTGCAGCGGCCGTAGCGTTCGAGGTCCACAAAGTTGGGAATCACCCGAATCCGCTTGCGAATGTTGAAAATGCGCTCGGTGTCGCGGCGCAAGGATTCCGAAACCGCCGTCACAGCACTTGAGTGCTCGATCGAGAAGCAGACCGCCGGTTTGTAGGACGGATGCTTGCCGACGAGGGTGATGTCGGTTCCGTGCAAGGTGGTGACCACTGGAATCACAACGCCCTGGTCCTCAAGAATTTTGCGCGCCATGTAAGCGGCGTAAGCGTGCGGAATCGCATAGTGCACGTGCAGCAGGTCCAGCTTTTCGCGCTGCACTACCTGCACCATCATACTCGACAGGGCAAGCTCGTAGGGCTGGTACTGAAAGAGGGGATAGTCCTGAACCTGAACCTCGTGAAAGTAGAGGTCGGGCTGAAAGACGTCCATGCGGGCGGGCATGGCGTAGCTGATGACGTGGACGCTGTGGCCCTGGCGGGCCAAAAAGGCAGCCAGTTCGGTGGCGAGCACTCCCGATCCACCGAAGGTGGGGTGGCAGACGATTCCGATGCGCATTAGAGGGTATTTTTTTTCACGTTGCCCTCTTCGTCGTAGTAGGTCGAGCTGACTTGTTCGCCAAACTGGTACTGGATTTCGGCCGCGATTCCGCCAAGTTCGTAGTAAAAGGTGGTGGTTCCGTGCTTTTGGTTGTTGCGCCACTCAGCCCGGGATTGAATTTGGCCATCTTGGTAGTAGAGGCGCTCTTCGCCGTGCATGCGGTCGGACTGCCAGGTTTTGACCCACAGCAGGCGGCCCGCTTGGTCAAACATTTTTTGTTCGCCCGACTTTTCGCCGTCGTAGTAGTGGGTGATTCCGTTGATTTGGCCCGAGGCGTGGTACTCAAAGGTCGGACCGTGCAGCAGGCCGTCGCGGTACGAGGCGATGATGCGGGGCTTGCCGGTACCGAAGTAGGTTACCGCCAAACTGTCGGTGGTAAAGCTCTGCTGGCCAACTTGTGCCTGCGCATAAACCGCGGGCGAAGCCGCGAGCAAGAAGCTAGCGCAAAGCGCTTTGCACCACTTCTTGAAGCTGGGTGCGAATGCCCATTTGGGCGAGTTTGTTGACGCTGGCATCGGGATAGACACGGTTGGATAAGAATACCAGAACGATTCCGGATTCGGGGTCGGCCCAAGCAAAGGTACCGGTGAATCCGGTGTGGCCGAAGCTGCGCGGGCTCACGCACAAGCACGTGGGGCCGCTGCCCTCGAGCTGGGGTTTGTCAAAACCGAGTCCGCGGCGGTTGCCCTGGTCGCAGGCATGGCAGGCGGTAAAGCGCTGAATAGCTGCCTTGTTGGCGAAGTTTAACCCGTTGGCCTGGCCCTCGTTGAGAAAAAGCTGCATCATGCGCGCCACTCCCTCGGCGGTGCCAAAGATTCCGGCGTGGCCGGCGACTCCGCCGAGCAGGGCGGCTCCTTGGTCGTGCACGGTTCCGCGAAGCTGCTGGCGACGAAAGCTGCGGTCGTTCTCGGTGGGGGCAATCTGCATCGCGCCCGCGGGGTTGTAGGCGAGCGCGGCACCCAGCGGAGCGTACCAGTCGTCTTCGAGCTGGCGTTCAATGCTACGCCCGTCGCGGCGCTCGAGGTAGCGCTGAAAGAGGTAGTACCCCAGGTCGCTGTACAGGTAGGACTTCGAACCAAGGGGTGCCCGCGCAATCCGCGCAATCAGCGTGTCGTGCATCCACTCGGCGGCCCAGATTCCGGGCGCCACAGGCAGTCGGTACACCGTGTCGCGCACGGTGCGCAAGTAGCGGTGGTCGAAGCCTCCGTCTTGGCGCAGCATGGGCTTGTAAAACGGAATCCACGCCGGCAGCCCCGACTGGTGCGCGAGGACGTCGGCGGCGGTGGCGCGTCCGATGGTGGAACCTTTGAGTTCAGGTAGCAGTTCGTCCATGCGGCGCGACGTAAAGCCCTTGGGTACTTCGCTCTCGGCACGCAGTAACAGCGGAACACTCGCGAGGATTTTGGTCACCGAGGCCACGTCGTACCAGGTCTCGGGGGTTGCAGGGGTCGAACCGTCTACGGTCCCGTACGCTTTATTGTGGACCAGCGCGCCGTGGCGGGCGACGAACACCTGGCAGCCGGGATAGGCCTTGGCGTCAAGCCCGCGCTTCACCACCGCCGCAATTTGGGCGTCGAGGTCTGGGGCGAATCCAGCCTGCTCAGGGCTGGCGTTCGACCAAAACTTGGGCGCCGGAATCCCGCTTACCGGAAGGCTTCCCGGAGCCGCCTGCTGGCCCTTGGCCACTCGAACTGCGAGTTCGCGCGTTTCAGGGGTGTTTTCGTAGCCCACCCAAAGGCCCTCAAGATCTTCAACGGGCTGCCCGCGCAGGCCGTAGGGGTTGCCAAGGTGCACCACCGAAACCGTACGACCCGCCGCACGGTGCTTGGCGAGGGCGGCCTTCATTTCTTCGGTCCACGCGCCCTTCTTCCAGGCAGTTGACGTCGACGGTCCAAAAATTAGTACCACGCGCTGGTCTGCGGCGTTCGCGGCGCGGAGCCCTGCCGGCGGCGTGCCATCCCCCACAAATTCCACCGCGTCGCAGGCGGGAGCCGGTTTCACGGCGGTGAACGCCTGGGCGTAGATTTCGCGGCGCAGGGCGTCCCATTCGGCTTTTTGGGCTTCGTAGTTGGCGGGCGGAAGCGGCGCGGCACAGTTCCAACGGATTTTCGCGTCGATGATGCGCAGGTAGCGGCGGTGGACTTCTGCCGAATCAATGCGCCCGCTGCGCACCGCGGCTTTGAGGGCGTTGATGGCGGCCCGGGGATTACCCACAAAAAGCAGCACGTCGTGGCCCGCTTCAAAGGCCCGGACTTCGAGTTCACCAGGGGCAAGATCTTGCGCCACCCCCTTCATATTGAGGGCGTCGGTGAAGCTGAGTCCGTCGTACTTCAGGCTGTCGCGCATCCAGTGGGTCACCACGGCCTTGCTGAGCGAGGCCGGGGTTCCGCTGGCGTCAAGCGCCGGAACGTTTACGTGCGCCACCATGACCGAGCCGACACCCGCATCAAACGTCGCTGCAAACGGAGCCAGATCGAGGCGACGGAGCTCGCGGAGCGGACGTCCCACCGTGGGCAGCGTGTGGTGGCTGTCGGATTCGGTGTCGCCGTGGCCGGGGAAGTGCTTGACGCAGGCCATGACTCCGGCCTGCTCCATTCCGCGAATTTGTGCCTTGGCGAGCAGGGCGACGCGGTGCGGATCGCTCCCCAGCGCGCGCTGGCCGATGATGGGGTTGCGCGGGTTGGTGTTGACGTCGATGACGGGCGAAAAATTGACGTGGATGCCGAGAATGCGCGATTCAGTGGCCAGAGCGCGGCCGTATCGGCGCGCGAGCCCTGTGTCGCCTGTGGCCCCCAAGGTCAGCGGCCACGGCAGGCGCGGTAAACTGTCTAGTCGCATGGCGGCGCCCCATTCGGCGTCTTGGGCCATCATCAACGGAATCTTCTTCAGCGCAAGTGTTTGCAGGCGCTGTATGGCCGCCCTTTGGCGTTCGGGGCCGCCCTGCATCCAAATGATTCCGCCCACTTCGCCGCGGCGAACCATGGCCTCGAGGCGGTCAATTTCTGCATAGCCTTTGTTGCTGTAGCCCGCGACCATGATCAGCTGGCCGAGTTGCTCGTCGAGGTTTTGCGCATGCACTGCGCTGTGCGTCAATGCGCTGCATAGTAGCGCGATCCAAATACGTCGGAGTCCAAACATCACCCCAAAGTAGGCCAAAAAATCGCGGTACCTTTGGGGGACTATGGCGTTTTTTTCACTGTTTAAAAACCAGCGGACTCCGCGCGGATTTCAACTGCAGCACCGGTACTACGACGAGCGCAAAGAGCGTCTCGCTCAACTCGGCTCAGATGCGCCTCAAAGTGTGGAGGCCCGAAAAGAGCGCTTGCACCAAGCATGGTCTGCTAAGCGCACAACATCTTCAGCAGGTCGTGGTCAATTTATGCGAATGGCAGGCATCGCCATTGGACTGCTCGTACTCGCCACTTTATTGCTCCGATGAACCGAGCTCCGATTCGCGAACTGCCGGAATCGGTGGCCAACCTCGTGGCCGCTGGCGAAGTCGTACAGCGGCCCTCCTCTGTAGTTAAAGAACTCGTTGAGAACGCATTGGATGCAGGCGCTACCGAAATTGAAGTTACGCTAAGCCAAGCTGGACGGACCCGCATTCAGGTACGCGACAACGGTCACGGGATTGATCCTGAGGATTTGCCGTTGGCTTTAGTTCGCCATGCGACGTCAAAGCTCCGAGAGCCAGACGACCTTTTCGCCCTGACCACCATGGGGTTTCGCGGAGAAGCCCTCGCGTCGATGGCCGCCGTGGGACAGCTCAAGCTTCGCTCCCGAACCGCCGACTATGAGTTGGGCATTGAACTTCGCTGTTCGGGCGGCAACCACGAGGGCAGCAGTCCTAGTCCCGGCCCTATCGGGACTACCGTGACGCTGGACAACCTTTTTTTTAACGTCCCTGCCCGACGCCAGTTTTTGAAGTCCGACACAGTTGAGTTCCGCCACGTGCTTGAAACGTTTGATGCATTGGCCCTCGCCCACCCCGAAGTACGCATGATTCTCAAGCACAACGGCAGCGACGAACGCGTCCTCGAGCCCGGAAACGTACGGCAGCGTGCGACCGCAGTGCTCGGACGGCGGAGCAACGAGCAGTTGGTCCCGGTCGAAGAACCCACCGACTTAGTGGTCGTGCATGGATTCGTACTTCGGCCCGAAGCAGCGCGCAAAACCCGCGGCGACCAGTACCTGTTTGTGAACCGCCGCACGGTGCGCAGCCCCTACATCCACCGCGCCGTACTCGAGGCTTTTGAGGGCTTGATTGCTGGCGACCAGCACCCGGCCTACGTCCTATTTCTCGAACTCGACCCCGAGCGCATCGACGTCAACGTGCACCCCGCCAAGACTGAAATCAAGTTCGACGATGAACGCGGAGTCTACGCCATGGTGCGCAGCGCCGTGCGCCGCGCCCTGGGAATCCACCAGATTGCACCCACCCTTGACTTTGAGGTACCTGTGGGCGAGCACATTGACTGGAGCACACGCAGCAAGCCCGACGCCCCCGGGGTCTACGTCAATACGAACTTCAACCCCTTTGCCGCGGAACCTTCGCGCCCCAGCAGCTCCGGAATCCGGGCGAACTTGGACTTTTTCGCGCCGCCCACCGAGGCGGAACGCGGAATACAGCGCGAACTAGAACTCCCGAGCCACGGCTGGAACGACGAGTCGCACGAGTACACTGTCGAGCGACCAAGCACGACCGGACGCGCCCTCAATGTGGCCGGCATGTACGCCGTGGTACCTATGGCCGAACAGCTTGTAGTGGTGCACCTTGAGCGCGCCCAGCGCCGAATCGACCTTGAGCGCTGGACCGACGGCAGCCCGCGCAACGGTCAAAACTGGCTTTTTCCGCTCGAATGGACCCCTCCGCCCGGATTTGCAGACATCTGGACCGACCGACTCGCAATTTGGGGCTTTGCTTGGGAAGTCTGCGATTCCGAATGGACGTGGACCGCTGGACCCGGATTCTGTGCCCCCGAAGCTGCCATCGACTGGCTCGAGGGACTCTCACGGATTGACTCCGAAGACGATAGCGAACTGCGCACCTGGATCAGTCAGTGGCTCAGCGCCCATCCGAGGCGGCAACCTGACGTCCAAGACGTCATGGACCGACTTTTTGCGTGCAGCGACCCCTGGACCGACGACCTTGGTCGTCCCACCGCCCGCTTGCTCAATGCCGACGAACTTGCCCGATTCTTTTAAACTATGTACTACCGCCCCTCTGGCTTCAGCTTTCTTCCGCCGGTTGTTAAAAACCTGCTGATTATTAACGGACTCGCATTTTTTGCCACCATCGTCTTTGGGCGAATGGGAATCGATGTGATTGGACGTTTCGGGCTCTACTTGCCCACCAGCGACCTGTTCAAGCCCTTTCAGCTCGTCACCCACCTCTTTTTGCACGATACGGGCGGGCTCGGGCACATCCTCGGCAACATGTTCGCGCTGTGGATGTTTGGAACTCCGCTCGAGAACCGCTGGGGAAGCCAACGCTTTCTGCTCTACTACTTTGTGACCGGATTTGGCGCGGCCGCCCTGCACCTCGGAGTCAACTACTGGGAATACGTTCAGGCCTTTAACCTGCACGCCGCAACGGGCAGTGGCGAAGCCCTATACTTTATGCAGTCGCTGGCGATGACGCCGACGGTCGGAGCCTCCGGCGCCGTATTTGGACTGCTCCTCGGATTTGGCATGATGTACCCCAACCAGCAGATCTACCTCTACTTTCTCTTGCCGATCAAGGCCAAGTACTTTGTGGCGATCTACGGCCTTTTCGAACTCTTCAACGGAGTCGCCAATTCAGGATCCAGCATTGCCCACTTTGCCCACGTCGGCGGAATGATTTTTGGGTTCCTTCTCATCAAACGCTGGCAGTCCAGCGGAACTCGATTCTAAACTATTCCGCCCGTGCGCCCCGCCGACCAAATTCGCCTGTGGATCCAGCAGAGCCCCATTCACCGCCTCATCGCGGGGTTGGTGCTCGTCTTTTTGGTTCAGACCGGATTTGAACTCGCCGGATGGGCCCTCGGCTGGCCCGCCGAGCACGGAATGCTTCGCTTTTTTGCCCTTCACACCGGCGGAATCCAGCCCCTCACCCAGCCCTGGACTCTATTGACCTACGGCGCACTGCACTACGGCCTGCTCCACCTTGTGTTCAACGCGCTGACGCTCTACTTCACCGCCTCGCTGCTCGAGACGCTGTGGCCTGCGCCGCGCATCCTTCGCCTCTTTGTGGTGGGCGTCGTGGTGGGTGCCCTCGGAGCCTGGTTCGCCGGAATCTGGCGTCCCGCCGTGGTCGTGGGCGCCTCTGCCGGAGTCTATGCCGTGTTCACCGCCGCGGCCGTGCGCATGCCCGACTTTAAGGTCCGCCTCTTTTTTATCCTAGAACTCAAGCTGTGGATCGTACTGGCCATTCTGCTGGGCATGGACGTCATTGGACTCTTCTCGCCCGACACGACCGCGAGGGCAGCGCATTTGGCCGGAGCCGCCGCCGGTTGGTTCCTCGCAAGCCGACCCCATTTGCTCGACTGGTCGTGGTCGAATGTGACCGCGAAGCGGTTCCGCACCACGTCCACAAAGCCCCAAAGCCCGCTTAGCATAGTGCGCCCGAACGAGCCCAGCCTTGACCAGCTGCTCGACAAAATTTCGGCCAAAGGCTACGATTCACTCACCGCTCACGAACGCAAAGTCCTTGCTCGCCACAGCCAAACGAAGTAAGTGGGGCCGCCGGTGGTGGTGGATTCCGCAGCTGCTCGCCCTTCCTGTTACGGGGCTGGCCTGGATGGGTATGGCCACGGACGTCGCGCTGCTTGCTCCGCTCAGCCTGCTGCTGCCCTATTTGGTGCTGTACCACGTGCTTTGGAGCCTGATGGCCACCGCCCACCTTCACCCTTCGGCCCTTTTGGGCGGAACCTTGCTCGCCCTCTTCTGGACTCCGATGGGCAGCTGGATGCAGGTGCGCACCCCTCCCTCGCATTCGCTGGGGCCGCATCATTCGGTGGCGTCGTGGAACGTGCACCACTGGCGCAACCGCACCTGGACCGAAGATTCGGCGACCGTGGCCGAAATGGCGCAGTTCGCGCTTGACCTGGACGCCGAAATCCTCGCCCTTCAGGACGTTCGGGGCGGAACCGCGGCCGAAGCCTCGCTTCGCGCCGCGCTACCCTACCGCGTGGCGGCCTTTGATCTTGCCCTGTACAGCCGCTACCCCATCGTGCAGTGGGATCAAGTGGAATTTCCGGGGGATTCCGGACGCATTGGGTTCATATGGGCCGATGTGCTGCTGCCCGAGGGCGACACGCTGCGCGTGGCCAACGTCCACCTGGTCAGCACCGACGTGGACCTGCGCGAAGCCCAGTCCGAGCAGGCCAAAGCCGGATGGTGGCAAAGCGCCAAATTGCTTTTGCGCCGCATGGTGCGCCGCGCCGAACCGCGTTCGGTTCAGGCCGAGGCCCTTGCCGCCTGGTGGGCAGAGAGCCCGCGACCCGTGGTGGTTTTGGGCGACTTCAACGACGGCCCTACGTCAGCTACGCACCGCCGCCTGCGTGGCCTTGGTCGCGACAGCTTCATTCAGTGCGGAGCCGGTTGGGGAAGCACCTACCGCGGACTTCGCCTCGTACCCCTGCGCATCGATTGGGTGTGGACCAGCGGACCCTGGACCGCCCTCGAGCACCGCGTCGTCAAGCAAACGTGGAGCGACCACAACCCCGTGCGGGTGGCCATTTCGGGCAATTAGTTGCTAGCTGCTAGTTGCTGGCTTTGCGGACCCTCCGCAAGTCCAATTCATTCATGGGGTGCGGTGGCGGACCAATCCATTCCCTGGGCCACGCCCTGAGGCTGACGTCGTAAAAGAGCGGAATAAGGGCGGCTTGGCGGTGAAGTTCCGTGTCGAGCTGGGCGGCCTGCTGAATGCGTTGGATGGGATTGGATTCCGTGCGAAACGCGTTGTAACCGTTTAACCCGCTGAATCCGCTAACGTTGGGGCCGCCCGATTCGCCGTAGAGCATGAGGTAGTTGCTCGGGTCGGGGTAGTCGGCAATCCAGCTCGCCCGGTACAGGCCGAGGCGACCCTGGGACTTGTCTTCGCGAAAGGTGGCCGACGTCAACACCTGGACTTCGACCGGCAGGCCGAGTTGGGTCCAGGAACTTTGAAGAAATTCCGCCACATCCCGGTACGAGGCGGTGGTGCTCAGAACGAGCGCTGGGGTTCCGGGCTTGGGGCGACCGTCGGCAGTCAGCAACCCCGCTGCAGTGAGCAGTATTCGGGCGGAATCAGGTCGGTAGCTCCACGGCGTGGCCCAATCTTCGGCGGGGCGGTAGCCGGGCATGCCGGCAGGTAGGATTCCGCCGTGAGCCGGAACACCCAAGCCGTTTTTGAGGTAGCGAATGATTCCGTCGCGGTCCACCGCCCAGTTCAGGGCCCGCCGAACCCGCACGTCGGCGAGGTAGCTCGGGTTGCTGGGACCGTAGCGCACTACCAAGAATTCCGTGTTGAGAAAGGGCGCCGTGCGCTGGGTGAATTGATTGCGCCACTGGGCCTTAAGGCTGCCGTCGGAGTCGAGCCACTGGTCCTTGTAGCTGGGATCAATGCCCGTCAAAAAGTCCAGTTCACCCTGCACAAAGGCCATAAAGGCAGATTGGCGGTCGGGCGTAAACGTGATGCTCACAGCCTCGAGGTAGGGCAGTTGCTGCCCCTCGGCGTCGCGCTCGGCGTAGTTAGGGTGGCGTCTTAGGACCAGTTTTTGGCCGCGCTGCCAAGCTTTGAACTGAAATGGCCCGGACCCTACGGGGTGCTCGCTGAGTTCCGCTCCGTAGCGGGCGATCGCCTGGCGCGGAACCACCGCCGTGTAGGGCACGCTCAATTTGCTCCACAGCGCCGGATCTGGCGTCTTCAGGGCGAAGACGAGCGAATCGGGCGTCGCGGCCCACACCGAATCGAGGGTTTCGAGCAGCCATGCTCCGGGTGAGGCCGTTGCCGAGCTTTTGAGGCGCTGAAGGCTTGCGGCGACGTCGTGGGCGTCGAGGTGATGCTCTTGCCCTTCGAAGCAGGGGTCGTCGTGGGTGGTAAAGTCGGTGCGGATGCGGATTCCGCCACGAAGGCCGCCGGGCGCGCTGCCCCAAGCCTCGGCGAGTAGCCCGCGAAGCTGGCCCGTCGAGTCGGTCTCAAACAAGGTGGTGTAGAGCTGCCGGATCACCCAGTTGTGGGCCTGATCGCGGGCAAATGCGGGGTCGAGCGACGAAATTCCACTTGCCTCGTTGTAGCGAAAGAGCAAGCCCTCAGAACTGCTTTTTTCGGACTGGCACTGCAGGGCGAGGAAGGCCACTGCGCCAGCGGCAAGCAGGCGCCCTAGGCGCGCAGAATTCCAAGCAAAACGAAGCATTTCGGGCCAAAGATAGCCGCGAAAATTCGCTATTTTCGCAGGATGCTTCCCACCGGACTTCGCGCGTCGTTTCACACCCTTGGGTGCAAGCTCAATTTTGCCGAAACCAGCACACTGGCGCGCGATCTGTACGCGGCGGGCTTTGTGCGCACCGACTTTGGCGAGGCGGCCGATGTGGCCGTCATCAATACCTGTTCGGTAACCCAAGAAGCGGATAAGGAGACGCGCGGACTCGTGCGCCAAGCGCTCCGCGCCAACCCCGAGTGCTTTGTCGTGATTACCGGATGCTACGCCCAGCTTCGCCCGAGTGAAATCGCCGCCATGGAAGGGGTTGACCTCGTGCTTGGGGCCAAAGAAAAACCCTTTCTGCGCCAGTTTTTGAGCGACCTGCGCAAGCGGCCCGAGGCTGAAGTTCACGCGTGCGAAATCCACGACGTCGACCAGTACCACGCCGCCTACAGCATGGGCGACCGCACCCGCGCCTTCTTGAAGGTTCAGGACGGGTGCGACTACGTCTGCACGTACTGCACGATTCCGATGGCCCGCGGCGTAAGCCGTTCCGCCCCACTCGACCAAGTGGTGACGCAGGCCCGCGAACTGGCCGCCCAAGGCGTGCTCGAGGTGGTGCTTACGGGCGTCAACGTCGGCGACTACGGCAAGGGCGAGCACGGCAGCAAGCGCCATGATCACACGTTTTTAGAACTGGTTCAGGCCCTTGACCAGGTCGACGGGCTGGACCGACTGCGGATTTCGAGCATCGAACCCAACCTGCTTCGCGACGAAATCATCGACTTTACGGCGCAGAGCGCGCGCTGGGTTCCGCACTTTCACATTCCGCTGCAGAGCGGCAACAACGAGGTGCTGGGCTGGATGAAGCGCCGATACCGCCGCGAACTCTACGCCGAGCGCGTGGCCCGCATCATCGATCGCATGCCCGACGCCGCCATTGGGGTGGACGTGATCGTCGGCTTTCCGGGCGAAACCGAGGACCACTTTCTCGACACCTACCGGTTTTTGGAGGCGCTTCCCATCGCCTACCTGCACGTATTCACGTACTCAGAACGACCCGGAACCGAGGCCATTCACCTCGAAGGCGTCGTACAGCAGACCGAACGAAAGGCGCGCAACCGCCGCCTGCGCCTCTTGAGCGCCATCAAACAGCGCGAATTTTACGAGCGCCACCTGGGCACGTTGCGTCGCGTGGTTTGGGAGCATTCCGAGCGCGACGGCCGCATGCTGGGCTACACCGACAACTACGTGCGGGTTGAGGCCGACTACGATGCGTTGCTGGCCGGAACCCGCGCCTGGGTCGAACTCACCGAACTCACTCCGCGCGACACGGTGGCCACTCGGCCGGCTGCGGATCCCGCCCAAACCTCGGCCGTATGAACACGTTAGGGTTCACCGAAGCCGTGCGCGCCGTGGGCGACTGGATCCGCAGCGAACGCCGCGAATTCAACGCCAACCACGTGGAGACCAAGGCACTCAACTCACTCGTGAGCTACGTCGACCAGCAGGCAGAGCAGATGCTTATCGAGCGCCTTACCTCGCTGCTTCCCGGCAGCGGAGTACTCGGCGAAGAGGGCGGCGAATCCTGGATCGACGGCGGGTTCAACTGGATCATCGACCCGCTCGACGGCACGACCAACTTCATACACGACCTGCCTCCTTATGCCGTGTCTGTGGCGCTGATGCAGGACCGCGACCTTGTCTGGGCCGCCGTCTATGAGCTCGGCCAGGGGCGCATGTTTACTGCCGAGCGCGACCGCGGAGCCTTTTGCGACACCCGAGCCCTCGACGTGCGCCACGGTGCCCCACTGTGCGATGGCTTGGTCGCCACGGGATTCCCCTACCACGAATTTTCGCAGATGCCGCAGTACCTCGAGGCCCTGCAGGCCTGCTTCCGCGGATCGCGCGGCGTGCGTCGATTCGGCTCAGCCGCAACCGACCTCGCTTGGGTTGCCGACGGACGCTTTCAAGCGTTTTTTGAGCACGGGCTAGCCCCCTGGGACGTCGCCGCAGGAATCCTTTTGGTGCGCGAGTCCGGTGGAATCGCTACCGACTTTTTCGGCACGGAATTGGACGACTACGACCTCGTTCGCTGCGGCAGCATCGCCGCCGGAAACCCCCAGGCCTACCGCGACCTCATACAACTCACCTCTGACGCCTTTACCCGACCATGACGCTGCTCGAAACCCCGATTCCAGGCCTCATCCTCATGCAACCCCGTGTGTTCGGCGACGAGCGCGGCTACTTCTTTGAGTCGCTGCGCCGCGACGTCTTGCCCGCCGACGTGCCTGAATTCGTGCAGCACAACGAGAGCATGAGCAAGCGCGGCGTGCTGCGCGGGCTGCACTTTCAGGTTCCGCCCCGTGCGCAGGGCAAACTGGTTTCAGTGGTGCGCGGATCCGTCTACGACGTGGCGGTCGACATTCGCGTCGGTTCGCCGACCTACGGCCAGCACTTTGGGCTGGTACTCGATACGGTGACCAAGCACCGCCTGTACATTCCGCCCGGTTTTGCCCACGGATTCTTGACGCTCGAGGACGACACCGTCTTTCAGTACCTCTGCACCGACTACTACGCGCCTGAGGCCGAGGGCTGCATCAGCTACGCCGACGCCGACTTGGGCATTGACTGGGGCGGAATCTGGAATTCACCCGAGCCCTTCACCGTGAGCGCCAAAGACCAGGTTGGTCAAGCGCTTCAAACGTTTCAAAGCCCCTTCACGTGGTGAATAAAATTCATCGCAACTGGCTTCTGGCTCTGGTCATCTTTGCGGGAGGCCTGCTTCTCGGTAGCCGCAGCGATGCCTTCATGGAGGCCATTGGTCGCATCGCCACGACCAACGAAACCGTCGTGGTGCCCCTACCCCAAAAACTTGAAGTATTTGGCGAATCGATTCCGGTGAACGACCCCGACATCTCTGAAGCCCTTAGCCGAGAGCTGCATGCCAACACCTACTGGCATTCCAACACCCTGCTCATGCTGCAGCGCCGCCCGCGCTGGGAGGCCCGCGTGCGCGGATGGCTGCGCGAGGAAGGGGTTCCCGAAGAGTTCATCTACCTGCTCGCGGCCGAAAGCGGCTTTCAACCCACGGCCTTTTCGTCGTCGGGGGCGGCGGGTTTTTGGCAGTTCATGCCGGCGACCGCCCGTGAACACGGGCTCCGCGTCGACGCCCAAATCGACGAACGCTATCACGCTGAGAAGGCCACTCGAGCCGCCGCGCGCTACCTAAAGAACGCCTACGCCAAGACGGGGTCGTGGTTTTTGGCCGCAGCCGCCTACAACATGGGCCTCACGGGCGTGCTCCGCCAAATGGAGCGCCAGGGCGAGCGCAACTACTTCCGAATGACGTGGAACGAAGAAACGGGGCGCTACGCCTTTCGCATTGCCGCCCTCAAACTGCTGCTCGAGCACCCTGAACACTACGGATACCACGTCCGCGCCGAAGAACTGTGGCGCGAAGAACCAGGGCGCCACATGACCTTGGACAGCAGCGTAGCCCACTGGGGGCGATGGGCGCAGCGAGAGGGTGTGAGCTACCGCGAACTCAAACGCTGGAACCCATGGCTCCGCGAATCATTTTTTGACAATCCCGACTCAATGTCGGTTGAACTGGAGCTTCCGCTGAAGCGTTAACCATAGAGTATGAAGCTTCGAATCCTGGGGGCACGGGCCCACAACCTCAAAAATATCGACGTGGAACTTCCGCGCCGAAAACTCGTGGTCGTGACCGGACTCAGCGGAAGTGGCAAGTCGTCGCTCGCCTTTGACACGCTGTTTGCCGAGGGCCAGCGCCGCTACATGGAGACGTTCAGTAGCTATGCCCGGCAGTTTTTGGGCACCATGGAGCGCCCCGACGTCGACCGCATCGAGGGCCTCTCGCCGGTTGTAGCGATCGAGCAAAAGACGACGAACCGCAACCCTCGCTCTACCGTCGGAACCGTCACCGAAGTCTACGACTTTCTGCGCCTGCTCTACGCCCGCACGGCGACCGCCTACTCGCTAGCTACCGGCGAAGAAATGGTCAGCTACACCGACGACGCCATCCTTGAACGTGTCGTTCATGACTTTGACGGACAGCGCATTGCACTTTTGGCTCCGGTCGTCAGGGCGCGCAAAGGCCACTACCGCGAACTCTTTGAAGGCCTCGCGAAGCAGGGCTACCTCAAGGCCCGAGTCAACGGCGAGTGGATCAACATCGACCGCGGTCTCAAGCTCGACCGCTACAAGACGCACGACATCGACGTAGTCGTCGACCGACTGAGTCCGGGTGTCGACGAAGCCGAACGCCTCAAGCGCAGCATCGCCACCGCGATGCGCCTCGGCCACGGAAGCATCACCGTAGTCAACTGGGACACCCAAGACCAGAAGCACTTCAGCCGCAACCTCATGTGCCCCACCACGGGGCTTTCGTACCCCGAACCCGAGCCCAACAGCTTCAGCTTCAACTCGCCCAAAGGGGCCTGCCCGCACTGCGACGGCCTCGGAAGCGTACGCGAGCTTTCGCTCAGTAAAGTAGTGCTCAACCCGCGCCTCAGCTTGAGGGACGGTGCTTTGGCTCCGCTGGGTACGTACAAAGCGTCTTGGATCTTTCAGCAGCTCGAGCACATCGGGTGGCGGTACGGCTATACCCTTGAGACTCCCTGGAAGGACATTCCCGAAGAGGGCCGCAACGCCATCATACACGGCTGCAACGAGGACTTTACTCACACCCAAAAGGCCGCCGGGATTTCGCGCAAAATCAGTATCAAGTACGAGGGACTCAAACCGTTCATCGAGGCTCAGGGGCGCGAAGGCAGCAAAAGCGTGCAGCGCTGGGCTGACGAATATTTGGACGACGGAATCTGCAGCCACTGCGAAGGCGGACGCCTCAAGCCGGAATCCTTGATGTTTCGAATTTCTGGCAAGTCGATTGCCGAAGTCGCCGGAATGCCCTTGTACGAACTTGCCGCGTGGCTCGAAGGCGTGCACCAAAGCCTCCCCCCTGCCCAGCAGCGCATTGGTGGCGAAATTCTCAAAGAACTGAGCACGCGCGTCGGATTTTTGAACGACGTCGGCCTCAGCTACTTGTCGCTGAGCCGATCCGCGCGCACGTTGAGTGGCGGTGAAGCCCAGCGCATCCGCTTGGCAACCCAAATTGGCTCGCAGCTCGTGAATGTGCTGTACATCCTCGATGAGCCGTCGATTGGACTTCATCCGCGCGACAACGACCGCCTGATTCGTAGCCTCGAACGCCTGCGCGACCTCGGAAACAGCGTAGTGGTCGTGGAGCACGACGAAGAGCTCATGCGCCACGCCGACCACATCGTCGACATGGGGCCACGCGCCGGAATCCACGGCGGACGCGTCGTCGCCGAAGGCACCTACGCCGAACTCATTGCCTCAGACAGCTTGACGGCCAAGTACTTGCGCGGCGAGCTACTCGTGTCGGAACCGCGCGAACCGCGCACCGGGAGCGGGAAGTCAATGCGCCTGATCGGCGCTACCGGCCGCAACCTTCAGGGTGTTGACCTCGAAGTTCCGCTCGGCAAACTCGTGGTGGTCACAGGCGTATCGGGTTCTGGAAAATCGACGCTCATCAACAAAACCCTGCATCCCGCCATCGCAGGCCCGCTTCAGGGCTTGCTCGACAAGCCCGAGCCGTTCGAAAAGCTCGAGGGCCTCGAGCACCTCGACAAAATCATTGCGGTCGACCAAAGTCCGATTGGGCGCAATCCGCGCTCGAATCCGAGCACCTACACCGGAGTCTTCAACGAAATCCGCAAGCTGTTCAGCGAGTTGCCCGAAGCGAAAATCCGTGGATACGCCCCAGGGCGCTTCTCATTCAACGTCAAGGGCGGGCGCTGCGAAACCTGCGAGGGCGGAGGAATGCGCGTCATCGAGATGAACTTCTTGCCCGACGTGCACGTTCCGTGCGAAACCTGCCAAGGGCGCCGGTTCAACCGCGAAACCCTCGAGGTGCGCTACAAGGGCCACAGCATCAGCGACGTGCTCAACATGAGCATCGAAGAGGCGATGAAGTTCTTTGAGGCGGTTCCGCGCATTTACCGCGTCCTGCTCACCCTGAACAGCATCGGCCTCGGGTACATCACCTTGGGTCAGTCCGCGACGACCTTGAGCGGAGGCGAAGCCCAGCGCATCAAGCTGGCCACCGAGCTAAGCAAGCGATCCACGGGCCAGACGCTGTACCTGCTCGATGAACCCACCACGGGTCTTCACTTTGACGACGTCAAGGTGCTCATGGACGGCCTGCACCGACTGGTCGACCAAGGCAACACCGTGCTCGTCATCGAGCACAACCTCGACGTCATTCACCAGGCCGACCACATTGTCGACCTCGGTCCCGACGGCGGAGCCGGCGGCGGCCTCATTGTGGCCACCGGAACCCCAAGCGAGGTCGCAGCCAGCCCCGATAGCATCACCGGCCGCTACCTTGCGGAATACATTAACCGTTTAAAGCGTTAAACCTATGGCGACCAACGGATCACGGCCGATCAAAACGGCCTTCAAGCACAAGTCCTGGAACGAAGTTCGCACCAACGACTCCTGGGCCATTTTTAAAATCATGGGCGAGTTCGTCCAAGGCTACGAGCGCCTGTCGCGGATCGGGCCGTGCGTGAGCATCTTTGGTTCGGCCCGGCTCCCCGAAGACCACGCCTGGTACCAGACGGCCCAAGACATTGCCGAAGGACTCGGCGCCAAAGGCTACGGAATCATCAGCGGCGGCGGCCCCGGCATCATGGAAGCCGCCAACCGCGGCGCCAAAGCCGTCGGTGCCCCGTCGGTGGGACTGAACATTGAGCTTCCGCACGAGCAGAAGCCGAACGACTTCATCGACCTCGACAAGAGCGTAGACTTTGACTACTTCTTTGTGCGCAAGGTCATGTTTGTCAAGTACTCACAAGGTTTTGTGGTCATGCCCGGCGGATTCGGAACCCTCGACGAGGTGTTCGAAGCCATCACGCTCATCCAAACTAAGAAAATTGGCCGGTTCCCGGTCGTACTCGTGGGCCGCGACTACTGGGGTGGACTCGTCGACTGGATCGAAACCACCCTCAAAGGCAATGGCCTCATCAGCCCTGACGACACGAAGCTGTTTAAGCTCGTGGACACTGCCGAGGAGGCCATTTTGGCCATTGATGACTTCTACAGCCGCTACATTCTCAAGCCCAACTTCTAGGGCTTCAGGAGCTTTTGGGTCCACCGACGCCCCTGGGCGTCGGTGGTTTCGAGCACGTACAGTCCTGATGCAGAAGGGTACGGCAAATCCAGATGGCGGTCGTGCAGCATACCGCTCGAAAGGCTGCGTCCGTCCAGGCCAAGAAGTGTCCACGTACGCGTGGCTTCAGTAGGCGCGGTGAGCATCCATCCGCGCGCCGACTGGCTGACGTTCCAGAGGGCTTCGGCCTCTGGAATAGACCAGTACACGTCCGCGTAGAGGGTGTCGCGCACAAAGATTCCGCTGCCCAGATTGTAGCTGCGCGAATCCGTAGTGATGTACACGGGGCTCACCGTCGAGGGCCACACCAGCGAATCCTGAATGCTGCCCGTCTGTGCGATGGTGATCTTGCCGGAAGCGTCGGGCCACAAGGTGTCGCCTTGGTTGTGCCAGTAGACGTACTCCACTCCGTACATCATCGCGGAATTCGTGTCAAACATGGCGGTTCCGACAACACCTCCAAAGCGAATCAGGAGTTGTATTTCGGCGCGGCTCACCGAAGGGTATTCGGGATCGAGCACCCAGAGGCCAGTCTCGATGTCGCTGACCAGAATGCGTCCGCTCGGCAGGTAGGGGTAGGCGCCCCAGGCTCCGTTGTAGCCGGTTCCGCTGTACTGCGGCGAAGTGTCGTAGTAGGCAGCCAGCACTGGCAATTCTGGGAATTCCACGTCGAGCACGTGGCAGCCAAACGTGTAGTACGAGGTGACTAAGTGGTCACCGTCGACGTGGGCATTGTGCGGAATCAAGCCGGTACCCGGCTGCACCTTGTGGCGAAAGAGCTCGTCGACGTTGCTGAGGTCGTTAACGTTGTAGGCGGCGACGTAGCCATTGGCCACCTCGTCGGTAGTGTAGAGCGTGTTGCCGTCGTCTGAAAGCCAGCAGTTGTGTGCAAAGTGGTCGGGCGAGTCAAAGCTTGCAAAGGTGACGGGCTGGCTGGGGAGCGCTACGCCAATCACCTGAATGTCTTCCCAGAGTGCTGCGCCGTACAGCGTATCGTTGCGCGCAAAGCCGTCGTGCAGGTAGTGCGTCGAATAGTTTCCGACTACTACAGGATTCCAGGGATCGGTGGCGACGTCGACGATGACGGCTCCGCCACCGCCCGCATTCGAGCCAAAAGCGTACAACTTGCCCTCTTCATCGATCCAAAGGTTGTGGGCGCGGCGCAGCGTATCGACGCCTCCGCTGCTGAGCGGAACCGGAAGCCGCACCTTCTTGGATACCATGCTATCTAGATCGATGATAAGCAGGCCGTCCGTCAAGTTAGTCGCCGTGGGTACGTCGTGCACCACATAGGCGTAGTGGCCCCAAGTCTTGATGTCGCGCCAGACCGAAGGGGCTCCAGGAACCCACAGTACGTTCGTGATTTGAAACGGGTTGGTCACATTGGCGACTAGGGTCCCGTTGCGGTTTCCAATGATAGCAAGCTCGCGCTGGGTAGCTGAGTCGTAGTAGCCCCAGATGTCGCTGCAAAACGGCGAGGCCGCCAGCGGACCCCACTGCGACACGGGATAATGACCAAGCCGCTGTATGTTCAGGCTGTCGTTGCTGGGCTGGGCCCATGTAGTGAAGGTGGCCAATGCACAGCCGACCATCACGCTCAAACGTAGTTTCATGACTAAAAGTTAAGGGTAATCTGCCCGTCGTCTTCAGTTCCGAAGTCCACGTCGGGTTCGGATGCGCCTTCGACGACCGTGGGCGCTTGGGCGAGGTCCGACCACTCCACCGTGGTTCCCGGTGCGAGGCCCTCAACGGCAGATACCACGGGCACCGCCACTTCCTCCTCTTCAGGCTGTTCGGGCTCGTCGCGCTCAGCCGTCACCAGGCTCACCGAAAGGACGGGACCCGCATGCAGCATATTGCCTAGTGCCTTCCATCCCTTAACGGCAATCAGCTCTTCCAGAACTACGGTCTCGTCTTCGCGCTCTTTGCCTTTGACCTTGCGGAACCGCAGATTAACTGTGCTCCGATCCGCCACGGTCACCAGGTGCAGGACCGATTTTGCGTGCTCGGTGATGAAGCATTCCCAACCGTCTCCTTTGGGCTCCAGTTCAAAGCGCTTGACCATGAAGCGTTCCTTGATTCCGTCAAAGTACACGGCCGACAGTGCGCGCAGGGGCTCCCAACGCCCAAGAAAGAACGGTACCTCATTGAAGTGCAGCAGCAAATCCGGAGTTACGATGCGGTAGTTGCCTTTGGCGTCGATTTCGAGCAGCTTGTCTTCGCCGCGGAACCGACCCAGCGAGCGCCCGCGACCTTGATCGTTGAGCTTGAGCACGGTCTCGTCAAACCAAATTTCACGCGCAGCCAAAGTGCTCACGCCTTCGGTCTTGAGCTCAATTCGCTTGACCGTGTTCTTGGTCACGGTATTGCCCCTCGCCGCCCGGCCGCGCACCGCGAGGTCAGTGAAGTCAAAGTCAAAGCGCAGCTTTTTCAGCGACGGCATCGCGCGCAAGTGCACCGTGACCACTTCGGCCTCGCCGTTTGGGTTGACGCTCAAGTACAGCACCTCAGACCCCTTGGTGCCTTGGGTGATCGGATACTCCTTGTCGCGGGTCACCCCGCTAATCGGGAAGCGCTTGGCGAACGATGCCCCGCGGGCTCCGTCCCGATAAATGACGTTGTAAATGGTGCGCTCGTCGCCCTTTTTGAAGACGGACACGTGCACAATGTCAGTTCCGACAAACTTTTTGTCGCCGACCTTGGTGACGAGCATGCTTCCGTCGCGGCGAATGACCACCACGTCGTCGATGTCGGCGCAGTCTCCGACGAACTCGTCTTTGCGCAATGCGGTTCCGACAAAGCCCTCGGCGCGGTTGACGTACAACTTGGCGTTGGCGATGGCCACTTGGGTCGCCACAACCTGCTCAAAGCCGCGAAGTTCTGTTTTTCGCTCGCGTCCTGCCCCGTACTTCTTCTTCAAGTTTTTAAAGAACTCAACGGCATAATCAATCAGATTATCAAGGTGATGCTTGATCTCTGCAATCTGGCCTTCGAGCGCGCGAAGGTGGTCGTCTGCCTTGTTGGCGTCGAACTTCGAAATCCGCTTGATTCGAATCTCTGTCAGCCGCACGATGTCCTCATCGGTGACCGCGCGCAGCAGGTGCTTGGTGTGCGGAGCCAGCCCCACACGAATGTTCTCCATGACCGCCTCCCAGGTTTCGGCCTCTTCGATGTCGCGGTAAATGCGCTGTTCGATAAAGATCTTCTCTAGGCTGGCAAAGTGCCATTGTTCGTTCAGCTCGTGCAGCTTGAGCTCGAGCTCTGCTTTGAGCACGGCCACGGTCGTGTCGGTAGAGCGGCGCAGCATATCGCGCACGCCCATGAACACGGGCTTCTCGTCAATGATGACGCAGGCCATGGTGCTCACCGATGACTCGCAGGCCGTGAAGGCGTAGAGCGCGTCAACCATCTGGTCGGGCGAAACCCCCGGAAGCAGATGGATGACAATCTCCACGTGCTCGGCCGTATTGTCCTCGATCTTTTTGATTTTGATCTTGCCTTTGTCGTTGGCTTTGATCACGGACTCGATCACTGAGGCGGTAGTGGTTCCAAACGGAATTTCCCTGATAATCAGCGTCTTCTTGTCCTCAACTTCAATCTTCGCACGAACCCGAACGCGTCCGCCTCGCTCCCCGTCTTGGTAGCCGCTGACGTCGGCAATTCCGCCGGTGGGAAAGTCAGGGTAAATCTGAAAACTACGGCCGCGCAGGTGGGCAATCGAGGCGTCGATCAGCTCGTTAAAGTTGTGCGGAAGGATCTTGGTGCTCAAGCCCACCGCAATACCCTCAACCCCTTGAGCGAGCAGCAGCGGAAACTTAACCGGCAAAAAAATCGGCTCCTTACCGCGGCCGTCGTAGCTGGCCTGGTACTGCGTGATTTTGGGCGAAAAAGCCACATCGAGGGCGAATTTGCTCAGACGCGCTTCGATGTATCGGGGAGCCGCCGCACTGTCTCCAGTGTAAATGTTACCCCAGTTTCCTTGGGTATCGATCAAGAGGTTTTTTTGACCGAGCTGCACGAGTGCATCGCCAATCGAAGCATCGCCGTGCGGGTGGTACTTCATCGTCTGGCCGATGACGTTGGCCACTTTGTGAAAGCGACCGTCCTCCATTTCAAACAGGGCGTGCATCAGTCGGCGCTGTACCGGCTTCAGACCGTCCTCTAGGGCCGGAACCGCACGTTCCAAGATGACGTAGCTCGCATAGTCCAAGAAGTACTCTCGGTACATACCGCGCACTCGGGACTCCACGGGCTTGACTACCTCGCCCTCGGGCACGACGGATTCCGGAGCGCTCAATTCAAGCGACTCGTCCGAAGGGGGAAGCAACTCATCCGACATACGCGGGGTCGTCTTTTTCAATTTTCAGGTGGTCCATGATGAACTCCTGGCGTTCGGGGGTATTCTTACCCATGTAGAATTCAAGCAGCTGTTCGATCTGCTCTTTGCCAAGCATGACGGGCTCAAGTCGAATATCGGAACCGATAAACATCTTGAATTCACCCGGAGAAATTTCGCCCAAACCCTTGAATCGCGTGATTTCAGGTTTGCCTCCGAGTGATTCCATCGCCGACTGTTTCTCGCGCTCGTCGTAGCAGTAGAACGTCTTTTGCTTGTTCCGCACGCGAAACAGCGGAGTCTGCAAAATGTACAGGTGCCCTTCTTGCACCAACTCTGGGAAGAACTGCAAGAAAAACGTAATCAACAGCAAGCGAATGTGCATACCGTCGACGTCGGCATCCGTCGCGATCACCACATTATTGTAGCGCAGGTCTTCCAAACCATCTTCGATGTTGAGCGCCGCCTGCAGCAGGTTGAATTCCTCGTTCTCGTATACAACTTTCTTGGTCAACCCGTAGCAGTTCAGCGGCTTACCCTTAAGGCTAAATACGGCCTGGGTCTGCACGTCGCGCGAGGCGGTTATGGATCCCGAGGCGGAATCACCTTCGGTGATGAACAGCGTCGTCTCAAGCCGGCGGTCGTGCTTGATGTCGTTGTAGTGCACCTTGCAGTCGCGCAGCTTGCGGTTGTGCAGGTTGGCCTTTTTGGCGCGCTCGCGCGCCAACTTTTGAATGCCCGCCAGGTCTTTGCGCTCGCGCTCAGCCCTCAAAATCTTCTTTTGAATGGCATCGGCCACCTCAGGATTGCGGTGCAAAAAGTTATCGAGCTCGGTCTTCAGAAAGTCCAGTACAAACGCGCGAACCGAGGGTCCCTCGGGGCCCATGTCTTGGCTGCCGAGCTTGGTCTTGGTCTGCGACTCAAATACGGGCTCAATGACTTTGATACTGATCGCTCCGATCACGCTTTGGCGAATGTCAGCCGCGTCGTACTGCTTGTTGTAGTGGTTGCGGAGCACGGTGACCAGGGCTTCGCGAAACGCGCCTTGGTGCGTTCCGCCTTGAGTCGTGTGCTGGCCGTTGACAAACGAGTAGTACTGCTCGCTCTGGCTGCGCTCGGCGTGCGTGAGTGCCACCTCGATGTCTTCACCTTTGAGGTGAATGATGTCGTGCATCACTTCGCCACTCAAGTTGTTGGCGAGCAAATCTTTGAGGCCGTTCTCTGAGAAGTACTTCTGGCCGTTGAGGTAGATACTGAGGCCGGGGTTCAGGTAGACGTAGTTCCACACCATCCGCTCGACGTACTCCATCTGAAAGCGGTAGTTGTGAAAAATTGTGGCGTCGGGGGTAAACACCACTTTAGTTCCATGGCGGGCCGTCGTAGCCTCGAGCTGGCCTTCTTCTTGAAGGATTCCGCCTGTGAAGCGCGCCGTCTTTGACTGCCCGTCGCGAAACGCTTGAACCATAAAGTTGGACGAAAGCGCGTTGACGGCCTTGGTACCGACTCCGTTGAGGCCGACCGACTTTTTGAATGCCTTCGAATCGTACTTGGCACCGGTATTCATCTTCGATACGACGTCGACCAGCTTGCCAAGCGGAATTCCGCGGCCGTAGTCGCGCACCGTCACCGACCCGTTCTGCACGCTAATCTCTACGGTTTTGCCACCGCCCATGACGAATTCGTCAATCGAATTGTCAACAACCTCTTTGATCAGAATGTAAATGCCGTCGTCGGCGCTGCTGCCGTCACCGAGCTTACCGATGTACATCCCGGGCCTAAGGCGGATGTGCTCCTGCCATTCAAGGCTGCGAATGTTGTCTTCGGTATAGAGTACAGGCTCGGTCATGATATCCTGCGAATCTAACGCAAAACATCACTGCAAACCCGCGCCACCAAAGGGAGTTTTCAACAGAATAATCCTCTAACCGCGACCCACTATAGACGTTAATTTTACCTCATGGTATCCTCGGAATTTCAGTCACCAAGACTAATCCTACGGCAATGGACCCCCGAAGATGCTCGATTCATGTACCAACTAAATCTTGACCCCCAAGTACTGGAGTACACGGGAGACGGAGCTTTTGAATCGGTTCACGATGCTCGTACCTTCATCGAGAACTACAGACAGTACCAACTTCACGGTTTTGGACGCTGGCTAATCGTTCGCCATGCGGATGGAGCTAAATTGGGCTGGTGCGGATTGCGTCGGGCCGATAACCGGCTCGAAGTAGATCTCGGGTTTCGATTGGCTCAGGAATACTGGGGACAGGGCTTTGCTTCAGAAGCTGCTTTAGCCTGCCTCAACTACGGACACCAATACCTCGAAATCCCCGAAATAATTGCACGAACCCACCGAAGTAACCTACGTTCCCAGCGCGTTCTTGAGCGAATCGGTATGCACTTTGAAGGTGAATGCGCCTTTGATTCCGAGCCAGGATACTGGTACCGCAGTACCTATCCGAGTTAAACGTTAAAACGGAAGTGCAGGACGTCCCCGTCCTTCACGAGGTACTCGCGGCCCTCAACGCGAAGGCGTCCGGCCTCGCGGCACGCAGCCTCTGAGCGGTACTTCACGTAGTCGTCGTAGCTAATGACCTCAGCGCGAATGAAGCCCTTCTCAAAGTCGCTGTGAATGACCCCGGCGGCCTGCGGCGCGGTGGCTCCGCGCGGAATGGTCCACGCACGCACCTCTTTGACACCTGCTGTGAAGTAGGTATGCAGCTGAAGCAGGTTGTAGGCCTCGCGAATCAGGCGGTTTACACCGGGCTCCTCGAGCTCAAGGTCGTCGAGAAACATGCGGCGCTCCTCGTAGGTTTCAAGCTCGGCGATGTCGGCCTCGGTGGCCGCAGCTAGATGCAGCACCCCTGCCCCTTCTTCGGCCGCCATGGCGCGCACCTTTTCGACCCAGGCATTGCCCGTCTTGGCAGACGTCTCTTCGACGTTGCACACGTACATCACGGGCTTGTCGGTCAGAAGTTGGTAGTCAGCGATCCAATCGTTTTCTTCATCAGTCCGGTCAAATCCGCGTACGGACTTACCCTGCTCAATATGCTTTTTGAGGCGCTCGGCCATATCTACTTCGCGAACGGCTTCGCGGGCTCCGCCCTTGGCGGCTTTGCGGGCACGGTCCAAGCGCTTTTCGAGTGTCTCGAGGTCCTTGAGCTGAAGCTCAAAGTCAATCGTCTCTTTGTCGCGAAGCGGATTCACGCTACCGTCCACGTGGGTAATGTTGTCGTTCTCAAAGCAGCGCAGGACGTGCAAAATCGCGTTGCATTCGCGGATGTTGCCCAAAAACTGGTTGCC
>CAYYWL010000004.1:53971-56637 GCA_964475135.1 uncultured Owenweeksia sp.
ACGCACGACGGCTTGCCCGGGGTGCGCATCGCGAGCGGATCTCTGGGTCAAGGTCTGAGTGTCGCCGTAGGCGCTGCCCAAGCCAAGAAGCTCAACGGAGACAAGCACCTCGTCTACACCCTGCACGGAGACGGCGAACTTCAAGAAGGCCAGATTTGGGAAGCCGCCATGTACGCCGGCGCCAAAAAAGTAGACAACCTCATCGCTACGGTCGACGCCAACGGCCAGCAAATTGACGGCAGCACCGACGAAGTGCTTCCGATGGGCGACCTCGGCGCCAAGTTTGCCGCTTTTGGATGGGACGTCATGCACCTCGAGCACGGCAACGACCTCGACGCCGTACGTGCTGCGCTTCGCGAGGCCGGAACTCGTACCGGCCACGGCAAACCCGTGGTGATCATCATGAAGACCGCCATGGGCCACGGTGTGGACTTCATGGCCGGAACCCACAAGTGGCACGGCGTTGCCCCCAACGACGACGAACTCGCACGCGCACTCGCGCAGTGCCCTGAAACGCTCGGAGACTACTAAGTCCATGCTGCGCCGCGGACTGCTCGCACTCCTCTTGCTCGTCGGATCCTTCGGGGCCTGGGCGCAGGGCGTGCTGCCTCCGCCTGAAAAAAAGCCCGAGCCCATTACGCGAATCCTCTTCGTGTTTGATGCCTCAAACTCCATGTATTCGCGGTGGCAAACCGGAACCCGTATGGAGGTAGCCCAGCGCCTCATGCGCGAACTGCTCGACAGCCTGTCGCGCATTGAAAACCCCAACTTCGAGCTCGCACTAAGGGTCTACGGGCACCAAAAACCGGTTCCGCCCCAGGACTGCAACGACACGCGACTCGAGGTGGCCTTCAGCCCCAACTCGATTCCGCGCATCCAAAAAACCATTGCGGGGCTGCGCCCCATGGGAACCACGCCCATTGCCAACAGCATCTTGAAGGCGGGTGGCGACTTCCCAGAAGGCGAAAGCCGCAAAATCATTATTCTCATTACCGACGGCGTCGAGGCCTGCGACGGCGATCCGTGTGCGGCCTCAGCCATTCTTCAGAGCAAAGGGGTCACGCTCAAGCCCTTTGTCATCGGCATCGGACTGGACGCCAACTTCGCCCAGGATCTGGGATGCATCGGAACCTACTTCGACGCCGGAGACGAACAGACCTTTGGCAAGGCCCTCAACGTCATCATGACACAGGCCCTCGACAACACCTCGGCCCAGATCAACCTGCAGGACCACCGCGGCGTCTCGTACGAGACCGACGTGCCCGTCATCCTCTTCAACGCCACCAGCGGCGCGACCGAAGAGGCCATGATCCACACGATGAACTACGTCGGTTCGCCCGACACCCTCGACCTCGACCCCTTGGTGCCGTACCGCGGAACCGTCTACACCGTTCCACCCGTACACATCGGGGTTAGCAGCGTGCACGCCGGCAAGCACAACCACCTGGGCGCCAACGCCGCACAGGGCGGGCTTCGCCTTAATATGTACGGAATGCCGAGCCGCCAAACTCCGCCCCTCGCCGTCGTGCGTAAGCCGAATTCAACCGAAATCGTGCACGTGCAGCCCCTCGGCAGCGAGCAGCGCTACTTGGTCGGAACCTACGAACTCGACATCCTCACCCTGCCCCGCTACCGCAAAACCGTAGTAGTCGAGGGCGGCAAGACCACTGAACTGAGTATTCCCGCGCCCGGCAACGCAAGCCTTACTCTCAAAATCGCAAGCATCGGCGCCATCTTTTTGCGCGAGAACGACGACTGGACGTACGTGGTTCCGCTCGACCCCAACCAAACCCGCCAGGCCTTTGCCCTTCAGCCCGGATCCTACACCGTCGTCTACCGACCCAAAGCGGCCCAGCAAACCGCGTACAGCAAAAGCCAATCGTTTACCGTGACTTCAGGAGCCACGGCCATCGTTAACCTCCCGTAATTAGACACCCCATGCACCCCTACACGAACCAAGGAAGCCAAGACACCCGCAGCGGATTCGGAGCCGGTCTGCTCGAACTCGGACGCAGCAACCCACACGTCGTCGCCCTCTGCGCTGACCTCACCGGTTCGCTCAAGATGGACGCCTTTGCCAAGGAGTTCCCCGACCGCTTCTTTCAGACCGGAATCGCTGAGGCACACATGATAGGCATGGCCGCGGGACTCACGATCGGCGGCTGGATTCCGTTTACCGGAACCTTCGCCAACTTCTCAACCGGTCGCGTCTACGACCAAATCCGCCAAAGCATCGCCTACTCGGACAAAAACGTAAAAATCTGCGCCTCGCACGCAGGCCTCACCCTCGGCGAAGACGGTGCGACGCACCAAATCCTCGAAGACATCGGCCTCATGAAGATGCTTCCCGGAATGACCGTCATCGTTCCAGCGGACTACAACCAAACCAAAGCGGCCACCATCGCCCTGGCGGCCCACCACGGCCCGGCCTACCTGCGCTTCGGACGCCCCAAAGTCGCCAACTTCACCCCAGCCGACAAGCCATTCGTCATCGGTAAGGCCGACGTCCTCGTCGAAGGCACCGACCTCACCATTGCCGCCACTGGCCACCTCGTCTGGGAAGCCCTCGAGGCCTCAAATTCCCTCGCCGCCCAAGGCATCTCGGCCGAAGTCATCAACTTCGCGACCATCAAGCCCTTTGACACCGAGGCCCTCCTCAAGTCCGT
>CAYYWL010000004.1:56737-73473 GCA_964475135.1 uncultured Owenweeksia sp.
AGCTTTTCTGCATCTTAGCCTCGATGCAGCCCGAAGCCCTTCGCGACTTTACCGAACTTGTGCAGCGCCACGCGGACCAATGGTACCGGGCGGCACTGCGCATTGTGCTGGACCACGGTTCCGCACAAGACTGTGTTCAGGATGCGAGCATTAAAATGTGGTCCAATTGGAACAGCTTTCGCGGTGATGCCCAGCGCAGCACCTGGGCGTACCGCTTTGTGGTCAATGAAGCCTTGAGCTCCAAACGACGCAGTCGTCCCGTGGCGACTACGGACCCCTCAGAACTTGCGGGTATCCCCGACAGCCCCTACTTCGAAGCCGATGCAGTGCTCAACTCCCTGTATGCGGCAGTGGCGCAGCTCCCGGAACAGCAGCGGCTCGTGTTCCAGTTCCGCTACTTTGACGAGCTGCCGTACGCCGACATCGCCCACATCCTCGGAACCAGCCAAGGCGGACTCAAAGCCAACTACCACCATGCCGTTGCCAAAATCAAAAAAACCATGGTCGGATTAAACCTTGACCTCCATTCGGAATCCTAAGTACAACCAAGCCCATGAACCTCAGCACTGAACCCCTCAAGAGACGCGACGGAATCCACGTTCCGGACGACTTCGCCGCCCAACTGGCCGAACAAGCCACCCGCGCAGCGGTGGCGGCCACGCAACGCCGCACGCGGATGCTTCAGCTCACCTGGACGGCCACGGCTATTGCTGCGGTATTCGCCGGAGTCCTACTCAGCGTTCGTCCCAATTCGGCGCCAGCAGTTAACACAACCATGCAACTATCCGTTGATGAGGCCTGGACCGCCCTAGAACAGGGTGAGGTCACGCTTACCGACGACGAGCTGCTTGAGCTCGCTGAACTTCATGGAATTACCTCCCTCTAAACCAATCCAATGATGATTAAAAACCTCCTTATCGCCCTCGCCCTTATCGGCACGGCCGCAACGGCCCAAACCCGTCCTAACCCCGGAACGCGTCCTGGTCAAGCTAAAGAGCGCATCGAATCCGCCAAAATCGGATTCATCACCCGCGAACTTCAGCTCACCCCTGACGAAGCCAAGGCATTTTGGCCCATTTACAACGCCATGGAAGCCGAACTCAAAAAAGCGAACCGCGACCCCCTGCGCGAAGGCCTCAAAACAGTGCGCGGTGAAGGCGGAATCGACAACCTCTCCGACGCCCAAGCCCGTGAGCTCCTCGCAGAGATTGACAAGGTTGGCGCCGAGCGCGAAGCGATCCGGCGCACGTACCAGAAAGAATTTCTTAAGGTGCTTCCGCCGCAAAAAGTCCTCAAGCTCCATGTGGCCGAACGCAAATTCAAGCAAGAAGTCATGGAACGACTACGCGACGCCCGCAACCCGAGAGCGTGATAAATTTCGAAATCCGGTTTTAACCGGATTTTTTTATTCCCTTCCCTACCAAATATTAGGGTATAACCGGATTCCGAAAATTGCATCATCGCACATTCGAGGTTAACCGGATTCTAAAAAATTTCACCCACCCCGTACCTTAGCGGAATGGACCTCCGCCAGCGTTTCTTGCACCACCTCGCCCCCACTACATTCAGCCCGTTGGCCCTTGAATTTGTGCGGGCCGAGGGAGTCTACCTCTACGATCCGCAAGGCAAGCCCCACATGGACCTCATTTCGGGCATCGGCGTGGCCAACCTCGGGCACAGCCACCCCGAAATCGTCGCGGCAGTGCAGCAGCAAGCCGCGCAGCACATGCACTTGATGGTCTACGGAGAGTACGCACAGCTTCCCCAGGTTGCCTACGCCGAAGCCATCCTCGCAGCGCTCCCCAATCCGATTGACCAAATCTACTGGGGCAACTCCGGAGCCGAAGCCGTCGACGGCGCCCTCAAACTGGCCAAGCGCGCCACCGGCCGAACCGAGATCTTGTCCTTTCACGGTTCCTACCACGGGTCAACCACCGGGCCCCTCTCAGCCATGGGCAACGAGTGCATGAAGTCGGCCTACCGCCCACTTGTTCCGGGGCACCGCATCTTTCCATTTAACGGAACCGAAGTCCTCGACGCAATCGGCCCCCACACCGCAGCCGTCCTTGTCGAAGCGATCCAATCAGAATCAGGCTACATTCCCGCCGATTCGGAATGGCTTCGCCAACTCGAGGCGCGCTGCCGCGCGGCCGGTGCCCTGCTCATCGTCGACGAAATCCAAACTGGTTTCGGCCGCAGCGGCGAGGCCTTCGCGTTCACCGCGTCCGGCATCACCCCCGACGTGGTCTGCCTCGCGAAGGCCTTGGGCGGCGGAATGCCCCTCGGGGCCTTCGCCGCCGGGCGCGCCCTCATGTCGACCCTCGCTGAATTCCCCATGCTCGGACACCTCACCACCTTCGGTGGGCACCCCGTCAGCTGCGCTGCCGGCCTAGCAGCCTGGAACATTTTGGAGCGCGAGCGCTTCGCGCTCCGCGCCCCCGTCCTTGAAGCCCACTTCCGCCGCGGCCTTTCGGACCACCCCGCCGTCCAAGAAATCCGAGGCCGCGGCGCCCTCCTCGCCGTTGTACTCGACAGCTTTGAACGTGTCCTGAACGTCCAGCAGCACCTCATTGCCGCAGGCTACCTGACCGACTGGTTCCTCTTTGAAAACTGCGCGCTCAGACTTGCTCCGCCCCTCATCCTCTCCGACGAGCAAGCCGAACAGGCCATCCAAGCCATCCGTACCGCCCTCGACCAAACAACCAGCAACTAGTTACTAGCTACTGGTCCCTAGCCAACGAGCCAACCTCGCCAACGAGCTAACCTCGCCAACAGCCAACCTCGCCAACGAGCTATCCTTGCCAACCTTGCTACCCTTGCTAAAACACCTCCTTCCCCACGACGGACGCCCTGGGCACCAGCCCGAGCTCGACGGATACCGTGGGCTCGCGGTGGCCATAGTGCTGCTGGCGCACAGCAGCAATGCGGGCTACCCCCTCTTTGGCGTTGTGGACTTTCACCACTACGGAAGCGTCGGCGTCTACCTCTTCTTCGTCCTGTCGGCCTACCTGATCGACCGTCAAATAATCAATGCGCTCGAATTGGGCCAGGCGAACCTCGGCTTTTGGATCCGCTTCGCCCTTCGGCGCGTACTGCGCATCTACCCGCTCTACCTCGTGGCCTTGCTGCTCAACTGGTCGATCTCGGCCCGAGGGCTTCCGAGCCCAATCCATAGTGCTACAGACGTACTTCGCCATCTCGCCCTGCTCGAGGGCCGGCAGGTCTTTTGGACGATTCCCGTCGAATTTCTCTACTACATCCTTTCACCTCTTCTACTGGCCCTTCTTTGGCCGCTTTACCGGCGGCGGCAGGTACTGGCCATTGCGGTCTTGGGTACGGCCCTGGTGAGCCTGTGGTACCTGCGGCTGCAGCACCTTGCGATGCCCATTTTCTTGCGCTTCCTTCCCGTTCTTGGCTGCGGAACCCTTTTGGCCCTCACCCAACGCCACCTACGCCTTCCGGGCGGAATCGGGCTCGCCCTGCTCGCCCTCATCCTCACGACGGTTCCGACCATCGCACGACTCATCTACGGAACCTCTTCGTTTCACGGACACAGCTTCACCCTAGCCTACGGAATCGCTTGGGCCCTCATTATCTACCAGGCCCTGAACCACGAAATTGCGCTCTCGGCTCTCGGGCGGTGGCTTCCACTTCGCGCCCTCGGTGCCCTCAGCTTTAGCGTCTACCTTCTTCACAAACCCGTGCTCGCCCTCGCCCAGCACTACCTGCCTGATCCTTGGGCCTTGCCCGCATTCTTGGCCGGAACCCTTGCGGTCTCCCTCCTCACCTATACCTTCGTAGAACGGCCATTGGCCCAACTGAAATTCCGACCATGAATCCCAAAATCCTTCGCGGCCTCGTATGGCTATCCGCCTCCTTCCCCTTTATGTTTGGCGGACCCGCATTCTTCTACTGGATCGCCGGACCCGCCCTTCAAGAGGGTAATTGGATTCCTGCGGCCTTCATCGTCACCGCCATGTTTGTGGGCGTCGGAGTCCTCGTGCGCGGAATCGGAATCCTCCTCGACGGCTTCTTCGGCCGGTAGCCAGTAGCTAGCTACTCGCAACTGGCTAAACGCAAAAAGCCACCGGCTTGCGCCGGTGGCTTTCACATTAGGTACCCTTCGATTAGGCTTGTCCCGTGGGTCCGCCGAAGTGAATCGGCATTCCGGGGAGTTCCGTATCCGCAATCTCACCATGCGTGGCTTCGTAGCGGCTCACATTATCTGCGAGCGCGCGCACCAAGCGCTTAGCATGCTGCGGAGTCAGGATCACCCGAGACTTCACCTTTGCCTTCGGCAAGCCGGGCATCATCTGGATGAAGTCCACCACGAACTCACTGTTCGAGTGGTTGATAATGGCTAGATTGGAATAAATCCCATCGGCCATCTCGGGCGACAGCTCAATCTGAAGTTGGTTCGGATCCTGATCGCTCACTACTCCGCTGCTTCAATATCGACTGACTTGGCCGCCATCATACGGTCGTACTCGTCCTTGTTGCCTACCACTGAATCGTAGTAGTGCTTCAAGCCCGTTCCGGCCGGAATACGGTGACCCACAATCACATTCTCCTTAAGACCCTCTAGGCCGTCACTCTTACCTGCAATTGCCGCTTCGTTGAGGACTTTGGTCGTCTCCTGGAAGGATGCCGCAGAAACCCACGACTTCGTCTGAAGCGATGCACGAGTGATACCCTGAAGTACCAACTTGGCCGTAGCTGAACGTGCGTCACGTGCCTCAACCAATGCCTTGTCGGAACGCTTCAGCAGTGAGTTCTCGTCGCGGAGCTGGCGTGAAGTAATCATTTGACCTTCTTTGAGGTTCTCGCTGTCGCCAGAATTCACTACCACCTTCTTGTCAAATACGCGGTCGTTCTCTTCGATGAAGTCGCCTACGTGCTCGTAGTGTCCTTCGAGGAACATGGTGTCGCCACCATCCGCGATTTCAACTTTACGCATCATCTGACGAACAATCACTTCAAAGTGCTTGTCGTTGATTTTCACGCCCTGCAATCGGTAAACTTCTTGAATCTCGTTCACGAGGTATTCCTGAACCGCAGTAGGACCTTGAATCGCAAGGATGTCGGCCGGAGAAATGGCTCCGTCGCTCAGCGGTGAACCCGCACGCACAAAGTCGTTCTCTTGAACCAGAATTTGCTTGCTCAAGTTGATGAGGTAGCGGCGCTGCTCTCCGGTACGGCTCTCGATTACGATCTCACGGTTACCGCGCTTAATCTTACCGTACGAAACCGTTCCGTCGATTTCCGCAACCACTGCCGGGTTCGATGGATTACGAGCTTCAAACAGTTCCGTCACACGGGGCAGACCGCCCGTAATGTCACCTGATTTTGCTCCGCGGCGTGGAATCTTCACAAGTACCTTACCGGCCTTGATCTCCTCACCTTCGTCGACCATGAGGTGGGCACCCACCGGCAAGGTGTAGTGCTTAATCTCCTCACCCTTCTTGGTCAAGATTTGAATCATTGGCACCAACTTCTTGTTGCGTGCATCGCTGATTACCTTGTCCTGGAAGCCCGTCTGTTCGTCAATCTCAACCTTGTAGCTCAGACCTTGAACGATGTCTTGGTATCCAACCACACCGGCGAATTCAGAAATAATTACGGCGTTGTAGGGATCCCACGAACACAGTGAGTCGCCTTTAGCCACTTTCTGGCCGTGCTTCACTACGAGGTTTGAACCGTACGGAACGTTACCCGTCATCACCGAAATTCCAGTCTTCTCATCTACGATGCGGAGTTCACCAGTACGACCGATAACGATCGTCGACAACGTGCCGTCTGAACCTTCGCCTTCAACGGTGCGGACCTCGTCGAGTTCCACAATACCGTCAAACTTGGCGATCAAACTGTTGACCTCAGAGATGTTACCAGCCGTACCACCCACGTGGAACGTACGAAGCGTCAGCTGCGTACCCGGCTCACCGATGGACTGAGCGGCGATTACACCAACTGCTTCACCCATCTGAACACCCTTCGCGGTAGCCAAGTTGCGTCCGTAGCACTTCGCACAGATTCCGCGCTTGCTTTCGCACGTCAGCGCCGAACGAACTTCAACCATTTCCACGGGTGAATTCTCGATTTTGCGTGCGGCATCGTCAGAAATCATTTCGCCACGCTCGACATACACTTCACTCGTGAGTGGGTCGATTACGTCTTGAAGCGATACACGACCGGTGATGCGCTCAAACAGCGTCTCCACAATCTCTTCGTTCTTGCGCAAGGCCGTTACTTCAAGTCCGCGAAGCGTTCCGCAGTCGACCTCGTTGATGATTACGTCCTGAGCGACGTCGTGCAGACGACGAGTCAGGTAACCAGCGTCAGCCGTCTTCAAGGCCGTATCCGCGAGACCCTTACGGGCACCGTGGGTCGAGATGAAGTACTCAAGGATCGAAAGACCTTCTTTAAAGTTCGAGATAATCGGGTTTTCGATGATCTCTCCGCCTCCTGAACCCGACTTCTGCGGCTTGGCCATCAGACCACGCATACCTGAAAGCTGGCGAATCTGCTCTTTTGAACCACGGGCACCTGAATCAAGCATCATGTAGATCGGATTGAAGCCCTGACGGTCGTTGATGAGCTGGCTCATCGCGGCCTGCGTCAAGCGGGCATTCGTATTCGTCCACACGTCAATGACCTGGTTGTAGCGCTCATTGTTGGTGATCAGACCCATGTTGTAGTTGCCCAAAATGGTTTCTACTTCTTCGTTGGCCTCTTTGATCAGTGAATCCTTTGCTTCCGGAACCGTGATGTCACCCAATGAGAACGACAGACCACCACGGAATGCCGTGCTGTATCCAAGGTTCTTGATGTCATCAAGGAACTTCGCCGTTGTCGGAACGTCGGTCTTCGTCAAGATGCGCGCGATGATGTCGCGAAGCGCCTTCTTGGTCAACAGTTCGTTGATGTACCCAACGGTCTCAGGAACTACTTTGTTGAACAGTACGCGGCCCACCGAAGTCTCGATAAGCTTTGTAACTAGTTCACCTTTCTCGTTCTCTACCCGAGCACGAACCTTGACCACGGCGCCAAGCTCTACGCGGCGCTCGTTGAACGCAATCGTTACTTCTTCAGCAGAGTAGAACGTCATACCCTCTCCCATAACTGGGTCGCCGGGCAAGTTGCGCTTGGGCTTGGTCATGTAGTACAGACCCAAGACCATGTCTTGTGACGGAACCGTAATCGGCGATCCGTTGGCAGGGTTCAAAATGTTGTGCGAAGCAAGCATCAAGATTTGCGCCTCCAAAATGGCAGCAGGTCCGAGTGGCAAGTGCACGGCCATTTGGTCACCGTCAAAGTCAGCGTTGAAAGCCGTACAGGTAAGTGGGTGCAACTGGATGGCCTTGCCCTCGATCATGCGCGGCTGGAACGCCTGGATACCCAAACGGTGGAGCGTCGGAGCTCGGTTCAGAAGCACCGGATGGCCCTTCATCACGTTCTCAAGAATGTCCCAAACAACCGCTTCGCGCTTGTCGATGATTTTCTTTGCCGACTTCACCGTTTTCACGATTCCGCGCTCAATGAGCTTGCGAACGATAAACGGCTTGTAGAGTTCTGCGGCCATGTCCTTTGGAAGGCCACACTCGTGCAGCTTCAAGTCAGGTCCAATAACGATTACCGAACGCGCAGAGTAGTCCACACGCTTACCCAAGAGGTTTTGACGGAATCGACCTTGCTTACCCTTCAAACTGTCGCTCAACGACTTCAGCGGACGGTTACTTTCAGTCTTAACGGCACTCGCCTTGCGGGTGTTGTCAAACAAGCTATCTACCGACTCCTGAAGCATGCGCTTCTCGTTGCGAAGGATCACCTCAGGTGCCTTGATTTCGAGCAGACGCTTCAAACGGTTGTTGCGAATGATGACGCGGCGGTACAAGTCGTTGAGGTCGCTGGTCGCAAAGCGGCCACCATCCAACGGCACGAGCGGACGCAATTCGGGTGGAATCACAGGAACTACCTTGATGATCATCCACTCGGGCTTGTTTTCCATGCGCTCATTCGCCTCTTTCATGGCCTCTACGACCTGAAGGCGCTTGAGGGCCTCTTGCTTGCGCTGCTGCGAGGTTTCGCGGTCAGCTTGGGCACGAAGCTCAAACGAAAGGGCCGGAAGGTCCAAACGCTGAAGCAGCATGTACAAAGCCTCGGCACCCATCTTCGCGATGAACTTGTTGGGGTCGTGGTCCTCGAGGTACTGGTTGTCTTGAGTCGGCAGGCGATCCAAGGCATCCAGGTACTCTTCTTCGGTCAAGAACTGAAGCTTCTGGAATGGATTTCCTTCGGCGTCCGTAGCCAAACCGGTTTGTATTACGATGTAGCGCTCGTAGTAGATGATCATGTCGAGCTTCTTGGTCGGGATTCCGAGCAAGTAGCCGATTTTGTTCGGAAGCGAACGGAAGTACCAAATATGCGCAACAGGAACGACGAGGCTGATGTGGCCTACGCGCTCACGGCGAACTTTCTTCTCGGTTACTTCGACGCCGCAACGGTCACACACGATGCCCTTGTAGCGAATGCGCTTGTACTTTCCGCACGCACATTCAAAGTCCTTTACGGGACCAAAAATGCGCTCACAGAACAGACCGTCACGCTCGGGCTTGTGAGTCCGGTAGTTGATGGTCTCTGGCTTGAGGATTTCGCCACTCGACTTCTCGAGCAGGAACTCTGGCGAAGCCAGGCTGATGGTGATTTGATTGAAGCTACCTGTCGGAGCTTGTTCGTACTTTCTCATGTTCGTGTGAATTCGTCGTAATTCTAAATCCTTAGTCCAGTGACACTTTCAGGGCGAGACCTTGAAGTTCGTGGAGCAGTACGTTAAACGACTCAGGAATACCCGGTTCGGGCATGCGGTCGCCTTTGACTATCGCTTCGTAGGTCTTCGCGCGACCCACGACGTCGTCAGACTTCACCGTGAGGATCTCGCGAAGGATGTTTGACGCACCAAATGCTTCGAGTGCCCAAACCTCCATCTCACCAAAGCGCTGGCCACCAAATTGAGCCTTACCGCCGAGTGGCTGCTGGGTGATAAGCGAGTACGGTCCAATCGAACGCGCGTGCATCTTGTCGTCCACCATGTGGCCAAGCTTGAGCATGTAGATGATACCTACCGTGGCTTTCTGGTGGAAGGCCTCGCCGGTACCGCCATCGTACAACTGGGTGTGTCCGTACTGCGGAATTCCAGCTTGTTCGGTGTACTCGTTAATTTGCTCCATGCTTGCTCCGTCAAAAATTGGCGTAGCGAACTTGGTTCCGAGCTTCTTACCAGCCCATCCCAAGACGGTCTCGTAAATCTGACCGATGTTCATACGAGAAGGTACACCGAGCGGGTTGAGGACGATGTCCACCGGAGTTCCGTCCGCGAGGAACGGCATGTCCTCTTGGCGTACAATCTTGGCGACAATACCCTTGTTTCCGTGGCGTCCTGCCATCTTATCACCCACCTTGAGCTTGCGCTTTTTGGCGATGATGACCTTGGCCATTTTGATGATGCCTGCGGGCAACTCGTCTCCTACGCTGATCGTAAACTTCTTGCGGCGGTTGACGCCCATGATGTCGCTCACTTTGATCTTGTAGTTGTGCAAGAGTGCGTCGATAAGGACGTTCTTTTCGTCGTCGGTGGTCCAGGTTCCGCCGGTGAGGTGCGTGTAGTCCTCTACGGAATTCAGCACCTTGAGCGTGAACTTGGTTCCCTTCGGAATCACGTCCTCGTTGAGGTCGTTGAATACGCCTTGGCAGGTCTTGCCGCTCACCAACTTCGACAGCTTGTCGATGAAGATGTTGCGAACCTCTTCAAGCTGCGAAGCCAATTCGAGGTCGAGCTGCTCGAGCTCCTCCTTGTCGCGACCGCGCTGGCGCTTGTCTTTGATACTGCGGCTGAACAACTTCTTGTCAATCACCACACCGCCGATGCCCGGAGGCGTCTTCAGTGAGGCATCCTTGACGTCGCCGGCCTTGTCGCCAAAGATGGCGCGAAGGAGCTTCTCTTCTGGTGAAGGATCGCTCTCGCCCTTTGGCGTAATCTTACCGATCATGATGTCGCCTGGAACGATTTCAGCTCCGATGCGGATCAATCCGTTCTCATCGAGGTCCTTGGTCGCTTCTTCACTCACGTTCGGAATATCAGAAGTCAGCTCTTCCATTCCCAACTTGGTGTCGCGCACGTCAAGTGAGTACTCGTCGATGTGAATGCTGGTAAAAATGTCTTCGCGAACGACGCGCTCATTGATTACGATGGCATCCTCGAAGTTGTACCCCTTCCACGGCATGAAGGCAACCAGCAGGTTTCGGCCGAGTGCGAGCTCTCCGCCCTGAGTGGCGTATCCCTCACACAGTACCTGGCCGCGCTCTACACGCTCGCCCTTGGTAACAATCGGCTTGAGGTTAATCGTCGTTGACTGGTTGGTCTTCAAGAACTTAATCAGCGGGTACGACTTGGTCGCAGGCTCAAAGCTCACGAGGTCCTCATCTTCGGTGCGGTCGTATTCGATCACAATTTCGTTCGCGTCTACGTAGCGCACCGTACCAGCGCCTTCGGCGTTGATCAGAACGCGGCTATCGCTAGCGACTTGCTGCTCGAGGCCTGTACCTACAATCGGAGCTTCAGGACGGAGCAACGGCACCGCCTGACGCATCATGTTCGATCCCATGAGTGCACGGTTGGCGTCGTCGTGCTCGAGGAACGGAATCAACGAAGCCGAGATCGATGCGATCTGGTTCGGAGCCACGTCCATCAGCTGTACTTCTTGCGGCTCAAGTACCGGGAAGTCGCCCTTGTCGCGAACTTTTACACGTGGATTGACAAAGGTTCCGTCCGCTTTAATCGGAGCGTTCGCCTGAGCAATTACCTTTTCTTCTTCTTCTTCAGCGCTCAAGAACACGGGTGCACCTTCGAGCTTTACGCGTCCGTTGACTACTTCGCGGTACGGAGTTTCGATGAAGCCCATCGAGTTCACCTTGGCGAACACACAGAGTGACGAAATCAATCCAATGTTCGGGCCTTCTGGGGTCTCAATAGGACACAGACGGCCGTAGTGCGTATAGTGAACGTCACGAACCTCAAAGCCCGCGCGCTCGCGGCTCAGACCACCGGGTCCGAGGGCCGACAGGCGGCGCTTGTGGGTAATTTCAGCCAACGGGTTGGTCTGGTCCATGAACTGGCTCAGCTGGTTGGTTCCGAAGAATGAATTAATTACCGAGCTCAACGTCTTGGCATTAATCAAGTCAATCGGGGTGAACACTTCGTTGTCGCGAACGTTCATGCGCTCGCGGATCGTACGGGCCATACGAGCAAGACCTACACCAAATTGGTTGGCCATTTGCTCACCTACGGTACGAACACGGCGGTTTGAAAGGTGGTCGATATCGTCAATCTCAGCCTTTGAATTGATCAATTCGATCAAGTACTTGACAATCATGATGATGTCCTGCTTGGTAAGTACCTGATTCGCGTTTGACAAGTCAAGTCCAAGCTTCTTGTTCAGTCGGTAGCGACCTACCTCTCCGAGGCTGTAGCGCTGCTCACTAAAGAAGAGCTTGTCAATGATTCCGCGCGCCGTCTCCTCATCGGGTGGTTCGGCATTGCGGAGCTGGCGGTAGATGTGCTCCACTGCCTCAATTTCTGAGTTCGTGGGGTCCTTCTGAAGCGTGTTGTAAATGATAGAAAATTCACCTTCTGCAATGTCTTCTTTGTGCAAAAGAATCGTAGCAACTTCACTCTCAATGATTAGATCGACGTGCTCTTTTTCGAGAACAGTATCGCGGTCGAGAATCACCTCATTGCGCTCGATTGATACCACTTCTCCGGTGTCCTCGTCTACGAAATCTTCCATCCAAGATTTCAGAACACGAGCAGCTAGTTTGCGGCCTACCACACGCTTCAGACCAGCCTTACTCACTTTCACCTCTTCAGCGAGGTCAAAGATTTCGAGGATATCCTTGTCGCGCTCGAATCCGATGGCGCGGAACAACGTGGTTACAGGTAACTTTTTCTTACGGTCGATGTACGCATACATCACTCCGTTAATGTCGGTAGCGAATTCAATCCAGCTTCCTTTGAACGGAATAATACGCGCTGAGTACAGCTTGGTTCCGTTGGCGTGGAAACTCTGGCCAAAGAATACGCCCGGTGAGCGGTGCAATTGGCTCACAATGACGCGCTCGGCTCCGTTAATAATGAAGGTTCCGCGGGGAGTCATGTACGGAATTGTACCGAGGTACACGTCCTGTACGATGGTCTCAAAATCTTCGTGCTCAGGGTCGGTACAGTAGAGCTTCAAGCGCGCCTTGAGGGGCACCGAGAAGGTGAGTCCACGCTCAATGCACTCCATTTCAGAGTAGCGCGGGGGATCCACAAAGTAGTCGAGGAACTCCAGCACGAATTGGTTTCGGCTGTCCGTAATCGGAAAGTTCTCGTTAAATGTTTTGAATAGGCCTTCAATACTGCGGTTTTCCGGCTTGGTATCAATTTGGAAAAAATCGCGGAAGGACTTGATTTGGATGTCCAGAAAATCGGGGCAGTCCGCCTGAGCGAAGGTGCTCGAAAAATTGATTCGCGGTTGTGCGTGCGCCATGGGGCTTGGACGTAATAGGATGGATGGAACTTGTGGAAACACGAAAAGGTCTAGGGCCCGGGGTCAAAATTGACCCCGGACACCTAAACCAGGTAGGTTAGGCGTGGCTCTTACTTGAGCTCAACCTCGGCACCAGCCTCTTCAAGCTGCTTTTTGAGGGCTTCTGCCTCGTCCTTAGAAACGCCTTCCTTGATCGGAGCAGGAGCTGCGTCAACCGCATCTTTTGCTTCCTTAAGACCAAGACCGGTCAGTTCCTTAACGACCTTAACAACAGCTAGCTTCTGAGCGCCAGCGTTCTTAAGAATAACGTCAAACGAAGTTTTCTCCTCTACAGCAGCTTCACCGCCAGCAGCGGGACCAGCAGCAACAGCAACAGCTGCAGCAGCGGGCTCAATGCCGTAGGTTTCTTTGAGGTAGTCAGCGAGTTCTTTTACTTCTTTAACGGTGAGGTTCACCAAAGAATCGCCAAGTGATTGAATATCAGCCATGATTGGGATATTGATTAAAAATGAAACAAATGCACAAGTTGGAAGCTGAGTGCGTAATCGTTAGGCCTTGCGCTCTTCAAGAGTTTTAAGCAAGCCTGCAATGGTTTGACCACCGCCTCCTTGAAGGGCCGAAATAACGTTCTTCATCGGGCTCTCCAGGAGGAGGATGATATCGCCGATAAGTTCGTTCTTCGACTTCAAGTTGACAAGGGCGTCAAGTTGGTTGTCCCCAACAAAGATGGCCTCTTCTACGTAGGCACCCTTTAGAAGGGGTTTCGTCCCTTTCTTACGGAAGTCCTTGATCAGTTTCGCAGGAGCATTGCTCACTTCAGAAATCATGATGCTTGAATTTCCTTTGAGGGCTTCGTAGAGCTCGTCAAAATTCTTTGACGAACGCTCCATAGCCTTCTTTAGAAGGGCATTCTTCACTACCGTCATTTTGACATCAGCCTTGAAGCAAGCACGACGCAAGTCGCTGGTCTGCTCAGCATTAAGGCCCGACGTGTCGGCAATGTAAATAGTATTGGTCGCTTCAAGAACCTGCATGAGGTCCTCGATGTGCTGGTTTTTCTCTTCGCGCGTCATGGGTAAAAATCTGCTTACGCGTTTTTAGGTTCAACCGGTACGCCAGGTCCCATAGTGGGGCTCAACGTAATGCTCTTAATGTAGGCGCCTTTAGCCGCTGAAGGCTTCATGCGAACCAAGGTCTTGAGTACCTCGTCAGCATTGTCGCGGAGGTTCTCAGCTGAGAACGACACCTTGCCAATACCGGCGTGTACGATACCGTAGCGGTCGACTTTAAAGTCAATTTTACCCGCCTTTACTTCGCGAACGGCCTTGCCCACTTCCATGGTCACGGTACCGGTCTTTGGGTTCGGCATCAATCCACGGGGACCCAGGACACGGCCCAAAGGACCAAGCTTGCCCATCGCTGCGGGCACCGTAATAATTACGTCCACATCCGTCCAGCCGTTTTTAATCTTGTCGAGGTAGTCGTCCATTCCAACAAAATCAGCACCAGCTTCTTTAGCTTCAGCTTCTTTGTCTGGAGTAACGAGGGCCAGTACACGGATGGTCTTACCTGTCCCGTGTGGAAGGCTAACCGTTCCGCGAACCATTTGGTTGGCTTTACGTGGGTCAACACCCAAGCGTACTGCCAGATCCACACTTCCGTCAAACTTGGTAGTGGAGACTTCCTTCACAAGGGCCGAAGCCTCTTCGAGGTTGTAGAACTTGCCCGGCTGGATTTTCGCAACCGCGGCTTTCATCTTTTTCGTCATCGTTGCCATAGTTATTCGGATTAAGCTTGTGGCTTGGTACCGGTTACTGTGAGTCCCATACTGCGCGCGGTGCCAGCTACCATGCTCATGGCGCTGTCCATCGTAAAGCAGTTGAGGTCTACCATTTTGTCTTCAGCAATAGCCTTGACTTGTTCCCAAGTCACTTTGCCGACTTTGTTGCGGTTCGGAACTCCCGATCCACTCTTAAGTTTTGATGCTTCCAAAAGCTGAACTGCAACGGGCGGTTGCTTGATGATGAAGTCAAATGACTTATCAGTGTAAACCGTGATTACTACAGGGAGTAATTTGCCCGGCTTATCTTGAGTACGCGCATTAAATTGCTTGCAGAACTCCATGATGTTGACACCCTTTGCACCAAGTGCAGGGCCAACAGGAGGAGACGGGTTCGCGGCGCCGCCACGTACCTGCAACTTAACCATCGCGCTGATTTCCTTTGCCATTGTTTGTTGATATTACTTTTCTTTCTTGAGTGCCGCTGCGGTTGGAAGCTCCGCTAGGCTATCGGTTGCTCACACCGTTAGTTTTCTTTTTCTACTTGCATGAAGCCAAGTTCGAGCGGGGTCTTACGTCCGAAAATCTTAACCATGACCTCGAGCTTGCGCTTGTCTTCAAGGATTTTCTCGACCGTACCGACAAAATCACGGAACGGACCATCAATCACTTTCACGCTTTCACCAAGAACAAACGGAACAGAAACCTGCTCTGCGCTCTCAGCCAATTCATCAACCTTACCAAGCATGCGATTCACTTCTGAAGCACGCAGTGGAGTAGGATCGCCACCCTTGGTCTCACCCAAGAATCCGATCACCCCAGGGATGTTCTTAAGCACGTGCACAAATTCGCCGGTCAGAATGCCCTCAAGCATGATGTAACCAGGGAAGAAGTTGCGCTCTTTGAGTACTTTCTTTCCGTTGCGGATCTGGTAGACCTTCTCAGTAGGAATCAGCACTTGACCCAACAGCGAAGACATTCCCGTGCGCTGAACTTCTTGCTCAATGTGCGCCTTGGTCTTGTTCTCTTGGCCGCTGATTGCGCGAACCACGTACCATTTCATTCCTTCAGTTGACATCGAATCAGGCCAAAAGATTGTACACAAAGTCGAGAATGGTCGATAGACCCTTGTCCATCGCAAAGACTAACAGCGCGAAGACAAGCGATGCGACGATCACCACCACAGTACTGCGTTGCAGATTAAGCCACGTGGGCCACGTGGTATGGTGGGCAAATTCTTCCCAAGATTCGCGGAGGTAAGAGCGGAGCGCTTCCATGCTTTGATTCGTTTCGTTCGTTAGTCAGCTTTTGCACGGGTGGAGAGATTCGAACTCCCATCAATGGTTTTGGAGACCACTATTCTACCCTTGAACTACACCCGTAGACGAGAAAAGGTACCCCGGAATTCCGGGGCACCTCAAACCCGTAACAGAATCCTCTTAGTCGAGGAGTTCCGTGATCTGGCCAGCGCCTACGGTACGTCCACCCTCACGGATAGCGAAGCGAAGACCCTTGCTCAATGCTACTGGTGCGATGAGGTTTACCTCGATCGTCAAGTTGTCACCAGGCATTACCATCTCTGTTCCAGCAGGAAGCATGATCTCACCAGTTACGTCCGTGGTACGGAGGTAGAACTGTGGACGGTACTTGTTGTGGAATGGAGTGTGGCGACCGCCTTCTTCCTTCTTCAGGATGTAGACCTCAGCCTTGAACTTAGAGTGGGGCTTCTGAGAGTTCGTCTTAGCGATAACCATACCGCGACGAATCTGAGCCTTATCGATACCACGAAGGAGTAGACCTACGTTGTCACCAGCCTCACCACGGTCAAGGATCTTGCGGAACATCTCAACACCAGTGATGGTTGAAGTAAGTTTCTCGTCACCGAAACCAATGATGTCTACACCGTCTCCAGTGTTTGCAACGCCTGTCTCAATACGACCAGTAGCTACGGTACCGCGACCAGTGATCGTGAAAACGTCTTCGATCGGCATCAAGAAATCCTTGTCCTTGTCGCGAACAGGCTCTTCAATCCATGTGTCACATGAATTCATCAACTCCATTACGGTATCAACCCACTTAGGCTCTCCATTCAGACCACCAAGAGCTGAACCCTTGATAACTGGAGTGTTGTCGCCGTCGTATTTGTAGAATGAAAGAAGGTCACGAATTTCCATTTCAACGAGCTCGAGGAGTTCCTCGTCGTCAACCATGTCAACCTTGTTCATGAACACAACTACGCGAGGTACACCAACCTGACGGGCAAGCAGGATGTGCTCGCGCGTTTGTGGCATAGGACCGTCGGTTGCAGCTACTACGAGGATCGCACCGTCCATCTGGGCGGCACCCGTAACCATGTTCTTTACATAGTCGGCGTG
>CAYYWL010000005.1:0-61137 GCA_964475135.1 uncultured Owenweeksia sp.
GTCTGGTCCGTGTCTCAGTACCAGTGTGGGGGATCACCCTCTCAGGCCCCCTACCCATCGTCGCCTTGGTGAGCCGTTACCTCACCAACTAGCTAATGGGACGCATGCTCATCCTTTACCGTCGGAACTTTCCCCACTGAACCATGCGATTCCGTGGGCATATGGGGCATTAATCCGAATTTCTCCGGGCTATTCCCCAGTAAAGGGCAGATTGCATACGCGTTACGCACCCGTGCGCCGGTCTCAAGTCTCCGAAGAAACTCTACCCCTCGACTTGCATGTGTTAGGCCTGCCGCTAGCGTTCATCCTGAGCCAGGATCAAACTCTCCATTGTAGAATTGTTTGACTTATGGCTCTCAAGTACTCCTCAAAGGGAATCTATTCGGGTTGAACAATCTTTCGATTTCACAATATGTTAAAGAACGTTGAAGTCTTGCTTCCGTCTCCCCCTCAGAGCCCGGCGTCCTTATCGGTGCGCCGTTGTTTCCGTTTGGGGTTGCAAATGTAGAACGACTTTTTATTCCTGCAATACCCCTTGCAAAATTTTTTTTCTTAAATCCATCAACTCGCTGAAATGCAGCGAGAAAAATTTTCTATGGGTTTGATTTTGCCCACGCGATTACTTGCCCAGCCTGGGTTTTATGACCGTTCACGGCAAAATGAGCTATTGACGAACCCATCGTTTGAGGGTCCACCGGAGCCTCATATCCCGGAAATGCCTCTGCCAACATCTCTGTTTGGACGGCACCAAGGCACAAAGCATTGAACGAGAAACCCTCTGGACCGAGTTCAGACTGCAAACTTTCTGCGAGTCCAGCCATTGCCATTTTGCTCGTAGAGTAGGCTAATAGACCTGGATACTTTGACGCCCCCTGGTATCCCCCCATGCTACTAATGAATACAACATGTGCTCCGGGCGCGAGATTGGGAAGCAACGCTTGCACCAAAAGCGCTTGACCCGACCAATTGGCAGCTGCCATTAAATCAAAATCTGTGGGGGAGAGCTCGCGGAATGGTCGATTCACTAATGCTCCCGCATTCAGAATCACTCCGTCGAACATAAGTCCATTAAGGTTTGAACTGAACTGGGCTAGGGATTCCGTCGAAGTATAGTCCAAAGTATAGGTTGTACATCCACTCAATTCAAAATGAGTCCGAGAAGTCGCATGCACCTCATGCCCTATTTCAAGCAAACTCAATGCGGTTTCTCGGCCAATCCCACGAGAGGCTCCGGTTATCAGAAATCGCTTCATACGGATTGTTTGGGTGAACATCCACAGGTATGGGAACAATTTGGTTGCGGAATGATCCGCATCACAAGTGCGGTCACGCTCCACCAAAATGCCGTCCAAAGAAGAATTGCAGTCATATTATAATGTAAGATACGAAATCAGGCGAAAGGCGACCCAAGCGGCAGCGTAGGCCACCGCGGCATAGGCCGAAAACTGAACGATCGCAAATCGCCAACTCCTGGTTTCGCGGACGACTACTGCAAGGGTACTCATGCACTGAAGCGCGAATGCATAAAAGATGAGGAGCGAAACTCCCACCGCCAAATTGAAATAGGGTTTGCCGGTATTGGGGTTGATTTCGTCGGCCATCCGAGCGCGAACGGGCGCAATGTCGTCGCCATCTACACTATATAGTGTGGCCATGGTTCCGACAAAGACCTCACGCGCCACAAACGACGAGGCGATGGCCACCGAAATCTTCCAATCGTAACCGAGGGGCGCCAGCGCGGGCTGAATTCCGCGGCCAATACTCCCCAAGTAGCTTTCTTCGATGGGCATAGGCTCGTAGCTAGCGCTAAAGTCGGGCAGTCCTTTGGGACCACTGTTCGCCAAAAACCAAAGGACGATGCTAATGGAGACAATGATTTTTCCCGCCTCAACCACAAACGAGCGCGAGCGAGTCCATACTGCGGTGGCGACGTTGCGCGCAATGGGCATGCGGTAGGGCGGCATTTCCATTAGAAAGTGTGCGGCTTTTTGCTGCGGAACTATGCGGTTCAGAAGCGCCGATCCCACAAGGGCTGCGGCGAATCCCAATGCATACAGCCCGAAAAGAGTTAGTCCTTGAAGGCTGATTCCGAGCCACGGTGTGTTGGGCACAACCAAGCCAATGATAAGTGCGTACACAGGGAGGCGCGCTGAGCAGGTCATCAAGGGTGTTACCGCAATGGCCAGCCAGCGCTCGCGGGCGGATTCCATGTTTCGGGTACTCATCACGGCCGGAATTGCGCACGCGGTTCCGCTCACCAATGGAACAACCGACTTACCGCTCAGGCCAAAGGGCCGCATAAAGCGGTCCATGATAAAGACAACCCGAGCCATGTAGCCGGTTTCTTCGAGCAAGGCGATCGAGAAAAAGAGCAGGGCAATTTGGGGCAAAAAGATCAAGACTCCGGCAATACCCGGGAGCAGTCCACTTGTAATGAAGTGGTTGAGAAATCCGCTGGGAAGCACCCCATGAAGCCAAGAGGCCAAATTAGCGATTCCGCCATCGATGGCATCCATTGGGACGGACGCCCCATAAAAAAGCGCCTGAAAGAGGACGAACAGCACCCCAAAGAGAAAGACACTTCCCCAAATAGGATGTACGACGATGCGGTCAAAACGAGCCGCTGCTCGGCGATCGCGTACCGGGTCGTAGTGGTACACCTTGCGCAGCCATTGGTTTACCCAGCGGTAGCGCTGGATTGCTTCGTCGGCACGGGCGCGTTCGGGGCTTCGACCCGAGGCACGCACACTTTCGGCGAAGTCCGGATCACTTAATCCATCGAGCCAGGCGCGGTACGTCAAGCCCGCACCAATGCATTCCTGCTTTTTGTGAAGCCAGGGCAAGTGAGCACCGGCGGGCTGAAAGAATGGACCTTGCGTGCTTGGCTTTGCGGAAAGGATGGCCTCTTGGAGTTGGTCAAACCCGAGCCCTGTGCGGCTGTTGACGGGGACCACTCGCACGCCCAGTGCTGCTTCGAGCGCGGGAATATCGAGTTGGGCTCCCCTTCGCTCCATTTCGTCCACCATTGTGACAGCAAGTACTGCTGGGAATCCCAGGTCTAGAACCTGAGTGAATACAAAGAGGCACGTCTTGAGGTTGGTTCCGTCTGCCAGGCCTACAACGACATCGGACCGCTCAGTGTCGGAATTCGTAGTAAGGGCCTGCATCACCACTCGTTCATCATCCGACGAAGGGTGCAAACTGTATACCCCGGGCAGGTCGATGACCTCAGCTAATGCACCCGCACCAATTTTGGCGAGACCCACGTGCTTCTCCATCGTGACACCCGGATAGTTCCCCACCTTTTGGTTGAGGCCGGTAAGTCGGTTGAAGAGCGACGACTTACCCGTGTTCGGTCTACCTACCAAGGCAACCCTAAGCGCGCGCTTAGCCGACATGGGGCTCGGTAATTGGAATTAGTTCAGCAAGTTCGCGACGCATGCTCACCAATGTGCCTTGAACGCGAAAGCACAAGGGGTCGCGAAAGGGAGCGGCAAAGACGAGCTCCACCTCTTCACCCGGAAGACAGCCCATTTCAAATAGCTTGACCGGCAGCTCTACAGGGGCCTGCAAAATCAAGGCTTTCTGGCCCACGCCGAGTTCCGACAAGTTCATTGGTCCAAGGTACAAATGAGGTTGTGCTTTACGAGCGTATTTAGATTCATTCTAACTTTATCAAAAGCTGCTAAAAAAGGGCGACAGAGCCGCCCTTTAACTCCTTAGAGAATCAGCGATAACGGCCGCTCTAGGTAGCCCTTAACGGTATTCAAAAACGCTGCTCCTGTCGCTCCGTCGATGACACGGTGGTCGCAACTCAAGGTCATTTTCATAACCTGGCCTGGAACGACTGCTCCATTTTTAACGACCGGAACCTCTTGAATTCCGCCCACGGCCAAGATGGCTGCGTCTGGCGGATTGATGATGGCTGTGAATTCTTCAATGCCAAACATTCCAAGATTCGAAATCGTAAAGGTGTTGCCTGCCCAATCACTGGGCTGGAGCTTCTTATCCTTCGCTTTTTGTGCGTACGAACGGACTTCTGACGAAATTTCGGCGAGACCCTTTGCGTCGGCATGGCGAACTACTGGGACAAGTAATCCGTCTTCAACCGCAACGGCTACACCAATGTGAACGTCGTAGTTGGTGCGCACAAAATCTCCCATCCACGCGGAATTTACCGCCGGGTGCTTCTTAAGTGCTTTAGCCACCGACTTGACCACCAAATCGTTGAATGAAATCTTAACGTCTCCGGCGGAATTAATTTCAGCACGAGCCGCCGATGCTGCAGACATGTCTACGGCAACCGTCAGGTAAAAGTGCGGTGCGGTGAACTTCGACTCAGCCAAACGCTTGGCGATGGTCTTGCGCATCTGAGATACCGGAGTGTCGGTATGTCCAGAGCTCGGGTGGTTCACAGGAGCCTGTGCTGCGCCAGCAGCTGGAGCCACGGCAGGTGAAGCTGCCGCAAGTTCAACATCGCGCTTCGTAATGCGACCTCCGTCGCCCGTTCCTTGTATTCCAGCTAGGTTCACACCCAAGTCGCTCGCGAGCGAGCGGGCTAATGGTGACGCCTTTACACGACTATCACTTGAGGCTACCACCTTAGCAGAAGGCGCTGCTGCGTTAGCTACAGCCGTGACCTCGACAACCGCCGGTGCTGGTGCCGACTCAGGCGCAGGTGCAGCCGCGGGGGCGGGAGCCGCCGCGGTTCCGCCCGAAAGCAGCCCCGAAACATCTTCGCCGGCCTCGCCCAAGATTGCCAAAATGGCATCAACTGGCGCCGTTTGACCCTCCTGAACCCCGATGTGCAAAAGCACGCCTTCTTGGCCAGGGAAGGCCTCGAAGTCCATGGTCGCCTTGTCGGTTTCGATTTCAGCGAGGAGCATACCCTCAGTGATAGCGTCGCCCAATTTGGCATGCCACTTCGCGACGACTCCTTCGGTCATCGTGTCGCTCAAGCGGGGCATTGTAATAACTAAGGCCATAACTTATTCGGTAATAAACGGGTAATCTTGATCCACGTAGACATGCTGCCAAAGCTCTTCGGGCGATGGGTACGGAGATTCCTCGGCAAACTGAACGCATTCCGCGACGAGTTCTTTGACGCGCGCATCGATGGCCTCGATTTCGGCGTCTGAAGCCCACTTCTTTTTCACGAGGACATCTTTAGCCGTAAGGATGGGGTCGATTTTTTGGTAGTCCGCAACCTCGTCTTTCGTACGGTAGTGCTGGGCATCAGACATTGAGTGGCCCTTGTAGCGGTAGGTTCGAATTTCGAGGAAGCTCGGCCCTTCTCCGCGGCGCGCGCGTTCTACGGCCTCATAGACCGCGTCGTACACGACCGCAGGATCCATTCCTTCTACGGGTGCACAAGGCATTTCGTAGCCCAGTCCCAACTTGTAGATGTCGGTGTGGTTTGCAGTGCGCTCTACCGAAGTTCCCATGGCGTAGCCATTGTTCTCCACGATGAATACCACCGGAAGCTTCCAAAGCATTGCCATGTTAAAGGTTTCGTGCAGCGAACCCTGACGCACCGCGCCATCGCCCATGTAGCAGAGGGTAACGTGCTTCTTGCCGAGGTACTTGTCGGCGAACGCCATGCCGGCTCCGAGCGGAATTTGACCGCCCACGATTCCGTGGCCGCCAAAAAAGTTGTGCTCTTTAGAGAACATGTGCATCGATCCGCCCTTGCCGCGCGAAGTGCCGGTTACCTTGCCGAGTAGCTCTGCCATGATTTTGCGTGGGTCCACACCTAGACCAATGGGCTGAACGTGGTTGCGGTACGCAGTGATCATTTTGTCTCCCTGCTCCATCGCCAAAAGTGATCCGGCAAGTACAGCCTCTTGACCGTTGTACAGGTGAAGGAATCCGCGGATCTTCTGCTGAATGTAGAGCGCTGAGGTCATGTCCTCAAACTTGCGCCAGAAGAGCATGTCTTCATACCACTTGAGGTAAACCTCTCTGGTGAGCTTCTTTTTTGCCATAGTGAATCAGCGCCTGAATGCGCGGTGCAAAAGTAGGTTCCGAATGCGTAACTCGAATCCGTATTTTCTACACTAACCCCTTACTTCATAATTTGGTTCAAATCCACTAAAGCACTGAAGCGAATGGTATTCTCAAGCGGTGAACGCACCGTTTGGTCCGCCGGGAAGAGGTAGGCAAAGTCCAAACCAATCAAATTGTAGCGGATACCAAATCCCATGGTGAAAAAGCGACGATTGCCCTTGGTTACGTCCTCGTGCTGGTATCCGGCACGCACAGCAAACTGCTCGTTGTACCAGTACTCCGTTCCGACATTTACCATGAATTCACGCATCAGTTCCTTGAATCCGTCGGGTTTTGCGGAGGGATCCCACGATTGGATAATTCCTTGGATTACCCCGACATTGTCGTCCTTGCCCGCAATAATCTCACTGCGGTCGCCATCGTTGTCGGCATCGAGCAAGTCGAGTGTGGGTTGGGTCGGAACAAGCAATTTGTTGACATCAGTCAGAAAGCTGACGCGGTTGTATTTGTCGAGGGTCCAGTTAAACCCTGCTCCACCGCGCAAGTTGGTCGGAATAAAATCCGCAGCACCGCTCTCGCTGTAGCGAATTTTAGCACCAATATTCGAAAGGGTAAGTCCACCCACCCACTGGCCACGCTGGCCGTCGGGCATGCTGAACTCGTCACCTTGGTAGAACATGCTGACGTCGGTAGCCACCGTCTGCCCGACTTTGGTTAACTGCCCGCCGACTACCTGGCCTTGGGCGAGGTCTGAAAGGGCATAGCGAAGAGACACCCCGCCTGAAAAATGGTCCGACAACTGGAGCGCGTAGGCCACATCAAGAGACATCTCGTAGGGTCGGTAGGTGCCCTGCTCTTCTCCCTGCTCGTTGCGGAAGGTGATTTCGCCCAATGAAAAGTATCGTAAGCTGGCGCCGATTCCGCCCCGCTCGCCGACGCCCGCAGCGACATTGGCAAACATGAGTTCAACATCCGGAACCAAGCGGCGCAACCAAGGCGTGTAGGACAAGCCACCGTAGGTTTTGCCCTTTCCCACAAAAGCCAGTTTCGCGGGATTCCAAAAAATGGCGTTGGCATCAGGGCTCAATCCGACGCCTACGTTGGCCATTCCGCCAGAGCGCGCGTCAGGCCCGATGTTGAGCATAGGCATTGCGGTAGTTACCACATTGAGCTCCTCAAGTCGGTCGTAAAAGGTCTGTGCAGTGGCCGTTGCGCCACCCAATGTAAAGAGGCTGATGCCTAGAATAACGGAATTCTTCATAGTAAAGAGCAAATATAGGCGCACCCTAGGGCCGCAAAAGGATTAATCGTTCGGCTTCGCGCACCACCTGACCGTCGCTCAGGCGCACCACTACTACATGTGCAGTGTACCAACCGTTGGGAAGGGGGCGGCCGCTGGGGTCTGTTCCGAACCAATCCGGAGCCGTGAGCACCGAAGACGTCGCCAGACCCGAACACTGCTGCGCCCAAACCACGCGTCCCGAACCATCGCTCACCGACCAGTACGCGGCAAGGCTGTCGCCAGACGCGTTGTGCTCGACCTGCCAGTGAACGGTGCCAGGACTCGGATTGGGAAAGAGCCGGACGGCTCCCAGTTGAAGTTGTGTGCGCGAAACCACGGTAAAGTCAACGCTCGACTGGCTGGGATTATTGTAGGTGTCCCATGCCCGTACGGTAAAACGGTGCGGACCGTCCGAAAGATTTTGAAACGGCCACGTCGCAGTGCCGCGCTGGTACGTATTCGGATCAGCTTGGTAGCGGTCGTTCATCACAAGTGGGATGCCCCAGTTCTCATCTAAAAAGCCTACGAGGTCGTGGCCAATTCCCGTGCCCAAGGCGTTGATTCCGTTGGGGTCCATCAAACGCACGAGGCCAAGAGGATTTGGACCGGTGATTCCGCCGGAAGCAAAACTAGTGTCGTCCATGTATACGCGAATCACCGGACCTGTGGCATCAAGTGGCGCATCCGGAGCTAAATCCCCAAGGAATACGCGCTGGGTCGCCCCTGCTGCATCCCGCTGGTTCGTCGCCGCATAGGCAGACAACTTGCCTCGACCCCAATCCAGTACCAAATCAAGTGGCATTCGCCATTCTGCGGTAAAGCTGCCCGATTCCACATCCACGGTGCCTTGGTAGGCGCGCTGGTTTCGAAAGGCATAAGCCGTTTGGTAGCCGACATTGTCGTTGTCGAGCATCGTCTTGAGTTGGCTCTTATCAAAGAGCTGAATGCGCACGCTTCCGTCAAACGAAGTATCCGTGGCGCCGGACTCGCCTGTGATTCGCCCTCTGATTCGCACCAAATCCAGTGCACGCAAGCTGTCTGAGGGATCCCAGGCTTGAGTTGTCGGACGAAATACCTCGATGGAATCAAATAAAATCTGCTGTTCGGGGCCGTTCAAACGCATTGCCGGATCACCGAGCAGGGTAAACCGAAGCTTGTCCCCTGTTTGCACTGAGTTTTTAGCGCTTCGAATAATTTGGCCAAACGTTTTAAATCGCCCCTGTTCGCGCTCGAGTACTTTGTTAAAAATGGAATCCGTAAGCAAGGTGGCCCCGCCCACAAATACAGCGCGCGTCGTGGTAAGCATAGCCACAGCTCCGCCATTGGGATTCGTGATCAGGTGCTCGCCCGCAGAGGTGCGCAACGGGTCGTCGTAGCGCGAAAACTCGCAGGTCACCGTGATAAAGAGCGGAAGCTTCGCTCCGTTCGTGAATGACTTACAGTCTTCGAGCTGCAGAATATCCTCACTGGCCCAGTTCACTTCACCGCCGTGCCCCATATATGTCGTGATCAGGTTCCCCTCTTGAACCGAGCGAAGCAAATCCTCCCGAAGCTTTGGATAGGACTGGTTGCCCGCACTCGAAACTTGTTGGTAGGCGTCGGCATATAGTTTCGTGACGTTAAATTGCGGATATACGCTGTCAACGCGTTCTGCAATTCGATCTGAAATCAGTGTGAGAATCTGTTCCCAGTCCACATCGACGTCGTCGGACACAAAATCCAACTTTTGGCGCCAGGGGCCCAAAGATTGGGTCGGATCCGCGTAGCGAAGGAGCTTCTGAACCACCGCCTCTGCCTCGTCTACGGAATTGACCGGCAAGCGCCCAATCCCCAAGTCGAGGTTGGTCAAGCCTAAAAATCCGCCCTCGCCGTCATCCAGGAACCCAAAAAAGTCATCCGACACAAAGGATGTTTTAATAGCCATACTCGCCGGTGACTGGTAGGCCGGAACCCAATTTTGGTTGGGATTGAGTGTGCCCTTATAGTCGTAGGATGCGTCCCCAAAGAGCAATAGGTACTTAAGATTCGCCGAATCAGAACCGCGGGTCCACAGCATGCGGAGCAAATTGCGAAGCCCCATGATATCCTGAACACCACCCGAAAATTCGCGGTACACTTGAGCTACATCAATGACTTGGACGCGAAGCCCATCCGCCCGGTGCTTGGCCGCCAGGCGCTCTGCAGCAGAAACAAATTCAGCGGGACTGTAGATAACATAGTCCACTGCGGTTAAGCTGTGAAGGTTTTGGTTCGGAACCAGCGTCCCCAATTGGGGCGTCAGTGCCGACCCTGGGGTAAAGTACCACAGGGTATGCCCCACGCCAGGCTCGAGCAGGGGCTGCGTTCCAGTTGAAACCTCAGCGACCTCAATCGAATGATTCTGAACACCAGTGCGCCAAACTCGTGTGCCAGTCGGAGGCAATGGCAACGTCCTACCCGAAGTACTAGGCTCAAACCGAAAGCTCCGCATACCCCCTTGGTAGACTATCGGTGCATCAGCGTACACGGATACCGCGTCGAGCCACGCCGATGCGGATGGGTTTGCGCTGCGTTCAAACGTGAGGTTCACCGTTCCCCAAGGAGTCGCGCTTCCTACTTGGTTCCATGCTTGGCTTGTCCAGCGTGCATACGTATCTCCGCTCACACCGGACACCGTTTGAAAACTCAGTGCACCAACAAATCCTTGGCCGGTGCGCAGTTCTAACTTGGGCCCAGAGACCGTTGTTCGACCCGCAGCCGAAAGCGTGAATCGCGCGGTGGATTGGGCATCCAAAAGCCCGAGTCCAAGGTCAATTGTTCGCGCAAGCGTGTAATCGAAACTTTCACCCATCCACATTCGGCCGCTTCCGACGAGGTTTACTAAGTCGAGCTCGTGCCACGCCACATGCGTGAAGCGGTCGGTGAACTGAGGCGACGCTACGGTGGGTCCGTAGGTCGGCATTGGGGTTCCGCCCTCAGTAGCAGTGACGAAGTAGACCTGCTGGTCCGAATACGGATGGGTCGTGCGGATCCAGCGCTGCATACTTGCATCGTAGTTCCACACGTGCGGGGCCTGACCCAAAAAGTAGACTGCATCGTCCGCGTGAATCATTCCGTCGCCCCCGTCTTCAATTTGGATGGGTAATGCGCTCAGGTCACGAGCCTCACCTTGGCTGGAGTTCACTTCAGAAAGAACTCCCGCGTTACGACCCCAAATCCCCACCGTGCCCGAGGGAATGGGGAGCGTACCCAATCCCAATTGCTGCAGCTCTGAGCCTTTAATACGATAGACCCCGTCTTCGGTCACACGTACTTCGGCCCACAAGCCCTTTCGAAGCACCGATTCCGTCGGCCAAGCCTGCGCCCAAAGCCCCGATGCGGCAAGCGACATCAGGTAGAAAAATCCGAGTATTTGGATACGAAAGTGCTGCATTCTGCGTTCAAAGTTCGTAAAGTCCAACGCGGTTTTTAGACATATCGTTTACAAACGCTCGGAAAATCGTATAATTGTGGCTTCAAATGATGCCTTATTCCATGGCCCTACGACGCCTGATTGCGGTCGCACTATTGCTGACACACGCTTGGTCCGCCCAAGCGCAAGACCCGCATTTTACGCAGTACTACGCGAATCCGCTCTATTTAAATCCCGCATTTGCAGGGGTTAAGCAATGCCCACGCGTCACTACGAACTACCGGAATCAGTACCCTTCACTAGGGGTTTATCAGACGTTTTCGGCGTCCTACGACCAGTATGTGGACGGTCTGAATGGCGGAATTGGTGTACTAATCATGCAAGACGAAGCGGCGAACGGAGACCTTTCTCTGACCGAAGCGTCGGGAATTTACTCCTACCACCTCAAGGTAAACCGCGACTTTATGTTGCTTTTTGGAGCCCAGGCTACCTTTCGCCAACGGTCACTCAACTGGAACAATTTGACGTTCCCGGACATGATCGATCCATTCTTTGGATTTGTTAAGCCAACCAATGAGATTCGTCCCGACGAAACCACAGTTCAGCAGTTCGACCTCAGCTTTGGCATGCTCGGTTTTACCGAAAACTTTTATGTCGGAGCATCCGCCCACCACGTTACCCAACCCAACGAGGCATTTTTAAGCACATCTACGCTACCCATCAAGGTAACCGCACAAGCAGGCGCTACAATTCCTTTGGGTCGCAAGCGCCTCTACAACGAACTTGACAACCTGTTAATTCCGAACGTGGTCTACCAAACCCAAGGCGGTGCGCACCACATGACACTTGGGATGTCGTTTAACCGCGGTGTGCTTACAGGTGGACTTGGTTACCGACAAGCTTTAGGGGTAGTTAGCACCAACCCTGACGCACTCATTGCCATCATCGGAATCGCTCCAAACGATGTACCCTGGAAGTTCGGGTATTCGTACGACTACACAATTTCTGCGTTGGGTAACGCGTTAGGTGGTGCCCATGAAGTTTCTCTTTCGTACCAGTTCCCTTGCCGTAGCCGCCGTTCGCGCTACAGCGAGGTTAAGTGTCCAAAATTCTAACCTTCTCACTATGAAGCGTTCACTTTTATCTACTTCGATCGCCTTTGGCGCATTAATCCTTTTGGCCACGAGCTGTGCAAAAACGGCTTCGAACACAACGGGCATGGCGCTCAACGACCGCAAAAACGGCGGATTTCAAATTAATCTCAAGTACAAAGGGCAAGAAACTGGTCCGGGCCTCGTATTCGTCGAGGGCGGTAGCTTCATCATGGGCCGCGTTGAAGAGGACGTGATCAAGGATTGGAACAACCAACCCCGCCGCGTCACCGTTGCATCATTCTACCTTGACGAGAACGAAGTAACGAACGCCGACTACCGCGAGTACCTCTACTGGCTTCGCCGTGTTTACGACTACGACTACTACCCGCAGATTTACCAATCTGCACTACCTGATACGTTGGTATGGCGCGACAAGCTCGGCTTGAACGACATGTATGTAGAGAACTACCTGCGCCACCCAGCGTACAACTTCTACCCCGTAGTTGGTGTCAATTGGGAACAAGCGATGCGCTACTGCCAGTGGCGCACAGACCGCGTCAACGAGCAGATCCTCATCGAAAAAGGCATCTTGAACGTCATGAATACCCAAGCGGACGATCAGAACTTCAATTCTGAAGTGTACCTCTACAAACAAGGCGAGTACACGCAGCAAAACCGCCGCGGACTTAAAGATTTAAGCCCCGCCCAAGTGTACGGGAAAGAAGGACGTCCTGCCCGCATTGAGGATGGCATCCTGCTTCCGAAGTACCGACTCCCAACAGAAGCAGAATGGGAATATGCGGCCTACGCCGAAATTGGCCAGCGCGTATACAACCGCCAAATCGACCGCAACAAGTACACTTGGAATGGCTCTTCGATGCGCAACCGAGACAAGAAAGTTCAAGGTGACATGCTTGCCAACTACAAGCGCGGCGCGGGCGACAACATGGGCATTGGTGGTTACCTTAATGACCAAGCCAACATCACAATGCAAGTGAAGTTCTATCCCCCAAATGACTTCGGTTTGTACGATATGGCAGGCAACGTGGCTGAATGGGTCCTCGACGTCTACCGTCCCCTTTCTGCTCAGGATATGGACGACCACCGCCCATTCCGTGGTAACGAATTCAAGACCTTTGACGATAACTACGAAGGCCTTGGCGAACTCGCTGTACTCACTGAACCCCAGTACGAGGTGCGCGAAAGCGGTGACAGCGTGCTGGTGCGCTTACCCGGCCAGCTCCCACAGCGTTCTGTAACGGTTGAAGAGAACCTCAAGCGCCGCAACTACCAGAAGTCCGACTACCGCGACTTTATGGATGGTGATGTCGAGTCTTCATTGAACTTCGGCAACGGTGGCGAAGAAGAATTGGGCAACCAGATGTACGTCTACGGCGAGTCTACCTTAATCGGCAATACCACCCGCGTGTACAAAGGTGGTTCATGGCGCGACCGTGCCTACTGGCTCTCTCCAGGAAACCGCCGCTTCCTTGAGCAAGATCAAGCTACTGATTACATCGGATTCCGCTGTGCGATGGACCGCGTAGGCTTCCAGAACGAAGACAGCAAGCGCACCAAGTCTTCACCGAAGCCCAAGCAAGACAAGTTCGTTCGCTACCGTCCGTAGTCAATGGAATCTTTGTATGCGCGCTTCGATGCGCGTATAGGAGTCTGCTCCGACAGCCGATCGCTGGCTTCGGGGCAGATTTTTTTTGCGCTCCGCGGTGCCAACTTCAATGGTAATTTATTTGCCCCTAAGGCACTTGAGCTCGGTGCGTCCACGGTAGTCGTGGACGAGCTGGTAGAAGGCCTTAATCCGCAAGATCCACGGGTCGTTCTTGTTGCCGACGTGCTCCACGCACTGCAGGACCTCGCCCGTACGCACCGCAGAGCTTGGGGCAAAACCGTAGTCGGACTCACGGGTAGTAACGGCAAAACCACGGCGAAAGAGCTTTTTGCCCAGGTTCTCGGCCAGAAATTCAATGTACTTGCCACCTACGGCAACTTGAACAACCACATTGGCGTGCCCCTAACCCTCCTGAAGCTTTTACCCGAGCACGAGGTGGCCGTGATCGAAATGGGCGCCAACCACCAAGGTGAAATCGCCGAATTGTCGTCCATCGCGGAACCCAATATCGGGTACGTGACCAACTTTGGCCTCGCCCACCTCGAAGGATTTGGCGGGCCCGAAGGAGTCATTCGGGGTAAATCTGAACTGTACCGCTACCTGAACTCGTCGCAGGGAACTACCTTGGTTTACTTCGGCGACGCAAGGCAAATGACTGAAAGTCACGAACCGCGAATCGTATTCGGATCTGGCGACACATTCACTGCTGACGTTGAGGGACGAATGGCTATAACATGGCGTGAATCCATTGCGAAAAGCCACCTCATTGGCGACTTTCAGGATAGGGCACTTAGTGCAGCAGTCGCACTGGGTTCCCACTTTGGATTGAGCGATTCCGCCATTGCACGAGGAATTGAAGCCTACGTACCCCAAAACAACCGCGGAGAATGGCGTGTAGTGGGTGCGTACCGCGTTTTTATGGATGCCTACAACGCCAATCCGAGCAGTATGGAGGCCAGTATTCGGAACGCTGCCGTACGCCTCAATCCCAACAGCACGATCTACGTCGCTGGGGATCTATTTGAATTGGGAGCCTATGCCGCCGAAGCACACCAGCACATGGTAGATGTGATGGTCGAGCTTGGTATAACAAACGCACTACTAGTCGGACCGCTGTTTGCGGCCACCCTGCACCCCTTTGTGTCGCTCCAAACGACGGATGAGCTCTGTGCGCTTTGGGCACAGCATCCGCCCAAAGAGTCACAAATTTGGGTCAAGGGATCGCGCGGAATGGCTCTTGAAAAGGCCGTCGCAGTCCTCGATCAGAGTGCGTAGCGAACTCCGGTCGAAAGGGTAACCCAAAGTGGATATTCTCGGTAGGCGGTGGTTGGTGTCGCTTCAAACTCGCCAAAGGCGTTGTCAAGACCCACGAGCCCAAACCAACCCCAGTGTTCGCTGAGCTTGATGGACGAACCAATCTCGATTCCGGCAGAGGTGATGCGTTGCGCAACGTTCCCGCTCACTCCGTCTCGGTCCACAGACTCCAAAAAACGGTAGGCCAACGGAACCCATACCTCAAGCGTCGTCTCGTCGTTCATTTGTGTTGCAAAACCAAGGCGTCCGCGAAGCATAAAGTAGTGGCTTTGCGTGCGCAGAAGGTTGTCGCGGTCCGCGCCCTGACGGTAGCTAAAGTTGCTCTGTGCGGCGTCAAAACCGAGGCGAAACGGCTTTACGTGCGCATTGACTGAAAGGCCGTAGGCTCCGCCAAAACCACCGCGAAATACGTCGGTTACGACAGGCTGCTCACCCACCACTTCAGCAGCCGTGCGGCGAAACACCGAATTGGCTTGAATGAACGGAGCAATCGAAACCGTGCGGTCGCGAACATCGCTGTCCGTGTAAAACACTTGAGCGCGAAGTGGGAACACTAAGGCAATCAGCGCGACGGCCGTGGTGATTTTTACGATAATTTTTTCCATTTTTCGGTGAATGCTTGGATTAAGTTCGGAATTCCTGTGGGGTTTTTACCTCCTGCGGACGCGTAAAATGCTTGTCCGCCACCTCCGCCTTGAATGTGCGAACCCAGTTCTCGAACCCAGTTGCCGGCGTGCACGAGCTTGAGGGCGTCTGCACCTGCACCTAGGTGGGCCTGAGCCTTGCCGTCCTCTTCAATTGCGATGAGCACAACGAGGTCGGGGTGCTCTTGGGTTAGTGCAAACACGAGGTCTTTTGCGGCAGCGGCTCCGAGCGGAAGCTGCGCTGCAATCCAGCGGAGCCCAGCATGTGACTCGGACTGGTTAATCAAATCGCCTTGAGCATCTGCGGCTTGTGCACGATGAAGGCCCTCGAGCTTCTTCTTGACTTCGGCTACCTGGGCACGAAGGTCCTGAATCACTCCGGCTGGATTTGCATTCTTGGCCTCATCAATGACATCGAGCCACTGGCGACGGATTCCCTTGAGGTAGGCCTCTGCCGATGCTCCGGACAGCGCTTCGATGCGGCGAATTCCCGCAGCCACGCTGGATTCAGAAACGAGTACAAAGGGCGACAGCATTCCGGTAGCGGCCACGTGGGTTCCGCCACATAATTCAATGGACTCGCCGAACTGAATGACGCGCACGGCGTCGCCGTACTTTTCGCCAAACAAGGCCATGGCACCCAAGGCTTTGGCCTCTTCGATGGGAACAGAGCGGCGCTCGACTAGGGGCTGGTTGGCGCGAATCGCAGCGGACACGTGGGCTTCGATCGCCTCCATTTCTTCGGACGAAACCTTTTGAAAGTGGCTAAAGTCAAAGCGCAAGGTCTCCGGCGACACCAGCGAACCGCGCTGCTCGACGTGGGTTCCGAGAACCATGCGAAGGGCGTGGTGCAGCAGGTGCGTCGCACTGTGGTTTTGGGCCGAGGACGAACGGCGGTCGGCATCAACCACCAGGCGAACTTCAGAGGTCCACTCTGCCGGAGTAACAGCCAACGTATGCAGGATCATTCCTGTTTCTTTCGTCGTTGCGAGCACCGCGATGCGCTCACCTCCGAATTCAACCCAACCTTGGTCGCCGACTTGGCCTCCGCCCTCGGGGTAGAACGGTGTGGGTTCAAAGCATGCTTGAACGACAAGCCCCTTCGCGGTCTCGACACTGCGGTAGCGCAGGAGTTGGCCGGTAGCCTCGAGCTGGTCGTATCCGACAAATCGGTCGGCTGGGCCTTCGCTGCAGACCGTCCAGTCTCCTACTTTTTGGGCCGATGCTTGGCGCGACCGGGCCTTTTGGGCTTCCATCGCAAAGACAAAACCCTTCTCGTCGACCCCTTTACCCTGCTCGCGGCAGATCAGCGATGTCAGATCGAGTGGGAAGCCAAAGGTATCGTAGAGTTCAAAGGCGCGCTCACCCGAGAGCACGTCCGAATCCGAGAGAGCGGCGTCGAGGCGCTTAAGCCCCGATTCGAGGGTACGCAAGAACGCAAGCTCTTCTTCGCGAACCACTTGGCGAATAAAGTCAGCGCGCGCCGGTAGTTCAGGGTAGGCAGAGCCCATGGTGTGCACCATGACGTCCACCAATTCCGCCATAAATGGTTCACGGAAGCCCAAAGTCGAATATCCGTAGCGAATCGCGCGGCGTAGAATGCGGCGAATGACGTAGCCGGCTCCGTTCGAGGCAGGCATTTGGCCGTCGGCAATGGCGAACGCCACCGCGCGAATGTGGTCCGAGGCCACGCGCATGGCAATGTCCGTGCGCTCGTCCGAACCGTAGCTCAGGCCACTCAAGGCCTCAAGACGGCGCAAGTAGGGCTTGAACACTTCGGTGTCGTAGTTCGACGAAGCCCCGACCACGGCGCGGGCAAGTCGCTCAAAACCCATCCCGGTGTCGACGTGCTGGGCGGGCAACTCCACCAGCGAACCATTCGCCTTGCGCTCGAACTGCATGAATACGAGGTTCCAGATTTCAATCACCTGGGGGTCGTCGTTGTTTACCAGCACTGCTCCATCTACTGCGGACCGTTCGGCAGCGCCACGCAGGTCTACGTGAATTTCGGAACAGGGACCGCAAGGCCCCGTATCGCCCATTTCCCAAAAGTTGTCCTTTTTGCTTCCGTAGAGAATCCGGTCGGGTGCCACATGCTTGAGCCACATTCCCTTGGCCTCGTCGTCTGCAGCAAGGCCATCACCTTGGTCTCCGCCGAACACAGTTACGTAGAGTCGGTCTTTGTCCAGCTTGCAGACCTCAGTGAGGAATTCCCAAGCCCAATCAATGGCCTCCTGCTTAAAGTAGTCTCCAAAGGACCAGTTGCCGAGCATTTCAAACAACGTGTGGTGGTACGTATCAATACCCACCTCCTCGAGGTCGTTGTGCTTGCCACTCACGCGCAGGCACTTTTGGCTGTCCGCAATTCGCGCATGCACTACAGGCTTGGCTCCGATAAATACGTCTTTAAACGGATTCATGCCCGCATTGGTGAACAACAGCGTGGGGTCGTCTTTAATCACCAGCGGAGCCGACGGCACAATCACGTGCCCTTTAGAGGCGAAAAAGTCTAAATATGCTTTGCGGAGTTCAGTCGGATTCATGCGGGTGGTTTTGCCTACTTTTGAAGGATACAAAAGTATGCGCCGCGCCAAGTACATCTACGACCCGTTGACCCTCGCCTACCACAAGGTTGAGCGTACCTGGAAGCACCTGCTGCGAGACACCTCATTGTTCCTGCTGGGCTCGATGCTTATGGGGCTCATTTTCTTTTTCGGAATCCAGTACTTCGTGGACTCTCCAGAAGAAAAAGCGCTGAAACGCCAACTTGAAATTTCTGAAGAAACCTACCGCGAACTCGAAGAACAAATCCAAGAATTAGGCGCAGTCACTGCGGAACTCGAGCGCCGCGACAACGAAGTCTACCGTGTCATTTTGGAATCGGAACCACCCGCATCGTGGGTGCGCCAGGGCGGGCTACCTGTGGATGCCGACCGCTACGAGAAAATTCGGGGCCTTTCAAACGAAACCCTACTCGAACGCAGTTTGCGTAAGGTAGACGATCTGAAAAAACGACTTGCCGTGCATTCTGCAAGCCTCGACGAAGTGGCCGAACTCGCCCAGCGCAAGGGTGAAATCCTCAAAGCACTACCTGCCATTCGCCCCGTAAAAGACCAACCCAGCATTCGCTTCTCATCAGGCTTTGGGTACCGGATCGACCCGATTTTCAAAGTCAGCAAGCTCCACCAGGGCGTGGACTTCTCTGCCAAGCAGGGCACGCCTATTTATGCGACGGCAGATGGCGTGGTCGTTTCCAATGAACTCTACGGCGGAAGGGGCTACGGCAAGCACCTGACAATCAGCCACGGATACGGCTACCACACACTGTACGCCCACATGAGCCGAGTGGTTCGTCGTCAAGGTCAGCGAGTGAAGCGCGGGGATCTTATCGGCTACATCGGAAACACCGGCAAATCCACCGGCCCCCACCTGCACTACGAGGTCATCTACCGCGGGCGCCGTGTGAACCCCATCAATTTCTTTTTCAACGACTTGACACCTGCTGAGTACAACAAACTGCTCGAACAAGCCGCTGCCAACAACCAATCGTTCGACTAATGATTCCGATAGAATTCACCAAGCGCTACTACAGCATCGGCGAAGCTGCCGCCATCTTTGAACTCAACACCTCTGCGTTGCGGTTTTGGGAAAAAGAGTTTCCGGAACTAAAGCCCAAAAAATCCGAGGCCGGTGCACGTAAGTACAGTACCAAGGATATGGAGCTGCTGCGAAAAATCCACTTCTTGGTCAAAGAAAAGGGATTCACGTTAGAAGGCGCACGCCAAAAACTAAAGCATGCCCCCGAGGACTCTGTAAATACTGAGGACTTGGTACGGCGTTTGCAGAATGTGAAAGCCGAACTTGACCAACTGGCAAAAACGATTAAAACCTTACCATGAACCGTTCTACGATCATTCTTCTCTCAATCCTTGGCGGATTTGTCCTCATCCTTCTTTGGGGCGTCGGTGCCTACAACCGCCTCGTCGGTTTGAGCGAAAGCACAGAGAGCCAATGGGCTAATGTCCAGTCGGCCTACCAGCGCCGCGCGGACCTTATTCCCAACTTGGTTTCGACGGTAAAAGGCTACGCGGATTTTGAAAAGTCTACCCTGACCGACGTAATCGAAGCCCGCTCAAAAGCCACATCCGTTCAAATCAGCGCCGATAACCTGACCCCTGAGAAGGTTGCTGAATTTCAAAAGGCCCAAGGTGAACTCAAGGGTGCTTTAAGCCGCCTCCTTGTTTCAGTCGAGCGCTACCCCGACCTGAAGGCCAACCAAAACTTCTTGGCCCTGCAGTCTCAGCTCGAAGGAACCGAAAACCGCATCAACGTAGAGCGCGACCGATTCAACGAACAGGTTCGCACCTACAATTCATCGGTCAAGCGCATACCTACCTCACTGGTTGCTGCCGTGGGTGGATTTGAGGCACGCGGATACTTTGAAGCTGAAGCTGAGGCCCAAGATGCCCCAGAAGTGAGCTTCGAGTAATGCTGGTTCAACCTCACGATGAACAGCGTATCGTAGCTGCCATTGAGGCGGCAGAATTGGTGACATCCGGCGAAGTACGTGTGCACCTGAACGACACATGCTCGGGTGACCCTCTGCGCGACGCACAAAAGCAGTTTCACAAGCTCGGAATGCACCGCACCGCGGAACGCAACGGCATCCTATTTTTCATTGCCCTTGAAAGCCACAAGTTCGCTGTAGTGGGCGACTCGGGAATCCACGCAAAAGTGGGCCAGGCATTTTGGGAAGGCATCCGGGACCACATGGTTCCGCAACTCAAAGAGGGCCGTTGGATTGATGCGCTCGAACTTGGAATCGCAGAAGCGGGTCGGGCACTCGCTGAACACTTTCCGCACCAAGGCCGCAGCGACCGCGACGAACTCAGCAACGAAGTTTCACGCGGATGAGGCTTCTTATTCTATTTGCACTCGCTGCCTTTAGCCTTCAGGCTCAGCCATGGGAGAAGCCCAGCCCCTCAGAAGGACTGGTCGTGTGGCGCAACACTGCACCCGTATTCGATGCCGCTGAAGAGGCTCGCCTTGAGGCCGTCCTTCAAGCAATAAACGATTCGACCTCTACCCAAATAGCAGTCCTTTTTGTCGACCGCGTCAGCGACGACCTCAACTTTGTCGCGGCCCAAACCGGCGAGGATTGGGGCATCGGTCAAGCCGAAACAGACAATGGAATGCTTGTGCTCATTGCACTTGAAGACCGAAAGATGGCGATCCAAGTCGGGCGCGGCCTCGAGGCGACGGTCACCGACCTCGAGAGCCACCTACTCATTGAAAACGTGCTAAAGCCCGCCTTTCGAGAGCAGGCCTATGCCGCCGGAATTGAAGCCGTAGCCACGCAGGTGGCGCAAATGCTATCCGGTCAGTTTGTCGCGGTCGAATCCACCAAAGAGCACAAGTTCCCGTTTGGACTGATTGCCATTGGCGTACTCATCCTCGTCGCGCTCGCAAAGCGCGGAGGAGGCGGTGGCGGAGGCCACCGGGGTATGTGGTACGGTCCGATGGGTGGCTTCCCGGTCGGTGGCGGTTTTGGTGGCCGCGGAGGCGGTTTCGGCGGAGGCGGATTTGGTGGCTTTGGCGGCGGAAGTTTCGGCGGCGGCGGCGCCAGCGGTTCGTGGTAATTTGCGACCTTTGCCCTTATGAACGTACTTCGCCCCATTCGAATCGGAGTCCTTGCCGGACTCATCATCCTCTTTGCCAGTTGCGGTTCACCGAAATTTAGCCTCGGAACCGACACCCAAGGCACTGTCATCACAGTGCAGAAACCCGTCCAGCAGCAGCTGAGCATTCATTCCATTCAAGTTGAATCGAGCGGAACCTGGACGAGCCCTGCCTTTCAAGTGAAGTATGCTGAGCGCAATGAAGTCGTCCTCGGAACCAAAGGTGAGTCCGCCCTTCGCGTGACTGTGCCTGGTACCAAAGACGCCACTGCAGCACAGGTCACCTTTCGCACCGCGCCAGGAAAGCCCTTGAAGACCAAGCTGGTCAAAGCCAAGTAAGCCATGGTGTACATTCAACGCCGCGAGGTGTTCAGTGCGGCCCACCGCCTGTACAACGATGCGCTTAGCACTGAAGAAAATGAGCGCCTTTTTGGCAAGTGTTCGTGGAACTACGGGCACGGCCACAATTTTGAGGTTTGGGTTACCGTCAAAGGCCAGGTCAATCCCGAAACGGGCTTTGTCATGAATTTGGTCGACCTCAAGGCCCTTATGATGAAGTACGTAATCGAGCCCCTCGACCATAAGCACTTGAATCACGACGCGACGTTTATGCTCGGAATTCTTCCGTCGACCGAAAACCTTTCGATTGAAATCTGGAAGCAACTCACCGAGCCCGTCACCAAGTTCGGGGCGCAGCTGCACTGTGTCCGAGTGGTCGAAACCGAGAACAACGCCGTAGAGTACTACGGGGAGTAAACTTTTGGCCCAACCGGCCGTTTTTAATTTTTAGCATGAAAAAAGCCTACGTTTTCCCGGGCCAAGGGGCCCAAGCACCCGGAATGGGGCAGGATTTGTTCGAAACGCACCGCGCTATGTTTGAACAGGCCGATGCGGTTCTTGGGTTCGGACTAACCGAACTAATGTTCAACGGCAGCATGGAGGACCTCACGCAAACGAAAGTGACGCAGCCCGCCATTTTTGTACACAGCGTAATCAAGGCCGCGTCCCTCAGCACCGAGTTCCAGCCCGACATGGTAGCAGGCCACTCCCTCGGAGAATTCTCTGCCCTCGTCGCCGCCGGAGCCCTCAAGTTTGAGGACGGCCTTCGCCTTGTTGCCGAGCGCGCCCTTGCCATGCAGGACGCCTGCGATGCCGAGCCCTCGACGATGGCCGCCATTCTTGGACTAAGCGACGAGCAAGTCGAGCAGATTTGTGCAGAGACCCCTGGCGTGGTGGTTCCCGCGAACTACAATTCACCCGGCCAATTGGTGATCAGTGGCGCGCGCGCCGCGGTCGAAGCCGCGTGCGCTGCATGCAGCGCGGCCGGCGCCAAGCGGGCCCTGATTCTGCCGGTCGGAGGCGCATTCCACAGCCCGCTCATGGAGCCAGCCCGCGCGCGCCTCGCAGGGGCGCTTGATTCCGTTTCGATTCAAGCCCCACGCTGCCCCATCTACCAAAACGTAGTGGCTGCTCCGGTCAGCGATCCCGAAGCCATCCGCGCCAACCTCAAGGCCCAGCTCACCGGATCAGTCCGCTGGACCCAGTCGGTGCTCGCCATGGTCCACGACGGAGCCACCAACTTCTACGAAGTCGGACCCGGCAAGGCCCTGCAGGGCATGATCAAAAAAATCGCTCCCGAAGTAGAAGCGGTCAGCGCCTAATCAGTTACTAGCTATTAGCTGTTAGCTACTGGCTATTTGCTTATCGTGCAAAGCAAACGAGCTAATCTCAACCAAAAGCCAACAAGCAAGTAACCAGAAACCAGCAACCAACGAGCCAACGAGCTAACCTCGCCAAAAGCCAGTAACCAGTAGCCAACGAGCTAACCTCGCCAACCTCGCTAACCTTGCCAACAAGCCAATTAGATGAAATCCTCATTCCGCGCCCCGTCCAACATCGCCCTCGTTAAGTACTGGGGAAAGTACGGCGTGCAGTTGCCGAGCAACCCATCGATTAGCTTTACACTGGATGCCTGTGCGACAGAGACCACGCTTGAATTGACAGATGCTCCAGGAATCGCCGTGGCGCTTGACGGGGTTGATACGCCGAGTTTCGTTCCGAAGGTGGCGCAGTTTGTGGACCGAATTGCCGCACGGCACCCTTGGGTAAAGGGCTACGGGTTCCGAGTGCAGACCCACAACACGTTTCCGCATTCCTCTGGGATTGCAAGTAGTGCGTCAGGAATGAGTGCCCTGGCGCTGTGCATTGTGGACCTTGCGCAGAAGCTGGGGCATGAAGTAGCCAACCCCATGCAGGAAGCATCGGTGCTCGCGCGCCTGGGTTCAGGTAGTGCATGCCGTTCGGTCTACGGTGGACTTGTAGTTTGGGGTGAAACGCCTTCAGTTGCGGGCTCGTCTCAGGATTTCGGTGTGGCCTACCCTGATTCGGTGCACGAGGTGTTCCGCAGCTACTGTGATACAGTCGCGCTCGTAGACGTGGGTCAAAAAGCGGTAAGTAGTACGGCTGGGCACCAGTTGATGGAAAGGCACCCGTTCCGCACGCAGCGCTTTGCGCAGGCACATGACCACTTAGCTGCGCTAAAGCCAATTTTGGCTGGTGGTGACCTCGACGCATTCATCGAATTGGTTGAGCTCGAGGCCCTGACCCTGCACGGATTGATGATGTCGAGCAGTCCAAGCTACATTTTGATGCGGCCAAATACCCTACGCATTATTGAGGCTATTCGCGGGTTCCGCCGAGATTCTGGGGTGCCCATCAGCTTTACGCTCGACGCGGGCGCCAATGTGCACATCCTCTACCCTGCGGCGTTCGAACAAAAAGCCCTTCAGTTTGTTAAAGATGACGTGAAACCTTGGTGCAAAGACGGTCGCGTGATTGTGGACCGCGTAGGCCAAGGACCGGTATCTTTGCAGCAATGAATCTGAGCCCCAAGTACTTCGCCAAAATTCTTCTATTCGGAGAGTACGGTGTCATCCGCGACGCCATGGCGCTTTCGATTCCGTACACCAGCTACTCTGGAGTCCTTCGTCTTCCCGACGGTGAAGCGAGTTTTGATCAGCGCGAATCCAACGCTTCGCTGAACCGGTTTACCGCATACCTTGAAGAGCTTCACGCGTTAGGCGACCTCGCTGCAGACTTAGACTTGCGCGCACTTCGTGCCGACCTCGACCGCGGACTCTACTTTGACTCGAGCATTCCGCAAGGATATGGTGTAGGTTCATCCGGAGCCATGGTAGCGGCACTGTACGCCCGGTACGCTCGGAATCCATTGCCCCTTGATGAGGCAAACGAACCAGAGAAGCTCATGGCACTTAAGGCCGAAATGGCCCAGATGGAGTGCTACTTTCACGGCAAGAGTTCAGGTATGGACCCCACGATTTGCTACCTCCAGCTACCGCTGCTGGTGCGCTCGTCTGAAGACTTGGGGACTGTTTCGATGCCGAGCCTTCCGACTGACGGCCGTGGCGGAATTTTCTTACTGAACTCGGGGTCCCCCGGAGAAACCCAGCCCATGGTGCAAATTTTCATGGACAAGCTCAAAGAGGAAGGCTTTCGCCGCTTGATGACCGACCAGTTCAAAAAGTACAACGACGCCTGTGTATCGGCCTTTTTGGATGGAAAAACAGACGTACTCCTTCGCGAACTCAAGAAGCTTAGCGGTCTTGTGCTTGAGAATTTTGGCCCGATGATTCCGAATGACTACCACAACTTGTGGCAGAAGGGAATTGACACCAACGCCTACTACCTCAAGCTGTGTGGCTCAGGCGGCGGCGGGTACATTTTGGGCTTTGCTCCGGATCTTGAGCACGCTAAGGCGGAACTCGATCCGCACCGAATGGACGTCGTCCTTCGCTTTTAAGCGAACGGATATGCGGCGCCGAACCAAAATTCTGCTTCGCCTTACGGCATTTCTCAGCCTCGTTCGCTGGACCCACATTTTGTTTTTGACCGTGGCTCAGGTGCTCGCAGCTCTGACGCTGCTGCACGGACTCGAACCTACGCCTTGGCTCACCCTGGCAGGCGCGATTGCGACTACGGCACTCATTGTGGCAGGGGGTTCGCTCTTCAACAGTTTTTACGATTTAGAACGCGACCTGATTGAGCGTCCCTGGCAGACACTACTCGAGCGCCCTGTAGCCCGCAAGTACGGAATGCAGTTAGCGTTCAGTTTTTATGCTGCAGGACTCATCACCTCGCTGCTCACCCTTGATTTAGCCGTTGCCCTATGCTACTGGCTTTTTGCACTCGTCGTGTTTTTGTACTCCCACAAGCGAATGGGTTTTGGTGTGGCCGGAGCACTACTTGCCAGCTTATTGGCTTTTGGTCCGCTGCTCTTGCTCGCGGGTGCGCTTCACCCTGGTTCTTGGCCCGGATTTCTTCGCGGACTCCCCTTAGCTTTAGCCATGATTGCATTAGAATGGCGACGGCAGTGGGAGCGGCGCCAGATTCCGCACCGCAGCGAGCCGCAGCGAATCCAGCTGAAGCGGCAGCAGTGGATCTATAAATTACTGTTGGCCTTAGCCCTCGGGTTGATACCGTGGATCTAGGCAAGCTTAGCGAAAGACTGTAAACATACCGCGGCGTTCCTCGACCAATCCGTCGGGAAGCCAAATAAACACTTTATAGCTGTACGGGCCGGCAGGAACTTTTTCGCCCCCGTAGGTTCCGTTCCAGCCATTTGGATCCTCGTCGCTGTGGAAAATTTGCAGGCCCCATCGGTTAAATACGGCCCATTCAAACTTCAGGACTCCGGTCGCGACGACGTTGAAGCGCTCATTGACCGCGTCTCCGTTGGGCGTGAATGCCGACGGAATGTAAACGTAGTGGTCCATCTTCAAATCAATCGGGTAGGCCAAGCTATCTGAGCAACCCATGCTGTCGCGTACGGAGAGTCCCACCCAGTAGGTTCCGGGGCGACCGTACACGTGGCGGGGATGTACACGCGATGAGGTGTCGCCATCGCCGAAGAACCACCGCACATTGAGCGTATCGCTTGAGTAGTTCGTGAATCCTACATCTAAAGGATTTCCGGGGTCTTGCAGATAGCCAAATGAGGCAACCGGCTGGGGAACTACCCACGCAAAAATAGAATCACGTGCCTCAATCAAGCAGTTGTCGGTGACTTTGTAGCGGAACCATTGGCTGCTCGCCGGTGATACCATCCAAGTACTACCTGAAGGTCCGCCGCCGAGCCACTGAATGCTGCGGGTTCCGCGTCCGCCATAGGCAACTGCCTCGAGCGTCACCGCGTCGCCGGGGCACAAGAACAAGGTGTCAGACTCTGTGCGCAGGGAGTCGTACAGATCCACATAGATCGTGATGCTGTCGGTACGCGGAGAAGTGCTGCACTCGTCCCAACTGAGGTAGCGGTACGTCGTGGTTTGGGCTGGCGCTACCGCGGCGAGCACTGTCTGCGTAGAATCATGTTCCCAGTACCCCCATCGAACGCCTTCACCCCCCGTCAAAGTCGCCCGAAGAACCGCACTTGAGCCCGGGCACGCCAGGGTATCGTCGCCCTGATCGAGGGTGAGCAATGCTTGGTGGGGCACTCGGTCGCGAATCCAAAAATCTACAGAATCTGAGGGATACACCGCGCAATTTGAGGAGACAGGTAGCATTCTGACCCTAAACAGTTCGGGTGCCTCTGTAATTCCGTCGTCAATCGGCTCAAACCACAAGGTATCGGTAGTTTGTCCAGGCAAAAGTGTCAGCGACGAAGGGAGCGCGGAGGCAAAATCCGAAGCACCAGCAGTTCCGACATACTGAAACTGAGCGGTAAGCGTATCACTCGTCGCCCCGGCACGCTGAAAGAGCAAGTAGCTGCGGGCACAGCCCTCGACCATGACCGAATCGGTAAAGGAGGCACCTGAATTTGTAGTCGTACTAAGGTTGATTGTGGGCAATTTGAACGATCGTGCTCCTAAGAACACGGCTGAGTTAAATGAGCCATCCATCACATCAGAAATGAGCAACTTGATTGTGTACGGATAACCGCAAACTACCCCAGCCTTTGCCTTGAGTACATCTGTATAGCCATTGAAGTTGATGGCGTTAAATGACCCATTCGCATTGTAGTACATTGAATGAGCAACGTAGTTCGGATTTGCCGAGATGCAATTGGATGCGGGATAACTTCCAGAAGGGAAGCCTTGGTTAATCGTATTAATCGCTACCGGGGTAGTCGTTCCAGGAATAGTTGCCAAATTGATGGAGTCCATTCGGACACTACCATTTGGGTTGAAAATTGGCGCACCATTGATTCCCGGTCCAACTAGAAAAAAACCAAAAACATCATTAAACGGACTGCAGGTGTATCCCGTATACTCATTGGACGCAAAAATGTACTCAAACTCTACACTATCACCTGTCGCGTAGAAACTGAATTGGATTGCAGACAAATCATTTAACGTACTGTTTGACGATCCAATGGTATTCAACACTGAAATTAGGTGTGGACTGGTTCCGGGACCACCTGTGAATGGCTGTGCAGCGCCCGGCATCGCATTTAGTGCGTTGTCAGTGTGCATTACGATTCCACTATCCAATCCAAAAACAGGATTTGTATTCACAAACTTTCCGATCTGCACAGAAGCCGGTTGAACCAGTGGAAGCCCTGGATTACTTCCCGACCATACCGGAATATTGGGCCCTACCAATACGTTTTGAACCAACCACATTGGATTGTTTCGCGGCGCAGTCGAATTCACCATAATATTCTGTGCCTCGGAGGTGAATCCGAGAACTACGGCGAGGAATAGAGCGAGTTTTCGCATGGTTTGAACCCGAAAGATACAAAGGGTTGGCCGAGTGGATTGTACCTTCGAGTTATGATTGATTCGTACGTATCCCAGCACCGTCAGCGCTTTCTTGACGAACTCTTTACGCTTTTGCGCCTACCTAGTATTTCAGCAGATCCTGCCTACAAAGATTCAGTGCTTGCCACGGCCGATGCCGTCGCCGACTTTTTGACCAAAGCCGGAGCACAGAACGTCGAAGTCTGCGCCACACCCGGTTATCCGGTGGTCTATGGCGAGTACCTCGTTGATCCCTCACGCCCAACGGTACTGGTCTACGGACACTACGACGTGCAGCCCGCAGACCCATTGAACTTGTGGACGACTCCCGCCTTTGAGCCCGAAATTCGCACCACCCCCATTCACCCCAACGGAGCCATTTTCGCCCGCGGCGCCTGCGACGACAAGGGTCAGTTCTTTATGCACATCAAGGCCTTCGAAGCTATGGTGGCCCAAGGTAACGTGCCCTGCAACATGAAGTTTATGATTGAAGGCGAAGAAGAGGTGGGCTCGAACAACCTCGAGTGGTTTGTCAAGCGCAACCACGAGCGCCTTGCCTGCGACGTAATTCTTATTTCAGACACCGGAATCATCGCTCCGGGCGTTCCCTCGATTTCGGTGGGCCTGCGCGGGCTATCGTACGTCGAAGTCGAAGTAACGGGTCCGAACCGCGACCTGCACTCTGGTATTTACGGCGGAGCCGTGGCCAACCCGATCAACATCCTCACCGAGATGATCGCCTCGCTCCACGACAAAGACAACCAAATCACCATTCCCGGATTTTACGACAAAGTTCAAATATTGAGTGACGCGCAGCGTTCCGACCTCAATAAATCCCCTTTTAGCCTTGAGGAGTACAAAGTAGCCCTCGACCTCAGCGACGTCCACGGTGAAACCGGCTACACCACCATTGAACGCACCGGCATTCGTCCGACGCTCGACGTGAACGGAATTTGGGGCGGCTACACCGGCGAAGGCGCGAAGACCGTAATCGCCTCAAAGGCCTACGCTAAGATTTCGATGCGTTTGGTTCCGGACCAAGACCCCGACGAAATCACTGAACTATTCTCAAAGCATTTCATGAGCATTGCTCCGGCGAGCGTGAAGGTTGAAGTTCGTCCCCACCACGGTGGCCACCCTTACGTCTGCCCCACGGACCATCCAGGCTACCGCGCCGCCCACAAGGCGATGGCCGAAACCTACGGACGCGAGCCGATTCCCACGCGCGACGGCGGATCGATTCCCATTGTCGCACTATTTGAGCGCGAACTCGGCGTTAAATCCATCTTGATGGGCTTTGGCTTAGACAGCGATGCGATCCACTCGCCGAACGAGCACTACGGCCTGGACAACTACTTTCAGGGAATTCGCACGATTCCGCGTTTTTACCTGCATTACGCCGAAGAGGCCCGAGGCTAATGCACTATTTTAAGCAAAAAGGCGCCCCTCGGGGCGCCTTTTTTATGCTACATACAGTTGATTTACTCGATGCATCAATGCCGTGATGTCGCGAAGCTCCATGAGCAACTTTGTTTCAAGATGCGACTGACGGGTTGAAATCTCACCGTTTCGGTAGCTCTGAAGTTCCCGATCTAAAATTCGTTGAATATCTGAAATAATCCGTCGCTTTGCTGACAGCAAGTCACTGGTAGACTCACATGTTCCTGTCTCGAGTGATCGAACAATCCTACTTGAATACGCCGAAAAAAGCGTGATCACTTCAGCATAAGCCAATAGGAATGCACCGTGGGGACGCGCGTGCAAATTAGCCAAGTATTCATGCTGCACTTCGACCATGGCACGTGCACTTTCTGTCATATCCCCCACATAATCAAACGCAAGCAAGTGGCTCCGAAACGACGTAGACCGCTCACCCTTAAATTCTTTGATTATCCGAATCATGCGCAACTCAAGTTGTTCATGGCGCGCCAACAGCAATTTGACTTCTTTGCGAAGGCGTCCTGTAGTACGCTTTTGGTTGTTGGCCAACGCTTCTGCAGCCATGATGATGATGCTTGCCGTTCGGTCGAGATCAGATCCCATAAGAATCCGACTGCTGTCCATCGGATGATCTGAGTTCGCGAGTTTCTCTACTGCATCTTCAATTAGATTCTCCGCTTTCATTTGCTTCGAGAATCCCATGTGGCTTCGTATAATCAGCCCAATAGCAAATACTGTTAGAATCAGTGCAGCAATGAATTCCCCATAGTAGATAAATGCGGCAAACAAAAAGGAGGCGGAAACACCTATAAATGCCGTAAGCAACCAACTGCCTATAACGTTTACAACCCCAGCGACCCGGTATACCGCTGACTCTTGACCCCATGCTCGGTCTGCTAGAGATGTTCCCATTCCCACCATAAAGACCACGAACGTGGTGCTCAACGGCAGCCCTAAACTGGTGGCGTACGCAATGAGCGTTGATGCGAGCATCAAGTTGACGCTTCCTCGCACATAATCAAATGCAGGCTGCTGCTTCCATTCCTCTACTGTTCGATCCGGCTGCGTAAATCGGGGGTTCGCCCAATGATTTACTGACTTCGGAACCACAACGCCTACGAGCTTCGATAAGCTAATTGAACCAGAAGTCAACAGTCTGCTTGCAACGTTGGGTTTGAACTTTTCAGCTCCTTCGCCTTGACGCGCTAAATTGATCTCAGTTTCTGAAACCTTTCGAGCCTTTGCATTAAGCCAAAGCGTGGCAATCATAACCATTCCCGCAAGAATAAGTACCACGAATGGAGTGCCCACTTCTTCAGCCATTGCTCCCATCATTAGTTCTCTCGGATCTGCACCACTTACTAGGTATACTTGATAGGCTTGGAACGCTGCCAGTGCAGGACCTATGAAATTGACCAGATCATTTCCAGCAAAAGCCATCGAAAGCGCAAAAGTGCCGAAGAGTACTACAAAGCGGAGTGGATTTCTGCCCCTCCAAATGGCAAACTGTGCCCCAGCTGAGAATACCACGAAAAAGAGGAACAAAATGCTGTTTTGATTGGCAGAAAGCCACACCGTAAGGTCAGCATCCATAAGCACGCTGCCCTTTAATCCTTTAAAAACAAGGAAGTTTAGGATAAGACTTGCAGCTAAACCCGTGAATACGCCACCGAAGTAGGTCAACGTCCGCTCCATTCGGTAGGTAAATACAAGTCGTGCCAACCACTGGACAATCAAACCTGCCACAAACGCCACTCCTACGGAAGCAAAGATTCCGTATACAATTGAAAATGTAGAGGATATGTTAATGTACGCGCCAAAATCAAATGGATTTAACCCTCTATCTACCGCCGTCAAAAAACCAATGGCAGCGCCGGCACCTAGCAGTTCAAAGACGAGCGAAACAGTGGTCGAGGTCGGGATCCCGAGTGAATTATAGACGTCGAGCAAAATGACGTCCGTGAGCATGACTGCGACAAAAATGAACAGCAGGCTATGAAAGCTAAAAAAGGAGGGATCAAACACTCCCTTTCGCGCTACTTCCATCATTCCGCTTGAAAACAAGGTTCCGAGAACAACCCCCAGACTCGCAACGAACAAAATGGTCCTAAAGCTGCCGGCGCGCGTTCCAAGCGCGGAATTCAAAAAATTCACTGCATCATTGGCGACTCCCACGACAAGGTCAAGCGTTGCCAATGCCAAAAGCAGAACTACGAGTAAGAAGTATGGATCCATAGGGGGCAAAGGTACCGGTTGTTGGGAGCGGCAAATGTTACGATGAGGTTAAAAATACGCCGTGGCCCAGTCAGCTGGCTACCTTCGCGGGATGAATCGACTGAAGCAATCTGCGAGCTTGTACCTTCAGCAGCACGCCGACCAGCCCGTGCACTGGAACGAATGGGGCAACGAAGCGCTTGAAGGCGCTGCCGCCAAGGGTCAGTGGCTTTTGGTGTCGATTGGGTATTCGACGTGCCATTGGTGCCATGTGATGGCGCACGAGGTATTTGAAGATTCTGAGGTCGCCGCCTACCTCAATACCCACTTTACCAGCATTAAAGTGGATCGCGAGGAGCGCACCGACCTCGACCACGCCTACATGGCGGCATCGCTCGCGATGACCGGGCAAGGCGGATGGCCACTCAACGCAGTGTGCTTGCCCGACGGTCGTCCCGTGTGGACCTGCACCTACCTGCCCAAAGAGCGGTTCCTTCAGGCCTTGGTAGAACTGAACGCGCTGAAGCAAACCCATTCACTGCGCGCCGAAGACTACGCCGAAGAAGTGCGCAAGGCCATTCAAGAGGCCCATCGGGATCTGGATCATTCGTCGGGGCTCGACCGTTCGTCGGTACGCCAGCAAATCCCCACTGCGTGGGACGCGTTTTGGGGTGGATTTCGTGGCGCCCCCAAGTTCCCATTGTCCAGCACCTGGTCTGCAGTGTGGCGCTGGAGCATGCTTCAGGATTGGCCTGAAGGCCGCGCGCACGTGCTGCGGACGGTGGACACACTGGCTGTTTCAGGCACCTACGACGTGGTTCGGGGCGGAATCACGCGCTACAGTACGGACGGAGCGTGGGTGGTTCCGCACTTTGAAAAAATGCTGTACGACAGCGCGCAGTTTGCCTCGTTATGTGCCGCCGTCGACAGCCCTTTGGCCCGGACCTGCCTCGAGGAAACTTTAGTGTTTATGGAGCGCGACCTCTTGCGGGCAGATAGGCTCTTTGCTGCCGCCCTCGACGCCGACCACCCCGACGGAGAGGGGCGCCACAGCACATGGACCGACGCCGAACTTGACGAGGCCCTCGGCATGGCCAACGCAGAGGTTTGGCGCGAGCACCTCGTTCGCGAAAGCCGCGTCCACGAAGGTGGTTGGGTTCTCGCATTCGGGCCTGCAGGCGGAACTGACCCGCGCAAGCTCCCCGGATTCGCCGAGCTCCGTGCTACGGGCCTGCGCCGCCCCCTGCCCACCCGGGACACCAAATGCATCATGGGCTGGAACGCCCTCGCCGTTACTGCCTTTGCCGACGGAGCCCAAATCAGCGGCCAAGCGTCTGACATTGAACGCCTTCGACGCCTCGCTTCGGCCCACGCTGAAACCTTTGGCAGCGGCAGCATTCACGTCCACTACCCCGACGGCCGCACCTCGGGGCCCGCATTTCTCGACGACGTGGCCTACAGCGTGCACATGGCAATTCGCTGCGGTCAAGTTTTGCTGGATCCATGGTGGATTGCGACGGCCTCACGCTGGTTTGAGCGCAGTATCACCCATTTTTTTCGCGGCGGAACCGCATGCTACGCAGCCGAAGCGCCTGACGCGGCCGCATTCGCCGCAGTACTTGCTTGGGACGATGACGTGCTTCCCAATCCTCAAGCCATCTGGGCCGAATGCGGTTTGATCCTTGGCCACCTACTCGGTCGGCAGGAATGGGTCGATTGGGCTTGTGAGCTCGTGCGAAAAGGTTTGGACATGGCCGGCGCTACTCCTTCGCGGCACTGTTCGTGGTTGGCACTATCTGAACTCACCCGTCCTGAAGCGGAACACTGGCTCATTGCCCCCGGAGTCCCTCTGGGCCCACGACCGATTGCTGCCTCGCCCCTGTGGGGGCCGATGGAGCGCGAAGCATCCGTTTATGCCCAGCTCTGCCGAATGGACGCGTGTACTTTGGTCGCTGCAACTTCAAACGAATTCAACAATGGCCCAAATCCATTCAAATCCAGACAATAAATGCCCCTGGTGCCTTGGAGACCCCCTGATGGAAGCCTACCACGACCGCGAGTGGGGCGTCCCAGTGACCACTGACCAAGGAATGTTTGAGCACCTCGTGCTCGAAGGATTTCAGTCAGGCCTCTCCTGGCGTACCGTGCTTCACAAACGCGAAGCGTTTCACGCCGCGCTGCACGGATTTGACGCAGAATCCCTGCTGCGCTTTACCGACGCCGAGCGCGAAGCGTTTTTGGCCAACCCTCAGGTTATTCGCAACCGGCTCAAGCTCGAGGCCGCCCTGCACAATGCACGTACCCTGGTCGCATTTCGCGACCGCCACGGGAAGGGTTTTGCTGGCTACCTCTGGGACTTTGTGGGCGGAGCCCCACTCGACGGAGCGCGCGAAGGGTCCTGGCCTGCGACCTCCAAGGAATCGGACGAGTTGTCCAAGGCATTGAAGTCCGAGGGATTCAAATTCATCGGATCCACCACTTTGTACGCCCACATGCAAGCGACCGGACTAATCAATGACCACTGGACGAGCTGCCCCCGCTACCGCGAAATCAAAGCGCTTGCCCAAATATTTTGAGGTAGCGAGGTTCCCACGTGGCAAGGTCTTCAGAGCGCGTTGCCCTAAGAGCTCCCGCGAGGGCATGCCTCGCCCGGGCGTAGCGGACTCCGCTGTCCTGCAGCTGCGGCCAATGCTTAAGTACCTTCTCGACACCGTCTCCCCCGGCGAGGGCCGATGGACGTGTGGACCAGGTGGGGTCAATTACCTCCGCGAGATCGGCAGACGAGCGCTGGCCGTCAGGGTAAAACCATGCCGAATAGACCTCACTACGGCGGGCGTCCATGGCCGACCAAATAGGCAGTTCAGACGGAACCGCCTCTCGAACCGCTTCGGCGATGAGTTCAAGCGAATCGACTCCGTAGCAGGGAATGCCCCACGGAAGGGCTAGGCCCTTTGCCGCGGCCAACCCGATGCGAAGCCCGGTATAGGATCCAGGACCTTGGGCCGCGGCAACTCCCGAAAGGTCACGAACGCGCAACCCTGCGTCAGATAGCGCATTCTGAATCATGGGATTCAAGGCCTCGGCGTGGCGGTAGCCTTTGGGGTCTAGTTCCTCGTGCTCTGCTACCACCACCCCATCGATAGCCACCGCAACACTGCAGAGCCTTGTCGAGGTTTCAATAAGCAGCAGTGCAGACATTACTCGCCTTTGCTGCGCTCCACGACGTCACCGTCTTCGAGCTTGCGCGAAACCGCATCAAACGGACCGCGAACTACTTCTTCGCCACCCTTTAGACCGGTGATAACCTGGATGAAGTCCTCATCTTGGATTCCGGTAGTGACGCGCACTTGGCGCACCTTGCCTTCATCCAACACAAACACCACTTCAACGGGGTCAGTCTGGGTCGAATCACTGCGCAGTGCCACCGCCTCAACGGGTACTGACGGAACTCCTTTTTCGACCTTCGTTCGCACATCAACCGTAGCCGTCATTCCACTGCGAAGGGGCTGCTCACCGTATTCCTTCACCAGTGAAGCGTAGCTCGCCGGATCCACCTCAAGGGTCACCTTAAAGTTGGTCACTTGATTGACCCCTGCCGCCGCATTGACATTAGCCGCATTGCGGACTTCGGTAACCACGGCCTTGAACTTATGGCCCAAAAAGGCGTCGACCTTGACGTCTGCGGAATCGCCTACGTTAATGCGCACGATGTCGTTCTCGTTGACGTCCACTACGACCTCCATGCGCCGCAGGTCTGAAATCCGCATGAGGTCGGTACCTGCCATTTGTGCAGTCCCTACGACGCGCTCGCCCAACTCGACGTTGAGGCCGGTCACGGTTCCGTCCATCGGAGCAATCAGCGACGTGCGCTTTAAGTTGTCACGGGCCTCCTTCAGTGAATTTTCGGCGGATTTCACTTGGAATTCCGCAGACTTCACGGCCAATTCAGCGACTTGGAACGCGCGCTGTGCGGCTTCCCATTCGGCCTTTGACAGAACATTTTGATTAAAGAGCCCCTGGTTGCGCTGGTAGGCTGCGGTTACTTCGACCAACTGTGCCTTGGCCTGCATAAGGCCAGACTTTGACTGATTGACCAGCGCCTCGGTGCGGCCCACGGCAGACTGGTAGATGTCCGGGTTAATGCGCGCAAGGAGCTGACCCCGTCGAACAGACTGACCCTCGACCACAGCCAACTCAATGATTTCCCCGCTTACCTCAGGAGAAATTTTCACCTCGACCGCTGGTTGAATGCGGCCTGAAGCGCTGACTGTTTCTACAATGCTTCGCGACTCAACCTTGGCGAGTTCTACCGAGATCACCTCGTCGGACTGTCCCCACCAACCTTGCTTTTTGCCGACGACTCCGACGACCAGCGCCAATGCGGCAGCGCCGCCAATCCACCAAATTCGTTGCTTCTTGTTCATAGTTCAAGGGGATTATTGAGGTAGAACTCTACCACATAGTTTTTAAATTGACTGTCGTACAGCGCACGGACGCGATTGGACGCCGCCGCCAAATAGTTATTCTTTAGAGACACAAAGTCGTACACATTAAGTCCACCTTGATCAAAGCGGATTTGGGCATCCTGGTAGGCGCGTTCCGCGGAGCGCTCGGTGGCCACACTAGCATCGTACTGCTTCCAGGCCGCAGCTGCGTCGGCGTGAGCGCGCTCAATATTTTGGCGGTACGTATCGCGCTGCTGCATCACCTGTAGCTCCGCATTTTCTTCGGCAAGCTGTGCGCGCTTCACCGCATTTGCGATTCGGAACCCATTGAACAGCGGCACCGACAGGTTTAATCCGACAAACTGACGCACGTTTTCGCGCAACTGATCTTCAAAAGTGAACTCCCCGAAACTCGGCGTATTCACAAGAGTAAACACCGGAATCTGATCCGCTCCGTCCAACCAGAATCCGACGGGAAGGACCTGGGGAGTGGTTCCGAGGTACTTCTGTGCACGGTCAGAATAGCTTGTCGAAAACTGACCAGAAACCGAAAGTGTGGGTATGCGCGCACCCTGTGCGCGCTTAACCGCGTAGTGGCTCGCCATGAGCTGGTGTTCTGCAGCGCGTACCGCGGGCTGCTTGGCTACCGATGCCGTGAAAATGGCCTGTGGGCTGAGCGCCATTACCGCGCTCGGGGCGGTCGGCAAATTCTCAGGGCGTTGCAGGACAAGATCCTGATCTCCACTCAATCCCAGAAGCTGTTTGAGCACCAACTCTGCAAACTGAAGTTGATTCTCAGAAGCCACGACGCGCTGTGCATCCACCGCCCACTGGGCTTCGACAGAGAGGTATTCATTGGGCGCAATGGCCCCTGCATTCAAAAGTTTTTGGCTCCGTTCCTTTTGGCGCTCTGAAGTCGTGAGCTGCTCTTGGGCAATCCGAAGTGACTCGTCGGCCAGGAGCACCGCTAAAAACTGCGAGGCCGTATTCAATGCCACCACGTTACGGGCATCGTCGAGCTGGGCGGCCGCTAGAGCTACCTGAACTTGACTTTGGCGAAACGCATTCCACGTCTGAAATCCATCAAATAGGGTCCACTGCGCCGAAACGGAACCGCTTGCCGTGGACAAATTATTTCGGTTGACCTCATTGGTTACCGGGTCAATGCTTAGACCGGAGTTCCAAAAGTTTCCGGCACCCGCATTTATGGACGGAAGCAGTCCGCCAAAATTGGCGAGCCGGTCGGACTCAGCCGCCTTGACGTTATTGGCCGCCTGACGGACACTAAACTGGTATTCAAGTGCCCGATTGACACAATCTTGAAGGGTCCAGGATTCGCGATCTGTGCCAGATTGTGCATAAAGATTTGCACCGCCAATCCAAAGACTGAGGGTCGCAACGATGAGGGTGTTCAAGCGCATGCCCGGAATTTTGCAAATACCGTGCAAAATAACCCTAAAGGGTGGCAGATTTCTTTTTTTGGCTTCGGTACCACGCAATTCCAACTGCGGCCATGATGAGGTACGGAAACGCCATCAGGTACAAAATTCCGGAATTCAGGCCCACAGCGTCGGTCGAACCGGCGGCTTGACCTGATTCAGCAGTCGCCTTGCACATCGCACACTGAGCCCACGTCGAAAAAGACATAAGCAACGCGAGTGCGACCGTCACGAACGTTCTCATTGCGGGTAGTATGGAGCCATAAAGAGGTAGACAAGGACGCCCGTAATGGCGACGTACAACCATACGGGGAACGTCCATTTGACCCACTTCTTGTGCGCAGCAATCTGGTTATTCAGGGCCCGGTAGATGCTAAACATCGCCATGGGTAGCACAGGGACACTAAGCACAATGTGACTTATCAAAATGAAAAAGTACAGGGGGCGAATCCATCCTTCGCCGCCAAACTTCGCGTCCGGATTCGAAAGGTGGCTCACTACGTAGCTCACCAGAAAAACTGCAGACAGTGTAAACGCTGACAAATTGGCGAGTCGGTGCGCGGCTACGTTCTTGGTTTTGATCATTCCAAACCCTACAAGCAAGAGTACCGCAGTCGAACCGTTCAAAATGGCGTGAAAAAAGGGCAAGCTTCGCACATTAGCACTACCCCACTGAATCTTCCAATCCTCAGGCAGTAAAAAAAGCAAAGCCACCGCGATGGGAACTACCACAGACAATCCCACGATTAAGGGTACAAAAACGCGGTCACGAGGATGGTTAGCTGTATTCATTTGCCCATTTTTAGCTGGCGGTACTCTTTGACTAAAACACGCAAGTCCTCGACAAGTTCATCGACCTGAACCGGTTGTGACACATCGTAGGCTCCGAGAATTTGGTTCTGATCGTCCAGTCGCGTGCGGATGTCTCCGTTCCAGTCGACTATCACAGCGGACTGGGAGTGGGTATAGCCACCCTCGGCAGCCGAATCCTTCATCGCTGTTAAAAAATAGGCTTGTGCCAACTCGTAAATGGTCTCGCGATTACCGGTGATGAAGTGCCACTTCTGACTACCGCCTACGTCAAATCGCTGCTTGTACGCCTCGAGGACTGGCGGAGTATCTGTTTCGGGATCAATACTGTAGCTTACAAATACGACATCCTTGAACGCGTACATGCGGTCGTGGGCCTGCTTCAAGTGAAAGTTCATCGCAGGACAAATTGTGGGGCAACTCGAAAAAAAGAAGCTCACCACGGCAATTTTTCCGTCTAAACTGTCTGCAGTCCAAGGCTGGCCGGTGGACTGGGTCAATTCAAAATCTCTGAGCGGATGCCCTTTGGAGGTTGGTCCCGGACCGATATTTTCCAGGGAACGAAAGTTAACGGCTCCGCTAATAAGCAATGAGCCCAAGTACATCGAGACCGGCAGCAAGAGCAGTGCCGCCAAGATTAGTTTTTTGGCGACGGGGTTGGCCATATTAGTATCCAAACACCTTAACGCCCTCGTAAAGGGTGATGAAGGTGAGGTACGGTATTAAGATCAGCACGGGCAAGTAGATGGACGCACGGAACGTGGAGTCTTCGTACTTGAGGTGCATGAAGTACTGCACAATGTACCCAGCCTTAACCAGAGTGAGTCCGATGAAAATGAGGTTGAGGATTGATGTTCCCGCGACTTCGCCAAGCAGAACTGCGGGCTTAATTATACCCAATGCAACTTCTACTCCGGTTACGACAAGGAGGAGCCAAAAAACGTTCCAGATCCAACGGGTTCCTGAGGGAGAATGTGCGTCTGCCATGATTACACGAGGTAGAAGAAGGTGAATACAAAGACCCAAACAAGGTCGACAAAGTGCCAGTAGAGACCGACTTTTTCGACCATTAGGTAGCTTTTACGGCGCTCGTAGGTTCCAAGCAGTGCGTTGTAGAATACGATGATGTTTAGAATCACACCTGAGAACACGTGGAATCCGTGGAATCCGGTAATGAAGAAGAAGAAGTTGGCGAATTGCTTTTGACCGTATTCGTTGCGCTTCATGTTGGCGCCTTGAACAACATCGGCTCCGTTGAGTGCCGCGACGGATTCCGTGCGAGAAAGCTGCTCGTGGCCTTTACCTGGTGACTGAAGCACTACGTCCTCATTGGATGTAAAAGCCGTCGCAACTTCTGCCATTGTAAAGGTTTCGTGGTGGTTCGAAGCATGACCTGCTTCACCGTGAACCAACTGGCTCAGCGAAAGTACTTCGCCAGTTTCAGCCTCTGCAACTTTGAGTACGCGGCCGTCTGCTAATTCGATAGCACCCTTGTCACCGATAATGAAGTGGTACCATTCCCAAGCTTGAGAACCCAAGAATATGAATCCTCCCACGATGGTCGCAATCATCCACCAGCCTACTGCACCTTGCTTCCGCTCATGGCCGGCATTAACAGCCAACACCATTGTCACTGACGACATGATGAGAATGAACGTCATCAAAGCAACGTACAGTAGCGGCTGTTCGCCTGAAATTCCAGGGAAGTGCGTAAAGACATCCTCAGCAATAGGCCACGTCTTTTCGTTGGCGAATCGCATAAAGCCGTACGCGGTCAAGAAACCCGAAAATGTAAGGGCGTCAGAGATGAGGAAGTACCACATCATCATTTTGCCGTATTCGGCTTTCATCGGCTCGTTGCCTCCGGACCAAGTTCCTGTCGCAGCTGGTTGTGCCATGTAGTTAGGGGATTGTCAGTTTTTGGGTCGTGCAAAATTAACGCAGGATGAGCAAAAACCCGAGCAGGTACAGCCAAAGAAATCCGAGGAAATGCCAAAATTGGGCTCCGAGGGTAAAGCGTAGAACCTTTGTGCCGGTGTAGTAGCCTTTTGAAGTGCGAACGAGCATGAGGCCAAGGACCATAATTCCCGCGAGAACGTGCAGCCAGTGGAACCAGGTGATCACATACAGCCAGCTCGCTTCGGGCTTACTCCCCTCACCCGTGAAGTAAATCTTTTGATCAATGAGGTCTGCCCAACCAAGAACTTGAAAAGCAGCGAATAGCACTCCAAGAAGGAGCACCGTGGCAACCAATGACGTCGGCTTGGTTTCGACTGAAATTTGCTTCTGTGCACGCTGAAGTACGATGCTCGAAAGCACTACAGCGGCCGTACTGAGGTAAAACCACATGGGGAGCTCTATTGTCTGCCAATTATTCGCGGCCACCAGCGAGGAGCGAGCAACAACGTAACCAGAAGTAAGGCCAGCGAAGGCCATGCCGATACTCGCGAGCCCTAGGTACAGCAGGGGCCGAGATGCTTTTTGTTGGGGAGTGAGTTCCATAATCTTACTTAATGAACCGATCTACCACCCATAAAGTTTGCACAAGGGGCAAGTAGCGTATGGTACTGAACATGAGTGCGCGTGCTGAGGTATCGTCTGCGCGTCGAACGTGCTGGACCGCGTGGTACATCACGTCAAGCCCTAGGACGCCAGTGGCGATTGATGCCCATAGAGAAGTGGCGAGGGTTCCGGCCAGCCCAAATGCTGGCAGCAGTGAAATGAGCACCATCCACAACGTGTAAAACACCGTCATTCGGGTGGCCAAATGATCTTTGGAACGGTTGGGGAGCAGGTAGTATCCGGCCTTGGCATAATCGTCGTAGGCGAGCCACGCGATCGCCCAGAAGTGCGGAAACTGCCACACAAACTGGTATGCAAAAAGGACTCCGGGCTCGATACCAAACGACCCCGTAGCAGCAACCCAGCCAAGCATAAAGGGAATTGCGCCAGGAATGGCTCCGACCAGCACAGCCCATGGCGACTTAGCCTTGAGCGGCGTGTAAATGAGGACGTATAGTAGAAGGCTCAGGGCACCAAAGCCAGCGGTTTTAAGGTTGAGGAGTGCGAGTGCAGCGATACCTGTGATTCCAAACGCAAACGCCCAGATCAAGGCACGGGCACGGGTCATGCGCCCAGACGGAAGCGGTCGATTTTGGGTACGACCCATAAGTGAATCCTGTTCAACCTCCCAGACCTGGTTGAAGGCGTTGCTCGCGCCTACTACTGCAAAGCCACCAAGAGTGAGTAGGATGAACTCAATCCACTGTACCTGAGGAGCGCCGAGCAGATAGCCCGCCACAGCAGAGATCACGACCGAAAAGGCCAGGCGAAATTTGAGCAATAGCCCGAGGTCACGCATCCCCACAAAGATACGGGGCAGCGCAGGCAAGGAAGGGCGGATTCAGTAAGTTTTCTTTGTTGTAGCGCAGGGGCTCACCACGGCGAAATCCGAGTTCTTGGTGCGGCACAAGCTCGTAGAGCTCCATTCCCGCCGCGCGAAGTACGGCGTGGCCGGCAGCAGTGTCCCATTCCATTGTTGGGGCCGCCCTTGGGTATGCGTGTGCACGACCCTCTGCGACTAGTCCGATTTTGAGCGAAGAGCCCATGTTAACGCGCTCAATACTCCCGTGCGATACCTCCCAGCGGGCAATAAGCGCCTCAGTCTCAGGGTTGGCATGCGACCGACTGGCGACTACAGTCACGTTCTCGGGTAAGCGCGCAGGCAGGTGCTGGGCTTGGGCCCAAAGCTCATCCCACGCTACGCGAACCATGGACTTGCGGGCGCCTCGTTCCATGGTCCCCACAAACAGCCATCCAAGAACGGGGGCATAGACGATTCCAAAAATGGGGACGCCCTGCCGTACCAATGCGACATTCACAGTGAATTCGCCGTTGCGCTTGATAAACTCCTTGGTTCCGTCGAGCGGATCTACTAACCAAAACGTATCCCAAGCACTTCGTTCTGAATAAGGGATGCTCCTACCCTCTTCACTGAGTACCGGGAACCCTGTTGCCGAGAGTACCGGGTCAAGCACCGCGTGTGCCGCGTGGTCAGCCGCAGTTACGGGGCTGTTGTCAGACTTCACTTCGACATTCATATCCTTATGGCCCTCGTAAACTTCGAGTATAGCATCCGCAGCGCGGTAGCAGGCTTCGAGGACCGCTGGCCCCCAGGAATTAAATTCTGACATGGTGGTGCAATAAAAAACCCCGGGAGACCCGGGGTTGTTTGTGTGGGCGCGCGACTACTGAAGTCGGGCGTTGATCGGAAGAGTGTAGCTCATTTTTACCGGACGACCACCCACCTTCGCAGGCGACATCTTCGGCATCATACGCACGACACGAAGCGCTTCTTCATCAAGAAGTTTATCTACTCCGCGGTCGACTTTGACGTTGGTCACCTTGCCGTCTTTATCGATGACGAACGAAACCCATACTTTACCTTGGATACCCATTTGCTTGGCCATCTCTGGGAACTCAAAGTTCTTTCCAATAAACTGGCGCGCCTTGAGGTTGAAGCAGTTGAATCGCTCGTCTTCGGTAGGAAGATTTTCACAGCCAGGGAATACAGGACGGTTTTCAACGTTCACGAAGCTGAATACCTCGTCTTCGGTGCTAACCTCCATAATTTCAATCTCAGAGTCGTCGTCAATCTCAGTTGACACAAGGTCGATCTCAACGATGTCAATCTTGTCATCCACAATTTTGAACTCCAACGTCGGCGCAGGCGGTGGCGGAGGGGGTGGCGGAGTATTGCGGTTTGTGACGATCATTTCTTCGTCCTCGATAACTCCCTCAAGTGTACCCAAATCCATAGGACCTGTTTCGTACGTCTTCCATTCGAATGCCATCCACGTGAGGCCTAAGGCAATCACGAGACCAAGCTGCAGAAAGAGGCCCTTGCGAGCGTCGAGGTCTGCACCAAAATTTTTACGCGGGTTCATACTAAGTCGTGTTTGGGGTTAAAGATACGCTTTCTAAGGAATCGAGCAAGAAGCATACCTACCGCGATACCAGCGGTATTCGCGAGGACATCGGACCATGAAAACATACGGCCCTCGGCGACAATGGGTTGCAGAAATTCAACGGCCAACCCGTACATGAAACTTAACAAAAACACCTTCCAAGGACCCGCCTGGGAACGACTGTAGAGCATTAAGGGAAACGAGATTCCAGCATATGCACCAAAGTGCAAGACTACGTCGCGAAGCATGCGAAAGATTCCCGGCAACTCAACACTCGGTTGAAGCGAGTAAAAAAGGACAATGCCCGCCCAGAGAAGGGCGAGCATTAGCCAAAACCAGCGCTGCTGGAGTATTTTCTGCACAAAAAGGCGGATTATGCTCCGACCAAAGCGCGGTAGGCGTCTACATCGAGTAGCGCCTCAACGTCTGCAACTGAAGCCACTTTGATGCGCACCATCCAGCCTGCGCCGTAGGGATCAGTGTTGACTAGGTCGGGCTGGCCATCAATGTCTGCGTTTACCTCTACAATCTCTCCGGCCACAGGCAGGTAAAGGTCACTTACTGTCTTTACGGCTTCGACGGATCCGAATACCTCCTCAGCAGCGAGTGTTTCTCCTTCAGTCGGGATGTCGACGAATACGATGTCTCCCAATTCTCCTTGGGCAAAATCAGTGATGCCAACGGTGGCGATGTCGCCGTCCAGGCGAATCCACTCGTGGTCTTTGGTGTAGCGTACGTTGCTTGGAAATTCCATAGCGCAAATATAGGAAGGCTCAGGCTCGAATTATCCGCCCAGATTCAGGCGCAGAGCAATACCACTTTGCCACTGGTTGGTAGGGAACGCCTGCGATGTTTTGAACGAACTGACCGTCTGGTCGTAGTAGAACTGGGTCGTCAGGCGGCGACTCATGCGGTAGTCGGCGGTCAACTTAATTGTGGTCCGCGTTTGACCGGCGGTTGCTTGATTAAAATCTTCGAGAATTCGGCGAATAACGGTTTGGTTGTCACTGAATTTAACGTCGAGTTTGAGTTCGAGGTTGGACTTAATGGTACGTGGAATTCCGCCATTCTCTACAATGCGGAACTGCACATCTTTAACGATGTAGCCGACGCCCACCGTGACGTCCTTGGACTTGCTCTCTGTGAGTTGGTTGTTGGCCATGCTGAGGTTGAGCTGGCGGGTCATGCCGTAGTTCAACTTGAACGAAGCGTTGGTCTTGGTCCGCAGGTCGACTCCGAGCAGCGGTGACATGGATTCGGTAACCGAAATCTGGCCTACTTGGCGGTCGGGCATAATGTCGAAGTTGTCGTTGCGCGGGAAGGGGTCCAAAGGATTGTCCTGAAGGCGCTGGGCACGCAGCATGTGGGTTTGAAGTCCCGTGACCGTCATGGTACTGGCATAGGAGTGGCTGAGACTGAGTGCAGTAAAGACGTTGCGCACAGCCTTAAGGCGCATGAGTCCCGTGTAGGTCGCGTTCCAGTTCGGGAAGAAGGGCAGTGCCGCATAGTTGCCCATGGGCAGGTTGGTGGTCCAGCGGTTTCCGTACGCCGTCAAGAAGGCGTTGGCGAGGACATCCGTGTGAAGGACCGAGAATCCGTCGTATCCGTAGCGCGACGAATCAGCCACATCAATAAAATTAGCTGCGTAATTGGGATCGCGCAGGAGTTGCTCATCCGCCAAGCGCTTTGAAGCGTCCAAGCGGGCCGCTTTGAACTTATCGTAGGCCGCACTCTCGAAATCGGGACCCTTACTCACATCAAACGCAGTTGGCCACGACAGCCAGCTACTGCTGTAGGTGACCACTTCTTGAGGATTAAACGCGTGGAAGCCCTGATCGAACAAAGAATCGATCCCCGTCCCCGAGGAGTATCGGTAGGTGTAGGATGCCTGTCGCCCGTAGGTCTGGGTTGCATTGAGGGTGATACGCATGTCCTGAAGTGGTTCAAGCTGGGCGCGAAGTGTGATGTTGCGGGTCGTGGTTTCGCTCGCGCGCAGTGGCTGGCGCGGATTTTCGAGCAACCACCCACTTGCCGAAGCCAGCGACGGAAGGTCGTGCGGGAGCCCTACAGCGGCCTTCCATCCCGGTGCCCATTGGGCCGAAGGTGCCATTCCGCTGAGTACGGGAGTGGTCGAGAATCCCGGCAACAATGAGCCCGTATTAAGACTTGCGGTGGCATTTACACTCTTGAGCATGGTCGCGAAATCCACTACGCCCACCAATACTGTTTTGGCCAAATTAGACTCATCGGTCTGATCGGATTTCGCCTTCGTTCCAGCGGCTTGCGCTGGACCTTTTCCGCCTCGGGCCGTTGCCCCACGGGCGGGCTTTTTAAGCTTGCTGTACCCCGGAATCAGATTGTACAGAGTTGCCATGTTTGCGTTGGCAGAGGCGTTCCACTTGCCGCTGGACTCGACTGTGTTTCCGAAATTCAAAGAATCCAAATCCGGACGGCTCGCCCAGAGCGAGTTGGTCTTCCAGTCCAAGTCCGCAGTGTAGCGAACCTGAGTTTGCAAAAATCCCATCAGCGGGAGCTTATTGATTGGTATCGCCCACGTGGTGTTGATGGTGTGGTGGTATTCGATGGGGCGACCACCTGCGCGGAGGTTTTCGTTCAAGAAATTCCGCACACTGTCCTCGGAATTGGGACCCGGGAGCTCGTCAAAGCGCAGTCGAATGCGCGAGGTATAGTCGAGCTTCCACATTTTAGTCGGATCCCAAATGACGTTGTAGTTACGGTCCATCGTGAAGTTCTTGCTGTACGTGATCGGCAGCTGAAACTTAGGATTATCCACATTGCGCATCTGCATGGTCTGCTGGCTTCTAAGGACGTCAGCCCTGATGCTCACGCGCGAAGGCGTAAGATTGAGGTTGGCATCGCGAATCAAGGCGAGGCTCTTCGGCTTCAGCTTTTTAAATGGCTGAATATTAATCGGATTCGTTTGGTAGGCGTAAGCAAGGCTTCCCCGGTTCTCGACCCTGAGGTCCTGAAGCGTGTTGGCGTCGCGGCGCAGTACTTCATTGAAGGCGTACGTGGCACTGAGGTTTTCGACGTCCCACGGCATTGGCCTTTTGGGGAGCTTGGCGCTGCCTTCGCCAGCATTGAGGCCTTGGGCTGCTGACTTTGATTCGGAATCACCCATTCCCGGCGGACCGATCGCCGGGCCGCGTCCCCCGGCGGATCCGCTACTTGACGCGCGGTCAAGTCGGACATTAGTGAAGGCGACGGCACGGCGCTGCATGAAATCGCTGACCATGGTACGCAGCGAATCTTTTGCCTGAGCACCGGGAAGGTTGTCAATCGCCTTGCCCATTTCGATGTCGGGACTGTAGGGATTGAACATAGGGGTCTTCCAGTCCTGAGCATGGGTGACGAACATCGGGAGGCGCAGTCGGCTGTTCCCCGGTAAAAAGCGGTGCAGGTCGACGTTCGTCTGCATATCGTAGTTGACCGAACTGAACTTGTTGCGCTCGTTGGGCGCCATATCGATTCCCCCAAATCCAGGGGTCGAGAAGCCGCCACTCAGCGCGACTTGGCCAAGATCTGCTAGTTTGGCGGTTCCACGCGCAATACCCGCCACGCCACCGCGGTTGTCAAAGTCGGTCATTCGGAGCTCGTTGATCCACACCTCCGCACATTTGTTCAAGCCGTCGTCTGTCGGATTGGTCGAGGAGCGACGCGGGTTGCGAACACCCACCATCATCGTTCGGACCCACCCGAGGTTGGGCGTACCCACGACACGGTATACCCGGTCTCCATCAACCCGCTCGTAGGGCATTGCGGGGGTGATGTTGGGATTGGTGCGCATGGCGGCATCCCGTTCAAGCTTGAGCGCCGTCCAGATTGCGAACTCGATGTCGACATCATTGGCCGCGGGCCATACTACATCTTCTGCAGTGCTCGCCCAAGGGGTCACGGTGAGCGGCATTTCGTATTCGTAGTAGTTCTGACTGTAGTCGTTTCCGAAGCGCACAAAAAGACGCAAGTCACCGTCGTTCAACCCATTGGGGTTGTCGCCTGCTTCCGCGTGCACAAACATTTTTACGCGCTTGTTCATTCGCATGTCGACGCTCGTGTTCTTGAAGACGGCACGTCCGTCTCCGTCGCGGAGCCCGCAGGTGCGCAGACTCAGCGACTGCTCATTCTGCTGCAGGATTGAGGTGTTGCCGAGCAGTACTTGACGGCGGATCCCGGGAGGCATCACGTAGGCCACAGGAACCCGGCCTCCGTTCTCTTCAAGGTTCACGGCGTTGACGGTGAACGAGGTTTCGTCGGATTCGTCCACGGGAATCATCTCGCGCGCCGCGTCAAGGCTGAATCGGTAGCGCCGCCATTCTCCACGCACGAGGTCCAATCGGGCCATGCGGAGTACTACGGGCTGCTGCCAGTCGCGCAAGATCCAGCGGGCAAAGCGCACCGACCTAAAGTCTTGGGCCCCATTCACCTTTTGGTCCGGTTCAAATACCGGAATCTTGAACTGAATCCACCGCACCGGCTTTCGGGTTTGGTCGGGCAGTAAGTCGGTGGTCGTCTCGTAGATGTCGGCGATGTAGTTCTGGCCGACCACGAAGTCCTCGGGACGCATTGAGATGCGGTAGCTGAAGTACTGCTCGCTTCGGTTGAGGGTGGCGTCTCGGTTGACGTCCTCTTTGTCGGGCATGTTGGTGCTCATGGCCGGCTGGCCGTCGATCAGGTCGGTGCGCGAGTTGCCGTCGGGGTTGTTGAAGTAGCGGTAGCGCTCAAGGATGTTTGCGTCGGCTTGGTCCTGGTTGGTTCCGCGGTAAAAGACGAAGTTGTCGGCGGCGGGGTCAATCTGTGCGGCAGTGTAGACCGGGCTTCCTGGGCCGAACGCAGCCTGCAAGCGGTCGAGGTAGGTTTGCGATCCGGGGCCGAGCCAACGGCGCTCGTCGTCATCGCGGAGTCCGTCCAGACCCACATCCTGGTTGGGACGCGAGGCCTCGCTGTTGTCAAATGCGTCAACCACGGGCTGGTAGCGAGAGGCGTAGCCCCAAACTGAAGAATCCACATCAGTCCGCGATCCGTCTGAAGGCAGTCCGTGCTCAAACGACTGCATTCCGTCCTTGAGGATGTCCTCAGATACGTTGCCAAGGTGCAGGTACACGTCGCCACCCGGCGCACTGGGGTTGTCCAAGAAGGGGTCCATCACCCAGAACTGGACGAATTCGATGTTCTGCTCCTCAAAGTTGTTGATGGTGAGCTGGCGCATGATTCCGCCCCAACGGCTGCGCGGATCTTTAAGGCTTCCGTCGGGGTTTAGACCCGCCGAAATTCCGTTCAGGCCCTGAACGTCGTAGTTGTACGGACCGCGTTCCGTGGGGTCAAACTGCAGATCAAAGGTGTTAATGTTGCGGGCCTGACTCGGGTCGAGGGTGATGTTGGGGAACACCTCGGCAAACGGAACCATGCGCTGGTAGTGGTCGCTCGTGATGGCGGGATTGTCGCGAATGTTCTGGGGAGTGATGCTGGTTCCGGTAAAAAACGAGTTATCGATCATGTACCAAGACAAGCGGGCGCGGTTGTAGTTCGAAGCCCAGTCGTTGGCCATAGAAGCCTCAGGAAAGAGGTCGGGCTGGCCGTCGGGCACAGAGGCGAGCTGCCAGGTAGTGGTTCCGCGTAGGTCGATTGCTGTTTGACTGCTTTCGAAGTCGTCGAGGTAGGTGGTCGGCTCGCCATTGACGTTAATTATCCGCGGTGATCCTGGAAGGAGCTGCGCTACTTCTGCCGTGAGCATGATGCTTGACGGCGCCTTCGTCGACACAAAAGGCAGCTTGTCGAGTGCGCGCGTCAAACCCGGTAAATTCTTTTCGTACTGAGAATTTAGGCCCCAAATGGCGTTGCGGACGGGCTCGTCGCCCGCGCTCACTTTTTGGGTAAGTGCCCCCTCGCGGAGCTGCAGGAGGGAGCCTCCGACCACCCAATTCGGCCGCAGCTGGTGGTTGACGGTGGCGCCCGTAAACGTTTTTGCTTGGAAGTTGAACAGAGAATTGTTCTCAAAACTCACCCGAATTGGAACCCCACTCTGCACAATAGCTTCGTTAATGATCCGAACTTGACCTAGGGCGTAGTCGACCGTGAAATCCTGGTTTTCAGTAAGTCGGTTTCCGCCTGCCGTAACCGAGATGGATCCGCGCGGAATGTTAAATGAATTGAGCTGTATGACCGATCCGCCCGCAGATTTGTAGCGTCCGCGGAGCATGAATTTGTTGCGCTGCGTCTGCTCCTGGGCTCGAAACAGCGTCGAGTCGTAGAGCTCTTGGTACACGTAGCGCTTGCGCTCATCCGCCGACGAAAGCTGCTTTGAGAGCGACGAACCAAATGGCTCAAGGGCCGGCAAAATGATGCGCCCCGTCGAGGTCAGCACCGTCAGCCCCTCAACAAAGTCAAAAAGTCCGTCGGGAAAAGGATCGCCGTTGCTATTCACTTTATCGGTCTGCAGGACCTGAACCAGGAGCTGGTCCTTGACGCTTGACTTGGGTAAAAACGGAATCGGCAGTCCGGTCTCGTCGTTGACGTACAGAAGTTCAAGGCGAAAATCTTCGGGACTGAGCTGGAACGCGTTGAGGTTGTACACGTTCTTCATCATGAGGTCCCAGGCCGGGCTGCGCACGTTGAGAATCTGGTGCTTCAGCAGCTTAAGAATGAGCGACTTTGGAGCGACGATTCCGTCGTTTGAAAACTCGCCCACCTGGTAGGTTCGCCCGTTGACGGTATACTGGTAGGCCACCGCAACAACCTCGTCTTGGTTGAGGGCCGTATTGAGCGAAAGGTATCCGAGCTGGGGATGGAAGCTGTACTCATTGGGCTGCAGCATGCGGGCATTGGTGAGCTGCGCGTACTCGATGTTGCCGTCGTAGCCGCTCGCATCAAGAATGGACCCCGCCGACGCGGCATCTCGGATTGAGCCGTAGCGCTGAAGCATTTCCTGCGGATCCAGTCGGTTGACGCGGTTGCTAGGCCACGGGTCCGCGCTGGGGCCAGGAAAAATGGCTTCACCCTGAAGGCTTCGGGCCGAGCTACGGTAGGCACCCCCCTCTCCTTCACCAAGGTCCAAGAATGCAATAAGGTTGCGCACCTCTGTCGGGGTATTGCGGCGGTTGGTCACCCACACCTCCACACGGGTGATTTGCACCGGGGATTGGATGATGGGGCGGGTTCCGACCCACTGCTCGTAGCGGTCGCGAAAAAACTGCGACAGAAAGAAGTGGCGGTTGGCCTCGTAAGCATCTCCTTGAATCAGAAACTCTTGCGTGGAGGCTCCGCCCTGAATATTCATACTCTGACTCTGCGAGCGCTGTTCGGCGAGGACCGTGGTCACCGTCGTTTTGCCAAACTGCATCTGGGTCTTGAGACCAAAAAGGCTCTGAACCCCGGTGATCAGGCTCCCGTTGGTGGGCAGGCTTACGTCGCCCATTTCGAAGCCCTTGAGGATGTCGTCCTCTTGACCTTTAAAGTCGAGCTTGATTTTGTTTTCAAACGCAAACGTGGCCTCAGTATCAAAGTTGAAGTTCAGATTGAGCCTGTCGCCGAGCTTTCCCGCGGCGCTAATCTGCATCTTTTGGTCGAAGTCGAATGCCAGGGTCCGCCGGTTGCGTTCTGGAACAATAGGGTTCTTGATGTGCTGGTAGCGGAGTCCAAAGCGAATTTCAGCGCTCCCTGTAGGGCGGATCTCGAGTTGGTCCGAACCAAAAATATCCCTCAGGACGGGATTAGTGATGTTCATGTCCGGCACGATGCTCGAGCCATCGCGATCTGAAGTGCTCGTTCCTTGCGCCCAACGCTGCTGCCAATAGTCGGATTCAAGCTGACTGAACTTGAGCTTTTGGTAGTCCGCTGCACTGAGGTAGCGCGGAGACCCGACGGGAACCCCCGCCACTGTGCGCTGCAGGATGTAAAATCCGGTTACGGGATCGTAGGTCACCTCGGTCTTCCAATTCGGGGGAGTCGGAAGTCCCGGCATCGCCCAGCCCGTAGATGTCGTGTCTTGTGCCCCAAGGCGCAAAACCGCCAGCAAGCCTAGCCCAACAAGTACCCCACGAATGTTCATCAGAGTCGAGCTAAGGCGCGTTTGATCAAATCTTCAACATTGGCATCTGCCGCCTCTGCGGCCAATGCAGAAAGTGCCTTTTCAACCGCGGGACGGGCAAACCCGAGAACCAGTAGGGCCTCTAGCGCCTCATTTCGGGCCGACGGACTTCCTGCCGAAAGTGGGCTTGACGCGCCCAATTTGACGGCCTTGTCGCGAACGTCCACGACAATGCGCTGCGCAGTCTTGGCACCGATACCCTTGATGCGCTGAAGGCTTCCGGAATCCCCATTCGCCACAACGCTTAGCGCCTCTTCGGGGCGAAGTGTGGACAAAATGACGCGGGCTGTACTGGCTCCGACGCCCGAAACCGAATTGAGCATGAGAAAGACTTCGCGCTCGAGTTCCGAAGCAAAACCAAATAGCAGCTGCGCGTCCTCTCGGTACACTGGGTGTAGCAGTAGCTTGACCTCTCCACCGTCCGGTAACTGGCCAAAGGTCGTCAGCGAAATTTGGATGAGGTAGCCCAACCCGCCGCATTCCACCACGACATGGGTGGGGGTTTTCGCAACGAGGGTTCCGCGTAGGTGGTGAAGCATACCCCTATTAACGCCTTTGTGGGCGAATTCGTATGCTTAGTTGACGGTCACCTTCACCGTGCGCTCACCGCTGGCCAGAACCACACGAGCGAGCCACAATCCGCGCTGGTTGGGGACAGCCACCGAACCATCTGAGCCGACAGGTGCCGCCATGGCAACGCGACCTAAAGCATCCACCCACTCGACACGCACCGCGTCAGAGGGGAGGCCAAACATCCGCGATCCGCTGCGCGCAGGAAATGGGTAAAGCTGCAGTACCTGAACCTCTGCTTCGGGCGAAGCCACGTAGCGATTGAAGCCGTAAACCACCTGAACCTGAAGCGAATCTGTGGCATCGGCATTGTTTATAAAGGTGTACCAAATGGTGTCATGGCCGTTGGCCGAGGTGTCGCGAACGTAGGCGTAGCCACTGAAGTCGTTTGCGGTGCTGCCGGCCCCGATAGTCACAGTACCCTGGCTCTGGTTGGCCCACACGGGGTAGCACAAGTCCCAGCAGAAGTAGTTGGAATCAACCAATCCGGTGGTTCCGACCTTGCGGCGGACTACGATGTAATCCTTACTGGCATTTGAAGTGTTGGTCACCGAAACGTGTGCCGTTGCCTGGATGCCGTTGTGGCTATTAATGTAGGCAATGCTATCCATCGACGCGACGGACAAGCTTTGCGCTCCGGCGGCGGTTGCCGCCAGAAGGGCGAACAGAAGTACTACTTTTTGCATTGGGTAAAGGTACTTCGCTACAGACTTCGCAACAAAGCTGCCGAGCGCGTTCATTTTTTACGTAGTTTTCGGCCGCTTAACCCTTTTATTAAAGCCCTTTCAAATGAAGCACCTTACGCTGACGGCACTTGCCGGACTTTTAAGCCTTAGTGCCTTTGGCCAAAACCGCATGGTGTTGGTAGAGCACTTCACTCAGGCTTCGTGCGGACCCTGCGCTACGCAGAACCCCGCCCTCAAAACTCTTCTCGATGCCAACCCAACCAAAGTGGTGGCCCTGAAGTACCAAGTGAGCTGGCCCGGCTACGACCCCATGTACCTTCAGAATCCTTCTGAGGTTGATGCCCGCGTGCAGTACTATGGTGTCACTGGTGTTCCGAACTCAGTAATGGACGGCAGCGGACCTGGTTCTCCCGGCACGATTGTAACGCAGTCTACGATTAACAACCGCTACAACACCGCCGCCCCATTAAACATCACAGCAAGTCACCAGTGGACTCCCGGATACGACTCAATTCAAATCGGAGTATTTATCGCCAATGCGGGATCAACAACCGTTACCTCTGGTGCTGCAGGTTCGCTTAAACTTCACGTAGCCATTGTAGAAGAGGAGATCAGCTACCCTTCTGCACCTGGATCAAATGGCGAAACCACTTTCTACCAGGTAATGCGTAAAATGGTTCCGAACCAAAGCGGAACCACCTTGGCAGACTCGTGGACTGGCGGACAAACCCAAATGCTCAGCTTTAAAGTTGCAGCACCCGCCTACTTGGCTAACCTGAACGAAGTCTCTATTGTAGCCTTCATTCAAGACAACCAGGGCAAGGCCGTACTGAATGCTACCAAAACGACTCCACAAGCGATCACTGGTCTCCCCGACCTTGGTGTAGTTTCATTTGCTGCTGCTACAGCGGGCCTTTGCAACGGAACCACTACGCCTACGATGACGATCAAGAACGAGGGTAGCCTCGCGATTACGTCTGCAGTAGTAGGCTACAGCATCAACGGCGGTACCCCCGTGACCCAGAACTGGACTGGCAACCTTGCTGCCGGCGCTACGGCAAGCGTAAGCTTCCCTCAAGTGACGCTTCCTGCAGGTGCCAACTCAATTGTAGGTACGGTATCTGCTCCAAACGGAACAGGCGACTACAACGGAATGAACAACATGTCTGCTCCGGTAATGGCTGCGGTCCTGAACAACACGCCTAGTCCTGCGCCGTACATGCAAGACATGGAGGCTGCTGCGTTCAATGAAATCCCCTCGGACTTCATCATGACCTACAATACATCTGAAGCTCCGCTTGTCACAGTTGTATCTAAAGCAAACGTGAACGGACTCACATGGGAACTAGGTGGCTACGGTCAATCTACGAAGTCGTTGATGGTTGACTTCTTCACAATGTCTGCTGGAGACCAAGCCAGCTTGATCACTCCTAAGGTGGGCGGAATCACTGCCAACCACAAGCTTCGCTTCCAGCACGCATACGCTTCGTACGCCGGTGAGGCCGATGGTTTGAAGGTATTTGTGTCAACCAACTGTGGCGCTTCGTGGACCAACATCTTCGACAAAGCCGGAACCGCTCTGGCTACCGCGCCCAATGCTACAAACCGTTTCTTCCCACAGCCTACGCAGTGGTACCCGAACGAAATCAGCTTGGCTTCGTACGCAGGTCAGGACGTACTCTTCAAGTTTGAGTGCAACTCAGCCTACGGAAACAACCTTTGGTTGGACAACATCCACGTTGGAACCAACGCCATGGGCGGAGAAGAGCTTGAGCTTGGACGTGCGCACCTCTACCCCAACCCAGCTCGTGATGCCGTCAAGGTACTCGTAGCCGCAGTTGAGGCTGGCGACGCAAGCGTTGAAGTATTCAACTTGAACGGACAACTCGTGCTTTCAGCTTCTGAGGCCGTTACCTCAGGAACGAACGAACTGAACCTGAATGTTGCTGGCCTTGCCAACGGTATCTACACCGTAAAGGTTGCCATGAGCGACCGTGTAGAGACCCTGCGCTTTACGGTACAGCACTAAGCGATACGCTTAATTGATTGGAGCGCCCTGGCCTTTTGGCCGGGGCGCTTTTTTTGTGGGTCCTTCGGACTTGGCCAAGCCCCGCGCCCTGGCGTACCTTGAGCACATGAAAACCTTGCTCACCGCCCTATTGGTAGCTTCGGCCACTCTTATATCTGCGCAGTCCCTTCCGAACGTATCTGTACTGAAGCTCGACGGAAGCAAAACAGAGCTTATCAGCCTCCGCGAAGAAGGCAAGCCCATGATTGTCAGCTTTTGGGCTACATGGTGCAAACCCTGCATCAACGAACTCAACGCGATGGCCGAACATTATGACGAACTGCACGAAGAGACCGGTGTCACGTTGGTCGCGGTGAGCATCGACGATTCCCGCACGAGCCCCAAGGTTGGCCCCTTTGTCGCCGGCCAAGGCTGGGACTACACGGTCGTCCTCGACCCGAACAGCGACCTTCGCCGCGCGATGGGCGTCAACAACGTTCCCCACACCTTCTTGCTCAATGGAGCGGGTGAAGTTGTGTGGCAAGCCAACAAGTACGTACCGGGCGAAGAAGAGGTTCTCGTCGCTGAGGTTCGCAAGCTCAAGTAAGCCATGCGCCGAATTGCAGTAATTGTGGCGCTGGCGACCGCAGGTTCCGCCGCAGCGCAAATGGGGCAGACTGATGCCTTGGGCGGAACCCTTCGGGCCGTCGTTCAAATGGACGCACAGCTGTACGTACGCGACTCTGTGCTCGACCCCGCAGGCGACTACTACCCCGACGAGCGCGCGCTGGGCCAAGGTTGGGCGCTGTTTACCTACGAGCGCGGCAACCTTCGCATGGGCATGCGCTACGAGAACTACCAAAATGCCATTCTTGGGTTCCCGACCGGATACCGCGGTGAGGGAATCACCTACCGCTACGCCCAGTGGCAGCAGGGCAAGTTTGACATTACCGTGGGCAACTTTTTTGAGCAGTTCGGCCAAGGTTTGGTCTTTCGCGCCTACGAAGAGCGCGGCCTGGGCCTTGACAACGCGATGGACGGAAGCCGCATCATCGCCCGCCTCCCTAAGGGGCTTACGCTCAAGGGCGTGATCGGTCGCCAGCGCGTGTACTTTGCCAACAGCGACGGAATTCTGCGCGGAACGGACGCGGAGTGGGCGCTGCGCGAAGCGGTTCCGGCTCTGGACAAGATGGGGCTCGGCATCAACCTCGGGGCGAGCTTTGTCTCAAAGTTCCAGCGGGGATTTGACCCATTGCTGAACCTGCCGGCAAACGTGGGCTCGTGGGCCTACCGCCTCGGTGCGAACTACCGCGGAATTGACCTCAAGGCCGAGTACGCGTACAAGATCAACGACCCCAACTTTGACAACGGCTACATCTACAAGCCCGGCGAAGCCTTCGTAGCCACCGCCACCTACAGCCGCAAAGGCTTGGGCGTTCTTGGGACCGTCAAGCGCATTGACAACTTCAGCTTTCGTTCCGACCGCAACGCCCAGCAGTTTGATGCGTTGGTGAATTTTATTCCGCCAACGGGCAACCTGCACACCTACGCACTGCCCGCCCTCTACCCCTATGCGACCCAAATCAACGGCGAGATGGGCTACCAGTTCGACGTCAACTACCTGATTCCGAAAAAGACCAAACTCGGAGGCAAGTACGGCACCAAACTCGCACTCAGCATCGCCGCCTCGCAGAGCATTGACCGCCGCCCCCTCGAGGACGGAAGCTTTGGCGACAAAGGCACGCAGGGCTACCTGAGCGACGCCCTGACGTGGGGTGAAATCCCGTACTTCCGCGACATTAACTTCGGAATCAGCCGCAAGTTCAGCTCGAAGTACAAATCCCAGCTTACCGCCTACCGCTTCGTGTACAACAAGTCGGTGCTCGCCGACGGGGTCAACGACTACGCCATTCTCAACGCACTTGACAGCGACAGCGTCTTGGTGGTACCAGCCGTCGTTTGGGAACAGCAGTTCGCCCTACCCCGCCATCAAACCCTGCGCACAGAGTTCCAGTGGTCGGGCGGCGAAGGCTTTCGTGGCGGATTAGCCATGGCTTTGGCCGAATGGACCGTTTCAGAGCATTGGGTGCTCGCGGTTCAAAACATTTACAACTACGGCCACCCTTCGGAATCGCGCCGCATCCACTACCCGCTCGTGTCAGTGGTCCACTTTGACGGCCCAACCCGCGTGCAGCTTGGCTACGGGCGCCAGCAGCAAGGCATTTTCTGTGTGGGTGGCGTGTGCCGCGTGGTTCCGCCGTCCAACGGCCTCAGTTTATCGCTAACGACTCAATTCTAATGCGAAACCTTATTCTCGCCGCCCTGGCACTCGCCGCGGTCGCGTCATGCGACTACATTGACGAACCCTTTCGCAACCCCAACGGAGGCGGATCCACCGAGGCCAACGGGGATACCATTCTTCAAACCGAACGCGCCGTGCTCGTTGAAGACTTTACCGGCCACCAGTGCAAGAACTGCCCGAAGGCCTCCAAAGTGCTCAAGCAGCTTGATAGCCTCTACGGTTCGGCCAAAGTGATTGGGCTCGCCATTCACGCCGGTCCAGCCAACTTTACGGCCGTCTCGACGGACTACCCCACCGACTTCACGACCGAGGACGGCGACGACCTCGCCAGCTTTTTTACCGTCTGGGGTATGCCGCTGGGAATGGTCAATCGACTCGACTACCCCACCAACGCCCACTTAAAAACCTACAGCTCGTGGACGGCACTGGCGGCCACTGAACTGTCGCTGGCCCCTGAGGTGCTTTTTAATGCGTACAGCGGCTACGACTCTACTTCTCGGGTCGGAACCCTTCGGGTCGAGCTCCGCGCCCAGGCCCCGCAGTCCAATGCGGTTGGACTCGCCGTCTACCTCAAGGAGTCTGGTGTCGTTTCTCCACAGTTGATGCCCGACCAAACCCGCGACGCGAACTACGTCCACAACAACGTGTTTCGCAGTGCTCCCTGGGGCCCATTTGGTCAAGAAGTTTGGGCAGCCGGAACCACTACGGCCCAAAGCACTGCGAGCTACGACGTTTCAGCGACCTTTGATGCAGGCTGGAACCCCAAGCAGATGCATTGGATTGCATTCGCCTACGACCGCAGCACCTACCGGGTCCTTCAGGCCGTGCAGATCGACGTCAAGTAAGCAGATCTTTAGATCCAAAGGCAGCGACAACATTTCGTTGAATACGCTCTAACCCGGTACGCGCGGCTGCGGACTTCCCAAAGGCTTCATCAAAGGCAGACTGGCTGGCTGCACGCCAGTCGTCGAGCGACCACTCAACCCAATTCCCGGGATTGAGTAAGGGCTCTTGGTGGGGCTCCGCATGGCGGTTCCACGGGCATACTTCTTGGCAGATGTCGCATCCGAACACCCACGGGTGCAGGGCTTCGGCCATTTCGCGCGGAAGCGCTCCGTGCAGTTCAATCGTCGCGTGGCTGATGCAGCGCGCACTGTCGACCACCTTGGGCGCCACGATGGCCTGGGTTGGACAGGCATCGATGCAGCGGGTGCAGGTTCCGCAGTGGTCGGCCACCGGGAGGTCCGCGACAAATTCATAGTCCAAAATCAGCTCGGCCAAAAAGAAGTACGACCCTGTGTTTTTGCGCAGAATTAGTGAATTCTTGCCCACCCAGCCCAAGCCACTGCGCTCCGCCCATGCCCGTTCCATCACGGGGGCGCTGTCGACGAAGCAACGCCCGTCTAAGTCACCCAGAGCGGTACGAAGTACGTCCAGCAGTTCAAAAAGTCGGTCCTTGACCACGCGGTGGTAGTCTTCGCCGTAGGCATAGCGCGCCAACCGAGGACGATCATCGCCCTCGAGGTCCGACGGTTCCGGGTAGTAGTTGAAGGCCAAGCTCACCACCGACTTAGCGCCCGGAACCAGTTTACGCGGATCCAAGCGCTTGTCAAAATGGTTTTCCATGTAGCGCATACTCCCGTGAAATCCGTGCTTTAGCCACTCCTCGAGTCGCGGAGCCTCATCGGCTAAAAATTCCGCCCGCGCCACACGCGCTACCATAAATCCAAGACGCTTTGCCTCGGACTTCAGCAGCGCAGTCGCTTCGGTGCGGGTCATGAAAACAAGTCAGGGCCTCCGGACGGAGTTCGACCGAGGTGCTTGTACGCTTTGTCCATCGCCATTCGTCCGCGCGGCGTGCGCGCCAGGTAGCCCTCTTGAATGAGGTACGGTTCGTAGACCTCCTCGAGGGTCTCAGCTTGTTCACTTACGGCCGTAGCCAGCGTGCTTAAACCCACGGGGCCTCCGCGAAACTTGTCAATCAACGTTGTCAAGATGCGGTTATCCATCTCGTCAAGGCCGTGGGCATCGACGTCGAGCGCATCCATTCCGAAGCGGGCCACCTCGAGGTCAATCACCGTATTACCGCGAACCTGTGCGAAGTCGCGCAGGCGACGCAGGAGTGCATTTGCAATGCGCGGGGTTCCGCGGCTGCGTCGGGCAACTTCAATAGCAGCATCGGACTCGATTCCGAAATTTAAAATGCTTGCAGAACGCTCGACGATGGTCGAAAGAAGCTCGACGCTGTAGTACTCGAGGCGCGCAGCGATTCCAAAGCGGGCACGAAGCGGAGACGTCAGCAACCCACTACGTGTAGTGGCACCAATCAACGTAAACGGCTTCAAACGGATCTGCACCGAACGCGCCGCCGGCCCGGACTCGAGCATGATGTCGATTTGGTAGTCCTCCATCGCGCTATAGAGGTACTCCTCAACCACGGGACTCAGTCGGTGGATCTCGTCAATAAAAAGCACGTCGTGGGCATCGAGGCTGGTGAGCAGTCCCGCCAAATCCCCGGGTTTGTCCAGTACCGGCCCACTCGTCAGTTTGAGGGCGGAACCCAGTTCACCCGCAATAATGTGCGCTAGCGTCGTCTTGCCGAGGCCCGGAGGGCCGTGCAGTAGCACGTGGTCCAGGGCCTCTTCGCGCTGGCGCGCGGCCTGAACAAACACCTTGAGGTTTTCAAGCACCTTGGCCTGACCGGCAAAGTCGTCAAAGCGCGCTGGCCTGAGTCGCTGTTCCGCCTCGCGGTCGTCCATTCCCGCCGCGGAGGCGTCGTGCAGAAAATCCACCATAGCACAAATGTAAACGGCCGCTCGGGGATTCCGGGCGGCCGTTTAACGAACTTATAAACGCTTAGTGGGCTTGTTCGCCGTCTTTCAGCGGAGTGGTCTGCACCACAAAGTCCTCGTCGTGACCAGGCTTGCTATAGTCGTAGGCCCAACGGTGCACTTCAGGCAAAGCACCAGGCCAGTTGCCGTGGATGTGCTCCACTGGGGTCGTCCACTCCAAGGTGTTCGACTTCCATGGGTTTTGCGGAGCCTTCGGGCCGCGCCACATCGAGTAGAAGAAGTTGAAGATGAAGATCAACTGAGCAATACCGCCACCGATGGCAAACATGGTGATGATCACGTTGATGTCCTGAAGCTCATCAAAGATGGGGAATTCCGCGTTGCTGTAGTAGCGACGGGGCAAACCAGCCAATCCAGTGAAGTGCATCGGGAAGAATACCCCGTAGGCACTGACAAACGTCAGCCAGAAGTGCAGGTAGCCCATAGACTTGTTCATCATGCGGCCGTACATCTTGGGGAACCAGTGGTACACCCCGGCAAACATTCCAAAAATGGCCGAAAGACCCATTACGATGTGGAAGTGCGCTACTACGAAGTAGGTATCGTGCACGTTGATGTCGAGCGCAGAGTCGCCCAGGATGATTCCTGTAAGACCACCAGCTACGAACGTACTTACAAGTCCAATTGAAAAGAGCATCGCCGGTGTGAACTGGATGTTGCCCTTCCATAGCGTGGTGATGTAGTTGAAGGCCTTTACCGCAGACGGAATAGCGATCAACAACGTCGTGAACGTAAATACCGATCCGAGGAACGGATTCATACCCGTCACAAACATGTGGTGGCCCCACACGATGAACGATAGGAAGGCGATCGCGAGGATTGATCCAATCATGGCGCGGTATCCGAAAATCGGCTTGCGCGAGTTGGTTGCGATTACTTCAGAGGTGATTCCGAGTGCCGGAAGCAAAATGATGTATACTTCAGGGTGGCCGAGGAACCAGAACAAGTGTTCGTAGAGTACCGGGCTACCACCTTGGTTGCCGAGCAACTCGCCCGCAACCATGATGTCGCTCAAGTAGAATGAAGTCCCGAGCATACGGTCCATCATAAGCAGCAAGGCTGCACTCAACAGAACAGGGAACGAAAGGACACCGAGGATTGCAGTCACAAAAAACGCCCAGATCGTCAAAGGAAGGCGCGTCATGCTCATACCTTTTGTACGCAAATTGATGACGGTCACAATGTAGTTCAGCGAACCAAGCAGCGAACCGGCGATGAACAACGTCATCGACACGAGCCACAAGGTCATACCCGCACCAGAACCTGGCATAGCCTGCGGAAGTGCGCTCAAAGGAGGGTACACGGTCCAACCACCTGAGGCAGGACCGGTCTCTACGAAGAGCGAAACAACCATTACCACCGACGAGGCGGCAAAGAACCAGTATGAAAGCATGTTCAAAAAACCCGATGCCATGTCGCGCGCACCGATTTGGAGGGGAATAAGGAGGTTCGAGAACGTTCCGCTAAGACCCGCAGTAAGCACGAAGAACACCATAATGGTTCCGTGAA
>CAYYWL010000005.1:61237-72264 GCA_964475135.1 uncultured Owenweeksia sp.
AACGTTCCGCTAAGACCCGCAGTAAGCACGAAGAACACCATAATGGTTCCGTGAATCGTCACCAAAGCGAGGTACATATTGGGATCCATTACTCCATCCGGAGCCCACTTTCCCAAGAACGTCTCGAGAATCGGGAAGCTCTCACCAGGCCAAGCGAGCTGAAGGCGAAAGAGCATAGACATAAACACACCGATGAGTCCCATGAACATACCGGTAATCAGGAACTGCTTCCCAATCATCTTATGGTCCATCGAGAATACGTACTTCGTCCAGAAGTTCTCAGTGTGGTGCTCGTGATCGTGGTGTTCGTCGTGAGCGTGGTCGTGTGCGTGGTCAGCCATATTCGTCGTTCGTTTCAAGTATTACAACAATTCAGCAATAGTCTTTTGTTCAGCAAGCCATTTCTGGTACTCTGCTTCGGTCTCTACAACGATGTTCATTTGCATATTGTAGTGGGCGGAACCGCAGATCTTATTGCACAAAAGGATGTAGTCGTACGCGTACGCCTCTTGACCTTTTGCGGTTCGGATGTCATTAATTCGCTTCACTTTACCAACAACCTCAGCATCCTGACGCATTTCTGCGGTGGTTACGGTTGGTGTGAACTGAAATTGAGTAGTCATTCCCGGAACACAGTTCATCTGAGCGCGGAAGTGCGGCATGTATGCGGAGTGAATCACGTCCTGAGAACGAAACTTAAAGAGCACCGGACGTCCTACAGGAAGGTGAATCTCAGTAGCAACCTTATCGTCAGCGGCAAGCGCATCCAGCGTGTCGACACCCAGAACGTTGGCATCCTTAATCAGTCGCACATTAGCAAAACCAAGCTTGTTGTCGGCACCCGCATAGCGAGCGGTCCACTTAAACTGCTGGGCATACACTTCTACGATCAAGGGCTCTTGCTCGTTCTTGGGATTCATGGTCTTTGACCACGTAGTCATACCGTAAATAATCAGTACCGCAAGAATAAGTGCCGGAACAATCGTCCAAATAAATTCTAAGCGGTTGTTGTGCTCGTAGTACGTCGCCTTGCGGTTTGAAGCGCCACGGTACTTCCAAGCGAAGTAGAACAGGATGGGTTGCACGACCACAAACATGGCCATGATCACGTACATCGAGATGTTGAACAAGTTGTCGATGTCGTTGCCGTGCTCTGATGCGGACTTCGGAAGCATCACCTTGCTCCACGTAGCCAGCATCCAAAAGAAGGCGACCATTAGGCCAATTCCGAACAACAGCATCAACCAACCTTGGTTGTTGTTGTCTTTATCGGTAATCTCATACTCGGCACGCTTGCGAGCCTTCGACGAAAGTTCAAAAATGCGGATGAGCTGAAGTGCCGTAAGCACGGCCAGCACGAGGACGATAAGGGTCATAGTTCCAGACATAAACGTTTGTTTTCGGGCGTCCGATTATTGGTGGAAGTGCTCGCTTTCGGTGAGCATCGGGTGGTTCTTCAACTTGAGCGGAGCTTTGGCCAATTGGCTAAGCGTCACCCAAAGGAAGAGGCCGGCGTAGAACAAGATTCCGCCCAATTCAGCAAAACCAAATCCGTAGTCGTAGCCTACAGCACCAGGCATGATCATGATGTAGTGGTCGAGCCAGTGACCTGCCAGAACAAAAAATGCCGCCAAGCCAATGAATCCAAAGATTCGCTTTGCGTCACGCGACATCAGCACCAAAATTGGGAAAATGAAGTTCATCGCAACCATTGCCACGAACAAAGGCTTGTACTCACCCTTAAAGCGTGGTAGGTAGTAGGTTACTTCCTCAGGAATATTCGAGTACCAAATGAGCATGTACTGGCTGAACCACAAGTAGGTCCAGAATACGCTGAATGCAAACATGAACTTGCCGAGGTCGTGCTGGTGGTTGGCATTGATCCATGGCAGATGGTTGTTGATGCGCAAGTACATCACGAGCAAGTTGAGCACGGTCATGGCGGTTACAAACATGCCGGCGAACGTGTACCAACCAAAGAGGGTTGAAAACCAATGGGTGTCAATAGACATCACCCAGTCCCACGCGCTCGTTGACGAGGTCACGGCATAGAGTACGATGAACGTAGCGGCCAACTTTCGTTGAGTAAAAAACAGGTTTTGACCAGAAGGCAATGCATCTTCACGCAGGCTGTTGCGGCGAAGCAAGTAGGCAGCGCCTGCCCAAATCACGAGGTACGCAAGCGTACGGATGGTGAAGAAGGGGACGTTCAAGTAGCTCTCCTTACCGGCGATGATGGGGTCGTAGTTGGCGCTTGCGGGATCCATAATTCCTTCAGCCATCCAATGCCACAGGTGGTGCATGTGCATTCCACCGGTTACGGCTAAGAATAAAATTCCGAGGAGCGGAATTCCGACGTACATCGAAACCGCCTCAAAGACACGAATCAACCCTGCAGACCAGCCCACTTGCGCAGCGTACTGGATGGCGAGAAAAAAGAGGGTTCCGATGCCAATGCCCAAAAAGAAGATACTGTTCACCAAGAACGCCGCCCATGGACGGTTGGCGCTAAGGTCGTGCGAAGCACCGTGGCCCTCGTGGGCTTCGGCACTGTGACCGTCTGACTCGTGCGCTTCGGCATCATGAGTCATTGCGGCATGGTCTACTGCTTGGTCCATCGCTTCGTGCGCTTCATCTACCTCTACAGCGGCATCCACGATAACAACTTCTGGGCTGTGCGCCTCTTCAGCGTGAGCTGCTTCGGCATGCCCTTCTTCAGCGTGGGCCCCTTCGACGTGGGCTTCTTCAGAATGCGCTGTGGAAGCAACTTCGTCGTGCGTCGCTGCACCGTGGTCTTCAGAATGTGCCACGGCATCTCCGTGACCTTCTACCGCGTGCGACGAGTAGTCCGTATTAAAGCCGATGAGCAAGAACACGAGGCCCACCAGGGTCAGCGACCCCGCGAGCAATTTCATTTTGGAAGTAAATACAAACATGTCTTCTTAGGCTAATAAATTAAGCAGCAGGTTGAGCCGAAGCTGTTGTGTCCGCAGCTGGAGCAGCCGCGCCAGGAGCTTGGTCTTCGCGAAGCTTCCATACGTACTTGATGATCTTCCAGCGCTCCTCGTAGTTGAGCTGCGAGGCATGGCTTCCCATGTTGTTCTTACCGTACATGATGACGTGGTAGATGCTTCCGGGAGTGATGTCTGGCAGCTTATCCACACCATATCCTGGGATGCCCAAGATCTTTTCGCGCTGCATCAGGATTCCGTTGCCGTCACCCTTTTCGCCGTGGCAGTGCGAGCAGAACTGCGTGTAGAGCTGCTTGCCCGACTCCGCATCCAGTGCCGCGTACATCGCGGGAACCTCTGTGTTGGCACGTGAAGCGGCATAGCCTTCGTTGCTGTTCGGAATCGTGTACGGAACATAGCCGCGGGGAACAGTCCCCTCAACTGGCTCTTTTGCCGTACCTGGTTCGTACGTCTGGTGCGACGGACTGCGGTACATGTCGTCCATGTAGGTGTAGCCCGGAGTGGACTTGTCCCAGTTGCACGAGGTCAGTGCAATGGCACTACCTGCAACCCAAAGAAGAGTATTAATACGCATATCGCTTAGGCTTCAGCAATTTCAACAGCACCAGACTTCTTGAGCACGTCCACTAGGCCGTCAGCCGCAGGAAGTTCAACCATGAAGTAGTCGTCGGTGGTACGTGGGTCTGGATTCTGAGCGTCAGCCCCAGGGTACAAACCATTAATAACGAGGTAGGTCCACACCATTAAGTGTGCCGCGAAGAACACGGTCAACTCAAACAAGATGGGCACAAACGCCGGCATGTTCATTCCCCAGTTGTAGTTGGGTTTACCGCCAATGTTTTGTGGCCAGTCGCTGATCATCATGTACCACGTCAAGGTTACAGCCACGGTCAACCCGAGAAGGCCGTACATGAATGCCGCCATGGCGATGCGCGTCTCTTTGAGGCCCATGGCCTTGTCGAGTCCGTGCACGGGGAACGGAGTGTAGACTTCAGAAATCTTGTATCCAGCCGCGCGGATCTCCTTCACGGCCGAGATGAGCACGTCGTCATCGTGGTACAACGCGCGGACTACCGGGGTAGGCTCAGTGGTGTGCGCCATGGTCGCTGTGGTGTTTTTTCTGGGCTTCGCCCGAAGTTTTCAAAATAGTCTTGAGTTCCGCCTGAGCGATTACCGGGAAGGTGCGGGCGTACAGCAAGAAGAGAACAAAGAAGAATCCGATGGTGCCCACGAAGATGCCCACGTCGACAAACGAAGGTGAGAACATCGACCAACTCGAAGGCAGGTAGTCGCGGTGCAGCGAAGTCACAATGATGACGAAGCGCTCAAACCACATTCCAATGTTCACGACAATCGAAATCACGAAGGTGAACACCAAGTTGGTGCGAAGCTTCTTGAACCACATGAACTGCGGGCTGAATACGTTGCAGGTCATCATCGACCAATAAGCCCACCAGTAGGGACCGGTAGCACGGTTCAAGAAGGCGTACTGCTCGTACTCTACTCCACTGTACCATGCAATGAAGAGTTCGGTAATGTAGGCTACACCTACAATCGAACCGGTCACCATAATAACGATGTTCATCATTTCGATGTGCTGCACCGTGATGTAGTCCTCCATCTTGAACACCTTGCGCACAATGAGCAGCAGGGTTTGTACCATGGCGAAGCCCGAGAAGATTGCACCCGCAACGAAGTACGGAGGGAAGATGGTCGTGTGCCATCCCGGAATCACCGAGGTCGCGAAGTCCATCGATACGATGGTGTGGACCGAAAGTACCAGCGGAGTTGCCAAGCCCGCAAGAACCAATGACACTTCTTCGAAGCGCTGCCAGGCCTTTGCCTTACCACCCCATCCGAACGAAAGGATTTTGTAGATGTGCTTTTGAACTGGGTTCACTGCGCGGTCGCGAACCATGGCGAAGTCAGGGATGAGTCCGACGTACCAGAACACCACCGAAACCGACAAGTACGTCGAGATCGCAAACACGTCCCAAAGAAGTGGTGAGTTAAAGTTTACCCACAGTGAGCCAAACTGGTTCGGGATAGGTAGAACCCAGTAGGCCATCCAAACACGACCCATGTGGAATACGGGGAACAAACCTGCCTGAATGACCGAGAAGATGGTCATGGCCTCCGCAGAGCGGTTGATCGCCATGCGCCAGCGCTGACGGAACAGTAGAAGTACGGCAGAAATAAGGGTTCCGGCGTGACCGATTCCGACCCACCACACGAAGTTGGTGATATCCCAAGCCCAACCTACGGTCTTGTTGAGACCCCAAACTCCGATACCGGTTCCGACAGTGTACGCAAGGCAGCCCACGCCCCAGAGGAACATGACCAACGCAATACTGAACACCATCCACCACGAGCGGGGAGCTGGATTTTCAATCGGACGTACAACGTCTTCGGTAATCTGGTTGTAGCTCTTATCGCCTAGGATAAGCGGCTGACGTACAGGTGATTCGTAGTGCATAACAGGTTAGGCGTTGCGAACTTTAGTCATGTAGAATACCGAAGGCTGAGTGCCCACTTCTTCGAGGAGGTGGTACGCACGCGCGTCCGCCTTGGCGGCACGCACAGCGCTCTTCGTGTTGTTGACGTCGCCAAACGTGATGGCTCCGCTGTCGCATGCTTCCGCACAGGCAGTAGTGAAGGCTCCGTCGGCGACCGGCTGGCCGGCCTTCTTGGCTTCGAGCTTGGCGTACTGGACGCGCTGGATGCACATCGTGCACTTCTCCATCACACCGCGTGAACGAACGGTCACATCGGGGTTGAGGACCATTCGGCCGTAGTCGTCTTGTGCAGGGTTTACGTCGGCAAACTGCTCGTTCGCCATGTAGTTAAACCAGTTGAAGCGGCGAACCTTGTACGGACAGTTGTTCGCACAGTAGCGCGTACCAATGCAGCGGTTGTACGCCATATGGTTGAGGCCTTCGCGCGAGTGCACGGTAGCACCCACAGGACACACCGTCTCACAGGGAGCGTGGTTGCAGTGCTGGCACATTACAGGCTGGAACACCACTGAAGGCGACTCTGAAGGCTCCTCCATCTTGGCGTACATCTCGATTCCGCCAATGTTCTCATCTTCAGCGCGCTCTTTACTCATGTCGCTGCTGTAGTAGCGGTCAATGCGCAACCAGTGCATGTCGCGAAGGTTGCGGATCTCTTGCTTGCCCACAACCGGTACGTTGTTCTCAATGTGGCAGGCTACGACGCAGGCTCCACAACCCGTACAGCTGTTGAGGTCAATGCTCATGTTCCACATGTGCATCGTCTCGTGGTCGTGGTCTGCCCACAGGTTGGCCTCTTCAGAGGTCTTGTGGCCGTCGATGGTGTGGAAGGTCGGCTTCTCGTTCCAGCTTGCACCGCTCGGGTCGGCGATAAATTCGGCAAGACTCACCTCGTTGACAATACGGCGGCCCATCATCGTGTTGCCGAGCTGCACCGTGGCGAACTCGTGCATGTCCTCTGCCTTCGTGATTTCAACGTTCGCGGAACCGGTGGTTATCCCAAGGGCATAGGCATTGACGCCCATGGCGTCGGCAACCTTACCAGCAGCGGTACGTCCGTAGCCGTAAGCCAGACCTACTGTTCCAGCTGTTTGCCCCGGCTGAATGAAGACCGGAACGTTCTCCAGGACGCGATTTCCCACTTTGACGGTCGCGTAGCTTCCGTCGAGTGAACCGTCGCTGTTGGTTTCGTTTTCAAAACCAAGGGCGAGCGCATCTACGGCGGCCATGGTTAGGTAGTTGTCCCACGTGAGGCGAGTCACAGGATCTGGCAGTTCGTGCAACCAAGGGTTGTTGGCCTGATAGCCCGCGCCCACGGCATTCTCGTAGAACGCAAGTTCCATTCCCGTAGAAGGCTTGGAAACCTTAGCACTTGACGCCAGTGATGCTGCAGATCCAGCTGAGGCACCAGCTACCGAACCTGAAGCAACGGCAGCACCGCCATCATGTAGGGTTTGGTTCCAGTTCAAGCCCATCGCTGTGGCTGAAGCAGCAACTTGGTCTTTGGCCGAGCGGCTGTCACCCGAGAGGGCACCGAGCACCTCGAGGAGGGCCTTGCTGTTGAACAGATTCTTAATGGTTGGCTGAGCCACCGTGTACTCACCAGCAACCGGACGGAAGTCTCCCCATGCCTCGAGGTAGTGCGGCTCAGGAGCAGCAGCCGTGCACAGTTGCGCCGTCTCGTCCATGCGGTCGGTAAGGGCCCAACTGAAGGTTGCCGACTTGATCGCCTCTGCAAAGTCGGGGCGGAAGTAGACAGGATTGGTTCCGGCCACCAAAAGGGCGCCAACGCGCTTGGCTTTGAGGTCACCGATGAGGTTGGCGACGCGCTCTTCGTTTCCACGGCGGATGTACACGGGCTTGTCGGTACGCAGGGTGGCGCCGAAGGCTCCGACCAATGCGTTGAGCGCAGCAGAAAGCTTGGCTTGGTTCGCATCGTCACCTCCCACAAGGACCACGGCTTTGCCGTTAGCTGCTTTGAGCTCACCGGCAAGTGCCTTCAGGGCCTTGGTAAGGTCGTCGCGAAGGGCAACCTTAGAGGCAGATCCGCCGAGTGCATTCACGAGGTAGGCCAGAGCTCCTGAAACTTCAGATGGCTTAATTTTTACCCGCTTGTCGGCGTTCGAACCAGTGAGCGATAGATTGCTCTCTAGCTCAACGTGGCGGAGCATGCCCGAACCTGGCTTGCGGCGCGTTGCGTAGTCGCTGCTAAGTTGCTGGGCCATTCCACCGCCCAAAAAGTCGCTACCGAACGACACCACCAAATTGGCAGCGGTTAAGTCAACGTACGGAAGGGCTCGAACTCCAATGAGCGATTCCCACACGTCCAAGTTGTTGGACTGAGACACAGCGTCAAGTTCGACGTGCTGGAAGTTGGCATACGCTTGGCGCAGGCGCTCAATCGCAGCTTGAAGCGAGGGACTGTAGACGCTCGAGGTCAACAGAACAAACTGGGTGCCCTGAGCCAATGCGGCGTCGGCGGCCTTCTTCAACGAGGCTTCAACGGTCGACCAATCGCTCTCTTTGCCGTTCAAAACGGGTCCGCGAAGGCGCGCAGAGTCGTACAGCGAAAGCACGCTTGCTTGAGCGCGGGCGTTGGTACCGCGGTTGAAGCGGCCTGCGTCACCGGGCTCAATCTTGATGGGGCGACCCTCACGAGTCTTTACCAATACAGAAGCGTAGTCCTGACCGTCTGTGTAGGCCGTGGCATAGAACGACGGAACGCCTGGGGTCAGGCTGTCCGGCTTCACCACGTAGGGTACGCTTTCAATAATGGGTTGCTCGCACGCAGCCAAAGTGGCGGCGGCGGTGCTGAAGCCCAAGAACTTCAAAAAGTCACGGCGGCTCGTTTGAGCTTCCATGCTGCGCTCGTCGGCCAAAAAGACGTCGGCCGGAATGTCTTGCGCGAATTCATTTTCGGCCAGACGCTGCGAAACTTCGGTGTTCGCGAGCTGGTCGAAGCTCTTCCAGTACACTTTATTACTTGCCATAGGATTGTTCGCTTAGTAGTGGCACTTGCCGCATTCGAGGCCACCAATGCTAGCAGCCGTAATTTTTTCATCGTGGAAGCGCTCGACAAGACGGTCGCTAATTGAGGCGGAACCATCAATCGAACCCGCGTAGTAGCCGTTGTCTCCCTTGATTTCGGTTTCGCGGTGGCAGTTGATGCACCATCCCATCGTGAGTTCGCTGAACTGGTACACCTCTTCCATCTCTTGCACCGGACCGTGGCAGGTCTGGCACTCAATCTGGCCGGCACTCACGTGCTGGGCGTGGTTAAAGTAGGCCAAGTCAGGTAGGTTGTGGATGCGAATCCACTGGATTGGCTTTTGCTCGTAGCCTTCGATGTAAGTACGTGCCTCAGGATCCCAACCGATTGCGGCGTAAATCTTGGCGATTTCAGGAGATCGCTCACCGCCGTACTTGGGGTTACCGGCAGCATCAACGATCTCTGAGCCGTCAATGTACATGTGGCAATTCATACAGACGTTCGCCGAAGGGATTCCAGAGTGCTTGCTGTGGCGTGCACTGCTGTGGCAGTAGTTGCAGTCCACGCCGTTTTCACCCGCGTGAATCTTGTGACTGAATGCAATCGGCTGAGCTGGCTGGTAGTTCTGCTCCATACCGACACCCATGAGGAAGCTGTACAAAGCATACAAGAAGCCCAATGCCACAACTACAGTCAAAAAGGTCATGAAGCGCTTGTTGGCAACCAGAATGCGGCTAAATACGCCGAGGTCCTCAACCAGATTCGTGGGATCCTCTCCGTTAAGTTGCTTGAGCGTGTTGCGCACACGGAGCAGTAAGTACAAGTTAATGAGCAAGAATCCGCCGAGGAGGTACACCAACCACGGTGACGACGAGTCCCCGCCTTCTGCTGGTGCGGCTACCGCGTCAGCAGTCGGTGCAGGCGCAGCCTTTTTGTCGCCCTCAATGGTGTAGGCAAGAATGCTCTTGATGTCGTCGTCGGTCAACGCTGGGAATGCCTGCATGACCGAACCGCCGTACTCTTCAAAAATTGCAATGGCGTCCTTATCGCCTGAGGCGCGAAACTCCGCATTGTTGCGAATCCACTTGAGGAGCCATTCCTCTGAGCGACGCTGAGTCACGTCTCCGAGGGCTGGACCCACGAGCTTCTTGTCGAGCTTGTGGCAGCTCGCACAATTCGCCTTAAATAGTTTTTTGCCGGCTTCGGCGCTGACCTCGCCCGAGGCAGATATGCTTAAGAGACTGATTGACAGAATCGTAAGAAACGAGCGTCGAATCAGCGAAGCAATTGGTAAGAAACGCATGCGCATACTGTGGTGTAATCTGTTGCTTTTAAAGCTCGGCAAAAGTACGACAGAACGAGGTCGGGCATAATTATTCCCGGCATAGGCATTTTTAATTTAAAACCATTCTAAACAGACGTACTTCACAGGCGTACCCTCAAAAAAATCCGCTACTTTTGAGCTTATGATTGCACTGATCCTCGCGCTCCACTTCAACACCTCGGATTCGGTGGTCACTGGCCGCGGAGCAGCCCTTCATTCCTATTGGGAGTCGAGTGCGAACGCCCAAAAATCCGCGCGCAGCGCAAGCGGTAGCCAAGGGGCCGAACGCTACAGTGTTCAAGTGTATGCTGGCCGTCGTGCGGACGCAAATGCGGTGTTTGCCCGCCTTACCGATTCGGTCGGGGCTGTGGTACCCGTGGTACTGCACTTCGACGAGCCTCAATTCAAGGTATTTGTTGGAATTTACGGCAGCCGCCTCGAAGCAGAATACGCCCTGCGCCGCTGGCGTTCACGCTATCCGACGGCCTTTGCCGTTCAAGCTCCGAATCAGCGGTTCAAAAAGGGCTCGAGCTTCCGCTGAAGCGCCGCGGCCGGCATGACACCGGACTGGCGCCACAAAATTTCTCCCTTGCGAAATAAGGCTAAAGTCGGAACGCCCTGAACGCGGTAGTTCTGGGCCACCGCCGGGTTGCGGTCCACATCAATTTTGACGATACGCAGGCGCCCATCCATGAGTCGGTGCAGTTCGACCAAAATGGGGGCCATGCTCTTGCACGGCCCGCACCATTCGGCGAAAAAGTCAACGAGCACGGGCTCGTCGCCACCTACGAGTTCGTTGAACTTCGCGTTCATTTCTTCACCACAGGCTTGCGGGCTGCCATCCAGGCGCCGATTCCGCCCTGAAGGTGGTAGACCTTGGTGAATCCAGCTGCCTTGAGCTTTGAAATTGCTTGACCGCTGCGGCCGCCCGAACGGCAGTACATGTAGATGGGCTTGTCCTTGCCGAGCGCCGACATTTTAGTCACGAAGGCTGCGTCGTAAAAGTCGATGTGCTTGGCGCCGGCAATTATTCCTTCAGCCACTTCACCCGGAGTACGGATGTCCACGAGGATACCCTTTTTGGACTCGCGCTCAAACGTCGCGACGTCCAGGTTTTGGGCGGACAAGATTCCACTCGAGGCGAAGACGAGCAGTCCGACGATCCAAGCGCGAAGGCGCGTCCATGGTCCGCCGTTGAGTACGTGAGTGAATCCTTTCTGTTCCATAAT
>CAYYWL010000006.1:0-16886 GCA_964475135.1 uncultured Owenweeksia sp.
CCCAACCCCGCCTTCACGTCGCCGCCCATAAGGAGCTCCACGGGGTTTTCGAGGGCTTCCTTGATGGCAACCAAGGTTCCGACCGACTCGCGGCCGTCGATGATGCGGTGGTCGTAGCTCATCGCCACGTACATGATGGGACGCACTACAATCTGGCCGTCGCGCACCACGGGGCGCTCGACGATGTTATGCATTCCGAGGATCGCGCTCTGCGGTGGGTTGATGATTGGTGTCGAAAGCATCGAGCCGAATACGCCACCGTTGGTGATGGTGAAGCATCCGCCTGTCATCTCGTCGACGCTGATTTTGCCGTCGCGCACTTTGGTGGCGAGGTCCTTGATTCCGCTTTCCACGTCGGCGAAGCTCATCTGGTCGGCGTTGCGCAGCACCGGAACCATCAGTCCCTTGGGCCCGCTCACCGCAACCGAAATGTCGGTGGTATCAAACGAAACCATGTCGTCCCCGTCAATCATGCTGGCCACGGCCGGGTACATCTTGAGCGCGCGCACCGAAGCCAAGGTGAAAAAGCTCATGAATCCAAGTCCCACGCCGTGCTTGGCGGCAAATGCATCCTTGTACTCTTTGCGCAGGTCCATGATGGGCTTCATATCGACCTCGTTGAAGGTGGTCAGCATCGCCGTCTCGTTTTTCACGCTTACGAGGCGGGTGGCCAGTTTGCGGCGAAGGGCACTCATGCGGGTGCGGGTCTCGCCGCGGCCTGAAACGGGTGCGGAACCCATTGCAACCTTCGCGTTCACCGCGTCCTCTTTGGTGATACGGCCGTCCTTACCGGTTCCGGCTACTTGGCTGGCGTCCATGCCCTTCTCAGCAAGGATCTTTTTGGCGGCAGGCGAAGCCGTTCCGGTCGCGTAGGTCGCGGCGGTAGGAGCCGGAGCAGTCGCTACGGGCATTGGGTTGGGTGCAGCGCTTGCGGCAGCGGCCTTGGATCCGCCCTCTGGCGCAGCCGCTGAAGTATTAATGCGGCACACCACTTGGCCCACGGCCACGGTGGTTCCGGGCTCGACCAAAATTTCGATGACCCCAGCAGCCTCAGCCGGAAGCTCGAGGGTAGCCTTGTCTGAATCCACCTCGGCGATGGCCTGGTCCTTTTCGACGTAGTCGCCCGTGCTGACGAGCCAGGTGGCAATTTCTACTTCGCTAATCGATTCGCCCGGAGAGGGCACCTTCATATCGAGGATCATGGGTACGTGGGTTTAGCAGTCAAAAGTTTGGGCGATCAGGCGGTGCTGAATGTGGTGGGCAGCTTGGTGCGATCCGCTGGCCGGAGCCGCCGATGCCGGCGGCGACACGCGCTGCAGCTTGAGGTCGCAGTTCGCAAGCAAGAAGGTCCAGGCGCCCATGTTGGCGGGCTCTTCCTGAGCCCACACGAGCTTGGCATCCGCGGGGTACTTGGCGAGTTCGGCCTGCATTTGCGCGGCCGGGATCGGGTAAAGCTGCTCCAAGCGCACGATGGCGGTGTCCATGCAACCGCGTTCGGCGCGGGCTTCCTCGAGCTCGTAGTAGAGCTTGCCTGAGCAGAACACCACCTTGCGCACCTCGGCAGGATTAACGGCCGTATCGCCGATGAGCGGCTGGAAGCTGCCCTGCGTAAGCTCTTCGACCGTCGACACGGCCTTAGGGTGGCGCAAGAGGCTCTTGGGGCTCATCACCACCAGCGGCTTGCGGAAGCTCCAGTGCATGCTGCGGCGCAGCAAGTGGAAGTGATTGGCCGGCGTAGTAGGGTTGCAGACGGCCATGTTGTCTTCAGCACAGAGCTGCAAAAAGCGCTCGAGGCGGGCCGAGGAGTGCTCGGCGCCCTGGCCTTCGTATCCGTGCGGAAGCAGCATCACCAAACCGTTCTGAGTCTTCCACTTGTCTTCGGCGGCGCTGATGAACTGGTCGATGATGATTTGGGCTCCGTTGGCAAAGTCGCCGAATTGGGCCTCCCAGATCACGAGGGTTTCGGGGCTGGCCATGGCGTATCCGTAGTCAAATCCAAGCACCGCGTACTCTGACAAGTGCGAATTGTAAATGGCAAACCGACCCTTTTTGCCCGGAACCGAATTCATCGGGATGTACTCCTCTTCGCTATCCTCAAGTTTGAGCACGGCGTGGCGGTGGCTAAAGGTTCCACGCTCGACGTCTTCGCCCGAGATACGCACGTTAAAGCCCTCTTGGAGCAAGGTGGCGTAGGCCAAGTTCTCGGCCATACCCCAGTCCAGCGCGTTGCGGCCAAAAACCATGTCGTGGCGGTCGGCGATGAGGCGTGTCGCTTTATTGAGGAATTTTTTACCCTCGGGCAACGTAGTCAACGCCGTGGCCGCCGACTCAAGCTGGTTGCGATCGACTCCTGTGTTCGGAAGCTCAAGGATTTGTTCGCGCTTCGCCGCCGGGTAGGGCGCCCACTCGTCCTCCATGAATGGAACAATCACGTTCTTGGCGATCTGCTTGGCTTCGCCAAAGTGGCCCTCGAGCATGTCCTTGAACTCCACTTCCATCTCTTTGACGAGGTTGGCGTGGGCCGCGCCCTGGGCGAGCAACTTGGCGTGGTAGATTTCGCGCGGATTCGGATGGCGCGCAATGGCCTTGTACAGCAAGGGCTGGGTGAAGCGGGGCTCGTCGCCCTCGTTGTGGCCGTACTTGCGGTAGCAGAGCAGGTCAATGAATACGTCGCGCCCAAAGTGCTGGCGGTACTCCATCGCGAAGCGCATGGCGTGCACCACCGCCTCTACGTCGTCGCCGTTGACGTGGAGTACTGGGGCCAAAACGACTTTGGCTACGTCGGTAGCGTACGTCGAAGATCGCGCGTCGAGGTAGTTGGTCGTGAAGCCCACTTGGTTGTTGATGACCAGGTGAATAGTTCCGCCGGTGCCGTAGCCGTCGAGGCGCTCCATCTGTACAACTTCATAGACGATGCCCTGGCCGGCCACCGCCGCGTCACCGTGAATTTGAATCGGAAGCACCTTGGAACGGTCCATTCCGTAGTCGGTATTGCCCTTGGCGCGGGCGATGCCCTCAACCACCGCGTCTACGGCCTCGAGGTGCGAGGGGTTGGGCGAAATGTTGAGTTTAAGTTCGCGGCCGTTGCGGAGCTGGCGCGTCGTCGTGTAGCCCAAGTGGTACTTGACGTCGCCGTCAAAGCCCTCGTCGTCGTCAAACTCCTTGCCCTCAAATTCGCTAAATATTTGGCGGGCGGGCTTTCCAAAAATGTTGGTAAGCACGTTGAGGCGCCCGCGGTGTGCCATGCCAAGCACGACTTCTTCGACGCCGAGTTCCGCAGCACGCTGCATCATGAAGTCGAGGCCCGGAATCAGGGATTCCGCCCCCTCAATTGAGAAGCGCTTTTGACCGACAAACTTGGTATTCAAAAAGTTCTCAAAGGCGACCGCTTCGTTCAGCTTGTGAAGGATGTGCTTCTTTTCGTCGGCATTGAGGACTGGGTAGTTGTCGTTTGGGTGGATGTAATTCTGGATCCACTTCACCACCTGCGGATCGCGGATGTACATGTACTCCACCCCGATCGAACGGCAGTAAATGGCCTTGAGGTGGTCGACGATGTCGCGAAGCGGAGCCGGGCCCGGCAATCCAACTTCTACCGCAGCCTGAAAGATGCTGTCGAGGTCTGCGGCGCTCAGCCCAAAGTTCTCGAGGTCCAGGGTCGGCTTGTAGGTGCGGCGCTCACGGACCGGATTGGTCTGGGTAAAGAGGTGTCCGCGGGTGCGGTAACCGTTGATAAGGTTAAGCACCATGAACTCTTTGCGGAGCTCCTCGGGAACTTCAGGGCCCACAGGCGCGACCACTGACTCGAGGTCGTCGCCGTACGGACTGCGCGCAAAGTCGTAACCTTGAAAGAACGCCTTCCACGAAGGCTCTACTGAATCGGGATTCTCGACGTACTGTTGGTAGAGGTCATCTAAGTACGCTACGTGCGCACTGCCGAGAAAAGAAAAGCGGTCCATACAGGCTAAATTCCGTGCAAAATTACGGCCAAAACGCCTAGGATTCGCGGGAAAAAAGCCAATTTGCGAGCTCTTTGAGATCATTCGTGCGGGCACCAAGCAACCCCGCATGTTCGAGGGCCCCGAGGGCCATATCAAAGTGAGCACGGCGGCGTTCTTCGACGTGGGCACGTACCCCGGTGGTTTCGAGGGCTTCGGTGAGGTACTCAACCCGTTCCTCGCCACGAAGCGCGAGCGCCTCATGAATGTGCTCTGGACTTCGGCGATCTAGCTCGATCCAGAGAAGGGTCTTTTTGCCTTGAATTAAGTCTCCGCCCGCCTGTTTTCCAGTTTTAGAGGGGTCTCCAAAGGCGTCGAGCAGGTCGTCGTGGATTTGAAATGACGTTCCGAGTTCAAGTCCAAACGAATACAGCGCCTTGGCCAACTCAACCGAACCTCCTCCGCTCAGCACACCCATTTCAAGCGCGCACCCAAGCAAAACGCTGGTTTTGTAGCGAATCATGCGCAAGTAGGCGCCCTCTTCGACGCGGTCCTCGTGCTCAAAATCCATATCCCACTGCTGGCCTTCACAGACTTCGAGGGCAGTTTGGGTAAACACCCGGTAGAGATCAGGCAGGGCCTGCTTCGGAGCGGATTCGAGTGCCTTAAATGCCAGGGCAAACAGCGCATCACCGCTCAAAATTGCGGTATTCACTCCCCACCGCTCGTGCACCGTAGCTTGTCCGCGGCGAAGCGGTGCCGCATCCATGATGTCGTCGTGAATGAGCGAAAAATTGTGAAACCGCTCGACGGCGTGGGCCGCGGGCAGCGCAAGCTCAGCCTTGGCTCCGACCGCTTCGGCGCCCATAAGCGCGAGCACAGGGCGAAGGCGCTTTCCGCCCATGGCCAAGATGTAGCGTTGGGGGGCGTACAGCCGGTCGGGCTGGCGGCTCCACTCGGGCTCGCCCATCGACGAATCGAGGGCATTTAAAAAAACTCGTTGAAGGCGTTCGACAGACTGCATGGTAAGGGGTGTATTCAAAGCGCCCGCACGGGGCGTAACAATTAGCGAAGAAGGGTGCGCAAGTAGGCACCGTAACCGCTTTTCACGAGCGGAGCCGCAAGTGCCTCGAGCTGCGCCGCATCGATAAAGCCTTGGCGGAAGGCGACCTCTTCAATACAACCCACCTTCAGGCCCTGGCGGCGTTCGATAATTTGTACAAACTGGGCGGCCTCCATGAGGCTTTCAAAGGTTCCGGTGTCGAGCCAAGCCGTGCCGCGGTCCATAATTTGGACGCTGAGCTCGCCGCGCCGCAAGTACTCGCGGTTGACGTCGGTGATTTCGTACTCTCCGCGGGGCGAGGGCTTGAGGTTAGCGGCGATGTCGACAACTTGGTTGTCGTAGAAGTACAGGCCGGGGACCGCGTAGTTGCTCTTGGGCTGCGCAGGTTTTTCTTCGATCGAAAGCGCCTTGCCTTGCGCGTCAAACTCGACGACGCCGTAGCGCTCGGGGTCGCTCACGGGGTAGGCAAACACGACGCCGCCCTGCGGGTTGGCCGAGGCCTGCAGGATGCTGGGCATCTGGGTTCCGTAAAAAATATTGTCGCCCAAAACCAGCGCCACCGCGTCGTCGCCGATGAAGTCCCGGCCGAGCACGAAGGCCTGCGCCAAGCCGTTGGGCTCGTGCTGCACCGTGTACTCAAAGCGGCAGCCAAGCTGCGATCCGTTGCCCAGAAGCTTGTGAAAGAGCGGTGCGTCGTGCGGCGTGGTGATGAGCAGAATTTCGCGAATTCCGGCCTCCATCAACGTCGAAAGCGGGTAGTAAATCATCGGCTTGTCGTACACCGGCATGAGCTGCTTGCTGATGCTGTGCGTAAGCGGATGGAGTCGGGTGCCGGAACCGCCGGCCAAAATGATGCCTTTCATAGCTTATTCGTCTTCTGAGAGTTCGGCCAGTGAGACCTCTTGCTCTTTGGCCGTCATTACTTTATCAAGCGACATCAGTAACGAAGGCAACAGCAAAAGGTTTGAGAACATGGCGAAGCCTAAAGTAATCGACACCAAGAGGCCAAGGGCTTGCGTTCCGCCAAAATTTGAGGCTAAAAAGATCATAAATCCCGCAAAAAGCACTACAGAAGTGTAGAACATGCTCACTCCGGACTCACGAATTGCTACGAGCCCTGCATTGCCAATGTTTCCGCCGTTCAAATGAAGCTCTTGGCGATAGCGCGACAGTAAGTGCAGCGTGTCGTCTACCGAGATTCCAAATGCGATTGAAAAGATTAATACGGTCGATGGCTTCACCGGAATCCCAAACCAACCCATAATTCCTGCAGTCATTATCAAGGGGAGCAGGTTGGGAAGAATGGCCACAATCATCATACGCCAAGAGCGGAACAGTCCTGCCATGAGCAGCGAAATGACAACCACTGCGAAGATTAAACTCATGATGAGGTTGTCAATCAGGTACTCTGTTGACCGCAAGAAAATTAAACCAGCCCCAGAGAAACTAACGTCGACTTGGTCCCGGTCAAAGATGGCATCAGCATTTGCTTGAACTGCTTTGACCACTTTCACCATTTCTGGCCGCGGCAAATCACGAACCTGGACGGTAATCCGCATGCGTTGACCGTCTTTACTGACAAGTCCTGATGTGAGTGCTGCATTTGCCTCTGTCGCGCCATTGGGGAGCAATGCCGCAATTTGCCGACGCTCTGCGGCCGACGGCAGTTCGTAAAATTCCGGCAATCCACCATAAAATGCCTGACGACCAAACTTCATGAAATCCACCATACTTAGACTTCGCGACATATTGGGCAGTGTGTCCAGTGAGCGCTGAAAGTCCTCAACTTGGCGCAGAACGCTCGATGAATTCACCCCTCCAGGCTTGCGGGTGTCGACAACAATTTCTAAGGGAATGACTCCGCCGAGTTCCTGCTCAAAAAACTTCATCTGGGTAACCAACGGATCACTGGGATCAATGTCGGTGGTGATGTTGCCCGTGGTCTCCATTCGAAGCATTCCGATCGCGCCCAACGTCGCCAACGAAAGAGCCCCGATGTACACCCAACGGCGGTGGTACTGAGCCACATTCTCTAGCCACTTCACCCCATTTGCCAGCCATTTCTGGTCCAAGTGCTCGTAGTGCTGGGGCTTTGGAGCCGGTAGCCAACTGTACAGCACTGGTAAAATGGTAATGGAAAGGATATACACCACAATAATGTTGATCGTCGCGGCCACACCAAAGTGAATGAGGGCATCGCTCGACGTCAGCATAAACGTTGAAAAACCAAGGGCAGTGGTTAAGTTGGTCAACAGCGCAACCCCACCAATTTTCTTTACCGTATGAATTACCGCACTATCGACGTCCTGATCACGTGCAAATTCTTGATGGTACTTGTTAATAAAGAAAATACAGTTCGGAACCACAATAACAATGAGCAAAGGCGGAATCAACGCAGAAAACAACGTAAGCTTATAGCCTAAGCCTCCGAGCACACCAAATGAACCTACAACTCCGACCCCAACGACAGCCAGGGCAATTAAGGCAGCCCGCGTACTGCGCATCATGGCAAACATGATGAGCAGTGTCACGACACCTGTCAAACCTAAGAAGAGATTGATTTCTGACTTAATGCTGCGGGCATTAATCATCCTCAAGTACGGAACACCAGAAATCTGAACATCGATTCCCGTACGGCGCTCAAACTTTTTAGCCTCTGCCGTGATGCGATCAATCATGGGGAAAAACAGCTTGCTGTAGTTGGCCGTGTCACTAATGCGGACTGCCATTAACTGCGTGTTTCCGTCGTGGCTGTTCATGAGTCCGTGGTACACCGGGAGCTCATTCAGCATCATTTTTAAAGAGTCTGCTTCGTCCCTTGAATCGATTCGACCGTCACAGATTGTCCGGGCTTCAAATCGATCTGTTGAGTCAGGACCGAGGTACAACGTAGCCGCATTGTGCCAGGACAGCACATTGAGCACCTCTGGGGTGGCTTCAATATTCTTGGCCATCTCAATCCACGAATTGAGGATGTACGGCTTGAACATAGTTCGATCGTGTGCCGCCAAGAACACGACCCCTCCGCTACCTTGCTCAAACTGCTCGTTCAATGAGACGAACTCAGTATACACGCTGTCCGTTGACGGAAGCATTTTGGCAAAGTGGTAGCTCACTTCGACGTTGCGGCCTAAATAGCCCATTACGAGTACGTAGAGCACCCAAAAAATCAGTACCGCCCGGCGGTTTCGACGCAAAAAGCTACCGAGTTTTTCCCACATAAGTAGCAAAGGTAGGGCTTAGGATTGCTCGGCCGGGAAGAGAATCGGACGGCTCGGAACCGCATCTCCCTGCATGGGCGCCAAACTCAAATTGAGCATGTAGCGCCCTTCGGCACAATCAGCAGGAACTTGGATCAATTCTGTAATACTTGCTTCGGGGTGGAGGGCGTCAGATGCGGACTTCGACCCCAGTGGAAGCCCCCAAAATGCGCGGTGCGCAGCCAGCGCTCCGCCGTCTTCTTCAGGGTCTACGCTGGGGAGGTCGACCAGGATGTGGCGCACTCCGTGCTCGGCCAACCACGCCAGCGCGGCCGGTTCAATGGCGGGAGGGTTGGTTTGCCGCCAGTCGCGCTGGCTCAGGTCACCCTCTTGGGTAGCCAGCACCAAGGCTTGGTAGTCAAACAGCGAGGCCGACGAGGCCTTCAACGACTCGAGCGTCAGAAGCTGCGGTGCCGCAATGCGCACCACGCGGGCCGCAAGCCAGGGCGAAATTCCGAGGTCCACGGCGTGCCGTGTTTCGCGGACGACGTGCCCGAGGGACTCGGTGTGGGTTCCGTGTGCGTGGGGGTTGAAGTGCACGTTAAAAAAGTTGACCGAGCCGCCGCACTGGACGTCGCCCACCCAGTCGCCAAGCCGCACGGGCTCACGACGCGGACCGTCGATGTACCACGCCCGTGGGCGGCCAAATTCGACGAGGATGCTGAGGTCGTACATGCTGCGAAACTAACGGAATCAGGGCTCAAGGCCAAACGCATCCGAAGCAATGGCGTCCGCCCACAACCAGCCTTCGCCGCAGAGGCGCCAACCTGCCTCGTCGGCCAGCATGAACCCCTGCCCGACCCATTTGGACCACGCCCTGTCAAGGTCGCGCCCCTGAGCCACCGCGCGCGGAAGCCCTTCTGCCCGACGCAGCTGGGTCAGTACCTGCTCGTGAAACCACTCCTGGTCGTTCAGGTCCTCGAGCTCAAACCAGTCTGCGCCGCTCGCCGTGCTCAGTGCCCGCTGGTAGACCGAATTGTTGCGCACGTTGGCCCTTCGCTGGCGGTGGCCGTCAAACGAATGCGCCCCGGGCCCCAGACCCACGTAGGGGTCGCCCTGCCAGTACGAACTGTTGTGTACGGCACGCCAGCCCGGCTTGGCGTAGTTGCTAACCTCGTAGGCGTCCCAGGCCTGGCGGTGCAGTTCGGCACGGAACCACAAAAAATCCTCAGCCGCCCGCTCGTCCCGAGGGGCGTCTGTGCGTCCCTTGGCTACGTCGTGGGCCAACGCCGTACGCGGTTCGACGGTCAGGGCGTACGCCGAAAGGTGCGGAGTCCCAAGGTCCAGCGCCTGCCCCACCTGGTCCTGCCATTCGCCAAGGCTGCTGCCCGGCAAACCGTAGATCAAGTCAATGCTCAAATCCTCAAATCCCGCATCTTGGGCGCGACGAACGGCGTCTACGGCATCGCTCCCGCGGTGCGGGCGGCCCATCCAATCCAATCGGTCGTCGCGAAAGCTCTGCACCCCAATGCTCAGGCGGTTAAACCCTTCGGAACGCCACATTGCCACGCGCTCGGGCGTCACGTCTTCGGGGTTGACTTCGAGGGTGCATTCCGCATCGGGCTCGAGCAACAATCGCTCGCGCAGCGTGGCATTCAGGGTACGGAATTCCGCATCCGGAAGCACGCTTGGCGTTCCGCCTCCCCAGTACAGGGTGCGGGCAGGCGTTTCGTGCGGAATCCGAAGTTCCGCCTCACGCCGCATCGCGGCGACCACCTCGGGAATGTGCTTGAGCAGCGTCGAGAAGTGAAAGTCGCAGTAGCGGCACGCATGCCGGCAAAACGGAACGTGGACGTAGACGCCCGTAGGTTGCGTGGCACTCACGGCAGCGGAAGGGCGAGGCGAAACGTGGTTCCGTGACCGGGCGCCGAATGAAGCACGTCGAGATGGCCTCCGTGGCCCTGAACGGCGATACGCCGCGCCAAACTGAGCCCAAGACCCCAGCCGCGCTTTTTAGTGGTAAATCCGGGGCGAAAGACCGAACGCCGCACCTTGGCCGTCATGCCCTTCCCGTTGTCGGCTACGTCGACCACCACTTGGTCTCCGACGCGGTGGGCGCGAACCTCGATCCGCCCCTTTTGGTCGGGAAGCGCATCGACGGCGTTGCGAATGAGGTTCTCGAGAACCCAACCCAGAAGCACCGGTTGGTAGCGCACTTGGGGAAGTGTGGGCGCCACCTCATAGCGAAGCTCGACCCCTTTGGGCAGGCGCTTTTGAAGGTAGCCCACGCTGTGCTCGACCAACGGGGTGAGGTCGGCCACCTCTCCGGGCTGGTCGGAACCGATTTTTGAGAAGCGGTCGGCGACGGTCTGCAGGCGCTCGAGGTCCTTGCGCACCTCGGCGAGCAATGGGGTCAAATTAGGTTGGGCCGCGGCCTCGTCCTCGAGTACCGTCAGCCAACCGTAAAGCGCCGACAGCGGGGTACCAAGTTGGTGGGCGGTTTCGCGGGCCATTCCGGTCCACACTTGGTCTTCTTCGGCCCGTCGGGCGCGGTGAAATCCGAAGTACGAAAGGGACAAGAACAGCGCCATGACGCCAAGCAGCACCCGCGGATATAGGCGAAGCTGCCCCAAGGTCGTCGACTCGTACTGGTAGATAAACTGGCTCAATCCCGGAGCCAGTTCCAGCTCAATCGGCGGCGCGTAGGCCTTCATCAAACCCGTCCAGTAGGTCGTGTCAGCAGCGGTTGAATCGCGCCACGCCACGTTCCGCGACGAAACCACGCGACCCTGATCGTCGACCAGCAGCAGCGGAATGGACTCATTGTCCTCAATGATTTGGGTAGCCAAGGTGAGGTCTACATCGGGCGAAGACTGCACGATGTGCTCCACCGCCATCCCCCAGCGTGCGACCTCTCGCGCCTCGCGTCGGCGAAGGCCCTGCGCGAGCGATTCCGTATACCACAGCGTCGCAGCCGCAATGACCAAGGCAAAGAGCAGCAGCCCGGCCTTCCACCTTTGGCGGAGCTGGTACACCGAAACACTTCGAAATGGGTTGAGCATTTGTAGCGAAGGTAGTACGACCTTTGCACCTCTTTGTTTATGCGATCTCCTGTAGCCTTTCTCTTTGTCCTGGTCCTCTACTTTGCGATGGACCTTTATGTGTACCGCGGACTGCGGACCCTCGACCCCGCCACCTGGGTCAAGCGAACCTTTATGGTGGTGCACGGCCTCGGCTACGCCTACGTGCTCTACGCCTTCTTTAAGTTCGACCCGTCGGCTCCGGCCGACGAGATGCGGCGCGGAATGCAAACCTTCATGATTTGGTTTGTTCTGCTGTACGTCCCCAAACTCCCGATGATTGCCATTTGGCTCGCCGAAGACTTCGTGCGCGGAGGCTTCGCCTTATTTGGCAACGAAGGCTGGCCCGAACGCCGCAAGGCCCTCGGCTGGCTTGCGGTCGCCCTCGGAACGATTCCGTTTCTCGGCATTTTGGACGGATGGCAGTTTGGCCGTTCGCGCTACCGAATCAAAAAGCACATCGCGCGGATTCCGGGATTGCCTGAGGCCTTCCGAGGGTTCCGCATCGTTCAAATCAGCGACATTCACAGCGGCAGCTTTACCGACCCCGATGAAGTTCAAAAAGGCATTGACGCCGTGCTTGAGGCCAATGGCGACGCCGTCGTGTTCACCGGCGACCTCGTAAACAACACGGCCGACGAAATTGAGCTCTGGATGGATCGATTTAGCCAAATCAAGGCTCCGCATGGAGTCTTCAGTATTTTGGGCAACCACGACTACGGCGACTACGTGCCCTGGCCGAGTCCCGAAGTCAAGGAGGCCAACCTGGAACGCCTCGCTCGCAACCACGCAGTGATGGGATGGACCCTGCTGCGCAACCAGCGCGCGGTGCTGACCAAGGACGGTGCCGAGCTCGAGCTCCTGGGCATCGAAAACTGGGGCCTCCCGCCGTTCCCGCAGTACGGTCGCCTCGACGAAACGCTGGCGCTTTGCCCCGACCCCGCGACGCCTAAGATTTTGCTCAGCCACGACCCGTCGCATTTTGATGCCGAGGTGCTCCCGAATTCCGCCAACATTGCGCTCACACTCAGCGGGCACACCCACGGCATGCAGTTCGGAATCGAGATTCCGGGTTGGTTCAAGTGGAGCCCCGTCAAGTGGAAGTACCCGCGTTGGGACGGCGCCTACCCAGTGGGCCAAAAAACGCTGTACGTCAACCGCGGATTTGGCTACTTGGCCTTCCCTGGACGCGTCGGAATGTGGCCTGAAGTCACCATCCATGAACTACAACCCGCTTAAAACGTTTGCATAAGTATGAAAAAACGCTACGCCATCCTCGCCTTTGCCCTCGCGAGCCTGCCCGCACTGACGAATTCAACAGGCCCCTCGGGCGGAAAATCCGGCTCGCCCGCGAGCGGAAGCCAAACCTGCTCGAGCTGCCACAGCGGCGCGTCGATCTCGACCCAAACGGTGAATATTAGCACTGACATTCCGTCGACCGGATTTGTTCCGAACACCAACTACTTGATCACCGTGACGAACGCCACGGGCGGAGCCAGCAACCCGCGTAGCGGATTCCAAGCTTCGGTAGAGTCCGCCGGACACCAGGGCAGCCTCACCGCCGGAACCGGCAGTAAAGTCGTCAACAGCAGCTACGTGACCCACACCTCGAGCGGCAACACGGTCAGCAACGGCCAAGCCTCGTGGACCTTCACCTGGAACAGCGGAAACGCCCCCGACGGAACCACCATTTACGTCGCCAGTCTGTTTGCCAACGGTAACAGCGCCACTTCAGGAGACGCCGTCACCACCCAAAGTCTCAGCCTGACGCGCAGCACCCTTGGCACGGACGAGCCCCAGCTTGCTGTTGGCCTTTCGCCCAACCCGGCTCGCGATTTTGTACGCCTTGAGCTCCCCGTAGGCTTGACCGTGGTGCGCGCCTACGCGCTCACTGGGGCTGAAGTCTACCGCTCCACGGGCGTCGACGGAATGCAGATTTCGACCGCCGACTGGCCAACCGGAACCTACCTGATCGACGTGCGCCACGCCGACGGACGCCAGTTCCGCGAGCGCATCCAAGTCGTTCACTAAGCGCCACTTGCCCGATTTCACGCAATTTTGGCCCGATTATCGCGTTGGCCGAAGTATGAAACGTTTTGCCCTTGCCCTGCTCGGCGTGGCCCTGTCGGTGCCCGCCTTGAGCCAATCCACGGATTCCAAGATCAAAGCCTACCTTCGCGGAGGCGTCAACTACAACCTCAGCGGAGTCGGCCTTGACAGCGGCCTCGTCAGCGCCGGAAGCATCGCCCGTCTCGAGCGCCCCGTCAACGGATGGCACGCCGGCATCACGGTGCGCGAACAACGCAAAGACGGTAGCTACCTCGCGTTCGAATCGCTCTACTCCGCCCGCACCTACACCTTTCAAGGCATTGACATCGAGGGGCGTCCATTTGACGAAACCCTTCAGTCCCAAAGCGTGCAGCTGGCGCTGTCGCCGGGGTTCCGCATGTTCAAACTCGTGCGCGCCCAGGCCGGAATCAATGCGCTCTTCGAGCTCAACGACACCTTTCAGTCGACCTTCAGCAACTACCAGCTCGGCTACCGTTTGGGCGTCGGCCTCGACCTCGGCAGCTTCACGGTTGACGTGGCGCTGAACTCGGCATTCACGGCTCAGGGCGGAACCTGGAACGGACTCCCCCTCAGCAACCGCCCGTCGGAGTACCTGGTTTCACTCGGCTACAAGCTCTAAAAAAAAATTCAATCGCGTCGCCCTTTGGCACGCTTTTGGAACATTTCTCATCAGAGTGCTTTGCGTTTAGGTGATTTTGTGTTCAACGTTCATGCGTTCGTTGGGTAGTTAAGCACTCCTTCTGAGCCCCGGCCGCGAGCCGGGGCTTTCTTTTTGAGCTACTGGCTTCTAGTGGCTAGCGGCCAGAAGCAAGCTAAAGCTTGACAAACACGTTCTTGGGTTCCGTAAAGAAGCGCAAGGCTTCAAACCCGCCTTCACGACCCAGCCCCGACTGCTTGACCCCGCCAAAAGGCGTGCGTAGGTCGCGAACCAGCCAGCTGTTGATCCAGACGATTCCGGCCTCGAGCTCGTGCGCCACGCGGTGGGCCCGCTGAAGGTTGCTGGTCCACAGCGTTGCGGCGAGGCCGTACTTGGTGGCATTGGCGAGCGCCAGCGCCTCTTCTTCGGAATCAAACGGCATCACCGTGACCACCGGACCAAAAATCTCTTCTTGATTCGTGCGGCAGCTCATGCTCAGGCCAGTGATGACGGTCGGAGCAATAAAGTACCCATTGGGGGCCCCATCGACAGCGACGGGGTGGCCGCCGCATTCCACGCGTCCGCCTTCTTCTTGGGCCAACGCGATGTAGCTCAAAATTTTGTCGCGGTGCGGAGCCGAGACCACCGCCCCCACCTGGGTTTCGGGGTCGCTCGGCAAGCCCACGCGCAGGGCGCGGACGCGCTCGGTGAATTCCGCCACGAAGCGGTCGTAGATCGGACGCTCGACGAGGATGCGCGACCCGCACAGGCAGATTTGACCTTGGTTGGCGAACGACGACTGAAGTGTGGTGCGCAGCATGGCCTCAAAATCGCAGTCGGCAAAAATGACATTGGGGTTCTTGCCGCCCAACTCAAGGCTCAACTTTTTGAAGCTCGGCGCGGCCAGCGTGTTGATGCGGGCGCCGGTGGCCGTTCCGCCCGTGAACGAAATCATCGGAACGTCGGGGTGCGTGACCAGGGGTTCGCCAACGCCGGGACCGGTTCCGTGCACAATATTCAGCACGCCCGCCGGAAACCCCACTTCATCAAGAATCTCGCTCAGCAAGTACGCCGTGTAGGGCGTCACCTCAGAGGGCTTGGCCACCACCGTGTTGCCGGCCGCGAGGGCGGGAGCGATCTTCCAGCTAAAGAGGTAAAGCGGTAGGTTCCAGGGACTAATGCAGGCCGCAACCCCGATAGGGCGGCGCAGGGTGTAGTTGAAGCCGTGGGCGCCCATGTCGTGGGTTTCGCTCCAGTCGTGCAGAATGGCGGTCGCGTAAAACGCAAAGTTGTCGCGGGCCCGCGGAATGTCCACCGTGCGCGCCAGCTTCAAGGGCTTGCCGTTGTCGCGCGATTCAGCCGAGGCCAGCTCGTCAAGGCGCTCTTCAATTCGGTGGGCTACTGCCAGCAGGTGCTTGCTGCGCTCTGCCGCGGTCAACGTGGACCAATTGGGGTACGCCTTCTTGGCCGCCTCGACGGCGCGGGCCACGTCTTCTGATCCCGAATCCGGAATCAAACTGTACACCTCACCCGTCGCGGGCTCGATGTTGTCCAGGTAGCGTCCGTTGGCGGGAGCACAAAAGGCCCCGTCGATGTAGTTGCGCAGCGTAATCATAGGTTCGGAGTGCGGCCTCCGTCGACCGGAATGTTAATGCCCGTGATGTAGCTCGCCGCCGGCGACGCGAGGAACGCCACCGCCGCCGCAATTTCAGCGGGGTCGGCAAAGCGGCCCATCGGCACCTCAGCTTTCATTTCATCCTCAATTTCGGAATACGGACGGCCCGTACGCCCCGCGCGCCCTTCAATAATCGCCGTGAGACGCTCCGTCGCCGTTGCGCCCGGAAGCACATTGTTTACGGTGATTCCGCTCGGAGCCATCTCGGTAGCCAACGTCTTCGACCAGTTTCCGACTGCCGCGCGCACCGTGTTGCTCACCCCGAGGCCGTGCAGCGGAGCCTTCACGCTCGTCGAAATCACATTGACGATGCGGCCGTAGCCCGCCCGCTTCATTCCCGGTACCAGCAGCTGCGCCAACTTCTGGTTGACCAGCAAGTGGTTGGTGAACGCACTCAAAAACGCCTCCGCGCTGGCCTCAAGCACCGGCCCAGCCGCCGGACCCCCAGTATTATTAACCAATATGTGGGCGTCGCCCCAGGCCTCCAGTTCGGCCGCAACCGCCGCCGCCAACGCCTCGGGTTGCGCATTGTCAACACTTAACCAACGGTGCTTTTGTCCCACCGGCGTAGGCAGTCCTGCTGCCGCGCGGGCAAGCGATTCGGGATTGCGCGCAAGCAAAAGAATTTCGGCGCCCAATTCGGCGAGTGCGGAAGCCGCTGCGCGGCCTATTCCTTGGGAACCGCCACCGACAATGGCGCGCTTCCCGGCTAAGGGTTGTTGCATGCAGTAAAGTTAGGAAGGTTGACTCGTTAGCTTGTTGGTTGCTGGTTCCTTGTTTCTGGTAGCCATCGAGCGCCCTCTTCCGTTCGGTTATAACCGGATTTTACTTTTTTCAAATTTCTCTAAATAGATACATAGCTGTAATTCAGCGCATTGTATAAAATATCCGTTTGTAAAAACCAGTCACGGACAACCAGAAACCAACCTTGCTACACTTGCTACACTTGCCAGTTAAGCGCGCAGCAGCACCACATCCTGAAAGTCAAACGTGGTTCCGCCCCGGCCGCTCCAGCGGCCAAAATGAATTTCGACGCCCGACCAACCGGCCGCACGGGCCATGGCCTCGACGTCATCGGGGCGAAAGGCGACGTTGGCTCCGACCACCTCGGGGTCCATGTACCACACGCCGTTGCGCTGGACGGGGAACCCGTAGGTTCCGCCCTGAGAAGCGCGCTCAGCCTCGGAATCCATCAAAAAGAAGGTTGCCAAAAAACGGCCGCC
>CAYYWL010000006.1:16986-62191 GCA_964475135.1 uncultured Owenweeksia sp.
AAGCGCGCTCAGCCTCGGAATCCATCAAAAAGAAGGTTGCCAAAAAACGGCCGCCCGGGCGCATTACCCGGCGGGTTTCGGCCAAGTAGCGGGCCACTTCGTCGCGATCCATGTGGGTAAAGACCGAAGTCGCCCACGCAAAATCAAAGTCAGAATCCGCATACGGAAAGGTGAACTCTGCCGCCCGCGCACCGCCCGCCGTGTACAAGTCGTTGTGCAGCGGAACCCACGTAAAGCGAAAACTCGGGTAGCGCGACGTGATCCGACGGGTACACAAGTCGACGGCCTCGCGAACCACGTCAAAGCCCTCGTAGGCATCGGTACGCGTCAAGTAGTCGGAGAGCGGAATGGCCATGCGGCCCAAACCGCTTCCGATGTCGAGCACACGCTCGTCAGGTCGAAGCCCTCCAAGCCCCGTAAAGTGGGATTTGAACAGCAATCCGTTGGCCAGAAAGTCGCCGCCGCCCGTAAACACCTCGCCCGGCAACGGCAGCGGAATCCCCGCGTACGACGGCCGACCGCCGTGGCGCAGTAGAGTCCACAAGTCAAGGGGAAGTACCACCACACGGCGCACCACCCGACGGGTCCGAGGGCCAAGGCGGTAGAACGCCGAGCGCAAAAACTTCTTCAAAACAGTAACTAGTTGCTAGTTACCCGAGGACATGATCCGCTCAATCTCGTCGACCTCCTTAGGAATCGCCTTCGTAAGGTTGATCGGTTCGCCCTTGGTCACGACGATGTCGTCTTCGATGCGGATTCCAAGGCCCTCCTCGGGAATGTAGATTCCGGGCTCGACGGTAAATACCATGCCCTCTTTGATTTCGGAACCGTCCCAAGGGCCATAGTCATGTACGTCGAGACCGAGGTAGTGCGAGGTTCCGTGCATAAAGTACTTTTTGTAGGCGGGCCAGGCGGGATCCTGGTTGGCGACGTCCTCGCGGGTGATGAGTCCGAGGCCAATCAGCTCTTCGGTCATCAGTTCGCCGACTTGAACGTGGTAGTCGGGCAGGCGCACGCCGGGCTTGAGTAGGTTCATCGCGGCCTTTTCCACGCGGAGCACCGCCTCGTAAACCTGCCGCTGGCGGGGGCTGAAGCGCCCGTTGGCCGGGAAGCAGCGCGTCACGTCGCAGGCGTAGTTGCCGTACACGGCTCCGACATCAAAAAGCACCACGTCGCCGTCGTGCACCTGGGCGTCGTTGGTGATGTAGTGCAGCACGCACGCGTTCGCCCCCGACCCGATGATCGGCGTGTAGGCAAAGCCGTGCGAGCGGAGGCGCACAAACTCGTGCAGAAACTCGGCCTCGAGCTCGTACTCCCACACCCCGGGCTTGAGGAAGCGCATCACGCGGTCGTAGCCCGCTGCCGTGATGTCGGCGGCCACCTGCATGATAGCGACCTCTTCGGGGTCTTTGACGGCGCGCAGCGCGTTCATTGCGGGCGCCGAGCGCTCGTACTCGTGGTTCGGGAACCGTCGGCGCAGGTCGGCCCCAAAGCGGTCTTCGCGGGTCTCGACGGGGTTGTTGCGGCGAATGTGCTCGTGGCTGAGCAAGTACACGTGGTGGGCGTGGGCCATGACGTCGCGCAGGATGCGCTCAAAGTCGCTGAGCCAGTGAATGCTTTGGATTCCGCTCAAAGCGCGGGCCTCATCTTTAGACAGCTTGGCGCCTTCCCAGCGGGCGATGAGGTCGTTGGTTTCGACCAAGAACAGCATTTCGCGCTGCTCGGGCTTGGGGGCGTCGGGGAAGAGCACAAGAATCGACTCCTCTTGGTCGACGCCACTCAGCCACAGAATGTCGGTGGCTTGCTTGAAGGGAAAGCTTCCGTCAGCCGAGGTCGGGTAAATATCACTCGAATTAAAGAAGGCAACAGAATTCGGCTTGAGCGTAGCCGTGAAGCGGGCCCGGTGGCGGGCGTAAAGGTCCGATTTAAGGGGTTCGTAGCGCATGCGAACGAAGGTACGGCTTGCGCTGTTATGGATTGGTACGAGGCCGTTTGGCCCCTACCTTTGAGCAACAAAAGTCACATGAATATGGCATCGCAACGCGGTTTGTTTGGGTCCTCGCTGGCCCGCAAGTACTTGATGGCCCTGACGGGCCTCTTTTTAATTACGTTCTTGGTAGTACACCTGCTCGGTAACCTCGCCATCGTCTTTGGTACCGGCGAGGACTTCAACGCCTACGCAGCGTTCATGACGAGCTTTCCGCCAATTAAAATTGTGAGCTACCTGCTCTACGCTTCGATTGTGCTGCACGCGGTCGACGGAATCATTCTTGTTCGTCAAAACCGCGCCGCACGCCCAGTGGCCTACGGCGAATACAACGGAGCCGCAAACGCGGGTTGGGCCTCGCGCAACATGGCGCTCTTGGGCATCTTCACGCTGCTCTTTATTCTGGTGCACATGAAGAGCTTCTGGTTTGAGATGCACTTCGGTACCCTCGATCTTGACGCCAACGGCAACAAAGACCTTTTCACCATCACGACGGCTGCCTTTGAGCAGGTGTGGTACACCGCATTTTATGTAGTGGCCATGATCTCACTTGGCTTTCACCTCTGGCACGGATTCCAGTCGGCCTTTCAGACCATGGGCTGGACGCACCCCACCTACACTCCGATTGTTCAATTTGTAGGCCGCGCCTTTGCCGTGGTCGTGTGCGGAGCCTTCGCGCTCATCCCCCTCTACGTCCTGATTTCGCCCAATGTTTAAGCTTGTAGCACATGTCTAGCAAATTGAATTCACGCATTCCCGAAGGGCCCATTTCTGAAAAGTGGACCAAGCACAAGGGCAGCATTCCCCTGGTCAGCCCTGCCAACAAGCGCCGCATTGACATTATCGTGGTCGGAACCGGTCTCGCCGGTTCATCTGCAGCGGCCTCACTGGCCGAGTTGGGCTACAACGTCAAGGCGTTTTGCTTTCAGGATTCGCCACGCCGCGCACACTCAATCGCTGCGCAGGGTGGAATCAACGCAGCCAAAAACTACCAAAACGACGGCGACTCGGTATTCCGCCTCTTTTACGACACCGTAAAGGGAGGTGACTACCGCAGCCGCGAGGCCAACGTGCACCGCCTCGCCGAGGTTTCGACGAGCATCATCGACCAGTGTGTGGCCCAAGGTGTTCCCTTTGCCCGCGACTACGGCGGCCTGCTCGACAACCGCTCGTTCGGTGGGGTTCAAGTGAGCCGCACTTTCTACGCCAAAGGCCAGACGGGCCAGCAGCTGTTGCTCGGAGCCTACTCAGCCCTCGAGCGCCAGGTGGCCAAAGGCCGCGTCAAAATGTACGCCCGCCACGAAATGGTTGACCTCGTCGTGGTTGACGGTAAGGCCCGCGGAATCATCGCCCGCAACCTCGTCACCGGGGAGCTCGAGCGCCACAGCGCCCACGCCGTGATTATCGCTTCGGGCGGATACGGGAACGTGTTCTACCTCAGCACCAACGCGATGGGTTCGAACGTAACCGCCGCCTGGAAGGCCCACAAAAAAGGCGCATTCTTTGCAAACCCTTGCTTCACGCAGATTCACCCGACCTGTATTCCGGTCAGCGGAGAATCGCAGTCCAAGCTCACGCTCATGTCTGAGTCGCTCCGCAACGACGGACGCATTTGGGTTCCAGCAGAGCTCGAGGACGCCAAAGCGATCCGCGAAGGCCGCTTGAAGCCCACCGACCTTCCTGAAGAGAAGCGCGACTACTACCTCGAGCGCCGCTACCCGGCGTTCGGAAACCTGGTTCCGCGCGACGTCGCCTCACGCGCCGCCAAAGAGCGCTGCGACGCTGGTTACGGAGTCAACAAGACCGGCGAAGCCGTCTACCTCGATTTCTCGGCCGCCATCATGCGCTACGGCCAAGAGCAGGCCAACCTCAAGAACATGACCAATGCTTCTGACGCCGAAATCCGCGCCATGGGAACCAAGGTCGTGGAATCGAAGTACGGCAACCTCTTTCAGATGTACGAGAAAATCACGGACGAGAACCCGTACGTGACCCCGATGAAGATTTACCCGGCCGTGCACTACACGATGGGCGGACTTTGGGTGGACTACAACCTGATGTCGACGGTTCCTGGACTGTTTGTCGCAGGAGAAGCCAACTTCTCAGACCACGGGGCAAACCGCCTCGGAGCCTCTGCCCTCATGCAGGGCTTGGCCGACGGCTACTTTGTGCTTCCGTACACGGTCGGAACCTTCTTGGCCGACGACATCCGCACCGGAACGATTTCAACCGACCTCCCCGAGTTTGTTGAGGCCGAAAAGGCCGCTCGCGAACGACTTGAGGGATTCCTCAACGCCAACGGTTCGACTCCAGTCGAGGTGTTTCACCGCCGGCTTGGCAAAATCGTATGGGACAAAATCGGAATGGCCCGCAATGAGGCTGGCCTGAAGACCGCCATTGCCGAAATCCGCGCCCTGCGCGAGGAATTCTACCGCGACGTCAAAGTCCTGGGCGGAATGTTTGAAATGAACCCCGAACTCGACAAGGCCAACCGTGTAGCCGACTTCATGGAACTCGCCGAACTCATGGCCCTCGACGCACTGACGCGCGAAGAGTCGTGCGGCGGCCACTTCCGCGAGGAGTACCAATCTGAGGAGGGCGAAGCCCTTCGACAGGACGACAAATTCGCCTTTGTTTCGGCCTGGGAATTCACCGACAACGACCCCGGCAAAGCCACACTCCACAAAGAAGATTTGGTGTTTGAAAACGTTAAACTCGTAACACGCTCCTACAAGTAATGAACCTCACGCTCAAAGTTTGGCGCCAAAAGAACGCCAAAGAATCCGGATCATTCGCCACCTACCAAGTGAGCGACATTTCGCCTGACATGTCCTTTCTCGAAATGATGGACGTGCTCAACGAGCAGCTCATCGGTAAAGGTGTCGAGCCGGTCGTGTTTGACCACGACTGCCGCGAAGGCATTTGCGGAATGTGCTCGATGTTCATCAATGGAGAGGCCCACGGCCCCGACCGCGGAGTGACCACCTGCCAGCTGCACATGCGTAAGTTCAAGGACGGCGACACCATCACCATCGAGCCATGGCGCGCCCAGGCCTTCCCGGTAGTGCGCGACCTGATGGTTGACCGTAGCGCTTTTGACCGCATCATTCAGGCGGGCGGATACATTTCGGTGAACACGATGGGCAACTTGCCCGACGCCAACGCGACTCCGATCGAGAAGCACGACGCCGACGCCGCCTTTGACGCCGCCACCTGCATCGGGTGCGGAGCCTGTGTAGCTACCTGCAAAAACGCCTCGGCAATGCTCTTCGTGAGCGCCAAGGTGAGCCAGCTGGCCCTGCTTCCGCAAGGTCAAGTTGAGGCCGCCGACCGCGTGCGCAACATGGTGCACCAAATGGACCTTGAGGGGTTCGGAAACTGCACCAACACCGGAGCCTGCGAGGTCGAGTGCCCCAAAGGCATCTCGATCGAGAACATCGCCCGTATGAACCGCGAGTTCCTCAAAGCGTCAATCACCGCCTAAACATTACCCTGCGTGGCACGGGAATTGCCCCTTGCCGCGTAGAATTTTAACACCCCTATGACTAAGAACCTTTTCTTCGCCCTGGCAGCCGTTGCTGCCCTTGCTTCGTGCAAAAAAGACCCAACCCTTGACGAGCGCTTGGCCGGAACCTGGAACCTCAGCGACCTCAGCCTGTCGGGCACTGTGGTCACACCAATTGGCGCCCTTCCCATCACCATTACCGATTCGCTGATTCGCCCAGACAACTTTATGGATTTGGCGATCAACGAAGACGAGACCCAAACCATTTACTGGAACATGGACGTGCGCGGATTGATCACGTCTCCAGTCCTTGGAGCGTTTGGAGCCGACATTCAGGATACCATTAACGGAACATGGTACGCCGTTGATGGCGGAGGCGTTACACCTGACTCGCTCTTCATCACAGCTGACGGTGAAAAGACCGGTTATGAAATCCTGAGCTTCTTGGAGACCAGCCTACGTCTGCGTAGTGTCCAGACCATCGTAGATCCAGACCTCGGTTCACAGACTTTTACGCAAGAGGTGACGTTCATTAAGTAAGTGATTCGTCTAAACGAAAAAGCCCGAGGCTCGAGCCTCGGGCTTTTTTTGTGGCCAAGGTTATGCTTACGCGCTGAACGCCTTCCAGCCCTGAGCCGACAACGGCACGTGCTCGCCGCCTTGGTTGACGAGGTAGGCCCCGGCAGACGCCGTCATGTGGCCAATGGGGGTAATGCTGGGGTTGCCCTTGATCTTGTCGTAGTCCGCCAAAGAGACGGTGAACACGAGTTCGTAGTCCTCTCCGCCATTCATCACTGCGGTCACGGGGTGGATCCCGAACTCTTCGCAGGTGCGGAGCACCGCAGGATCAATCGGAAGCTTGTCCTCGAACACCACGCAGCCGAGGCCGCTGGCCTTGGTGAGGTGCAGGAGTTCGCTCGACAAGCCGTCACTAACGTCCATCATGCTGGTGGGCGTAACGTCGAGTTCCTTCAGGAGTTCAACGATGTCTTTGCGTGCCTCTGGTTTGAGCTGGCGTTCGATGGGGTACTGGTAGTCGCTGAGGTCGGGCTGTAAGTTGGGGTTGGCCAAGAAGGTCGCCTTTTCGCGTTCTAGGACTTGGAGGCCCATGTAGGCTCCGCCCAAATCGCCCGACACCACAATAAGGTCGGTCGCTTGGGCTCCGCTGCGCAGAACGGCTCCGCCTTTAGCAACCTGCCCGAGCACGGTCACCGCAAGCGTGAGGCCGCTGGGGCTGGACGTCGTATCGCCTCCGACCAAATCCACGCCGTACTGAGTGCAGGCCCGGCGAATTCCGGCATACACCTCGTCGAGCGCCTCGACTGGAAAGCGGCTGCTGACCGCAAGGCCGACGGTCAACTGCGTGGGGGTTCCGCCCATCGCAACGATGTCGCTAAAGTTCACCACCGCGGCCTTGTAGCCCAGGTGCTGCAGTGGCACGTAGGCCAAGTCGAAGTGCACGCCCTCGACGAGCAGGTCGGTGCTCACCAAAAGGTCGTGCTCAGAATCAGGGCGAAGCACCGCGGCGTCGTCGCCTACGCCTAGGATAGTGGATGCGTGAACAGGAACCAGGTCGGCGGTAAGTCGCTCAATTAAACCAAATTCACCCAATTCAGATAAGGGGGTGCGCTGCGGATTCGGATCTTCAATCATGGGACAAATTTCGGCTATACCTTTGTCGGATAAATACCCCCTTTATGAATCCTAAGTACCAAGCTGAAATTTCGGCGTTCATGGATTGGGCCAAAGCCCGTAACGGCGCTGAGCCTGAGTTCATTCAAGCGGTGCACGAAGTGGCTGAATCGGTCATTCCGTTCATCGAAGAGAACCCCAAGTACAAAAAAGCCCGCATCCTCGAGCGCATTACTGAGCCCGAGCGCACCATCATGTTCCGTGTTTCATGGACTGACGATGCCGGAAACGTGCACGTAAACCGCGGCTACCGAGTAGAATTCAACAGCGCCATCGGACCCTACAAGGGCGGCCTGCGCTTTCACCCGACGGTGAACCTGTCGGTGCTGAAGTTCCTTGGATTCGAGCAAATCTTCAAGAACTCGCTCACCACGTTGCCCATGGGCGGCGGTAAGGGCGGTTCAGACTTTGACCCCAAGGGCAAGTCCGACAACGAGGTCATGCGCTTTTGCCAGGCCTTCATGACAGAATTGTCACGCCACATTGGTGCAGACACCGACGTTCCTGCAGGAGACATCGGCGTGGGCGGACGCGAAATCGGCTACATGTTCGGCCAGTACAAGCGCATCCGCAACGAGTTCACCGGCGTACTGACCGGCAAGGGCCTGAACTGGGGCGGTTCGCTGATTCGCCCTGAGGCGACAGGGTACGGAACCGTGTACTTCGCTCAAGAAATGCTCGCCACCAAAGGTGATGACTTCAAAGGTAAAAAGGTCGTGATTTCAGGTTCAGGCAACGTGGCCCAGTACGCCGCCGAGAAGGCGACGGAACTTGGCGCTACTGTGCTCACCCTGTCTGACTCTTCGGGCTACATCCTCGACACCGACGGAATCAACGCCGAGAAGCTTGCACACGTGATGCACATCAAAAACGTAGAGCGCGGACGCATCAGCGACTACCTCAAGAAGTACCCGACTGCCTCGTTTGTGGCCGGCAAGACTCCATGGGGCGTTGCTTGCGACATTGCTATGCCGTGTGCTACCCAAAACGAACTGAACGGAGACGACGCCAAAGTCCTAATCGGCAACGGCGTGAAGTGTGTGGCCGAAGGTGCCAACATGCCTTCGACTCCTGAAGCCATCGAGGCATTCGCCGCCGCGCGCATCCTCTTCAGCCCAGGTAAGGCTTCGAACGCCGGTGGGGTTTCGACCTCAGGCCTCGAGATGAGCCAGAACTCGCTTCGCCTCTCCTGGAGCCGCGAAGAAGTGGACCAGCGCCTGCACGGAATCATGAAGAGCATCCACGCTTCGTGCGTGAAGTACGGTGCCCGCGAAGACGGTACGATTGACTACGTCAAAGGAGCCAACCTCGCCGGATTCGTAAAGGTGGCCGACGCCATGCTCGACCAGGGCGTGATGTAAGCTTTACCGCGTTACAAATAGAAACCCCGGGCTCGCGCCCGGGGTTTTTTTATTGGGGCCCATGCAGCACTCATGAAGCAAAAACACCCCACAGCCGAAGCTGTAGGGCGCTTGTTTAGGCCTGCCTTAACCTAGAACCTAAAAGAGACGCACCGTAGCAAATACGGAAGCGTTGTAGAAATTTGGCTGCGAATCCGTCGAGAGGTTTGCCGGTAGAATGGCTTCATTGAACGGCTTATTGAAGTTCTGGCGCGCGCCAATAGAATAGCGGCGAAAACCCAGTTCTGCTTGCAGACCGAAGCTAAATAGGCTTCCGTAGAAGTTTCCGCTCGTATTCTCGATTACGCGGCCCATTCCCTCTGAACGGTAGACAATCTGACGGGTTCCGCCGAGGCGGATTCCCGCGAAGCCACCTGCTGACACGCTAAGGCCTTTGCCGCGGCGCGACGGGTTGATCACCAGTGCTAAAGGCACCTCAAAGTAGGTCATTGAAAGGTTGGAACGACGCAATTCAACGATTGACGGCACCAATTCGTACGTGCCCCCTGTTGGAGGGTCAAACTGCAGGAGGTTTTGTCCAAAATCGTACGTGTAGTTCGTGAACCCCCATGCGCTGCGCACCCACAATGGGCTGCGACCCACGCGGCGCTGGTCACTGAAGTAGAAGCCAAACGTTGAAGACATCGCTCCGGCAGGGCTCCAGTTTCCCGAATACACATCGGTCGAGCTACTTCCAATCGGCGCACCCAAAAGTTGGTTGGTACCCAGAAGTAGTGTGAGTCCATCAATCTCCTTCTTGAACTTCTTCCTTTTGGGCTGAGTCGGCTCGACGTTGAGTTTCAGATTCTCGCCCAAGTTGAGCTCTAGGTTCTCGATTGACTCCTCGAGGTTGTCAGCCCATGCCTCAGCCATCTCTTCAATAGCCTCGAGGCGGTCCTCAAGGCGCTTTGACAGCTCCTTGCGTCGGCGTTCGGCATCCTCTTTTGAAATGTCCTTGTCTGCGATCTGCTTCTCAAGCGCAGCCATATCCTTACTGTACTCACTAATGGCAGCGGCGATCTCTGCGCTCATCCGCGCGGCACGCGTCGTGTTCGTGTCTGCAGTAGGGGCTTCGGTCGGAGCCGGCGGCGGGGGTGGCGGCGCATCTTGGGCCTGGATTCCTGCACCCGAAAGGGCGAGGATCGCGCTTAACGTGAGCGCCTTGATTGTAGTGTTGACCATGATTGATTCAAATTAGAAGCCAGCATTTTGGTTTGGTTGATTCGCTGAAGCACGGGCGCTGGCAAGTGCACTTCAACGGTTACTTCCGCGGGCACCTCGGCCTCGCGGTATTCTTGGACGGCGGTCCACACATTCTGCACATTGGCCGCCAACTGCAGGTATCGGGGGCGCGGAACCTCTGGTGCCGGAGTCTGCACCGCGACCACCGCACGGCGCTTGAGCAGCGGAACCGACTCGTCAAGTGCGTCCGCTTCCATACGGGGCAAAAATGCCACGTCGAAAAGAGCGAAATCCTTTGAGTAACGAGCAACTAGCTGCTGGTTGCTGATTTCTGGTAACTGGTTACGAGCAACTAGCGACTGGTTACGAGCTGCTGGTTGCTGGCTACGAGCTGCTGGTTGCTGGTTACGAGCTGCTGGTTGCTGGTTACGAGCTGCTGGTTGCTGGCTACGAGCTGCTAGCTGCTGGCTAAGAGCGGCCTCTGGCCGCGAGGCCTGCATCCACCACGTACCAACCGCGGCAAGGGCGACTGATGCGGCGGCAGCGTAGGGCCACCAGAGCGTGCGGCGCTTGGTCTGTGCCTTGGGCAAGTTTGCGGCGACGCGGGCCCATGCCTCGGGGCGGGGGGTGGCTTGACCTTCACTGAGGGCCTCGCGAAACAGCTTGTCGACGTCCTTAGGGCTCATTGCAGATCAAAATTGGAGAGCCGGCGCTGCATCCACTGTCGGGCGCGGCTCAATTGGGACTTGCTGGTGGCTTCAGAGATTCCGAGCTGCTCGGCGATCTCGGCGTGGCTGTAGCCTTCGAGGGCGTACAAGTTGAACACGGTTCGGTATCCGTCGGGCAACTGGCGTAAAAGCTCCATGAGCGCCTCGCGGTCGTGCAGCGAATCGGTGGCCGAAGAACCTGCGTCGGGCAAGGCATCCGCACCTACCCACTCCACCTTTCGGCGGCGAAGCTCCATGAGGCACTCGTTCACAGCCGTGCGGCGCAGCCAAGCCGGGAGGGCCTTGGCCTCACGAATCGTGGGGAGTTGCTGAAACATCGTGGTCATCGTTCGAATCATTGCGTCTTCGGCGTCCGCCTCGTGGCTAAAGTAGCGTCGGCAGGTATACAGCACACGTGGCGCAAGCGCCTCATAAAGTGCGCGCTGCGCATCCAGGCGGCCTTGTAGGGCACCTTGAATGTGTGCGTACCATGCTTCCACTAGTTGGGGGCGGAATCCGTAAAAAAGATGCCAACCTTAACGCAAAGGTTGCACGGCCCTCTTAAAATTGTGCGACCTTTACTCAGACGCTGACATAAATAGCAAAGAATTCCGCATAGATGCCCAAAAAAGGACCCAAGATTAATAAGGCCCACCGCTCGATGGATGCGGTTTCGCTCGCCAACCGCCTACTTCGATTTTTTCAAAAGCGCCCCGGGCGCAAATTCACAGCCACCGATTTGGCGTTTGAAACGGGTATGAACGAGCGGACTGGCAAAAGCCTGGTCAGCAGCGCCCTCGAGATTTTGAGTCGGACCAACCAGATTGAGGCCGACGGTGATGGGTTCCGCCTAAAAATGGAAATGGCCTACGCCACGGGCACCATCGAGCTTACCTCGAGCGGAGCCGCCTACGTCGTGCGCGGAGCCGGTTTGGACGACATCTACATTCGCCAGGGCAGCACGGGGCTTTCGTTCGGAGGCGACCGCGTCAAAGTCCTCGTCTACCCCCAAAAGGCGGGCAAAAAGTTCGAGGGCGAAGTCGTCGAGGTGGTCAGCCGGGCGCGCAGCCGCTACGTCGGTGAGGTGCAGCCCCATGCCCAAGGTGCCTTCATTCTGACTGACGGCCGCAAGGTGGGTCGCGACTTTTTTGTTCCGAAGCAGTACTTAGGCACAGCCCAGGGTGGCCAAATGGTGGTGCTCGAATTCGTGGAATGGACCGACGCCGAACGCGCTCCGGTGGGTAAAGTGGTTGAAGTACTCGGCGAACGCGGCGAGCATGAGACCGAAATCCACGCGATTATGGAAGAGTTCGGGCTGCCCTGGAACTTCCCCGCCGAGGTAGAAGCCGAGGCCGCGCGGATCCCGCTGGTTTTGGATCCGGTCGAAATCGCCCGACGCCGCGACATGCGGACGACCTTGACGTTCACGATCGACCCTGTCGACGCTAAAGATTTTGACGACGCCCTCAGCATTCGGCCGCTCGAAGACGGACTCTGGGAAGTGGGCGTGCACATCGCCGACGTGACCTACTACGTGCGGCCCGGAAGCCTGCTCGAGCAAGAGGCCGTCGAGCGCGCCACTTCGGTCTACCTAGTCGACCGGGTGGTGCCCATGCTGCCCGAAATCCTGTCGAACCAAGTATGCTCGCTACGCCCGCGTGAGGACAAGTTCACCTTTTCGGCCATCTTCGCCATGGACGAATCCGGAGCGGTCCACGACCGTTGGTTTGGGCGCACGGTGATCCATTCCGACCGCCGGTTTGCCTACGAAGAGGCCCAGGCGGTGCTCGAGGGCGACGACGACCCACTCGCTTCAGAGCTACGCCTCATGGACCGCATGGCCAAAGCCCTTCGTGCCCAGCGAATGAGGGATGGCGCCATTGCGTTTGACCGCGCCGAGGTCAAGTTCCGCCTCGACGCGAACAACCAGCCAATCGGAGCCTACGTCAAAGAAGCCAAGGACTCGAACAAGCTCATCGAAGAATTCATGCTGCTCGCCAACCGCGAAGTGGCAGTATTCGCGGGCGGCAAAAAGCCCAACGCCCGAACCAAGCAGGCTCCGCGTACCATGGTCTACCGAATTCACGACCAGCCCGACCCTGAAAAGCTCATCGCCCTCAGCCAGTTTGTGCGTCCGCTCGGATACCAATTGCAGGTCGACAGCCCCGGCAACGTACGCCGCTCGATAAACGACCTGCTGCGCCAGGTCAAGGGCACGCCCGAGGCCAACATGCTTGAAACGCTTACCGTGCGAACCATGGCCAAAGCCGTGTACAGCACCCAAAACGTGGGGCACTACGGACTCGCGTTTGACGACTACACGCACTTTACGTCGCCCATTCGCCGCTACCCCGACATGATGGTGCACCGCCTGCTTCAAGACACCCTTGACGGTAAGCCTTCGCCCAAAGCCGACCCGCTCGAGGAACTCTGCCAGCACAGCTCGCAGCGCGAGCAAAACGCGGCCGACGCCGAACGCTCGTCAATCAAGTACATGCAGGCCGTCTACATGGAGCAATTCCTGGGCGAGCAGTTCGACGGAATCATCTCGGGCGTCACCGACTGGGGCGTGTTTGTGGAGGTTCCCGAAACCGCCTGCGAGGGCCTTGTGCGCTTGCGCGAGTTCCGCGACGACTACTATAGTGTTGATTCTGAGCGCCATTGCCTGGTGGGCGAGCGCTGGGGCAAGGAGTTTCGCCTTGGCGATCCGCTGCGCATCGTGGTCAAAGAGGTCGATGTCGTGCGCAAAACGATTGACTTTGGCGTGGCGTCTTCGCGCGATTCGGGCGGAACCTCTGGTGGCCGCTTCAGCGAGCGCCCCTCGGGCCGATCTTCAACCCCCACGCGCGGACAGTTCGACGAAACCCGACCCGCCGAGGCCGGCAGCCGCTGGGGAAGCCCGCGCCGCGCTGGAGGAAGCTCGTCCGGCAGCACCGGGTTTGGCGGACGCTCTGGTAATTCTGGCAAAGGTGGGGGCAAAGTTGGGGGCAAAGGCCACCGCAAAGGTCCAAACACAACCTCGGCAAAGAAAAAGCGGCGGTAAAGGCGCTTCGCGTCCGTTCAATCGCACGGTTCGCTGAAATTGGCTCGTTGGCTCTGACATCGGTTACTTGCTTCTTGTACCTGGTGTCCGAGCGGCGGCAGCAAGAAATAAGTAACGACTAGCTAGTACGCGCCGCAAGCTGTGCCCGCGCTCGCTCCACATCCCGTGCAATCTGCGCCTTAAGCGCTTCAGGGGTTTCAAACGTTTGCTCCGCACGAATGAAGTCGATAAACCGCACCTCCACCGGGCGACCGTATCCTTGGGCTTCGACGTCAAGTAAGTGCACTTCGAGAACAGGTTCTGAACTGGAACCAAAGCTGGGACGAACTCCGTAGTTAGCTACGCCGGCGAGGCCTCGGGGGCCTTCGGCGTCGCAGAAATCCAGTTCTACGGCATACACCCCAAACGAGGGCATGGCCTTGTCGGGGTGAATTCCACCCACATTGGCGGTGCGGTAGCCCAGTCCACGGCCGATTCCGCGCCCCGCAACCACTTCGCCGCGCACAAAATGCGAGCGACCCAAGGCCACCGCGGCTTCGCACACATGGCCCTCGGCCACCGCCGCGCGAATTTTGGTAGAAGACAGCACCTGCGCACCGGCCGAAACGGCCTCGACCTGCTCGAGTCCAAAATCAAACACCTGTGAATACTCCTGGAGCTGCGCAAAATCGCCCTCGCGGTTGCGGCCAAATCGGTGGTCGTAACCGACGATGAGGTGGCGCATGCCGAGGTGGCCGACCAGGTCGCGGCGCACAAAATCCAATGAAGACGTCTGCGCAAACTCGGTGGTAAATGGGTGCTCGACCAGTGCATCCAATCCCGCGGCTGCTAGCAACTCCGCCCGCTCCCAAGGCAGCGTCAGGCGCGACAGCACAAAATCCGGATGAATCAGCTTGCGCGGATGGGGTTCCAAGGTCAGCAAGACTGCGGTTCCGCCCAGCTCGCGTGCCTTTGCCACCGCTCGCGCCACCAGTTTTTGGTGCCCGAGGTGGACGCCGTCAAAGGTTCCGAGCGTGACCACAGTGGGGCCGCTCGCAACAAAATCCGAAAGCTGGTGGTAAATCTGCACGTCCTGAAGGTCAGGGGCAAAGATATTTCCGAACTTCGCGCTATGACGCTCCACGCCCTCAGCCTCGCGGCGGCCGCCTTTCGCCGAAACCCTTACCCCTTCGCGGCTACCGGAGCCATTGCACTGGCCCTTAACCTTCTCGGACTCATTCACCCGATACTCTCAACAATTGCGGGGCTGTTTGTGCTCCCGATGCTGTACGTCGGCCTTGGGACGCTTGCCGAAGCCGAACCCGGATTGCGCTTCACTCAAGCCCTTCGTCTCGCGCTCTCTGCGTGGCCGCGCACTGCCGCACTTGGCGGAATGATGTTCATCCTCTTCCTCTTTCTTTCTACGCTACTCGGAATATCACTTTCAGCCCTTTATGGCGACGAATTGATGATCTTAGCTCAGACACATGAATCAGATCCCGCCGCTTTTTCGCAGGCCTTGCTTCAAGAAATCAACTGGTCGGCCTCAGCCTTTGGCTTGGCCGCTCTGGTGCTGTTCACGTTGGGGCTTATCGCATTGATTTGGATGGCGCCCTTCGCGTTGGTATACCACAACATGAACGTGCTTCAAGCCTTTCGTTGGTCCGTTCAAATGACGCGCCCGCACTTTGCGGCTCTGTTCCCCGCGCTGCTGCTTTGGGTACTGTTCTCTGGTTTGAGCGGAGCCCTAATCGGGCTGAACATCATTCTTTGGCCATTTACCGCACTTTTTCATTTTTATTGCTTTAGGGCCCTAGGGAAGCAAGCAGTCTAGGTCGTACCTTTGCACCCGAATTCAGAATCACTCCATTCCGCACAACCATGGCGAACGCAAAAGGAAAAATTGCCCAGGTCATTGGCCCAGTAGTAGACGTCTACTTCGAAGACGCACAGGCCCTTCCCAAAATCTACGACGCGTTAATGGTAACGCGTCCCAACGGCCAACAGGTCATCCTTGAAACTCAGCAGCACATTGGTGAAGACACCGTGCGCGCTGTGTCAATGGACTCTACCGATGGCTTTACCCGTGGCCAAGAAGTAGTTGCCCTCGGCAAATCCATTGCCATGCCCACAGGTGACCAAATCCGCGGACGCGTATTCAACGTAGTTGGCGCCGACATCGACGGCCTCGGCGAGATGGACATGGCCAATGGTGGTCTGTCGATTCACCGTGCGGCTCCAAAATTTGAAGACCTCTCTACTGCAACCGAAATTCTGTTGACCGGAATCAAGGTCATCGACCTGATTGAGCCCTACGCAAAAGGTGGTAAAATTGGATTGTTCGGTGGTGCCGGTGTCGGTAAGACCGTACTCATCCAAGAGCTCATCAACAACATCGCCAAGGGGCACGGAGGTCTATCTGTATTCGCCGGCGTAGGTGAGCGTACCCGTGAAGGAAACGACCTGCTCCGCGAAATGATCGAAGCCGGCATTATCCGCTACGGCGAAGACTTCATCCACTCTATGGAGGGTGGTTCATGGGACCTCAGTAAAGTGAATATGGAAGAGCTCAAAGAATCAAAGGCAACCTTCGTGTTTGGCCAGATGAACGAGCCTCCAGGTGCACGTGCCCGTGTAGCCCTGTCAGGTTTGACTCTTGCCGAGTACTACCGCGACGGCGAAGGAAGCGGCCAAGGAAAGGACATCCTCTTCTTTGTTGACAACATCTTCCGCTTTACCCAAGCTGGTTCTGAAGTTTCGGCCCTTCTTGGCCGTATGCCCTCTGCCGTAGGTTACCAGCCCACGCTCGCTACCGAGATGGGAACCATGCAAGAGCGCATCACCTCAACCAAATCAGGTTCGATCACATCAGTACAAGCGGTATACGTACCTGCAGACGACTTGACCGACCCGGCACCTGCAACGACGTTTGCCCACTTGGACGCCACCACGGTACTTTCTCGTAAGATTGCAGAACTAGGTATCTACCCTGCGGTAGACCCCTTGGACTCAACTTCACGCATCTTGACCCCAGAGGTTGTTGGTGACGAGCACTACGCATGCGCCCAGCGTGTAAAGGAGCTTCTCCAGCGCTACAAAGAGCTCCAGGACATCATCGCCATCTTGGGTATGGAAGAGCTTTCTGAAGACGACAAAATGGTCGTTCACCGTGCGCGCCGCGTACAGCGCTTCCTTTCGCAGCCCTTCCACGTTGCCGAGCAGTTCACCGGCATCCCAGGGGTGTTTGTAGACATCAAAGAGACCATCAAAGGCTTCACAATGATCATGGACGGCGAACTCGACAAGTACCCCGAGGCCGCATTTAACCTCAAAGGTTCAATTGAAGAGGCCATCGCCGCTGGTGAGAAAATGCTTGCAGAAGCCTAATTCCCACCCCAAATGGCACTTACGGTCGACATCATTTCTCCAGAGCGCAAGCTTTACTCGGGTACGGCAACTGCGGTGCAGCTCCCCGGAACCGAAGGTTTGTTTCAAATTTTGACGAACCACGCACCAATTATGGCTTCCCTAGCCGCGGGCCGCGTGAAAATAGACGGAGCTAAAGGCACCGAATATGTTGAAATCGATGGTGGAGTAGTCGAAGTTTCGGCCAACACAGTGACCGTGTTAGCAAAATAATCCACTGATTACTGATTAGGAGCCCGGCCCTTTGGCCGGGCTTTTTTTTGCCTCCCCTGACCGAACTACCTTCGCGCTGTGCACGGAGAACCTATTGAATTCCTTCCCTGGTGGTGGTACGCTGTAGCGGTAACCGGACTTGCACTCATTGCGGCACTATGGTCTCCCAACGCACAAGGACGCCGTCGTATGAGCAGGCTCGGCATCCAACTTTGGTCGGACGGACTACCCGCGGCCCTTGGCCCATGGGTGAGCATCGCTACATCGCTCGCGGCAGTAGGAATTCTCTACGTGGGAGCAGGCCTTCAGCCTGCCTATTCGGGACTTGTGCTTTTGGCACCATGGATCCTCCATGCCATCGCCGGAAGCATTTGGAACTCTGTCCGCATCCATCAAGCATACCACCAATTTCGGAGCATGCTCATGCCCTTCTTAGTACTTCTTGTGGTGCCCTATGCGTGGTGGCGCCTCACTGGCAGTGGCCCACAGCCCCAACTTAGCCTAATAATCTTAGTATCAGCATTTGGCGTGCTCTATGTTACCTCTGTGTTGCGCGCCGCAATCATTTATATTAACCGCGGACCCGGGCCTTTGTACTTCAGAATTGCCTACCTTTGCGCCCTGGAAGCGATACCGTGGTTATGGATTCACAATTACCTGAGCGCAAACGCAAAGTAAAGAGCATCTTGGTCTCCCAACCGGAGCCCCAAGCAGGGAACAACCCTTACCTCTTACTTGCCGAAAAGCACAAGCTCAAAATAGACTTTAGACCCTTCATTGAGGTCGTGGGTGTGAATGCTGCAGAGTTTCGCAAAGACAAGATTGCACTCGGCGAGTTCAAGTCATTCATCTTTACGAGCCGCAACTCCATTGACCACTTCTTTCGCATGTGCGAAGAGATGCGCGTTGCCATTAACCCAGAGTGGAAGTACTTCTGCACCTCTGAGGCCGTAGCGTTTTACCTTCAGAAGTTCGTTCCGTACCGCAAGCGTAAAATCTACCCTGCGAAGTCTGCGCTCACCGATCTGATTCCGACCCTTAAAAAGCAGCGTGGAGAGCATTTTTTAATGCCAACGTCAGATGTACTGAACCCAGAGGTTCCGGCATCCCTAGCTGCCGCCAACATCAAGTGGACGCGCGCGGTGATGTACCAAACTGTGGCCGCCAACTTGAGCGACCTCAGTGAAGTGAAGTACGACATGCTCGTATTCTTCAGCCCCGAAGGCATTAAGTCACTGCACAAGAACTTTCCGAACTTCGTCCAGGATGCCACGCGCATTGCTGCATTCGGAAGCACTACCCACCTTGCCGCTAAGGAGCACAACCTAATTGTGGATGTGCCCGTACCGTCGCCCAAATTTGCGTCAATGGCGCAGGCGCTCGAAGCCTACGTCGACGAAGTCAACAAGGGTAAGTAATGGCCGACCTGCGCTTCCCCCGCGAGGAGCGCTTGAAGTCGCGAACCTCCATCGGACTTTTATTTAGCCGCAATTCACGTAGTATAGCGGAATCTGGACTGCGCCTCGTGTGGCTTCCTTCACCAGAACCCCTCGTGCGGGGCGTTCAAGTGCTTGTGGCGGCGCCCAAAAAGCGATTCAAGCACGCCGTGGTGCGCAACCGCGTAAAACGTTTACTACGCGAAGCCTGGCGAATGGAACGCGGTACGCTTCCGGACGAATGGCTCGCTGCCCAAAACCCCAAACTTATTGGGCTGATTTACACGGGTGAGTCCGAACCGACCCTCACTAGCTTGCGCGCCACCTTGCGTATCCTGCTCGACCGCAGTACGTGGTAGGCTATCGCCAGGTTCCGTCCAACCGACGCGGCAAGCTGTGGTAGATCGCCGTAGCGACAAGGACGACGCCCATGGCGCGTTCGAGCATGGACTCTGTGAGCAGAATGAGTGCAAGGGTCAGCGCCAGAGCCTGACCGCCCCGAGTCCAATTGGATTTCAGGCCGCAGTAGACCATTCCGAGGGCCCATATTGCGATTCCGAATATGCCAATGCCGGCCCAAAGCTGCAGCACTTGGTTGTGCACGTTGAGTTGGCGCTTGAGGCCGAAGCGGTAGTTCCAGTCGGTATAGACCTTCATGAGCTCGGGCTGGACCTGGTCCGCCCCCACTCCACGCCACACATCAGACTGAATAACTTGCCAGGCCGCCTTGGCCTGTACGACCCGAGTATCCACAGAACCTGTGGCCCAGTAGGGGTCCGCCTTGGTGAGCTTGCCCAAGCTGCGCTCTGAGGGCACGAGGGCGACGGCTAGAACCAGCACGATTCCGAGTCCAAATGCCCAAGGCATCCAGCGTCCAACACTAGAGCGACCCGAAAACCACCACAGTCCTCCGAGGACGACGGCGGCGAGCGCCATGCGGCTTCCGGCAAGGACCGCGACTAGGGCAAACACACCCAAAAGAAGCGGGCGAATGGCACCGCGAAACCTCAAGTCCGTAGCCACTGATGCCCCCGCAAGGCCCAGATATAGCGTGAGGTAGCTGTGCTGGTGTGCAAACTCGGCAAAGTCGCGGTAAAACAATGGTTCGAGACTCTTGGCCTCGAAGGCGAGGTAGCCAGCGTGGCCCAAGAGGCCGACCGAAAGCACGATTCCGCCCGCGATCAAACCCTCGTTCCACGCGCGGTGCTGCCGTCGAAGCGCGAGCGGTACCCACAGCATCGGCATCCAGCGCAGCATCGTTTCAAGTGACGGAGCCGTCGTCCAAAGCGCGCTCGCGGCCAACGCGGCAAAGCCCGACCATAGGGCTACATCGACTGGTAAGGGCTTCCAGCGGCCTCGAGCTGCAACCAGTGAAAGCAAGGCCGCTGCGGCGAGGGCCACACCCGTCCCGAGGTCCCACCACGGCATCAAAATAGCTGCCGCCCGAACAAAATAGGAGATAATTTGACGCTCCACTACCCGAAAGGTAGCCTAAAGTCCGTTTGCCGCCAAGCGCGGAAGTCGCGGCGACAGCCCGGTAAGCACCTCATAACTAATGGTTCCGCAGGCTGAAGCCACGTCTTCAAGGCGCACATGACGGCCCAAAAGTTCGACGCGATCGCCCACCTTGAGCGGCACGTCGGTCGCATCGACCATCAGCATATCCATGCAGACGCGGCCCACAATCGGCAGGTAGCGGCCGTGGGCAAACGCTTGGCCACGGCCGTTACTCAGGGCGCGAGGAATTCCGTCAGCATACCCAATCGGTAGCGTTGCAATTACTCGGTCGCGGTCCGACGCGTCTGTTGACCCGTAGGACACCCCTTCGCCCGCCGGAACATGGCGCATCTGGCTCACCGTCGTGGTGACGTGCACCACGGGCTGCAGCGCCGCAGCGTCCACCGGGTCCAGTGAGGCCCCCATCAAGCCGATTCCGAGCCGAACCATGCCGCCAGCAGCCCACGGGTGGCGTGCCACCGCAGCCGTATTGGCCATGTGGCGCCAAACCGTCATACCGAGCCCGGCCTCTAGCGCGTCGGCAAAGCGCGTGAATTCAGCCCACTGCTCGCGCGTGAACTCATCCTTGGCCACATCTTCAGCCGCGGCGAAGTGGCTCAGCACCGAAGCGACGCGGACTCCGGGGAGCGCGCGGACGGCGTCAGCCACCGCGCGGCCTTCGTTCGGTTCAAATCCTAAACGGTGCATTCCCGTGTCCACCTTGATGTGCACGAGCACCTCACCCAGCGCATCGGGGTGGCGCGCGTAGGCATCGGCAAATGCCCGCAAGCGATCCCAACTAAAAATTTCAGGTTCAAGTCGGTAGCGCAGCATCAGGTCAAACGAGGGTTCGCCCGGGTTGAGCACCATGATGGGAGTGCGTATCCCCGCCTCGCGCAGTTCACGGCCCTCTTCGGGGTAGGCCACTCCGAGGTAGTCCAGGCGGTGGCGTTCAAGGGCTCGAGCCACCGGAACCGCCCCAAGCCCGTAGGCGTTCGCCTTGAGCATGGCCATGATTCGGGTTCCCTGCGGAAGCATCGCGCGGTAGTGCCTCAAGTTGGCCTCCATCGCGTCCACGTCAAGTTCCACCACACTATCGTGCTGGCGCGCCAAGCGGGCCTCAAGGGCCGCCTCAACGCCGTGTCCTTTGAGCAGTACGGCTCCACCTTCACCGATTCCCGGGGCGGAATCTTGGGGTGCACACACCCTCAGTTCAATGTTCGGAAACTGCGTGGTCCATCGTTGAAGGGCGCTCGTCCACCGCGCGGAATCCTTGTCAAAGATGATCGCCGTCTTAGGGGACGCAGGTTCCTGAGCCAAGATTTCGAGGGCTTCAGTGGCCGAGGCTTCGTCGAGCGCGTAGCGGTCGACGAGCAGCGCGCCGCCGCCCCAGCGGGCGGCGCGCCGTTCAAGCCGCAGCGGTCCGCGCGGGCGGCTGTCGAAGTCGTGCGGTGTGCGGCCCAGGGCGTAGGTGGCCGCCAGCGCGAGCGCCGCGTTTGAACGCTCGGCCTCAGACTCCACCGGAACCACAAAGCGCTGCCCATCCGGCCCGACCCATTGGCCGCCTTCGGTGCGCAAAATACCAGAAGGAAGCAGCCCCCGGGCCCCAGAACTCCACGGCCCCTCTGCTACAAGAAGCTGCTTCACCCCGCGAAAGAGCGACATCTTCTCGGCCAACTTGGCTTCGCGGCTCGCAAAGCCCGCATCGTGGGCATCGCCAAGGCCTGTGAAGATTCCGTGGGTGGGATTCAACCATGAGGTGAATCGGGCCATGTCCCCGGCTTCAGAAATTCCGACCTCGACCACCCAGAGCGAAGCGTCGAGCGGGAACTGCAGCACCGACAGGGGCACGCCAAGCATGGAATTGTAGCTGCGCGGACTGCGCGCCACCGTGGGGTCGCCAAGCAGGTGAGCCAATTGCTCTTTGACACTGGTTTTTCCATTCGACCCCGTAATGGCCACGACCGGACCACTGTAGTTTGCACGGTGCGCCGCCGCCAGCCGGTAGAGGGCTGCCCATACATCGTCCACCACCAACGGAATCAAGCCCGTGCCCTTAACATTTGCCCAACCCTCTGCGGTAACTACTACCGCCACACATCCGCGCTCTTTGGCCTCAGCCAAGTGGCGGTGGCCGTCGCCTGAGGGCGTAGTCAGCGCCCAAAAAAGGGCCGGTTCGGTTTGGGTCGTGCGTGAATCCGTCGCCATTCGGCTCAGCTCACGGTCGTGAGGTGCCGAAATCGGTTCCGCCCCAATCAGGGCCGCAACGTGCGATAGGGTCCAGCGCGGAGCGGTTATCATCTTATTCGTTCTTGCCGCGGACACGCACAAACTCGGACCGCGAAAGGGGTTCGTAGGTACGGCGGTCGCCCAGCATGACCTGGTTGGCATCGCCGGTAAGCCGGTGCGAATAGTTCGCGAGCTCTCCGCTACGGACGCAGATGGCATGCACTTTAGTCACAAATTCCGCCACTGCCATCAATTGGGGCATGGGACCAAACGGAACCCCGTTGAAGTCCATATCCAAACCCGCTGCAACCACACGAATTCCACGGTCCGCTAGGGCATTGGCCACCGCTACGATTCCGTCGTCAAAAAACTGCGCTTCGTCCAATCCGACCACATCGGCACCCTCAGCGAGCGCTAAAATTTCGTGCGCCGCAGCCACCGGACGGGCGTCCATGCGGCCCTCATCGTGCGTGACCACGGCGTTGTCAGCGTAGCGATTGTCGGTTAGCGGTTTGAAAATCATTACCTTAAGTTGTGCAATTTGGGCGCGCTTCAGCCGCCGAATCAACTCCTCGGTCTTGCCCGAAAACATCGAGCCTGCAATCACTTCAATGTGTCCCGAACGGGGCGTGTGCTCTTGGAACATTTCGTACTTTTCCACTTCCGCTAAACTACGGCTTTCAACCATGAGCACCGCCCTTTCTTCTGCCCTTTCTGGCCTCGAAACCTCGCTTCATTCATGCATTCCATCTGATGCGGAACTGCGCCACCTCGAATCCCTCCTGATTCAGGCGCACCAGGCCAAACTTCAAGCCGCTGTCGCCGCAGCCCACCAAGCCGCACACGCCGAGTTGGCCGCCGCCCAGCAGGCCGCAGCTTCACAGCTTGCCGCAGCCCACGCCGCCGCACAAGCCCAGCTCGAAACACAATCTGCCGCAGCACAAACCGCCGCCGCCCAGCAAATATCTGCCGCCGTTTCTGCGCACATTGACGCCATCACACCAGCTTCGAGTAACCAGCCAGCAGCAATCGAGCAACCGGCAACCAGCAACCAGCAACCCGTAGCCAACGACCAGCAACCAGCAGCGATCGAGCAACCAGCAACCAGCAACCAACAACCCGTAGCCAACGACCAGCAGCCAGCGGTTAGTAACGAGCAACAAGTAACAAGCAACCAGCAACTAGCCGCTAAATCTGTGAACGCCCGCTACGCAAACCTCAATGCAGGCTTGAACGACCGACTCGCTTTTGTCAAGAGTCTTTTTGGGGGCGACGACCACGACTACCAGCGCGTGGTGGCATACCTGGCTACGCTCGAGTCGAAGGCTGAATGCGAAACCTTCATCCGCGAAGCCGTACAGCCCGAGTACGACTGGAGCAAGTGCCCTGACGTAGCTGACCGATTCATGAACCTGGTCTACGCCCGCTTCGAATAGATGGGCAAACTGGTGCTGGTTCCGACCCCAATCGGAAACCTCGGCGACATCACCGACCGTGCAAAAATTGCACTGGTTGAGGCCGACGTCGTCCTCGCCGAAGACACCCGTACTACAGGCAAATTGCTGAAGTTATTGGGTTTAGAAGCAAAGCTTCGCGCCTACCACATGCACAACGAGCACGCGCAAGCCGATGGCATTGTGCGCATGATCGCTGACAGCTCTGGCCATGTGGCCCTTGCGAGCGACGCTGGAACTCCCGGCATTAGCGACCCTGGATTTTTACTTGTTCGCGCCTGCATTCAAGCGGGGGTTGTGGTTGAAGCGCTTCCCGGACCCACCGCACTTATTCCTGCGCTTGTGGCAAGCGGGTTTCCGTGCGATCGATTTGTGTTTGAGGGCTTTGTTCCTCAAAAAAAAGGTCGCCAAACGCGAATTCAAAGCTGGCGCAGTGAGGCACGCACCATCGTCGCCTATGAATCGCCGCACCGACTGCGCAAACTTTTGGGCGAAGTGGTCGAATGGCTTGGCCCGGACCGAGGAATGTGTGTCGTTCGGGAACTCAGCAAGTTGCACGAAACCTACCACCGCGGAACTGCGGGAGAGCTCGCCGCATACTTTGCCGAGGTCGAACCACGGGGCGAACTCGTGGTTGTAGTTGAAGGGGCCAAATCCCCCGCTAAATCAGACGAAGAATGAGTGCTGCTGCCCGCCGACACCGACCCTTTGGCCACTGGAGCCCTGAACCCGGTCAGCCCTGGGTGATTGCAGGTCCGTGCTCGGCAGAGTCCCTTGACCAGGTTCTTGAGACTGCCCGCGCACTCAAGGCCGACGGGCGAACCCAGCTATTTCGCGCTGGGGTGTGGAAGCCGCGAACCCGCCCCGGAGCATTCGAAGGGGCCGGCTACAACGCTTTGGAATGGCTGCAGATTATGCGCGCCGAGGTGGGGCTTCCGTTTGTCATCGAGGTGGGCAACCCCCAGCACGTGGAGCGTGCATTGGCCGCCAAAGCCGACGCCGTCTGGGTCGGAGCGCGAACCACCGTCAACCCATTTTACGTCCAAGAGATCGCCGAGGCACTCAAAGGAAGCCAGATTCCGGTGCTCGTCAAAAACCCCATTCACGCCGACGTAGGATTGTGGTTGGGCGCGCTCGAGCGACTTGACAAAATGGGCCTGAGCGACCTCGCTGCGGTCCACCGCGGATTTTTTGCGACGCACCCCGAACCCTACCGAAACGATCCGCGCTGGGAACTCACCTTTGAACTTCGCCGGCAGGTTCCGGATTTACCTATTTTTTGCGACCCGAGCCACATCGCAGGTCAACGCGATCTTGTGGAGTCCGTTTCGCAAATAGCGATGGACCTGGCCCTGGACGGATTGATGATTGAAATTCATCCGCAGCCTGACGAAGCGCTAAGCGATGCCGCCCAGCAACTCACCCCCGCTCGCTTTGCGGCCCTCCTCGACCGACTGGCCAACTACCTTGAAAAAGCAGACCCTTCAGCGGTGGCCGCCAGCCTGAGTTCCGACCGAGACCAGCTCGACCAAATTGATGCGCAACTCGTAGAACTTATTCAGCACCGCCAAGAGATTGTGGAGCGTCTGGCCCACCGCAAGCTTGAACTTGGAGCCAGCGTATTTCAAATGGACCGTTGGCTCGACATGCTCGAGCAGCGCGAATCCCAAGCGGCAGGTGTCGGGCTCGACCCAAAGTACGTCAAAGCTTTTTTTGAGTTGGTTCACCGCTATTCGGTACAGCACCAGGCTGCCATCTATCAGGCACAGCGTAGCGAGGATCTATGAGCACTCCGCGCCGAAAGTGGTGGACGCTTCCGCCCAAATCAGACCCTACGGCCGTGGCCGCGCTCGAGCGTCAGGTCGATCGGCCTATGGCGGAACTGCTCGCCCTGCGAGGGTTTCACAACCTCGATGAGGTCCGCGATTGGATTCAAGGAACCGATCCCGACGAAGTCAACCCTCTGGACATGGCGGGCATGGCCGAGGCGTCCGAACGCCTGGCTGTGGCGAGAGCCAAAGGCGAGCTCGTGTTTTTATTTGGCGACTACGACGTCGATGGAACCACCGCCGTTTCGGTGGGCACCTTGGCACTTCGCGCAGGCGGTTGGCGCAGTGAAGCCTACATTCCCGACCGCTACCGCGAGGGCTACGGACTCTCCAAGGCAGGAATCGACCGGGCCGTTGAGCTCGGAGCCAAAGTGCTCATCGCCCTCGACTGCGGAGTCAAGGCCTTTGACGAAATCGACTACGCTGTGGCCCAAGGCCTGGACGTGATTGTGGCAGACCACCACCAGCCCGAGGACCGATTGCCCGACGCCCTGGCGGTACTCGACCCCCTTCGAAGCGACTGCAACTTTGGACACACCTACCTCTCTGGATGCGGTGTGGGATTTATGCTGTGGCGCAGTGCCTACGACGCGGCCGGGTTGGATCCTTCAGAACTCGACGCCCACCTGGACTTGCTTGCACTGAGTATTGCTGCAGATATGGTTCCGATGGTTGGCCTCAACCGACGCTGGCTGATTCAGGGGATGGAACTCATCAACACGAAGCCCCGGCCAGCTTTGCAAGCGCTCATTGGTGAGCGACGCGGACCCGTCAGTGCCCGAGACCTCAGCTTCAGTGTCGCCCCCAAAATCAACGCCGCCGGGCGTATGGACCACGGACTTCGCGCCGTGCAGCTGCTCACCGCCACAGACGTGGGGCCCATTGAAAAGTACAGCCAAGACCTTCACGACCTCAATACCACGCGACGGAGTACCGAACGCCGCATGGTCGACGAAGCGCTCGAAATGGCCGAAGAAGTGGCAGATGACCTGGCCTTGGTGCTCTACCACCCCGACTGGCACAAGGGTATTGTGGGTTTGATTGCGCAACGTGTAGCCGAGCGATTCTACCGCCCTGTGGTGGCCTTTACCGAGCACGAGGGCGTGCTTTCGGGCAGCGCACGAAGTGCTCCAGGACTTGACCTTTACGCTGCGTTAGATGACGCCAGCGCCCACCTCATTCAGTTTGGCGGACACAAAGCCGCCGCCGGAATGACGTGCATGCCCGAAAACCTCGACGAATTCAGAATCGCCCTGAATGCCGCCGTGGACCGTCGCTGGCCCGAAGCCATGCGCCAGCCGCAAATAGCAGTGGACGTGGTACTACGAATCGACGAAGTCACTCCCCGCTTGCTGCAGCTTCAGGACCGACTCGAACCCTTTGGCGTCGGAAATCCGGCCCCCGTGTGGGGCGTGCGCGGCGTCGAACTCGCCTTCACCAAAAAGGTTGGAGCTGAGGGTGAACACCTTCAAGTCGAGCTTTTTGACCCGTTTCGCCAGCGCTCCCTGCGCGGAATCTACTTTCAGTGGGGGGACGACGCGGTTCCCGAAGGACTCGTCGACGCGGCCTTTCAGCTCTCATGGAACGAGTACCGCGGCGAGCGCAGCGTGCAAGCACGCCTCTTAGACCTTCAGCCTACCTCGGGACAGGCCTACCTTTGATCCATGGGAAAAGGCAAGCTTGAAAAGTTCGCCCAGTTGGACGCAATGCCGCACGTCGTCCAGCCGAGCAAAGAAGAGATTTTGGGTACATTCCGCCTGCGCGGTCAATGGAAGTCCGATTTTTTTAAGACCGACAGGCCCCTCGTCGTAGAACTCGGCTGCGGACGCGGCGAATACACCGTCGCCCTCGCCCGACGCGAACCGGACAAAAGCTACCTCGGCATCGACATCAAAGGGGCCCGCATTTGGAAGGGCGCAACAGAGGCACAGGTCGAAGGCCTGACTCAAGTGGGCTTTTTGCGCACCCGTATCGAGTGGCTCGAGCAGGCCTTCGCCCCCGGTGAAATCGACGAGCTTTGGATCACCTTTCCCGACCCGCAAATCAAGTACCAGCGCGCCAAGCACCGCATGGTCAACCCCAACTTTTTAGCGCGTTACCAGCGATTGCTCAAGCCGGGCGGAGTCCTGCACCTCAAGACCGACAGCGAATTTCTGCACGGATACCTGCACGGAATCCTTGAGCTCCAAGGACACGAGGTACTTGAGACCTACCACGACGTCTACCGCCAACTCGAGCCCTACCCCGACCACGTCGCGTTTGCCTGCCAGACCTACTACGAGCGGCTTTTTATGGACAAGGGCAAAACCATCACCTACCTAAAGTTTCGCTTCGCATGAGTGCCCCGGAATCCGACTTCTTTCAGCGCGTCTACGCCGTAGTTCGTCAGATTCCTTCCGGTCGCGTCACCAGCTACGGGGCCATCGCCCGCTACCTCGGCAGCGCCGGCGGAGCCCGTACCGTCGGCTACGCCATGAACGCGGCCCACAGCCTGCCCGACGTACCCGCGCACCGCGTCGTCAACCGCCTCGGAATCCTCACTGGCAAGCACCACTTTGGCGGATTCACCGCCATGCAGCAGCAGCTCGAATCTGAAGGAATCCGCGTCAAAGACGATCAAATTCAAGACTTTGCCCGCCACTTTTGGGATCCGGTGACCGAACTTTAGTACCGTGAACCGAGACGAAGCCCTTGCGTACGCCGCCGAACTACCCCACGCTGAGGTTACGACTCCGTTTGGGCCCGACCACGTCGTACTCAAGGTGGCGGGTAAAATGTTCGCCATCATTCCGCTCGACGAACCCGAACCCGTCGGAATGGCCCTCAAGTTCCCTACCGAAGAACTCGACGACCTTCGTGCGGAGTATCCATGCCTCGAGCGCGCGTCCCACATGAGCCCCGTCCACTGGAGCGCCGTGCGCCTCGACGGAAGCGCCCCCTACCGCGTGCTCACCGCTTGGATCCGCCAATCCTACAACCTCGTGGTCGCCGGACTGCCTAAGAAAACCCAAGCCAACTACCCAACCCTATGAAAAACCGCATCGTCAACTACTTCATCCAAGGCCTGCTCTACACGACACCTTTGGCACTTACCGCATACGTGCTCTTTTGGGCCTTGAGTACGTTGGACTCCCTCATTCCCTTTGATATTCCGGGGCTTGGGCTGCTTACGCTCCTCGTTGGGGTGACCCTCGTTGGATTCTTGGGCAACTTCGCCGTCAGGACTCCTCTTGTCAAGTTGGTGGACGGCTTGCTCGAAAAGGTTCCGCTCGTGAAGCTCGTGTACAGCTCGACCAAAGACGTCATGAAAAGCTTGACCGGCAAAAAGAAAGGATTCGAAAACGCAGTCTTAGTGCGCATGGCTCCCGACAGCGAGGTGCGCAAGGTCGGATTCGTCACTGACGATACGCTCAAAGAGCTGGGCAACGCGCCTGAGGGCTATGTGATGGTCTATGTTCCGCTGGCTTTGACCATTATGGGCGACATGTACGTGGTTCCGCCGAGTTATGTCGAACCATTGAATGGCAAAACCGGCGACATCATGAAGTACATCATCGCTGGGGGCGTTACAGGGCAAGGATAACCCGCGGACTAACCCCGCCGCGCACCCTGGACGCGGACTTTCCACTGGCCCTCGAGCATGCTCGAAAGCGCCGAATAGATGACGCTGAACGCCAAGGCCGACCAAAATCCGTTTACGGTGAATCCGTCGACCCAATCACTGGCAAGCAGCACGACTCCGGCGTTGATTACCAGCAAAAAGAGCCCCAATGTAACGACCGTTAACGGAATCGTAAAGATGATCAGGAGCGGCTTTACCGTAGCGTTGAGGAGTGCGAGCACCACCGACAGCCAAATGGCTGTGGTAAATTGATCCAAATCCACTCCGGGAAGCAACCAAGCGGTCCCAAAAGCCGCCAACGTCCGCGCAATCAAACGTACACCCCATGAAGGGCGCTCTGCAGGAATATTCATACAAAAATGTTCACAACGATTATACCACCCGCTGCAGCTCAGCCCTAAGGGCGTTGCGCATCGCTTGAATGTTCATAAAATCAGTCATTTTGGCCTGGCGCTCAACTTCGTCCGTCAAAGCACCCAACTCTACGATCAACTCTTTGATGCGGTCTTCTAAACGGTGCTCTTTAAACCGCAAAAGGCACTCGTGTACGTGGCTAGAGAGCTGTTCCTCAACGGCCCCAATGTAAATGCTCTTTCGGGACCAGTCCGCCAATTGATGGCGCTCGGTCAGGCATTCGGCCGCGGTTGCGGCCATTGACGGATCCTCATGGCGCACAAAGTGCTCGGGGCCCAAAATTCGCTCCTCAGCATGCCACACCGCGAGCATTTCTGCAAACATCCGTTGGTATGGAGGGTGGACAAATTCCAACTCGTCCCCGCTGACGTCGTCCAAAATGAGCGCTGCCGCGGCATCTTCGTGCTCAAGTCCGTCCGGGCCCATCCACTTGACCCGCTCGCTGCCGTGCTGCAGCAGAACCTTTATCAGGGCCTCTTCTACCGCCAAGGGGCGCGGAGCCTGCGGGCGCTGCACCTGCATTTCGGGCGGATTTGGATCCACGTACGGATCCCTATCTGGCCGGCGTTGGCTCGCGTTCTTGAGTTCAGCTCCGCGAATGCGCTCCATTTCGGCATAGAGGCTGCGCTCCTCGATTCCGAGGCGCTGCGCACTATCGCGCAGGTAGACCTCGCGCAAAATCGCATTCGGAATCTTTGCCACCGACTGCACCACATCCCGCACCACTTCAGCTCGGCGAATCGGATCCTGGGCCTGACCTTCGTCGGTCAGCGCCTCAACTTTAAACTGAATAAAGTCGACCTCGTGCTCGGTGAGGTAGGTATTCAGTGCTTCGGAATCCATCGACCGTGCGAGCGAGTCCGGATCCTCACCAACCGGCAAGGGCACTGCGCGCACGTAAAGCCCCTCTTCAAGGAGCAGGTCAATTCCGCGAAACGATGCACGGATTCCGGCCTTATCCCCGTCGTACAGCAGGGTAACGTGCTCGGTAAGACGCTTAATCAGGCGGATTTGGTCGAGCGCGAGCGCGGTTCCGCTCGACGAAACCACGTTGTGGACCCCGCCTTGGTGCATGCTGATCACGTCGGTGTAGCCCTCGACGAGGTAGACCTTATTGGCCCGACTGATCGCCTGCTTGGCCTGAAAAAGGCCGTAGAGCACCTGGGACTTGTGGTAAATCTCTGACTCAGGGCTGTTCAGGTACTTCGCCGTTTTGGCGTCGCTGCGCAGCACGCGGCCGCCAAATCCGACCACCCGCCCACTCAACGAGTGAATAGGAAACATAGCCCGGCCCCAGAATCGGTCGACCAAGTCCCCGGACTCGCGCTTGATGCACAAGCCCGTAGCCTCCAAAAACTCGCTTTGGTAGCCCGCCTTCAGCGCGGCCTTGGCAAAGGTGTCGCGGCCCTCTAGGTGAAAGCCGAGTTCAAACTTCTTAATCGTCTCGTCGGTGAATCCGCGCTCGCGAACGTAAGCTAATCCCACAGCGCGGCCGTGGTCGTCGTTCCACATCCACTCACTAAACTGCTTGAGCGCGAATGCGTTGACCGAAAACATGCTCTCGCGTCGGTCGCGCACCGCGTCCTGCTCGGGAGTCGATTCTTCTTCCTCGATTTCAACATTGTACTTCTTGGCAAGCCAGCGAAGTGCGTCGGGGTACGATAGCTGTTCGTGCTCCATCAAGAACGTGACGACCGAACCGCCTTTGCCCGATGAAAAGCACTTGAAAATGCCTTTGGACGGAACCACATAAAACGAAGGCGTCTTCTCTTGCGTAAAGGGGCTCAGCCCTCGAAAGGATCCGCCGCTTCGCTTCAGGGTTACAAATTCACCCACCACTTCCTCAATACGCGCGGCATCGAGAATGCGATCAATAGTGGCTGGTGAAATGAGTCCCATAAACTTGAAGATAGGAATTATTTGGCCCTCTGGCCCACAAAATCCACAAGGACTTCAAGAGCTTGGCGGGCCTCCCCGGGGGGGAACTCCGCCAAGATTCCACGAGCCTCACCGAGGTAGTGGTCCCGTCGTTCACGGGCGTAGTCGAGGCCTCCGAGCGACGCCACATCGGTCATCAGGATGCGAATGCTCTCAGGGTCGTTGGACTTACGGCGCACAATACGCATCAGCTCACGCTTTTTGGCAGAATCCGCGCGGCGCAGCGCATAAATCAACGGAAGCGTCATCTTTTGTTCACGCACATCGATTCCCGAGGGTTTACCGCTCTGGCCGTATGCCTGGTAGTCGAGCAGATCGTCTTGAATTTGAAAGCCCATGCCAAGTGCGTTTCCGAAGGACTCCGCACGGCGCACTTCTGCTTCATCTACCCCGACCGAAGCAGCACCCACCGCACAGCACGACGCCATCAGCGAAGCTGTCTTTTTTTGAATGATGTCGTAGTACACCGACTCATCAATATCAAGCCGGCGCGCCTTTTCAATTTGAAGGAGTTCACCCTCGCTCATTGCCCGCACCGCGGCACTCACAATCTTGAGGAGGTCGTGGTCGCCCGATTCTACTGCGAGCAGTAGTACCCGAGAAAGCATGTAGTCGCCCACGAGGACCGCAATCTTATTCTTCCAAAGCGCGTTGATTGAAAACATCGAACGGCGAACCGCAGACTCGTCCACCACATCGTCGTGGACGAGCGTAGCAGTATGCATCAGCTCTACGAGCGTTGCGCCCCGAAAGCTGCGCTCAGCCGCGCTACCATAGGCCTTGGCCACCAAAAACACGAGCGATGGTCTGAGCTGCTTGCCTTTTTGCCGTACCACGTAGCGCAGAATCAGGTCCAGCAGTGCAACCTTTGAGCTAAACGCCTTAGGAAACTCTTTATTGAATTGCGTCAGTTCGGCGCGGATGGGATCACGAAAGTCCATACCTACTTAATGCCGCGGGCCTTACAAAGTTCTTCGTAGGCATCCTGAATTTGCCGAAACGTAGCCTCAGCCTCTTTGACCACATCTTCACCCATACCCTGAAGGGCGTCTGGGTGGTACTTTTTGACCAGCTTACGGTAGGCGGATTTAATGTCGGAATCACTTGCACTCGAGGCTAATCCAAGTACCTCGTAGGGGTCTCTACGCTTCACGCTTGGACGGTGCAACAGTTCCTGGCGATCAAAATCCGATTGATTCAATCCTAAGTACTGTGCAATTCGTGCAATCATCTGTCGCTCCGATGGTTGAAGCTCACCATCCGCATACGCCAACGCAAACAAGAATCCGACAATCTGAATTCGGCCCTGAAGGCTCATATGACGCCGCACCTCACTGCATACTGTCGTAAGTGCGGGCTGCTCCTGAACTACTTGCTTAAAAAACCGAAACGCCTCATTCGCCCGATCAACGCCAAACCACTGTTTGAATTGTTCGCGGACAAAACTGAGTTCGCGGTCGTCCACCCTACCGTCGGCCTTGATGACCATTGAGGCCAACACAAGTAGCGAAGCATGGAAGTCCCGTTCTGACGACGGCACACGTGCACCTTTTTCGTCTTTGGACCAAAAATCAGACAATGCATTCCCCACCGCCGCTCCAAGCAGCGCACCTACTGGTCCGCCAAGCGCCCATCCAAGGCCACCGCCAAGCCACGTAGTCCACCGCTTCATGTGAAGCGAAGGTACGTCCGAGGACTTAGGTGCTCAAGTAGTACGCCAAACTTCCGACGATGCCCAAGATCACCACAAGCACTACGATCTGTGTGGTCGTGGCAGCCTTATCGTGCTCCAGCTCCTCATTTTGGTGCCGCCTGCGGAGCTCTTCCACATCGCGGCTATTGCTTCGTTGCCTTGCCATGGATTTCAGAAATGTTTAATACCCTTAAGGTACGCAAATTCCTGAAAAACAATGTTTAACAAATAAAAAAATGCCCGCCTCCCGGCGAGCACTTTTTGCAATAATTGCAAATTTTGGTTTACGAGCCACAGGCCTCGCATGCATCCGGATTATCGAGAGAACATGCCACGGCCTCCTCGGCGCTGTAGACCTTAACCTCTGGGGTATCCATGGCAGCCAATGCTTCTTGCTGTTGCTTCACTAAGTCTACCTCGCTAAATACTTCAGCTTCAGGAGCAGCTTCAGTGCGCTTCTTTACGGTAAACTTGATTGCGGCCGAAGCAGCCTTTGTGCGGAGGTAGTACATACCCGTTTTGAGTCCCTTCTTCCAGGCATAGAAGTGCATCGACGTGAGTTTGCCCATGTTCGGTGACTCCACAAACAGGTTGAGTGATTGCGATTGGTCGATGAACAAACCACGATCTGCAGCCATGTCAATGATGTCACGCATCGAGAGTTCCCAAACCGTCTTGTACAGCTCTTTGATGTTGTCAGGAATTCCTTCAATCTCTTGAATCGACCCGTTATTGGCCATAATGGCGTTCTTCAGATCATCGTTCCAGAGACCGAGCTTCACGAGGTCAATCAAGAGGTGCTTGTTGACTACGATGAACTCTCCCGAAAGCACACGACGCGTGTACAGGTTGCTTGTATAGGGCTCGAAGCACTCGTTGTTTCCGAGGATCTGAGAAGTCGAAGCCGTAGGCATCGGTGCAACGAGTAGCGAATTCCGCACCCCGTGCTTCATTACCTCTTTGCGAAGAGCTTTCCAATCCCAACGTCCGCTAAGTTCGTCTTCGCTTACGCCCCACAAGTTGAACTGAAACTTGCCCTCGCTAATCGGTGAACCTTGGAAGGTTTCGTAGGCCCCGTCTCTTTTGGCCAAATCGCACGATGCCGATACCGCAGCAAAGTAGATGGTCTCAAAAATATCCTTGTTCAGTTGGCGTGCCTCCGGAGAGGTAAACGGCAAGCGAAGCTTGATGAAGGCATCGGCCAAACCTTGAACTCCAAGACCGACGGGACGGTGGCGCATGTTCGAATTGCGCGCCTCGGGAACTGGGTAGTAGTTCTGATCGATTACGTCGTTAAGGTTGTGGGTAACCTTGTACGTAATGTCGTAGAGCATTTGGTGGTCAAACGTTCCATTGTCCACATACTTGGGGAGTGCGATTGACGCCAAGTTGCACACTGCGATCTCATCAGGAGCCGTGTACTCAAGAATCTCGGTGCACAGATTTGACGAACGAATGGTGCCCAAGTTCTTTTGGTTGGACTTCTCATTGGCCGCGTCTTTGTAAAGCATGTACGGAGTTCCCGTCTCGATCTGGCTTTCCAAAATCTTGGTCCACAGCTCGCGCGCCTTGATGGTACGGCGTCCCTTGCCGGCACGCTCGTAATCTTCGTACATCACTTTAAATGCAGCACCGTAGGTGTCGTACAGACCAGGGCATTCGTTGGGACACATCAAGGTCCATTCTGCGTCGGCCTCAACACGCTCCATGAACAAGTCGGAGATCCACATGGCGTAGAACAAGTCACGGGCACGAAGTTCTTCTTTACCCGTATTTTTCTTCAGGTCGAGAAAGTCAAAGATGTCGGCGTGCCACGTCTCGAGGTAGACGGCAAAGGATCCCTTGCGCTTGCCGCCACCTTGGTCTACGTAGCGAGCGGTATCGTTGAATACGCGAAGTAGCGGAATCAATCCATTCGAAGTTCCGTTCGTACCGCGGATGTACGATCCGGTGGCGCGTACGTTGTGAATGCTGAGGCCTATTCCGCCGGCACTTTGCGAAATTTTCGCCGTCTGCTTGAGGGTATCGTAGATACCGTCAATACTGTCGTCGGCCATTTGTAGCAAGAAACAGCTCGACATCTGGGGCTTCGGGGTTCCCGAATTAAAGAGAGTCGGAGTGGCGTGCGTGTAGAGTCCGCGCGACATGCCGTCGTAGGTTTCGATGGCGGCCTGAATGTTCTCTTTGTGAATTCCGAGTGAAACACGCAAAAGCATTTGCTGCGGGCGCTCGGCAATTCGACCGTTCGTGCGGAGCAGGTACGAACGCTCAAGAGTCTTGAATCCGAAGTAGTCGTAGTTGAAGTCGCGGTCGTAAATCACCGTAGAATCGAGGAGCTCAGAGTTCTTCTCAACCAACTCCATCACATCGTCGGCAATGAGCGGAGATGCTTGATTCGTCTTGGGATTGACGTACTGGTGCATCGCGCGCATTGTTTCAGTGAACGACTTATTGGTGTTCTTGTGCAGGTTACTCACCGCAATACGCGCTGCGAGCTGTGCATAGTCTGGGTGACGCACGGTCATCGACGCTGATACTTCCGCAGCTAAACTGTCTAATTCACTGGTCGTAACCCCATCGTACAAACCCTCGATTACGCGAAGGGCCACAGCGGTAGGATCAACCAACGGACTTAGTCCATAGCATAGCTTCTGAATCCGGGCGGTAATCTTGTCGAACTTGACGGCTTCTTTGCGACCGTCGCGCTTTATAACGTGCATCATGCTCTAAATCAATTAGAAATCTGAATCAAACGAGAAGGTGTCAGCCTTGGACTCAACCTCGGTTCCCACGCCCGCCTTACGGTAGTCTGATACGCGCTTCTCAAAGAAGTTGGTCTTACCCTCGAGCGAAATCATATCCATGAAATCAAACGGATTCTCTTTGTTGTACACTTTTTCGCAGCCCAACTCAGAGAGCAGGCGGTCCGTTACAAACTCGAGGTACTGGGCCATGAGGCGACTGTTCATGCCAATCAAATCCACTGGGAGCGATTCGGTAATGAATTCGCGCTCAATGTCAAGGGCCTCGACGATGATCTGAGTGATGCGCTCTTTGGGCACCTTGTTGATAAGGTGGTGATTGTGAAGGTGAACCGCAAAGTCGCAGTGCATGCCTTCGTCGCGGCTAATCAACTCATTCGAGAAGGTCAAGCCCGGCATCAAGCCGCGCTTCTTCATCCAAAAGATCGAGCAGAATGCTCCGCTAAAGAAAATGCCTTCTACTGCGGCAAATGCAATAAGACGCTCCGCAAACGAAGGCGAAGAAATCCAACGAAGCGCCCAGTCGGCCTTCTTCTTGATCGCCTCAAAGGTGTCAATCGCGTTGAACAGCTGGTGGCGTTCCGCAGGATCCTTCACGTACGTATCAATCAGCAGCGAGTAGGTCTCGCTGTGGATGTTTTCCATCATAATCTGAAAGCCGTAGAAGAATTTCGCCTCGGTGTACTGCACCTCGTTGACGAAGTTCTCGGCGAGGTTTTCGTTCACAATTCCATCTGACGCAGCAAAAAATGCCAAAATGTGCTTGATGAAGTAGCGCTCGTCCTCGGTGAGTTTGTGCTCCCAGTCGGTAACGTCCTGGTGCAGGTCAATTTCTTCAGCAGTCCAAAAACTAGCTTCTGCTCGCTTGTAGATTTCCCAGATGTCGTTGTGCTCAATGGGAAAGAGTACGAAGCGGTTTGGGTTCTCGCTGAGTATCGGCTCGTTAGTGTTCATAGTGTGGCTCATCGTTCAAATTCTTTTTTCGTATCCTCTTGAATAACAAAACATTAGCATTTCGAAGCGAGCGGGCTTACCGTGAGGGGCTGTTTTGCGCTTTACAAAAGTTCAAAACTATTGCCCACGGGACAAGACATAGATTTGAACATTATACCATAGTTTTCAACAAAGCCCTTAGGCCTTGCCGCGCTCCTGCTCGAGCGCTTGGTGCACCAGCTCCGCTTCTTCGTACCATGCTGGACCATAGGCTCTTATGAGCGGATCCTTCAAAAAACGAAATACGGGAACTTGAAGCGCAGAACCCAGGCTGCACGCGGGTTCGCAGACCTTCCAATGGTCGACATTCAAGGCGTCATAAGCCTTGTACGAAGTGACCCGAATTGGATACAAATGGCACGAGAGTGGCTTTGGCCAATCCACTGCGCCGTCGCGGTAGGCGCGTTCGATACCGCAGTACGAGGTTCCGCCCTCAAACACCACATAAGCGCACTCACGGCCACCGACCAGTGGGGTTACCCACTCGCCATCGGTGTCGCGCACGTAGGTACCCTGCTGGGCAAGGGCGGCCAAACCTTCGGGCCTCAAGTAGGGTTCGACGGCAGAACGAATGCGGTCGAGTACCTCGAGCTCGTCGTCACGCAACGGAGCCCCAGCATCTCCCTCGACACAGCATGCACCCTTGCACTTGCTTAGGTCGCAGACAAAGGCGTGCGAAAAAACTTCATCTGAGGCTAACGTATTCCCTATGGCGATCACAGGGACAAAAGTAGCCGCTCCGCCGGCAACGCACTACCTTTGCTGCATCGTGAATTTTTCAGAAATCTTGAGCGTTACCATGGTCCTCTTTGCGGTGATCGACATCATCGGAAGCATTCCTGTGGTCATTTCGCTCCGCAACCGCGTCGGACACATTCAAAGCGAGAAGGCGACCTTGGCCGCTACGGTCATCATGATCCTCTTTCTGTTTGTGGGCGAGGGAATCCTCAAACTCTTCGGGGTTGACGTGGCCTCGTTTGCCGTCGCGGGCTCACTCGTACTGTTCTTTCTGGCCCTCGAAATGATTCTCGGGGTGCGCATTTACAAAGAGGCGGAACCCGAATCTGCCAGCATCGTGCCCATCGCGTTTCCACTCATTGCTGGCGCCGGAACCTTGACCACATTGGTATCAATTCGCTCGGAATACGAAACGATCAATATCATCATTGGGATACTGATCAACTCCGTACTGGTGTACGTCGTACTTAAGAACACCCGCCGCCTTGAGCATGTACTCGGCAAAAACGGAATCAACGTCCTTCGCAAAGTTTTTGGAATCATCTTGTTAGCAATTTCGGTGAAGCTGTTTACCAGCAACTTGCCCACACTTTTATCCTAATTCCGCCATGTCGACACCCAGCCCCGAAGAGGCCTTTAAGCGAGTCATTGCCCACGCCAAAGAGTACGGTTTTATTTTTCAGTCGAGCGAGCTCTACGACGGGCTAAGCGCGGTGTACGACTACGGCCAAAACGGCGTTCTGCTCAAAAACAACCTTCGTCAGTACTGGTGGAAGGCGATGGTCCAGCTTCAAGGAAATGTGGTGGGTCTCGATTCCGCCATTTTTATGCACCCCACCGTGTGGAAGGCTAGCGGGCACGTCGATGCGTTCAACGACCCGATGATCGACAACAAAGACAGTAAGAAGCGCTACCGCGCCGATGTACTGGTTGAAGATTACGCCGAAAAGCTTCGCCAAAAGGCCGACAAAGAAGTCGAAAAAGCCAAAGCCCGCTTTGGCGAAACGTTTGACGAGGCCCTTTACCGCAGTACGAACGGGCGCGTGGTGGAGTACCTCACGAAGGCCGACGAGGCGCTTTCGCGCTTTAACAAGGCGCTCGAGGCCGGCGATCTTTCCGCCGCCCGTCAGGTTATCATCGACGAAAAAATTACCTGCCCGGTCAGCGGAAGCGCCAACTGGACCGAACTGCGCCAGTTCAACTTGATGTTCGCCACCAAAATGGGTTCCGTCGCCGAAGATGCGAGCGACCTCTACCTGCGCCCTGAGACGGCTCAAGGCATCTTTGTGAACTTTCTCAACGTGCAAAAGACGGGGCGCATGAAGCTTCCGTTTGGTATTGCGCAAACGGGTAAAGCGTTTCGCAACGAAATCGTCGCTCGCCAGTTCATCTTTAGAATGCGCGAATTTGAGCAGATGGAGATGCAGTACTTCGTGCGCCCGGGTAGTGAAATGGAGTGGTACGATCACTGGAAGCAAGCGCGAATGAAGTGGCACCTCGCCCTTGGCCTGGGGCCTGAGCGCTACCGCTTTCACGACCACGAGAAGCTGGCTCACTACGCCAATGCTGCAGCTGACATTGAGTTCCAGTTTCCGTTCGGATTCAAAGAGCTCGAGGGAATTCACTCTCGTACGGACTTTGACTTGAGCCGCCATTCCGAATACTCAGGCCGCAAAGTCCAGTACTTCGATCCCGAAACCAACGAGTCCTACACTCCATATGTTGTGGAGACGTCTGTGGGCCTCGACCGACTTTTCTTAGCGGTTCTGTCTACTGCTCTTGATGAAGAGGTACTCGAGGACGGCTCGATGCGAAGCGTACTTCGCCTGCCCTACGCAGTTGCCCCAATTCAAGCAGCTATTTTGCCACTATTGAAGAAAGATGGGCTGCCTGAGCTTGCTCAAAAAGTCTACGAAGAGCTCCGCTGGGACTTCCAAGTTTCGGTAGATGAGAAGGACGCCATCGGTAAACGCTACCGCCGCCAGGACGCCGTAGGCACCCCATACTGCATCACTGTGGATCATCAATCTATTGATGACCAAACCGTTACACTTAGAGACCGAGACAGCATGAAGCAAGAGCGCCTCTCCATCTCTGAACTCTCAGCACGTTTGCACGCTTCGGTTTCGATGACCTCTCTATTGAAAAAATTAGCTTGACCGTACCCTCTTGCACAGCGAAAAAATTCATATACCTTTGCGGTGGATTTCGAAGTCCTAAACAATTAAAAACCAAAACCCAAAATGAAAAAAGTAAGCTTTTTTCTGAGCGCCCTGGCCCTCGTTGCTTTCGCCGCTTGCAACAACACCGCTGAAGAAGCAGTTGTTGAAGAGACTGTAGACACGACCGTGGTTGAAGAGGCAGTTACTGAAGACACCACCGCTGTAGAAGCTACCGAAGAGGTTGCTGCTGAAGGCGAAGAGGCTGCTGCTGAGTAATTTCTCTAGAGCTCTAAAGAGAGAGGCCATCCGATAGGGTGGCTTTTTTTTTGGCTACTTGTTACTGACTACTCGTTACCGTTCGAATTCAGCTTCAGCTGCCCAATAGGGCCAAGCGAGAAATAAGAATCCAGAAACCAGTGGCTTGTTACAGCCCAAAGAGCTCTACCTCAACCCCAGCCTTGCGCAAGAATTCCACACCAGAGAGGTCTTTGTATTCGCTGGCGTAGACTACACGGCGGATTCCGGCCTGGTGGATGAGCTTGCTGCACTCGCGGCAAGGGGACATGGTCAAATAGAGCGTCGCACCCTCACAGGATTGAGTGGTCGAAGCCACTTTAAGGATCGCATTGGCCTCAGCATGAAGCACGTACCACTTGGTGTAGCCCTCTTCGTCTTCGCAAAAATTTTCAAACCCACTTGGGGTTCCGTTGTATCCGTCTGAGATAATGCTACGTCCCTTTACAATGAGCGCACCTACTTGGCGGCGCTGGCAATAGGACAACTTGGACCACTCGGCCGCCATTCGCAGGTATGCTGCGTCGTACTTCGCGGTTTTAATATTAGCCATAAGCTAAGAGAGATCCTTGTGCCCAGGGCGGGAATCGAACCCGCACTCCAGGGGAACACGAGTTTGAGTCGTGCGCGTCTACCAATTCCGCCACCTGGGCAAGGGAAGGCAAAAGTACACAATAAATTCGTACATTTGCACCCCCTGAAGAAATCTCGTATGGAACCCATCGCTAAACTCTTTGCCGGAACGGCTACGACCTCACTCGCGGAAGCGATTGCGTCGGAGTACGGCCAAGGCCTTGGTAAGGTTGCGATGCAGCCATTTTCTGATGGCGAATATGTGCTGTGGTTTGAGGAATCGGTGCGCGGACGTCGCGTGTTCCTCATTCAGAGCACCATGCCGTCTGCCGAGAACCTATTTGAGCTCCTTCAGATGATTGATGCCGCTAAGCGCGCTTCAGCTCGCCACATTACTGCAGTGATTCCGTACTACGGATACGCCCGTCAAGACCGCAAAGACAAGCCACGCGTTCCAATTACCAGTAAGCTCGTAGCCAAGCTACTCGAGGCCGCCGGAGCTACCCGCGTGATGACCATGGACCTGCATGCTGACCAAATCCAAGGATTCTTTGAGGTTCCTGTGGATCACCTATACAGCAGCAGCATTTTTATTCCGGACATTGAACGACTTCAGCTCGAGAACCTGACGATTGCATCGCCTGACGTGGGTGGAACAAAGCGCGCGTCTGCCTACGGAAATCAATTGGGCGCAGAAGTAGTAATTTGCTACAAGCAGCGCAAAAAAGCGAACGTCGTAGACAAAATGACGGTGATTGGCGATGTCAAAGACCGCAACATCATTCTGTTGGACGATATGGTCGATACGGCGGGCACCCTGACCAAAGCAGCAGATATGCTGATTGAGGAAGGTGCTAAATCAGTGCGCGCTTACTGTACCCATGGCGTGCTTTCAGGCAACGCCATTGAGCGCATTGAAGCCTCGGCCCTCGACGAACTTGTCATCACTGACACCATACCTCTGAAGCGGAACAGTCCCAAAATCCGCACCCTCAGCGTAGCACCAATTTTCGCTTCGGTGATGCGCAAAGTCCAATCCAACGAGTCCATCAGCGACCACTTTTTGTTCTAAATCTCGATTCTCTAAGCCATGCAATCCGTAACACTCCAAGGCACCGTCCGCACCGAATTGGGCACCAAGTACGCCAAGCAGCTCCGCGACCAGGGCCAAGTTCCCTGCGTGATGTACGGAGGTGACGCCCCTGTTCACTTTTACGCTCCCATTCTCGCCTTTCGCGACCTCGTCTACACGGCAGAGGCCCGCATGGCTTCGATCGAGCTCAACGGCAAAACCTACCAGGCTGTCATTCAAGACATGCAGTTTCACGTCCTCAACGATTCGTTGACCCACGTAGACTTCATTCAAGTCCTCGACGGCAAGCCGGTCACCATCCAAGTGCCCATGGTACTAACCGGAAACTCACGCGGTGTGCGTAACGGTGGTAAGTTGAAGTTCAGCCTTCGCAACCTGAAGGTTAAGGGCTTGATCAACGACCTTCCTTCGTCCATCGAGCACGACATCACTGAACTTCGCATCGGCCAAGCAATTCGTGTTGCTGACGTAAAAGCTGGTAAGCCTTACGAAATCCTCAACGCAGAGAACGCCGTGGTGGTTTCAATCGCAATGTCACGTAACGCGGTAGCCGATACCGATGACGAAGCAGGCGAAGAAGCTGCTGCTCCTGCCGAGGCAAGCGCAGAGTAAATGAAAAAGTACCTCGTGGTGGGGTTGGGTAACCCGGGCAGTGAATACGCCCGGACCCGACACAACATTGGGTTCGACCTACTGGACGCCTGGGCCTCGGCCCACTCGGCGTCCTTTTCTATTTCACGCTTGGGCGACCGCGCACAGTTGAGTATCAAGGGACGGACGATCGTACTGATCAAGCCCAGCACCTACATGAACCTCAGCGGTAAAGCCGTGCGCTACTGGCTTGACGAAGAAAAGATTCCAATCGAGAACCTGGTTGTCGTGGTCGATGAGCTTGCGCTTCCTGTGGGCCACGTTCGACTGAAACTCAAAGGGTCTGACGGAGGGCACAACGGGCTTAAAGACATTCAGGCCACACTTGGCCGCCAGGATTACGCCCGCCAACGCATTGGCATTGGGCAGCACTTCCCAAAAGGGCACCAAGTTGACTTCGTCCTTGGACGCTGGACACCCGAAGAAATGGACTTGCTCAAGCCCGGTATGGACCGTGCCATCAAGCAGCTCGAAACCTTTGTGCTCGCAGGCCCTTCACTTGCGATGACGCAGTACAACCAATAGGCCGACGCCTCGGGGCAAAACATGACTTTTGTGGGTATTTTACTCGGTTAACGCCAAGTAATTTCGCGCCATGAAATTTTGGATTGGGGCATTTTTGCTTTTCGCTTCAAGCGCTGGTTTGCACGCGCAGGCCGTACTCAGTGGCCGCATCTCCTTTACGCAAGGGGCTCAGGCCGCATCTGGTTGGGACGTGGTTCTCACTACGAGTCCGAACGTTCAAGAGTTCCGCACTAAGACCGATGCCGAGGGCCGTTTTCGCTTTGAAAATCTGCCGTCGGGCCTCGCCAACCTTACAGTGACCGGCGACGAGGGCCTCTACGTCAAAACCATCCACGAACTCTGGATCAATGCCGTCAAACCCAACGAATTGAGCATTGAAATCGAGCCAGTCCAGGTCCTCGGCGAAGCCGTCGTGACTGCGGACGCCTTTCGCAGCACCAACGAGTCGCCCCTCAGCATAAAGTCCATTGGATGGGCCGAAATGCAGCGCATGCCTGGAGCCGTTCTGGACCTGTCAAAGGTCATTCAGTCCTTTCCCGGAATTTTGCCCAAACCCAGCTTTGGCTATGCCATCTCGCTGCGCGGGGGTTCGCCGGCCGAGAACGGCTACCGCTTTGACGGAATTGACGTTCCGACCATCAACCACTTCTCGATTCAGGGCGCCTCAGGCGGAGCCGTCAGCCTTATCAACCTCGACCACGTTCAAAACACAGAGCTTCAAACTGGTGCGTTCACAAGTAGCTTCGGAAACGTGTTGAGCGGAACCCTCTCCATGGAGGGGCGCAACGGCCGCTCGGACCGCCTCGGGCTGCGCATCACCCTCGGACAAACCGACTACGGCGCGACCCTTGAAGGCCCGCTCGGCAAAAAAACCCGATTTACCGCCAGCGCGCGCAACTCGTTCAGCCAGTACTACTTCAGGCTATTTAAAATCCCCGTGCTTCCGGCCTACCAAGACGCCCAAGTGCGTGTGGTTCACCAAATTGACCGCCGCCGCGACCTCACATTTCTCGCAATCGGGGGATGGGACCGCTACTTTTTGTACCCCGCCGACTCGAGTGCCTCAGATGCCCTCTTGTACAACGTGGGCTACATCCCTGAGGGCACGCAGCGCACTGAGGTGGGCGGAATCAGGTTCCGCAGCTTTGACGAGCGTGGACAGTGGACCGTCGTGCTCAGCCAAGACCGTATCGTGAACCGCGCCGCCAAATTCAACGGCAACACGGGCCTTGAGGCCGACCGCCAACTTGCCTACGATGCGAGCGAAACCAACCAGCGGCTGCGCCTCGAGCGCCGCCAGTCGGTGGGCCTTGGAACCTTGAGCTACGGAGCCAGCCTTGAGCGCCGCGCCTACCACTTGGATCTTTGGAACGTGCGCTGGACCGGTTCCGCCATCGATACCGTTACGATGGCTAACACCACCGCCTACGGGACCGCAGCGGCCTTTGCTACCTGGGAGCAGCCGCTCGGCCCCCGCGCGACCGCGACCTTTGGATTGCGCGCCGATGCCGCAAGCCTTTCGCGCGCTACCGCCAATCCACTCAACAACCTTTCGCCGCGCTTGGCCCTTCGCTACCTGCTGAGCGAGCACTGGACCGCCAACGCGAACCTCGCGCAGTACAGCCAGCTTCCGCCGGCCATAATTCAAGCCGCCAACACGGCCCAAGGTCGCCGCGAAGACCTCGCCAGCGCCCTCGTCCGCCAGGCCGCAGCCGGAGTCGAATACCAAAACGGCAAAACCTACCGCGTCAGCGTCGAAGGCTACTACAAGGGCTACAGCCGCTACCCCTTCTTGCTCCAGGACCAAATCAGTTACGCCAACGCCATCGGAGCCTACGTAGCCGTCGGCGACCAGGCGTCCACCCCGACGAGCGAAGGCCGTGCCTACGGACTCGAGTTATTTTTGCAGCAAAAGCTCAAGGGCAAGTACTGGTGGATGGCGTCCTACCACTACGGCAAGTCCGAGTTTCAAACGGCCACAGGCGATTGGGCTCCGTCGGTTTGGGACAGCCGCCACAGCGGTTCGGTCACCGCCGGGCGAGTGTGGGGCAAAGGCTGGCAGATGGGCGTTAAGGCGCGCTATTCGAGCGGAACTCCGTTCACGCCCTTCGACGAGGCTACTTCGGCCATCCAAGCTAACTGGGACCTCTTGCAGCGGGGAGTTTTTG
>CAYYWL010000007.1:0-34585 GCA_964475135.1 uncultured Owenweeksia sp.
CTGCAATCTTTATTGCACCGTCGATCCAGTACTGGTAGGCATATGTTTGGCCTGGCGACACCTTGACTTCGAGCCAAAAACGTTCCCCGTCCGGAGTTTGATTCATAAAGTAGGTGGTGTCGGGCACGAACTGGTTAAAGTCACCGAGCACGTACACAAATTCCTTTCCGGGAGCGCGAAGCACTAATCCTACAGTACTGTCGTTTAAATAATTAGCCCCATCCAGCCAGCCCGTTGGCAACGCAGATACTAAGGGATTGGGATTGCTGATGTAGCGCAGCGTATCGTAGGCTGTAGACGTTCCAGAAATCGCTTCAAGCACCACCGTGTGCTGGCCGGATTGTGCGACAAGCAGATCGTAGTTCAGCGACGTGGCATTCGAGACCGTGGTCTTAAGCACCCCGTTGTCGTAAATCTTCAGTGTTGCGCTTTGGTTCGATGCCGCCACGAGCAAAATAGTATCCCCGGGGTGCGCAATTTGAGGGCCAGTGGGCGCAAAAAAAGCCGCGAGCAACCCCGCATTTGCTGGATAAATAGGGTAGTAAATGTCTGAACCGTCGGCGCTGCGGCCTACCACCGTTCCGGCGGCATTTCGAAACACAAACGCCAGCTCCTGCACCTGAGTTCCCGTCGGAAACCCATAAAACGTCGGAATGTGGTACTTAATCCGGTGAATGTTGCCTCCCAAATCGGTCATCAGCACTTTTGCTGTTGGCTGCCCCCAGGTACCCTGCACAAACTGCCAGTTGGTAGGAGACGTCGAGGTCGAAGTAATCAACCCGGCGTGGGCGTACACGGGAGTGGTTCCGACCAACGCCCCATTGCCCTGAGCCGCATTGTACACAATCGTAACACTGTCATTTTGTGTCGGAAAAGCCGGCGTCACGCTCAAAATTTGTGCGAAACCTGCGGTCGCGCCGACCAAAGCCAAACTTAGGAGTAGTTTTCTCATACCCTAAAAGTAGTAAGCGTACTGCGTACACTTAATAAAAAATCTTCGAAATCCCCGTAGATTTCAGTTATGAAAACGTTTTTCTGTGCAATTCTGACCGCCGCCACACTTTCTACGCCGCAACTTTCGGCCCAAACGCCACGAATAGAATTCGAACTCGGCTACCTGCGCACGTGGCACGCGGACGACGTGGTAACTCGCCGGGATTGGATTCAGGTTCCGGGAACCTGGCGCGACCCCAGCACCCTGCCCGGCCAGAGTCAGTACGCCTTCACCTTTCGCGATACCGCGTGGGCCTACCGCTTTAACCACAACCACCCGATGTTCGCGACGCGCATTCGCCTCGGAACCCGTCCCGACGCCCCCTGGCAGTTTTATTTAATTCAATCAGCGATGTGGAACTCGTGGCACCAGCTCTCGTTCATGCTCGGGGCCGAAGCCAGCTACCGCCCCAACGACCGCTGGCGATTCGCACTTCAGGCCGGAGGCCTTTCAGGCTACCACCTCGTCCATACGCTCCAAAATTCCGCGCTGCTTGCTGTCGACGGTCCCGACGGCGGAGTCTTTGCCGGCGCCAACCTCACAGCGGACTACCAAATCACCGAGCATTGGCGCGCCCGATTAGCTGGCAACCACCTGATCGCCGGCCTCGGCATCTACTACGCTTGGAGCCCTAAAGCGGATCCAGGACCACGTAGCGAACCCAGGTAACCGACGGCTGCACACTGTGGTCCGCCACGTCGTACCAGGCGCGAACGCGCAGCGAAGCCAATCCCTCCCAAGCTAATCCTAAGCCCAGCAGCTGAGGTTGCTCCCGGTACCATGAATTGGGATCCTCTGGGTTTCGGGTCTGAAAAATCCCTTGCCCCAGCAGAGCCCGAAAATTCTCGGCCAGCCAGTAGCTGGCCTCTACGCGTAGCTTAGGGCTTGCCCTCACCGACACCTCGGCAGAGGTTCCGAAGCCCTTAGCCTCAGGACCAAAACGCTGTAGCGGATCCGCATAGCGCAGATGTGCCGCGCGAAGCTCGACGGCACCTAATGAGGCCTGCCCCATCAGCCCATAGTTTAGGCGATTGCCATCCGCTTCAGGCGACGAATCAATTTGCCCACCCACGTGGTGGTACTGAAGCACCCCCTCGAAGCGCGCATGTTCGCCGACCCATCCGGCAGTGGCACCACCGTGAATTTGCTCTTTGAACGGACTTCCGTAGTCAATAGCGGTCAACCACTCCGCCCAATAGTGGGCGCGAAACCGCTTAAAATCACTGGTCCCACTCAAACCGTACACCACCGGAACCGCATAGCGCAAATCCGGATTCAGCAGCTGCCGCGGAAGCCCGTGTCCCCTGTCAGCGATGCTGCCAAACTGAATCTGGTAGCCAGCACCCTGAGCACGAAGCGCCACCCACGGCAGCAACTGCGGTGAAGCCCCAAAACTTTGGTTGGCCATCAGCCCCAGTTCCACGCTGCGCCCATTCTTGTGCTCGTAACATCTGCGCAGCCCAACCAAGGCGCCAAAACGCGTACGACCTTCCTCGGCAGGGTGAAAAAACTCCGTGTTCCTGATGTAGCCCAGCACCTCGGGCCTCCATGCGGAATCTAGCACCCGGGACGCAAAGCGATCCAACGCCGCTGGGGCCGCGACCTGCGCGATAGAACTAAACCCCAGGACGGACAGGGCGAAAAAAAAGAGGCATTGCCGCGGGTGCATGCCTCAAAAGTACGTGCCCAAGGCGGGAATCGAACCCGCACGGCCATCACTGGCCAAGGGATTTTAAGTCCCTCGTGTCTACCTATTTCACCACTTGGACGGGTGGAGCGCGAAAATACGGCGCGATTCCGCAGAAAATCCTAACGACGTGGTAACATTCCGCGAAAACCACCAACGCAGGATGAGGGCAATTACGGATATTTGAGAATGCCTACCCGCCCGCACTACGCCCAGTCTTGGGAAGACCCCCGCCTGATCCAGGAACTCTGGACGCGGCACCCCGCGGACCACTACCATCTTATTGCGTCGGGCGGCGACCATGCACTGGAATTGGCACTGAGGGGCTTTACCAACCTTCAGCTGTACGACCTTGAGTCGGTCCAACTTGCACACATTCAATCCAAAATACACGCTCTGAACCTACGTGAAGCTGACCGAAACAAAGCCTTTGGCTACCGTGAAGGGCGTCGAGGCTTGTTGCACGACGGTCGACTCGAACGGTTTTTGGGCATGTTTGCACGCGGGCTACTGCCGTTGCTGGTTCCGAAAAACACGAGAAACGCCCTTCGCACCGCTCCGAGTCTAGAAGCACAAATGGATACTTGGGACGGACCCTGGCAAACCGCGCGTTGGCGCTGGGTAGCCCACCGCTACTTTGAACCCCAGCGCGTAGACGGTTCGGCGCGCCACCCCAGACTCACTGGTGCGTCAGAACGCGTCAAGCAACCCATCAACTACCTTCATCAATTTCGCGAAAAGTTGGCCAGTATACCCTTACACGACAACCCATTTGCGGAATACCCCCTGTTTGGGCAGTACCTCGCATCGGGAATCCCCTACCTCGACGAAGGCATCACTGGGGCAGCTCAGCACCTCAACCTGCACCACCAAAGCCTCGAATCAGCCCTTACCGCAGCGTCCGCTGAAGTGCGCGGAATCCACGCATCCGACGTGCTCGAGGGGCGAAACTCTGACCAAGTTCACGACTTTTTTACCACCGTCGACCGCGCCAGCGCCGCGGGCTCGACGCTCATTTTTTGGGACCACCGGTTCCGAACCGAATTCCCGGAATGGTGGCTTCAGACGTGGACTCGAGTGACCGACCTGCCGGCTGACCGCGTACCTTTTTACCACCAAGCACATGCATTCGTTAAATCATAAACCGCTAGCCATCAGGCTTTGGCGCTACCAAGCTGAGCGCTTTCCGCTACTAGCTCTTGTGCCTACTACGCTGGCGGTGCTCTACTCCACGTGGGCGGTGCTCAACCCCATAGGCGTTGCAGAACCCCTCTGGAAGTACGCCGCCCTAGGTGTCGCCGGCATCAGCTTTTTGCTGCACACGCGAATCATTGACGAGCTTCGCGACCGCGACGTCGACGACCTGCACCATCCAGACCGCCCTCTTCAGCGCGGACTGGTCACCGAGCGGGAACTCACCCGATTGGGATTTGCCAACGGCGGGATTTTCATCACCCTGCACGCCGTCCTTGACCCGCTCTCTGGGCTGCTTTCGGCCGGATTGCTGGCGTACAGCCTTGCCGCCCGCTACGAAGTGGGCCCGCTCAAGTGGCTCAAGCCGCGGTTCTACCTCTACAACGTGGTCATGCTGGCCCAAATGCTCTTTTTGCAGTGGATCGCCTACGCCGCCCTCACGCAAAGCCTTAACTGGACCCCGTCCATTTGGTGGCACGGCATGAGCATCTGGGCCCTGAGTGCCCAAATCGAAATTGCGCGCAAATGCCTCGCTCCCGAAGAAGAAACGGCCTACCGCGACAGCTACTCTTCGCGCCTCGGAACCCGGGGCAGCGCCTTGCTCACCTTCTCGGTGACCGCTGTGGCCGTGTGGGCCATGTGCCACGCTTCCCTCGAATCCCACTTTGGTGCCGCACTGACTGCACTTGCCGTGGTTGGCGCAGGCGCGATCGCCTACAGCCTAAAACCCACCCGCAGCCGCAGCAAACTCCTTCAAGCCAGCGCGGTGCTCGCCTATCTGCTTACCAACCTGATTCCTTAAATCATGCTCGGAACCTTTGGCAACAAAGCTCTTGGCCTCCAATGGCTCAAGCACGGCGGATTTCGGACGCTACCCATGGTTTCGCTCCGGGCGGATTGGGTGCTTGCCAACGTGGAGGTTCCGACCGAAGAAATTGCCCGCGAACTGGGCAACCCCAGGTGGTACGCGGTGCGCAGCTCGTCGGCCACCGAAGACACCGAGACCACTGCGGCTGCCGGAGCCTTTCGGACCGAACTGGGCGTACCCTTTGATCTATTGCCCGACGCCGTCATGCGGGTCGCCGAAAGCATGCCGACCGAGGGCGGCCCGCACGGAATTGTCATCCAACCCATGGTCGCCGATGCTGTGGCCTCCGGAGTCCTGTTCACGCACCCCGACCGCTACGCGGTGGCTTTGGCCCCCGGCCTTTGCGCGCACGTCGTGAACGGATACCCGGTCGAGGAGCGCGGATTCTACCCTTCGGGCGGAACCTGGTACACCCGACCCGACGACCGACGCAACCTGGAATGCCTGCGCATGAATTCAGAGACGGCGGAATTCCGCACCGAACCCGCCGGCCCAAGCCCGTGGACCCCAGCCCTCCACAAGGCCCTTCACAAGACCTACCGCGAACTTGAACGATATTTTGGGCGCCCCATGGATGCCGAATGGACCTGGGACGGACGCAACCTAACGCTTCTTCAGGCCCGCCCGGTGACGGCGGACTGGCACCACGAACCGTGGCTTTTGGACAACTCCAACTTGGCCGAATCCTATGCGGGCGTCGTGCTCCCCATGACGGTTTCGGTGGCCGCTAATTTGTACCGCACGGTGTACCAAGATTTGCTTGCAGCGAGTGGGGTTCCGCGCCTCAAAATCCAACGGAACGCCGAGGTGTTCGACCACCTCGTCACCTCGGTCAGTGGCCGGATGTACTACGTCATGAACCACTGGTACGCGATGATGGCGTTTTTGCCCGGCTACGGACGCAACAAGGTCAACCTCGAGCGCATGATATCGGCGCAAACCAAGGCGCACCCGTTTTTGCCGGAATCCATCCGCCCCAGCACCTGGCTACGCGCCACCTACTACCCCATTGTCCTGATTAAACTGCTCACGTTCAAGCGCAAGCGAGTTCAATTCACCGATGACGTGCGCCGCGGATTCCGCATGCTCGCCGACCTTGACTGGCCGCAGCTTCAGACATCGGATGTGCAGCGCATTTGGCGGAACCTCGAGGCGGACTGGCTGCGCCGCTGGTACCTGACGGTCGAAAACGATACGGCTCTGATGACGCTGCTCGGATGGGCCGAAAAAAAGTTTACCCCTGACCAGCTCGAGCACTTTTTGCGCATGGACACTCCGAGCGTGGCGCAGCTGCGGCTGCTTCATCAGGTAGCTAGCACCTGCCTCGAGGTCCCGGGGACAGCTGAAGCCCTTGAACGCCGAGACGAACACGGATTTTACGCAGTTCTCCACAGCCAATCTTCGGCGGCGCAGGCCCTTGAAGGCTATTTGGCGGAATTTGGCGGTCGCTTCCCCAACGAGCTGAAGCTTGAGCAGGCTAGTCCGCTCGATTCATTTGGCCTCCTTGCCGAAACCCTACGCTCAGCCGCCCAGCACCCCATCCCCGAGGCCGCTTCAACCGACGAATCCCGGATGCCGTGGGGCATTCGCAAGCTGCGCCAGTTCATTCGCCAGCGCGAAGAGCTGCGACTGCTTCGGTCTACCGCCTTCGGATGGCTTCGCCGCTTGCTGTTGCGCTCTGGTGAACTTGCCGCCGCCGAAGGCCTACTTGCCCACCGCGACGACGTATTCTGGCTGACGCGCGAAGAGTGGCTCGAGGCCGAAGTGCGCACGTGGCGCGAGGCGGTGGCCCGCCACAAAGCCGAATACGCCGCGTTCACGAACGAACCCCTACCCCGGTCTTTCGCGTGGATGCCCGGCGAAACTCCACCCCGGGCTGAAACCACTGAAGGTTCCGCATCGATGACCGGACGACGCGTCGCCCCAGGACGTATCGAAGGGCGCGTTCTCGTCATGCCCGAATTTCAGCCCGGACCCTGGCCCGAATTCGACATTCTCGTGGCCCGCCACACCGACCCGGGCTGGAGCCTGCTTCTCGCACAATCCAAAGGCCTCATCATCGAGCAGGGTGGACTGCTCAGCCACGCCTCGATTGTGGCGCGCGAGCTCGGAATCCCTACGCTGGTTGGAGTCGACGGCGCCACCCTGCACCTCCAAACTGGCGAACGCGTCTTGCTCGACGCCACCTCCGGAACCCTCACTCGAACTTCCCATGATTGAACCGATTCCGCCCCAGCGGCTGCGCGAGCTGCGCCGCACGTACTACGCCTCGTTCGCCGACTACGATCCGAACGAGGTAGTGCTGCACCACGCCTGGAGCTTTTTTACCGAACAACCCCAAGCTCAGTGGTACGACGGACGCTGCTTCGTGGCAGGCATCTACGCCCTGCCGTCGGCGGGCCCAAACACCTGGGCCTTTGGCTACCTTGAAACCGAACCCGACTGCGACCCCAACGAATTCGCGGCCGAATGGAACGCCCTGCGCGCCCAGTACCCCGGAGCGTGGATTGGCCCCATGCTCGGATCAACCTTCTTACCCTACCGGGTCGTTACCGAGGACTCTGGGGCGCCGTTCGTTCCGGGCGAGTGGCGCACCCGGCCTGAGTACGCCGCGCTTTTGGCCGCCCAAAATCCCGCCAAGACGATTGCCTACCGTTCGGCCGAACGCACGGACTTTCAGGGCGTAATCGACGTGTCGCAGCCCTTTCTCGACCGGTGGACCGAGCAAGGGTTCGCCCTTATGCCACTGAATCCGGGCAATTCCGAGCACGTGCACGCCCTTCGCGGCATGATCGATGCCGTCTTTGGCGCAAACTTTGGCTACCAACCCCTCACCGAGTCCCAGTTCGACCGCTGGCGCAGCTCGCTCGCCAGCACGCACGGCGGAACCCCGCTCCTGCACTGGGTTCAACTCGGCGAGCGCCGCGTGGGATTCAGCTACCTGTTTGCTCTGGCCGACGGAACCGTCATTTTCAAAACCATCGGGCTCCTGCCCGAATTCCAGGCCAAAGGCCTCGGAAACGCCGTCGCCGGGGCCCTGCACCAGATGGCCCAGCGCCGACAGGCTCCGCGCTGCATCTATGCCCTCGTGCAGGCCGACAACCGCGTCAACCGCATGCCTGACCCCGACATCCGCATCATTCGCAGCTACGCCGCATACTACTTTACACCGCTCCAACCATGACCCCACCCCTCGCATTTTGGGCCTTCATCGGCATCTTCGGAACCCTTTTTGGCCTCGCCGAAGCCGTCAAACGCAGCACCCGCATTCCTGCCACGGTCACGCGTAAGTTTATGCACGTAACCTCTGCCGTCGTGAGCATGTGGCTACCCACCTACCTCAGCCCAAGCTGGATGCTCGTCTTAGCCGGAGTCTTTACCGTCGCACTCACCGCTTCGAAGCTCCTCAAAGTGCTGAGCAGCATCCACGACGTACCGCGCAAAACCTGGGGTGAAGTGGTATTCCCCCTCGGAATCGGCCTGTCCGCCTGGCTGCTCTACTTCAGTCCGTGGGCTCCCGATAGCCCGCAGCTCGCGACCAATGCCTACCGCTTCGGACTGCTCACCATGGGAATTCTCGACTTCGTTGCCGAATTGGGCGGCCAAATCCCCTCGCCCAAACTGTGGTTCGGCAAATCCGTGGCCGGCAGCCTCAGTTTTTTTGGTGTCGGAATCATCCTCTGCCTCGCCCACGGCATGCCCTTTTCGTGGTCACTCATAGCCGCCGTTGCCGGGCTGACAGCTAGCGAATCACTACTCGGTAACGGCCTTGACAACCTGGCGCTGCCCAGCCTCGGAGCCTTGGCCTACCTGCTTTTGGCCGCGAGCAACTAGCGGCCAGCAGCAAAAAAAAGCCGCCCCAAGTTTCCCCAGGGCGGCCTCTCTTAACTCACACGGAGCGGTTGATTACATCATTCCGTCCATTCCGCCACCCATCGGAGGCATCGGCGCCTCTTTCTTGGGAAGCTCCACGATTGTGGCCTCGGTGGTGAGGAGCAGTGAAGCAACCGAAGCTGCGTTCTCAAGCGCCACACGCGTCACTTTGGTTGGATCGATGATGCCAGCTTCGTACATCGAGCAGTACTCTTCGGTCTTCGCATTGAATCCGAAGTCGCCCTTGCCTTCCTTAACCTTGGCAACGATGACCGAACCTTCGAGGCCGGCGTTACCTACGATGACGCGAAGGGGCTCTTCGATCGCACGTGCAATGATCTTGATACCGGTCGTCTCGTCGAAGTTGATGCCTTCGAGGTTGGCCAGAGCTTCGGTGGCGCGCACGAGTGCGACGCCTCCGCCCGGAACAATACCCTCTTCGATGGCCGCGCGGGTAGCAGCAAGTGCATCGTCGACACGGTCCTTCTTCTCTTTCATCTCAACTTCTGAGGCGGCACCCACGTAGAGCACAGCCACGCCACCAGCCAACTTGGCAAGGCGCTCTTGGAGCTTCTCACGGTCGTAGTCGCTTGTGGTGGTCTCGATTTGAGCCTTGATCTGGTGCACACGGGCTTGAATGTCCTCGGCGCTGCCGGCTCCGTTCACGATGGTGGTGTTGTCCTTGTCGATGGTCACCTTCTCGGCGGTTCCGAGCATGTCCATCGTGGCGTTTTCAAGCTTGAATCCGCGCTCTTCGCTGATGACGGTTCCGCCGGTCAGGATCGCGATGTCTTCGAGCATGGCCTTGCGGCGGTCGCCGAATCCAGGAGCCTTCACGGCCGCGATTTTCAGCGCACCGCGGATTTTGTTGACCACGAGGGTTCCGAGGGCTTCACCATCCACATCTTCAGCGATGATAAGCAAAGGCTTGCCGGTCTGAGCAACGGGCTCGAGCACGGGAAGCAGTTCCTTCATGCTGCTGATCTTCTTGTCGTAGATCAAGATGAACGGACGCTCAAGGTCGGCCACCATCTTCTCAGTGTTGGTCACGAAGTAGGCCGACAGGTATCCGCGGTCAAACTGCATTCCCTCAACGACGTCGACGTAGGTTTCGGTTCCTTTGGCTTCTTCAACGGTGATGACACCTTCTTTTTTCACCTTGGCCATGGCCTCAGCGATAAGAGCACCAATTGCGGGGTCATTGTTGGCCGAAATCGTGGCAACCTGCTCAACCTTTTGGTTATTATCGCCCACTTCTTGCGACTGGCTCCGCAGGTTTTCAACGACAACTGCGACGGCCTTATCGATTCCGCGCTTGAGGTCCATCGGATTGGCGCCGGCAGCCACGTTCTTGTGACCTTGGCTCACGATTGCTTGGGCAAGCACGGTAGCGGTGGTGGTTCCGTCGCCGGCGATGTCTGCAGTCTTGCTCGCAACCTCTTTCACCATCTGGGCGCCGAGGTTTTGAATTTTGTCTTCGAGCGTAATCTCCTTGGCAACGGTCACGCCGTCTTTAGTTACGTGCGGAGCACCGAACGACTTCTCAATGATTACGTTGCGGCCTTTGGGGCCGAGGGTCACCTTAACCGCATTGGCCAGGGCATCGACGCCAGCACGCATTCCGTCGCGGGCGGCTACATCAAACTTGATATCTTTTGCACTCATGGTTTCTTCGGATTAGATAATTGCTAAAATGTCAGACTCACGCATGATGAGGTAGTCGGTTCCTTCGTACTTAATCTCAGAACCGGCGTACTTCGCGTACAGCACTGTATCCCCAACTTTGACGGTCATCGGCTCATCCTTTTTGCCGTTGCCTGCCGCGCGAACGATTCCGCGCTGGGGCTTCTCTTGTGCGGTGTCGGGGATGATGATGCCCGAAGCCGTCTTGGTCTCTGCCGCCGCGGGCTCAATAATCACGCGGTCAGCCAGTGGACGAATGGTCAAATCAGCCATAGTGTCTATTCTAGTTTGGTTATTCGTAGTTACGAACCCCTCTTCGGAGTTCGCACCTCACGTTGCACAGGTCGTGCCAAGGGTCTAAAAGCACAAAGGGCGCGACATTATGTCAGCGCCCTTGCGAAATTTTGTCAGAAGTGGAATTACTCAGCCGACTCAGGAAGGTCGGTGGCCGCGGGCTGCGCTGGAGTTTGTCCTGGCGTCTGTACTGGAGTCTCAGGAGCGTCGTCGAGTACTTCTTCCATTGCAGATTCCGGAGCCGAAGTTGAGGCCGCACCAGGGTTGAGCATGTTCACCAAAAGCACTAACGCGAAGAGTGCAATCGCCAATCCCCACGTTGCGCGCTCCAAAAAGTCCGCGGTACGCTTGACACCGCCCATCATTGAGGTCGCGCCGCCACCGAAGCTCGCGCCCATGCCCGAACTTTTTGGGCTTTGAACAAGCACCACCAGCATGAGGAGGATGCTAACTACGGCGATAAGAATCATAAACAACGAAGTCATAGTCTTCTAATTTATTTGGTTTTAAGCGCTTCAATGCGGGCGGCAAATATCGAACTTTTCTCGGGAACTCGAAGCTTTAAAATTTCGTAGGCCTGAATTGCCTTGGCGGCGTGACCCTGTTCGGCGTACATGCGGGCCAAAGTCTCTGTCACAAGGCCGGTCACGTTGGCATCCGGTTCGGTCCGCACTTCGGGTGCCGGAGCATCTTTTGCGAGCGGACTAATCTTTGGGTTCGCCGATAAAAACTGGTCAATAAGCTCTGACCCTTTTGGGGAAGACGACGACCCTTCTAGGTTGGCCACAAACTGTGCAAAGGGGCTAAGGCTTGATGGTGAGCTTAGCTCGTTCGCTACTTGGCTCGCTTGAGCAGTCTCCTTCTTAGGCTTCTTCGCGGCTGGTTCCGTGGTGCGCACAGCAGGCGGAAGAGGATTAGGTTCCGGCGTTGGGTCCACGGGATTAGTTGCCGCCGGTACTGGCTCAACCTTGGGCGGAACTGGAGCAACGAGCTCAACCTTGGGTGCACTTGGCGCAGAACCAAATCCTACTTCAGCCAATTGGGCCCGAGCAGCACGCGCCCGTAGAATTTGTTCCCTCACCCTCTCAGGCAGCGAATCCAAATTCAGCGTTGCCGCATTGGTAGCCTTAGGTTCGGGGCGAGCAGGTTGCTCTTTTTCATCTGTTGCCGGTTTCTCGGCACTCGTTTCTTGCGGCTGATTGACTACCGTCAGTTTCTGGCTAATCGCTACGTGCGATTCTTCGGCACTCGCTACTTGCTGTTTCTCGCTACTCGTTTCTTGTGGCTCTTGATCCAAAACTCCTGAAGAACCTCCAGAAACTAGAAACGATTCACTAGAAACCGGTTCACCAGAAACTGCTTTGCTCGAAACAGCTTCGCCCGAAGCCACCGGCTGTAAGGGTTCTTCAACCCATGCCATCAAGGCTGATCGGTTGGGGCTAAGCGACGCGCAGCGGTGCAGGACTTGGGTGAATTGAGGAGATTCCGCCTTTTGTACCGCACGCAGGTACAGCCACCAAAGGGGAAGCGCCGCAGGATTCGCCTCAACTAAGGCTGAAAGCCACGGCATGTCTGAGGCCGCAACGAGCGAAGGGTTCGACCAAAGGGCCTCGAGGCGTTGTACGTCGGCGGCTACCATTGAACGAGGGCTCGGTTAAAGATTTTGTCGCTCAACTCGCTCACCATCTCTTCGACGAGGGCGTCCTCGACGCTGCGCAGGTCGGTGGACGCCGGGAAGTTGCGAAACGCAGAAAAACGCTGGGTAAACGATTTTTTGTCGTCAAGGGTATTCACGAATTCTACCTCGACACTCATGCTCAGGCGGCTTTGCGCCACTTGGTCGTTGGCGGCGGGGGCTTCAGAGCGGACGCTGTACTCCACGATGGCTCCGCCAAACTGCAGGTCGCCGTCACGACCTACCAGCGACAGTGGTGTCTGGCGCACCATCACCGTCTGAAGTTCGGTTGTGAAGCGCTGGGCGACCATCGGATTAATCAGGTCTGACGTGTTGCCAAAAGCGGCCACGCTCAGCGTTTTGGCATTGCCTACGTCACCTCCGGTAAACGAATACCCGCCTTTGCACGAGGCAGCGAGCAGAACGACGAGGGCAAGCAACAGGTTTCGCATCAGTCGAGGCCGAATTGCTTGATTTTGCGGTAGAGGGTGCGCTCGCTGATTCCGAGCTCTGCGGCGGCGTTCTTGCGACGGCCTTTGTGGCGCTCGAGTACGCGGCGAATGGTGTCAAGTTCAAGGTCCTGAAGCGACAGGCGCTCGTCGGGCTCGACGGCCGAGTCAACGTCGAGGGTCTCTTCGTCGTCGTCCTGCGGCAAATCCATGTAGCGCGGAACCTCCGGTACCGACGCCGGTTCGCTGTGGCGCAGCACCGGAAGCGAAGTCTCAGCAGGCTGCGCCTGAGGAGCCTGAAAGCTACCGCCCGCGATTCCGGCCACCACCTGCTTGAGGTTGTTCAGGTCGTTGCGCATGTCAAACAAGACCTTGTACAGAATTTCGCGCTCAGTTTGAAATTCCGACTGCGAAAGGGCGTCGTCGCGGCGGGCTGGCACGCTTCGGCGGTCAATTTCGGGAATGTACTGGCGCAGCACCTCGGCGTTGATTTCACGGTCGCTCTCGACCACGCACAGCTGTTCGACGAGGTTGCGCAGCTGGCGAATGTTTCCGGGCCAGCGGTAGGTTTCGAGTACGTGCACTGCCTCATCCGAAAGGCGCACGGCCGGAACCCGGTACTTCTGCGAAAAGTCCTGCGCAAACTTGCGAAAGAGCAGGTGGATGTCACCCTTGCGCTCGCGAAGCGGCGGAAGCGAAATTTCTACCGTGTTAAGGCGGTAGTAGAGATCCTCGCGAAACTGGCCCTTGTCGATTTTTTCGAGCATGTCGACGTTCGTGGCACCGACAACGCGCACGTTCACCTTCTGGGCCTTGGACGAACCGACCTTGATGAATTCACCGGTTTCGAGCACGCGAAGCAAGCGCACCTGAGTGCCGAGGGGTAGCTCGCCGACCTCGTCGAGAAAAATGGTACCGCCGTCGGCCTCTTCAAAGTAGCCCTTGCGAGCGCCGGTCGCTCCGGTGAACGACCCCTTTTCGTGGCCAAAGAGTTCTGAATCAATGGTTCCCTCGGGGATAGCCCCGCAGTTCACTGCAACCAAGGGCGCGTGCTTGCGGTGCGACAGGTGGTGAATAATCTTCGGGATGTTCTCTTTACCTACCCCACTTTCGCCGGTTACCAGCACCGATATGTCGGTTGCCGCCACCTGAATCGCCTTAAACACGGCGCGATCAAGGGCAGGCTGGGTTCCGATGATGCCAAAACGCTGCTTTACCTCTTGAACCGTCATTCGACTACAAATTCGAGTTTGAGGGGCTTGCCCGTACTGATCGGGTTGCCCGTGAGTTTGTTGACCACCTGGGCCGAGGTTGCCTCGACCACCACTTTGTGTGCGGTCGGAACCGGTTTCTTAAACTTCAAGTCCAACGTTCGCCCAGTCCAGAGGGAATTCCACACTTCTGTTCCCTTGGCATCGTAGACGCGTACCGTGAATCCCAATGTGAGGTTTTCGATGCACTGCCCTTCTTTGGCGACACAGAGTCGAAGGATTCCCGATTGCTTGATGGCTTCGGCGCGCAGTCCCAGTTCTAGGGTCAAATCCTGAACCGTCCCGTCGGGCAGGCGTGTTTGGGCTCCGGCCGCGAAGGCCAGTATGAGAAGTAGCGTAGTTGTAAACGTTTTCATCGGCGTGGAGGGCGTGCGTATCCGACCGCTTTACCCAGCAAGGTAGCAGCGGTACTGCGTTCGATCGTGACGTTGACCCATTCCCCGGCGCGGTAGTCTTCGCGCGGAAACACCACCACCGTGTTCTGCGTGGTGCGGCCAAACAAATCCTCTTCGCTGCGCTTCGAACGGCCTTCGACCAGAACCTCTACGGTTTGGCCCACGTACGCCGCATTGCGCTCTGCGCTGTGCTGCTGCTGCAGCGCGATGATTTCGTTCAATCGTCGCTTTTTAACCTCGAGCGGAACATTGTCCTCCATCTTGCGGGCCGCAAACGTGTTGGGGCGCTCTGAGTAGGCGAACATGTAGCCGAAGTCGTACTTCACGTACTCCATCAGGCTCAGCGTGTCCTGGTGGTCTTCTTCGGTTTCGCCAGGGAAGCCCGCAATCATGTCCTGACTAAGCCCACAACCCGGAATAATCCGGCGAATTCGGTCAATCAGCGCGAAGTACTCTTCGCGGTTGTGGCCGCGGTTCATCTCTTTGAGAATCCGCGAAGATCCGCTCTGCACCGGCAGGTGAATGTACTTGCAAATGTTGGGGTGCGCCGCAATCGCGTGCAGCACCTCGTCCTTCATATCCTGCGGATTGCTGGTCGAGAAGCGAATGCGCATATCGGGCACCGCCTTGGCGACAAGGTGCAAAAGGTCGGCGAAGTGCACCGAAGTAGCCTGCGCCATCGGACTTGCTTTGCTAAAGTCTTTTTTGAGTCCGCCCCCGTACCACAAGTACGAATCGACGTTCTGTCCGAGGAGCGTAACCTCTTGGTAGCCCTCGCTCCAGAGCTGGGTAACCTCTTCGACGATGGTCTGCGGATCGCGGCTCCGCTCGCGTCCGCGGGTAAACGGAACCACACAGAACGTACACATATTGTCGCAGCCACGGGTGATGCTCACAAAGGCGGTGATGCCGTTTCCGCCAAGGCGAACCGGTTCGATGTCATGGTACGTCTCTTCTTTGCTCAAGATGACGTTGACGGCCTTGCGTCCGCCATCCAACTCCTCGAGCAGGTTAGGCAGGTCGCGGTAGGCGTCGGGGCCCACCACAAGATCCACAAGCTTTTCTTCGTCAAAAAACTTTTCACGGACACGCTCAGCCATGCAGCCCAAAACGCCAATTTTGAGTTCGGGATTTTTGGCCTTTAGCGTATTGAACTGGTCCAGGCGGTTGCGCACCGTCTGCTCTGCCTTCTCGCGAATCGAGCAGGTGTTGAGCAGCACCAAGTCGGCCTCCTCGAGGTTGTTTGTGGTCTCGTAGCCGTCTTTCTGAAGGATGGACGCGACAATCTCGCTGTCCGAAAAATTCATCTGGCACCCGTAGGACTCGAGGTAGAGCTTTTTACCCTGACCCAGGCCTTCGCGGATCATGACTTCACCTTGGCGCTCTTCGCCGAGCGGGGTACGTTCGAGTTCAGAAATTTTGGACATGCCGCAAAAATACGGACTACGTCCGAGCTAACGCGACAAAATGTCAGCACCAATTTTTAAATGCTTAGCCGAAATTCCGAACGTTACTTTGTACGCGTAAAACTCTGCTCATGTCCCAAAATCTCGTCATCGTCGAATCGCCCGCCAAAGCGAAGACCATTGAAAAATACCTCGGGAGCGCCTTCACCGTGCGTTCCAGCTTTGGGCACATTCGCGACTTGCCAGAGCGCGGAATCGGCATCGACGTCGCCAAAGGCTTCGAACCCGAGTACGTGGTGAGCGACGACAAAAAGGATGTGGTCGCCCAACTTCGCAAGCTTGCTAAGACTGCAGAGACTGTCTGGCTCGCGAGTGATGAGGACCGCGAGGGGGAAGCTATTTCGTGGCACTTGGCCGAGGCACTGGACCTCGACATGAGCAAAACCAAGCGCATCGTCTTTCACGAAATCACCAAAACGGCCATTCTCAAGGCCGTAGACAACCCCCGAAGCATCGACATGAACCTGGTGAACGCCCAGCAGGCGCGCCGGGTGCTCGACCGCCTCGTGGGCTTTGAGCTTTCACCGGTCCTCTGGAAGAAGGTTCGCACCGGTCTCAGCGCAGGCCGGGTGCAGTCCGTAGCCGTTCGTATGATCGTGGAGCGCGAGCGTGCCATTGAGCAGTTTGTCTCGGACATCGACTTTCGTATGGAAGGCCGCTTTGCGGCTCCGAACGGAACCGGGTTCAGCGCCGAATACCACGGATCCTTGGGCGACCAAGCCGCTGTGAATGCCCTTGCATCCGCCTTAAATCGCGGCGGATTCACCGTCGCTAGCCTCGAGCAAAAGACAGCGCCGCGCAAGCCGGCGGCTCCGTTTACCACCTCAACCCTGCAGCAAGAGGCGTCGCGCAAGCTCGGAATGGCCGTGAGCCGCACCATGAGCCTGGCACAAAAACTCTACGAGAACGGACATATTACCTACATGCGTACCGACTCCGTGAACCTGTCGGACGAAGCCGTGAACGGCGCCCGAAGCGCCATCACCGAGATGTACGGTGCCAACTTCGCCCAAACCCGTCGCTACACGACCAAAAGTGCAGGGGCCCAAGAGGCGCACGAGGCCATTCGCCCGACCAACATGATGGTGAAGTCCGCCGGTGGCGATGCGGCAGAGAAAAAACTCTACGAACTCATTTGGAAGCGCACGCTTGCAAGCCAAATGGCGGACGCCCAGATCGACCGCACGGTGGCGCACTTGAGTAATTCCGCGGCTGAGTTCATCGCCCGCGGCGAAATGATCGCCTTCGAAGGATTCCTCAAGGTGTACCGCGAAGGCGTCGACGAAGAAGAGGACGAGGCCGGAATGCTTCCGCCGCTCAAGCAGGGCGACGCGGTGGAACTCCGCAGTGCCACGGCCACGCAGCGCTTCACGCGTCCTCCGGGGCGCTTCACCGAAGCCACCTTGGTCAAGGCACTTGAAGAAGAGGGCATTGGCCGCCCGTCGACCTACGCTCCAACTATTTCAACCATCCAGAAGCGCGGCTACGTCGCCAAGGGCGTACGCGAAGGCGAAGTTCGTCATGTGGCATTTGCCGAATGGACCGGCGGAAGCCAGTGGAATTGGGCGCAGCGCGAAGAAAAATTCGGTTCGGACAAGGGCCGCCTGGTGCCCACTGACATTGGCAACCTCGTGACTGACTACCTCGTGGACCACTTCGGCGGTGTCATGGACTACTCGTTCACCGCCAAGATGGAAGCCCAATTTGACGAAGTGGCTGAGGGCCGCGCCGAGTGGCAGACCATTTTGGGCGACTTCTATTCGAAGTTCCACCCACTGGTCACGCAGTCTGAAGAGAGCGAGCGCGTTCGTTCGATCCGAGTACTCGGAACCCATCCCGAAAGCGGACGCCAAGTGTCGGCCCGCCTTGCCCGTTTTGGCCCTGTGGTCATGCTCGGAGGCGGAGACGGAGACGAGGCCGATGCCAAGTTCGTCGGAATCCCCGAACCCTACACGCTTGACAAAATCACGCTTCCCGAGGCCCTTGAGCTGCTGCGCCTACCGCGTGTTGTTGGTATGTTCGAAGGCAAGCCGCTGCGCGCCAACTTTGGTCGATTTGGGCCCTACGTGCAATGGGATAAGACGTTTGCGAGCATCACCGCCCCAATGACGCCCTTGAGCGTCACTGAGGCAGAAGCCATAGAGTTGGTTCAGGCGAAGATTGCCTCAGCTGCTGCCGCCGTCATGAAAATCTTTTCTACGCCTGAAGGCGAGGTCGAGCTCCGCAAGGGCCGATTTGGCCCTTACTTGAAGTGGGATAAAGAGAACGTGAAAATTCCGCGCGGAACCGAGCCCGAATCGCTCACTGCCGGCGACGTACTCCAACTTATCGCAAAGCACCAACCCAGCACCGGCGCCAAAGGCCGCGGCAAGACTGCAGCGAAATCTGCGGGAAAACCTGCGCGCAAATCCGCGAGCAAAACCAAGGGCCGCGCTGCAAGTACACGCTCTAAAAAGTAAGCAATGGGGACTGAATGGCTTGAACCCGTTCCGCTGGACTTTAGCCAGCAGTGGCCCTCAGAAACGCTGGGCGCCAGCATTCAACTTAACCGCGATGAGCTCCCTGACCTAAGAGGTGCCCGCATCGCACTTATCGGTGTTCCGGAACAGCGTGCAGCAGCCCACGATGTCGCCGACAGCGTGCGACGTGCCCTATACCCGCTTTATTGGGGCCCCTGGGACCTTCGTGTCGTGGACCTCGGAAACCTTAGACCTGGGCGGGATCGCATTGATACCATGGTAGCCGTAGAGGAATTGGCACTTGAAGTGCTTAAGTACGGATGCATTCCCGTGTTCATGGGCGCGGGATCCGACTGGCCCTTGGGCGTCTACCGCGCTTACGGAAAGATGGAGCAAACGATTAATGCGTGCTTGATCAACTCGCGCCTTTCGCTCGGCGACGACCACAGCTTGCCCGACCGCAGCAACCTGCTCGCACACCTGCTCACACACAAGCCCTTCCACCTCTTTCACGTGAGTCACCTGGCCCACCAGAGCTACTTTGTTCCGCAATCTGCACTGGACCTCGCCGAGAAAATGCACCTCGAAGTACACCGCGTGGGCGAAATGCAGCCCATTCACCGCGCGGAACCCTGGTTGCGCGACGCCGACATGACCATTGTGCACAACGCGGCAGTTCGAGCCGCCGACGCACCAGCCCAGCACGAAGCCAACCCCAACGGCCTCAGCGGCGAGTCGTTTTGTGCCTTACTGCGCTTCGCCGGCTTTAGCGATAAGCTCAGCAGCCTTTGCCTAACCGACTTCGTTGGATCTCGCGACCTCGACGGCCAAAACGCACATCTTTGGGCCCAAGGTCTTTGGTACTTTATAGATGGTGTGGCAGGCCGCGTAGCCGACTTCCCGCTGCGCCCTAAAAGTGAGAACCTCAAATTCACCGTGCTACTACCCAACGATCAAGGCGAAATGGTTTTTTACAAGTCTCCGCTCAGTATGCGCTGGTGGATCGAAGTACCCAACAATCCATCTGAAAATGCTCGGCACCAGCTGGTTCCGTGCTCTCACGACGACTACGAACTGGCACAAAGTGGAAGCATACCCAACGTATGGTGGCGCATTGTTCGGCGCGGATTGTAACGTGCAAACTAAATATTTGCTACTTTTAGCGCTGATTCGCAAGACCCTGACCCACCGAATGTACCGTTTGAAATCCCTTATTGCAAGTGCTTTGGTGCTGATATCCAGCGCGCTATGGGCGCAGCAGGACGTTCAGTTCACCCAGTACTACCACAACAGACTTGGCTTCAATCCAGGCGTTGCGGGCACGGGCGATGGCATTTGCATCAATTTAGGTCAACGCCTTCAGTGGGTCGGATTTGACGGTGCACCAACTACGCAGAACCTAAACGCATCCATTCCTGTCGACCTCTTGCACGGTGGCCTCATGGTCAACGTCGTCAACGACCGCATTGGATTTTTTGAAGATATTTCTGCTGCCGTAGGCTATGCCTACCAACTTGAATTAGGTAGCGGAACCCTCGGTCTGGGACTCGCCGTCGACTTCAAAAACAAAAACGTTCGCCAAGCGACTTGGATTTTTCCCGACAACCCCTCTGATCCCGCGGTAATGAACTCGGGTGCAACCTCTTTTACTCCCGAACTCAACTTCGGAGCCTACTACACCAACGACCGTTGGTTCGCTGGCCTTTCGTCAAGCCGCCTACTTCAGAGTTCAGCAAGTTTTGGAACTGGTGCGCGATTTCAGAGCAAAATGCACTACTTCCTCACAGGCGGAGCCACTTTTGATCTACCAACCTCTACCCCAATTCAAATTACTCCAAGCATTCTCTTAAAGTCGGATTTGAATTCTAATATCACCATGGACCTCAATGCAAATGCGTTGATCATGGAAAAGCTCTACGCGGGCCTTGGCTGGAGGAATCAAGATGCGATTAGCCTAATGCTGGGTTACCAGATCATGCCAGCGCTTCGCGCTTCGTATTCGTACGACTTGACCACTTCTAGCCTAAGTGCCTATTCTTCAGGCTCTCACGAACTTTTTCTCACCTATTGCTTTACGATCGAAATCCCTCCCAGAGTGAATGGAAGTTATCGTAACCCAAGATTTTTGTAATATCGCGCCCTCAACGACGTTAATTCATTGCCATGATGCACGTAAAAATGTTTAATCCCTTCTCGCTTGCCGCTGTGGCAGCGGTAGTTCTCGCATCCTGCTCGGGAGGCGACCACGGGGAACTAGTGGGCGTACAAGACCGTCCCGACTTCTATCCTTCGGACCCCTACGGAATGGTCTACATTCCTCAAGGTCACTTCGCCATGGGTAATTCCGACGTCGATGTACCTGCCACACTCACCGCCTCAACCAAGTCCGTGTCAGTGTCTGGATTTTACATGGACGAAACCGAAATTACCAACAACGAGTACCGCCAATTCGTACACTGGGTTCGCGACTCAATTTTGCGCTACCGCCTCGCTGAAGGGATGGTTGAAGAATTCGAGTACATCAACTATGCGGACATGAACAACCCGACCTACTTTGAAGAGTACGTTGGTTTGAACTACCCGGACAGTATGCAGACCTACCTGGACTGGTCGCGACGTCTCGTTTGGGATAATACTCGCTACCCCTCAGAGGAGTACACCGAAATTATTGAGTCAATGTACCTATCTCCAGAAGAGCGATTTTTAGGAGGACGCAGTATTGATTCACGCCAACTCAACTATCTGCACTTCTGGGTAGACAAGCAAAAGGCTGCTTCGAAAGAAAACCGCTGGCAGAAGGACTTCCGTGACGCAGACGGCGACGGACGCACCTTCTCGTACCGCGATTACATTAAAAATGGTAAGAAAGTTTCCGATCGTTCAAGCTTCTTTGTGAGCGAAATCGTGAACGTCTACCCCGACACCTTGGCATGGATTTCTGACTTCACGTACTCGTTCAACGAACACCTTCACGACAACTACTTCTGGCACCCGGCCTACGACGAGTACCCTGTGGTTGGCGTGAGCTGGAAGCAGGCTACTGCATTTGCCAACTGGAGGACGCACTACCGCAACACGTACTTGAAGCAAAACAATGACTTCATTGAGAACGAATTCCGCCTACCAACTGAATCAGAGTGGGAATACGCAGCACGCGGAGGCTTTGAGCTTACAACCTATCCATGGGGCGGACCCTACACCACCAACAGTAAGGGTTGCTTCTTGGCCAACTTCAAGCCTGGTCGCGGTAACCTCGTTGCGGATGGCGGATTCCACCCTGTACGTGTTCACAGCTACGAGCCCAATGGATACGGTCTTTATGACATGGCCGGCAACGTTGCCGAATGGACGAGCACCGCATGGGACGAAGCATCATACTTCTTTGTCGCTGACCTCAACCCCGACTTCAAGTACAACGCCGCTGAATCAGATCCAGTTACCATGAAGCGCAAAGTCATTCGCGGTGGATCGTGGAAGGACGTGGCCATCTTCATGCAAAACGGAATGCGCGACTACGAATACCAGGATACGGCTAAGTCGTACATCGGATTCCGCACGGTTCAAAGCTTCCTTGGCCGCGACCGCAAAGATTTTTAAGAACAACCAACAACCCCCTCAATCTTAACCTCAATATTTCTTCACCATGGCTTTAATTGATGTAAACGGTAAGCGCTTTAAGAACTTTATGACCAAACTTTATGGTTTGGGCGCAGCTGTGGTTATCATGGGTGCACTATTTAAGATTATCCACCTAAAGGGAGCTGACCTAATGCTCATCATTGGTTTGACTACAGAAGCTGTGATCTTCGCCATCTCTGCATTTGAAGCACAACCTAAAGAGTACGATTGGACACTTGCATACCCCGAGCTTGAGAACGAGCCAGCTAAAGAAAAGAAGGCTCGCAAAGGTTCTTCAGGTTTGAGCACGACTCAGGAACTTGACCGTATGCTTGAGGACGCCAAAATTGGCCCCGAATTGCTCGAAAGCCTGTCCGCTGGCATGCAGCGATTGAGCGAGACTGCCAGCTCACTGAACAAGGCAACGGATGCAGCAGGTGCCACTGCCGCGTACAGCGAGCAACTCGGAGCCGCAGCCAAGAACATGGAAGCACTGAATGCACTCTACGCTGTACAGCTCGAGAGTTCTGCAAGCCAAATGGAAGTTCAAAGTGCAGTGCTAGAGAAGCTTGGTGCTTCAGCTCAAAGTGCAGAATCACTTTCTGCAGAGGTTACGAAGCTTAGCCAGAACCTTGCTCAATTGAATTCCGTATACGGCAACATGCTGACCGCCATGAGCGTTCGCGCCTAATCGGAACTTCAATACGCAGACAACTCCTTGTAATCTAGATACAAACTAAATAATGGCATCAGGCACTATTTCCCCGCGGCAAAAGATGATCAACATGATGTACCTCGTGTTGACCGCAATGCTTGCTTTGAACGTTTCAAAGGACATCCTGCGGGTGCTCGCCAAACTTGACCTTGGTATGAACGCTACCGTAACTACGGTAGAGCGCGGAACAGCTACACTGTACGAAGCAATTCAAGCTCAGGTCTCAGAAAACCCCCGTGCCGTGCCCATCAATGAGCGCGCGAAGCAAGTGAAGTCTCAGTCGGACGAAATTTTTGCTCTTTTGGCTTCTACCAAAGAAGAGATGATCGCGTTAACTGGTGGGCTTGACGAAGAAGGTCGCTATAAAGGAGCAGATAACCGCGATATTCCTGAGAACTACCTCTTGAACGACAAGAGCATTGGTGGCCAAGGTAAAGCCAAAGAAATCAAAGAAAGGCTTACAGCGTTTCGTACGTTTCTTGAAGGCCAATCAGACGGCGATGCGACCATGAAGCGCATCATCGATGAGACGTTCACCTTTGGAGATGAAGTCGTAGAAGGCAAAAAGATGTCGTGGGAGCGCGCGACGTTTGCTGAGCTACCGCTTGCAGGCGTGGTTCCATTCTTGACCGATTTACAGTCACGCGTTCGCCGTATGGAAGCCAAGACTGTCGAGCACCTCTATGGCCAGATCGACGCCAATACCTTAAAGTTTGACAACGTTCGCGCCGTAGTGATGCCGCGCAGCACGTATGTCACTCAAGGTGACTATCTCGAGGCCGACGTATTTCTCGCTGCCTACGACAAAGGCCGCAATCCTGAGTTCCGCGGTGTTACTCCTCAGTCTATTGAAGAAGGCGTGGGTAAGATTCGGATCCAAGGTTCAGGTAATGGGACTAAAACGTTGAAGGGTAGCATGCGTGTTCCTGGTGGTGACAAGGACTACCCCTTCGAATTGACCTACACGGTAGCTCCACCAAGCGTTGTTATCGCTGCCACCAAGATGAACGTACTTTACCGGAACGTAGATAACCCCATCGAAGTATCGGTGCCAGGTGTGGCTCCCGAAAACCTGATGGTCTCTGGTCCGGGCATTTCAGGCAAGGCTGGTAATTATGTTGCTAACGTTACAAAAGTTGAAGGGAAGGAAGTAACCATTACCGTTAACGTTAAAGAAGCTGACGGTAAGACCCGCAAAGCAGGTTCTAAGGTCTACCGCATCAAGGGACTTCCTCAAGCGGTCGGAACGATCTACAAAAAGAAAGATGGTTTGATTTCATCGAGCTTGCTTTCAAAGGGAGTTATCGAAGCTGAATACCAGGATTTCCCATTTGACCTGCCATTGACTGTTACAGGGTTCGACATCAAGTTTGAAGGAAAGCCAGCTGTCGAAGTCAAAGGCAATAAAATTCCGAACGACATGCGTGACCAAATTACACGTTTGAAACCAGGATCTTCGGTTACCATTCGTAAGATCAGAGCAAACACCCCTGCTGGTGCGCGCATTGAAAACATTTCTAACATCGTCCTCGACGTTCAGTAAGTATGAAAAAAATCGCATTCCTATTGGCGGTCCTCTTCGCGGGTGCAACCCTCGAAGCCCAGGTACTGTCTCCGCAGGATGACGGCTTGATTCCCAAGTCCGACATTCACTACTCGCAAACCCGTGTGGTTCCCTACCCGCACTTGCGCCAGGACGACATGCTCTGGTCAAAGCGCCACTGGGAGCGAATTTTCACCCTAGAAAAGCTCAACCACCCTTTGTACTACCCCATTCAGGCCTTGCCCGACCGTAAGTCTCTGTTTGACGTGATGAAGGATGCCATCTTGAGCGAGGGCAGCATCACTGAGGTGTACGACGACGATATGTTCTTGCGTCCTTTGACGATGAATGAAGTGGGGGGACGCCTGTTTCGCATCGACACCATTCGCGACAACGACGACGGTACCATCTTGGCGATCGACTCCATCGAGGTGAAGTCCAACAACATCGTGGCGTGGGATATTAAGAGCGATTGGTACTTTGATAAGCAGCGTGGCGAACTCAAGAGCCGCATCATCGGTATTTCGCCGGTGATTAAGGATCCGCAAGAGGGCGATATCGTCAATTTGTTTTGGGTATGGTTCCCCGATGCACGCCAGGCTTTTGCCACGAACATCGCCTACAATCCGAACAACAACACGCGCCGTTTGACGTTTGACCAGATTTTTCAGATGCGTTACTTCAATGCAGTAGTGACCAAAGAAGACAACGTCTACGACCGCGAGATCAAGGACTACAAGATTAACAATCCGATGGAGCAGTTGCTTGAGTCCAAGCGCATTCGCGAAGACCTGCGCAACCGCGAGCACGACTACTGGCAGTTCTAATCGAATGCCATTCCAAAGAGCCACCTTCGGGTGGCTTTTTTTTTGCTCCTAACTTGCGCCCGAAATGGAACGCATTGCTCTGGTAGGCTTTGGAATCGCAGGGGCATGCATCGCTGCCACAGCACCGCATGGAGTGGCTCTCGTGGTCTTCGACGTAGCGGGCCCCCGGTGCTCGTCACGGGTCGCCACGGGCTTAGTGAATCCGATTGTGCTCAAGCGGAGGCGCGTGGTCTGGCGCGCTGCAGAGGCCCTAGAAGTCGCGCTTAAGACCTACCCCTTCGAACTGCGTTCCTCGGGATCTATTTATGAGGTGTTGCGTACGATTCAGGAACTCAACGACTGGCAGGCGCTGAGCGATCATCCCGCACTGGGTGAATTTTTAGGAGCGGTGAACCCGGTTCCGGCCGGAATCCACGGAGTCGGCATTGGCGAAGTCAGGTGTAGCTTTCGACTGAATGTGGTCGGTTTTCTCGAGCACATGCGCGCCCAAGTTGAAGTTCGCAACGAGTCCGTCGAGCGCCTTGAACCCCAAGGTGACGGATTATGGACGATCAACGGGTCGGAGCGCTTTGACCGCGTACTGTTGGCCGAGGGATACCAAGCGCGCTGGACAGAGCACTTTTGGGGTCCGCTGGGTTTTGCCCGTACGTGGGGCCAAGGACTTAGAGTGGGGCTGTTCGTAGATCCGGGTGTGATGCTGCACCGAAGCCACTTTTTGCTTCCGGAAACTGGTGGTAGCTACCAGCTGGGGGCCTCATTTGGTTGGGGCATCGAGCACGGCGACCAGGATCCGCCCGAGGCCAACGCAAGCCAGGCAGAAGAGCTGCTAAATTCCGCCCGTGCGTGGGTTGAAGGTGGCATTGAGGTGCAAGGGCAGTGGACCGGAATCCGACCCAACACGCAGGACCGACGGCCGCGCTGGGGATGGCACCCCGAGCACCCCACACTAGGAATGCTAAATGGGCTCGGGTCGCGCGGCACGCTGCACGCTCCCCTACTCGCTCAGGAGCTTTGGGATCAGCGCTTGGGCGCTGCTTCTGGGTCGTAGTGGACAAAAAAGTTGAGGTATGTGACTCGGGCGACGCGAAAGAGGTAGGGTCCAAGCACGACTAGGGTGCCCGCGAGGGCTCCGACGGTGGGCCACATGGACCAGCCGATCCAAATTCCGAAGATGACGTACACAGCCACAAACAGGGCCACGGTATAGGCGTAGGACACGTACATGGCTCCGTAGTAAAAGTTGGGTTCGGGCTCGTAGTCCTGGCCGCAGACGCTGCACGAGGCGTGCATCTTGTCCATGTTGCGAAGGTGGTACGGATTGGGGTCCATAAACATTTCACCCTCGTGGCATTTGGGGCATTTTGCGGTCGCAATGCTGTAGGGCTTGCTGCCTTTTCCGATCAATTTCATGGGGTGTAGGGTGAATGGGGTTCTGAGTGCAAATTTACCCCTCGCGCCTCGGGGAATCGTGGTACTTTTGTCACCCTTATGCTGAGTGTACACCAAGTTAGTTTGAGTTTTGGCGGATCGGACCTTTTTAAAGGGATTTCGTTCCAAGTAAACCCAGGAGACCGCATCGGTCTAGTGGGGCGCAACGGAGCCGGAAAATCCACCCTTCTCAAACTTATCGCGGGTCGGTACAAGCCTGATACAGGCAAAATCAGCTTCCCGAGCGACTTCAGCATCGGATTTTTGACGCAGGATATGCCTCCTGCACCCAACGCCAGCGTGTGGGAAGAGGCCGCCTCAAGCTTTGTCGAAATCAAGCGCCTCGAGGCTGACATCGAGTCCATGACCGCCGAAATGGGCACGCGCACCGACTACGAGAGCGACGCCTACATGAACTTGCTCGAGCGCTTTCACCATGCTCAGGAGCGCTACCAGCATATCGGTGGCTACACCTACCAGGCCGATCTTGAGCGCGTGCTCTTGGGCCTCGGATTCAAGGCGACCGACTTTCACCAACCGCTAAATTCGTTTTCGGGCGGTTGGCAAATGCGCGTGGAACTCGCCAAAATCCTGCTGCAGCACCACGACGTACTGCTCTTGGACGAACCGACGAACCACCTCGACATCGAATCGATTTTGTGGCTCGAAGAATTTTTGGCCGAGAGCAACCAGGCTATCATTCTGGTTTCGCACGACCGGACCTTCTTGAACAACGCGACCAACCGCACCCTCGAGATTGTGCTCGGTAAGAGCTACGACTACAATGTTCCGTACTTCAGGTACCTGACGCTTCGCGACGAAATCCGCGATAAGCAGCGCCAAGCCAAGGCCAACCAGGACAAAGAAATCAAGCACACGCAAGAGCTGGTGGAACGGTTCCGGGCTAAGGCCAGTAAGGCTTCGTTCGCACAGTCGCTCATCAAAAAGCTCGACAAAATCGAGGTCATCGAAGTCGACGACGAGGACACCCGGCAGATGCGCTTTAAGTTTCCGCCCGCACCGCATTCAGGCAAGATTATGGCCCGCCTGCAGGGAATCCACAAGCACTACGGTCCCAAGCACGTGCTCCGCGGCCTTGACGTGGAATTTGTGCGCGGCCAAAAGATTGCCTTTGTGGGCCAAAACGGCCAGGGCAAGTCGACGTTGGTGAAAATCTTGACCGAGGGACTCGGCTACGACGGCAAGATTGAGTGGGGCCACCAGGTGCAGCTCGGGTACTACGCCCAGAACCAGGCTGAGGTACTCGACGGCACAAAGACCGTACTCGAGACGATTGAAGATGCGGCTCCGGACGAGATTCGCAAGAACGCGCGCAAGCTTTTGGGCAACTTCATGTTTGCCGGCGACGACGTCGAAAAGAAGGTGCGCGTGCTTTCGGGCGGCGAGCGCGGACGCCTCGCGCTCTGCCAGCTGATGCTGAACCCCATCAACCTTTTGGTTCTCGACGAACCGACGAACCACCTCGACATGGCGGCCAAGGACGTGCTCAAGCAGGCACTGATGCAGTACGACGGAACCCTCATCGTAGTGTCGCACGACCGCGAATTCATGGAGGGTTTGTGCAATCTGACCTACGAGTTCCGCGACGGCAAGATCAAGCCGTACTTGGGCGGAATCGAGTACTTCCTCGAGCAGCGCAAGGTGGAATCGCTTCGCGCTATGGAAGTGGCCGGCGCGCAGAAGGCGGCGGCCGCGGCCAGCGCAGCTGCCGCGGCACCCAAGGCCGAAGCCAAGCGAAGCCGTGAGGACCAAAAGCGCTTGGATTCCGAGCTAAAGAGCGCCCAAAAGGCCATGGAAACCGCCGAAAAGGCCTACGAAGCCGCGCAAGCGGCGCTGGACGCCATGGATGCCGAAGTGGCCAACCCCGAGGTATTTAAGGAGCGCAGTATGGATCCGACGTTTTTCAAGAACTACGAAGAACTGCAGCACGCCGTGCACGCCCAATTCGAAGTCTGGGCTGAGGCGCAGGACCGATTTAACGCGGCGAAAACAGCCGCCGAAGAAGCATAACCTAACTTTGGGGGTATGATGCGTACCCTTCTTACCACGATGGCGATGCTGTTGGCCCTGGCCACAGCGACAGGCCAGTCCAAAAAGCAAGCTTCTGCCGCCAAACCCAAGCTCGCGGTGTCGATCGTGGTCGACCAGATGCGCGCCGACTACCTGACGCGTTTTGCTCCGCTGTACACGGGCGGTTTTAAGCGTTTGGTAGCGGAAGGCCACGTGTTTCGCAACGCGCACTACACGCACACCCCCACCTACACGGGGCCCGGCCACGCGGTGGTGTACACCGGAACCGATCCGTCCAACCACGGCATCATCGCCAACGACTGGTACGATCCCGCCCTCGGCCGGACCGTGTACTGCGTCGAAGATCTTGAGGTGCAGCCCGTAGGCAGCACCCGCGAAGCCGACAAGCGCAGCCCTAAAAACATTCGCTCAACCACCTGGACCGACGAGTTGGAGTGGGCCAGCGTAGGCGCTTCCCGGGTGTACGGATTTTCGCTCAAAGACCGCGGAGCCATTACCGCAGCCGGCCACTACGGCGACGCCGCGTTCTGGATGGATGACCAGGTGGGTTTTGTGACGTCGTCGCACTACGCCTCGGAGCTTCCTGCGTGGATTAAGGCGTTCAATGCAGCGCACAGCCCGGCCAGCTACCTGAAGGGGTCGTGGGAACGCTTGATGGCTCCCTCAGTATATGAGTCCTTCACAGGGCCCGACGAGCGTCCCTATGAGGGCAAAATCCGCGGGTCCGCGAAGGGTTCGTTCCCCTACGACCTCGCGGCCCTGGGCGCGGGCAATCCTGGCCTCATTCGCTACACGCCCTACGGCAACCAGATCCTCATCGACGTCGCATTGGCTGCCGTCGACGCCGAAAATTTGGGTCGCGGAACCCACACCGACGTGCTCGCCATTTCATTCTCAACGCCCGATCACCTGGGTCACCTGATGGGTCCGCGCGCGCAGGAGTTGATGGACGTCTACCTTCGCCTTGACCTGCAGCTCGGCCAACTTTTTGATGCCCTCGACGCTCGCCTTGGACGCGGAAACTACTACGTTTCGCTCACCGCCGACCACGGTTCCTGCGACAACTCCAACCAGGCTAGTTTGGACGGTTTTGCGGTGCGCAGCTGGTCCGGAAACGAGATCGAGTCGCAGTTCGGAGCCCTTATCGCCGGTGTCGAGTTGGACGAGCCCGGCGTGCTGCATATCGGCAACGACCAAATCCACCTCAAGAGCAGCGACGACGACGATTGGGAGCTGGTACGCGACGCCATCATGAAGCACCCAGCTGTCCAGATGGCCTGGACCGCCGAAGAAGTACGGAATTCATGCGACCCGAAAGCCGCGCAGCGCCGCAACGCCTTTGACGCGCGCAGCGGCCAGGTCTTTTACGAGCTCAAGTCCGGCCACATGGACTATGGAACGGACGGCTGTACGCACGGTTCCGGCCACGCCTATGATACGCATGTTCCGGTAGTATTTATGGGTCCCGGGATCCCCGCGAATGCTTCGCGCTGGGAGCGTGTGCACCCACGCGACATCGCACCTACGTGGTCGATGCTGCTCGGAATCGCCCTGCCTTCGAGTGCGACGGGAGACCCGTTGCCGTTGAAGTAGCTCGCTAGCAAGTTTGACTCGTTGGCGAGGCTGGCTATTTAGCGAGGTTGGCGAGGCTGGCAAGGATAGATCGTTGGATTTTTGCCCCTTGCGCCTGTGGCGTTGGGCTAGAGCTGCTGCGAAGCTAGGGCCGCTTCGCGGCTAAGGCACCTTTGGAGCTTGATTCTCGCAAACGGCTTTGCTGACTAAAGTATTGATGCAGAATCATATAGCGATTTCAGAGCGCGAGAAAAAAAGTAAAATCCGGTTATAACCGAACTTTTAGGTACGAACTAGGTGCTAGTAACCAGTTACTTGCAAGCCAATCTCAGCCAACCTTGCTAACTAGCTAATCTCAGCTATGTGGCAGACCGGAATCGGCCTCATTTTGTGCAGGTTGGCGCGGTGAAAGCGGGTGAAAATGGTAAAGACTTCAAGGGGGCGGGCGGTGAGGCCGTGGGTGGTGGCCCAGGCGCGGTCGTCGGTGGTTTCGGGCGTCCAGTGGTGGGTGCGGGCGAATTCCATGGCGGATTCGAGTTCGGCGTAGGTGGCTCCGAGTTGGTCTTCGTCGGTGCGTCCGTCGGTCCAGAGGCCGTCGGTAGGCGGAGCGTAGAGGATGGATAGGGGCACTCCGAGGTGACGCGCTACTTCGTAAACCTGGGACTTGTATAGGTCGGCGATGGGGCTGAGATCGACTCCGCCATCGCCGTATTTGGTGAAGAATCCGACGCCGAAGTCTTCGACTTTGTTGCCGGTTCCGGCCACGAGCAGGCCGTGGTTTTGGGCCTCTGCGTACAGGGTGGCCATACGCAGTCGGGCGCGGGTGTTGGCGAGGGCGAGGTTGCGCTGGGCGGAATCAGGCAAAGCCAAAGCCCCAACATGGGCGTCGAAGACGGCCGTGAGGTCCACGCGGCGGGCGGAGACCGCCGCGTGGCGATCCGCTAGAAACTGCATCCATTCTTGGGCGCGCGACACTTGGTCGGGGGCTTGGTGGATGGGCATTTCGAGAAGGTGGACGTCGAGGCCTGTGGCCGCACAAAGGCCGGCGGTAACGGCGGAATCGATTCCGCCTGAAACGCCAACGGCGAATCCGCGTGCCCGCGCCTGCTGGGCGTAGGTGCGGAGCCAATCGACTATGTGCAGCGTTACGGCGGGGACGTTCATCGGACTACCTTTGGGTTATGCTTAGAAGGACGCCAAATTTAGGTCTTTTGTTCACGGGTGCAGTGCTTTCAGCGGTACTGGGATGCCAAAACGATCCGTGGGTTGCCGCCGGTGAGGATGCCGAAGCCCAGGCTCAGTCCGCCATACTGGCTGAGCGTGACCCTTTGCGGATTGTGCACTTCGCGGATTCGGTGCTGGGTCTAGATTCCGCCGCCCTAGCCGTGAAGCTCGAAGCCATGGCCCCGCGCCACCCCTTGATTTTTGAGCCCAATTGGCGTGAAAACCTCACCCCCTACTTGCTTGATGAGGGCGTTCGGCAGCTGTGGGCGGATGCGCAAAAGGCTCGCACGAGTACCGAAGAATTTGACCGTCGCGTGCGCCAAATGCTCGACCGAGTAGATGGGCTCCAGGGGCAACCGACTGGCTTGCGGATTTATACCTACGTGTCGCGAGCAGAAGAATACGACGTGATTCAGGCCGAGGGTGCTCTTTTTGTGGCTTGGGATCGCTTTTTAGGGGCGGACCACCCGCTGTACGCCCAAGAGGCAACCTACCTGAGGGCCCGCCACCATCCCGAACGGATTTATGCGGCCATCGCGGCAGCGCTGTACAACCCGAGTTCCGCAGGTGGTGGTCAGTTGATTGACGAAATGCTTCGAACGGGCAAGCAGCTGCTCTTCATTCAGACGGTGCTGAGTGAGGAGGATGCCTACCGCTACCTGACCTATACCTCGGCGCAGCAGGAATTTGCGGCTGCGAACGAGCGTGAGCTGTGGGAAACATTTGTTCGTGAACGCTGGCTGTACGACCGCCGCCTTGACCTCAAGCGAAAATTGGTCGAAGTGGCACCGTTCAGTAAACTGGGGTCCGAACGCGACCAAGAGGTTCCGGGTCAAATCGGAACATGGCTCGGATGGCGCATCATGCAAGCCTACTGGCGGGCGCACCCCGAACTTAGCCTCTGGGAAGTGCTCGAATCGAGCCCAAACAGTGCCGAACTCATCCAGCAATCCAACTACCGACCATGAAATCACACATTAGCCTCTACATCGAACTGGACGAAAACCGCGTCCCTGAGCGCATTCAATGGTCGGCTCCCGACGGCGGAGTAGCGAATTCAGACACCCCAGCCATTATGCTGTCGGTGTGGGACGAGGGCGCCGAAGAACTGCTCCGCATTGATCTGTGGACCAAAGAGATGAAGATGGACCACATGAAAAAGATGTACCACCAGACCCTTTTGGCGCTTGCCGACGGGTTGGAGCGCGCCACAAGCGAAGCCGAGGCCGCCGAGGACCTTCGTCTTTTTGCGCGGCACTTCGCCGAGCGCCTTAAGCTAATGGATCCCGCCCGCTGAGCTCAGCGTTGACCGACTCGATATAGGCAAGTAGTTTGTCGCGGCCGTAGCCCGTTTCGGCACTCGTCTGAAAGTAGGGCGGAAGTTCAGCCCAGTCCTTGAGAAAGGCTTTTTCAAAAGCCGCTCGGTTCTTCATCAGTACTGATCCTGAAATCTTGTCTGCTTTGGTAAACACCAGGGCAAACGGGACGCGCCAGGATCCGAGTTGCTTCAAAAATTCTAGGTCGACCTGCTGGGGTTCGAGGCGGCTGTCAATCAGCACGAACACAAGCGCCAGGTTCTTGCGTTCGCGCACGTAGCGACCGATCATGGCACTGAACGTGGCCCTTTGGGTCTTGCTCACCTTGGCGTAGCCGTATCCGGGGAGGTCGGCTAAAACCCAGGTTCCGCGGTCAATTTTGAACAGGTTAATAAGCTGCGTTTTGCCGGGGCGCCCTGAAGTCTTTGCGAGGTCTTTTTTGCCAACCAACTTATTGATTAGCGAAGACTTACCCACATTTGATCGGCCAATAAACGCGTACTCGGGCAGATCCCATTCGGGACACTCATCCACGCGCGGGGACGACAGTACGAACTCGGCGTGCAGGTTTAGGCGCCCTTCACGCTCTGAAGCCACTGGTCTACAATTGCGTTAAACTCTTCGGGATGTTCCATCATCGCCGCGTGTCCGCAGTTGTCGATCCAATTCAGTTCGGAATTGGGAAGGAGCTCATGAAATTTATCAGCTACCTCGGGGGGAGTTACCGCATCTTGCTTGCCCCAAACGAGGCACACGGGTACGTCAAACGTTTTGATGTCTTCGGCCATGTTGTGGCGAATGGCGGACTTTGAAATTGCCAACGTCTTGATGGCTTTCATTCGGTCATTCACCGTTTCAAACACTTGGTCGATGAGTTCTTCGGTAGCAACTTCTTTCACGGCAAATACGTCGCGCACACGCTCGGCGATGTAGTTGCGGTCTCCGCGACGGGGATAGCTGCTACCCATTGCGGACTCGTACAGGCCACTAGAGCCCGCGAGCACGAGGCCGGCAACACGCTCCGGATACATTTTTTGAAAGAGCAGGGCGATGTGGCCCCCAAGGCTATTGCCCACGAAGTAGACTTTTTCGTAGCCCATTTTGTCGATGAACTTCTTGACAAACTTTGTCAAACTCTTTACTGAGGTCGTTGCCAACGGCATGCTGTACAGTGGAAGCAATGGGACGGTAACCTCATAGCCACGCTTGCTGAAGTAGTTCAGCTGGTGCTCAAAGTTGCTCAGGGTTCCCATCAGTCCATGGAGGAACACAATGGGGGTCCCGGTGCCTTCAGTGAGGTATTCAAATGTTCCGTCGTTAGTCAGCGTCGACATAGGTGCGTTTTAGGAATCCGGCAAAGATACGGAAACTGCGAAAAGGACTTGTGGAAGGCCCCAAAGCCCGCGTAAATCATGGCCACCAAATTACTTCTCGGAGGCATCGCCCACACAGCACAAGAAACCAGAAGCAAAAAACTGTATTTCAGTGTGTTACATTCAAAATGGAAAAGTTATTCACAATTGTGGGAGAAAGTGGGTGATTGTGGGAGGAACTCGGTACTTTTGATGCAGCTAATCGCTCAAAACCCATGAATTCCGTACTCGGTGTGTATGAATGCAGTATGGACGCCAAAGGCCGCGTCCTGCTTCCAGCTGGCCTCAAGCGCCAGCTGGACGCTGCAGCTCACGAGGGTTTTGTACTGAAGCGCAGCGTATTCAGCCCCTGCCTCGAGCTGCACACGATGGCCCAGTGGCGCGTGATATCTGAGAAGATTGGCAAGCTCAACCGCTTTGTCAAGAAGAATGCAGATTTCGTGCGCCTCTTTCACGCTGGTGTTAAGATGGTCGAGCTCGACGCCTCTGGGCGCATTTTGATCGCCAAGGATTTAGCAGGCTTTGCGGGCCTGGAGCGCGAGCTAGTGTTTTCGGGCACTCCCTTCGGAGTAGAAATTTGGAGCCGCTCAGCCTACGAGTCGGCAGTCA
>CAYYWL010000007.1:34685-58927 GCA_964475135.1 uncultured Owenweeksia sp.
GGCACTCCCTTCGGAGTAGAAATTTGGAGCCGCTCAGCCTACGAGTCGGCAGTCAACCCCTCGGACTTGGATTTCGCCCAGCTCGCCGAGGATGTGATGGGCGGTCAAAATGGGGACCATGAGCTACCATAGCCCTGTTTTACTCGCCGAATGCCTTAATTTTTTAAACCTCCGTCCCGACGGGACCTACGTCGACGCCACCTTCGGGGGCGGAGGCCACAGTCGCGCAATTTTGGAGCGGCTCGGGCCCAAAGGGCGATTAATTGCCTTTGACCAAGACCCTGATGCCCACGCCAACGCGCTGGAAGACCCGAGGTTTACATTGGTTCCGTACAATTTTGAGCACCTCAAGCGCTTTTTAAAGCTCCACGGGGCAATGCAGGTAGACGGAATCTTGGCAGACCTCGGCGTCAGCAGCCACCAACTCGACGCGCCCGAGCGCGGCTTCGCCCACAAGTACGAGGGTCCGCTCGACATGCGCATGAATCCCGAGGCCGGACAACCCGCGAGCGAATGGCTGAATGAGGTCGGTGAACTCGAACTGCGTAAGGTGCTGGCCGAGTTTGGCGATGTGGAACGCCCTGCGGCTGTCGCTGCTGCGATTTTGCGCGCGCTTCCGCTCACCACCACCGCCCAACTGCGGGACATCCTCGAGCCGTTCAGCCAGCGGGGGCGCAACACGAAGCTGCCCGCGCGGGTCTTTCAGGCGGTACGCATTGCGGTAAACCGCGAGATGGAAGTGCTTGATACGTTTCTCACAGACTGCATCCCTTCGCTCAAGTTGGGCGGACGACTCGTCGTCATGAGCTACCACAGCCTTGAGGACCGCCGTGTAAAAAACCTCATGCGTGAAGGCCGATTGGACGGCGAGGCCGAGCGCGACGACTTTGGTCGCCGCCTGGTTCCGTTCCACGTACTCACCCGCAAGCCGGTGAGCGCAAGCCCCGCAGAGCTTGAAGAAAACCCAAGGTCACGGTCAGCCCGCTTGCGAGCGGCTGAAAAAATTGAGGTCAGCCATGGATAAGCAGGGTAGTAATGGACTCCTCGCTTCGGTACTGCGCGGAAGCTTCTTGGGGCACCCGTACGTGGTGCGCAACCTACCGTTTGTCGCGTTTTTAAGTGCGCTCGGTGTGCTCGCCATTTTTTGGGCCCACCGCGCCGAGCAGCAAGCACGCCAAATCAGTAAAATGAGTGCAGAGCTCAGCGAAGTCAAATCAGAGTACCTCGAGGCCAAATCGACTTTGATGCGCATGGGCACCGAGGGTTCGGTGCGCCAGCGCGCCCAAACCTTGGGAATGATTGCGCCTAAAAAGGCTCCGGACCGCATTAAAAAACCGCAGGATGACGCCGAATGATCCTGACCAACTGAGCTCGCGATGGGTTGCCGGAATTACGGGCGGCCTGTTTGTGTTTGGACTGGCAGTACTGGTCAAACTGTACGTGGTTTCAATTAAAGACGGCCCCGCACTACGCGAGAGCATGCGCGACCGAGTCGTGCAAGAGCGGTCGGTTCCGGCCAGCCGCGGCAATATTTATTCAGCAGACGGACAGCTGTTGGCCACGTCGATGCCCGTGTACGAGCTGCGCTGGGACGCTTCCGTAGTGGACGAAGAGCGCTTTGCCCTCCACGCCCAAGAGACGGCAAGGGGACTACAGCGGCTATTGGGAGAAAAGACGGCCTCGGAATGGTTCCGCTTTTTGCGCGACCAGCACCGCGACAAGAAGCGCTACGCTTTTATCGCCAAAAACCTAAGCTTCAGCCTGTACCGCAAGGTTAAAGAGCTTCCCATGTTCGAGGGGAGTCCGTTTAAAACGGGTTTAATCGCTGAAGAGCGCTATACGCGACTGATGCCCATGGGAATGCTCGCGCAGCGAACCATCGGCTACTGGCGGCCTGACGCCAAGGCGGGGCTTGAGGCGGCCTACCAAAGCGTACTCAACGGTCAAGACGGAAAGCGCTGGATGCAGCACTTTGGTAAAGGACAGTGGAAGCCGCTCGAAGCCGACTACGAGGTCGAACCGCGGGACGGCCTAGACATCGAAACCACGCTAGACACCCGCATTCAAGACATTGCGCACCATGCCCTGTTGGAGCGTCTTCAGAAGTACCAAGCCGAACACGGTTCCGTAATTGTAATGGAGGTTGCAACCGGAAAAATCCGCGCCATGGTGAATTTGGGCCGCGAAGAGGGCGATTCGGTGTACACCGAGCTGCGCAACTACGCCGTCTGGGAAAAGACCGAGCCCGGATCGACGTTCAAGTTTGCAGCTCTGCTGGCCGCACTCGAGGACGGAATCGTCGACACCAACACACGGGTGGACACGGACGGCGGGGTATATGTGGTGCACGGCAAAAAAGTCAACGATTCGCACAAGGGCGGCTACGGAGTGATATCGCTTGGTCGTGCCCTCGAGGTATCGAGCAATACCGGAGTGGTCAAGGCGATTTACCCGAAGTACCTCGCCAATCCTCAGGATTTCATTGACCGCCTCTACCAAATGGGGTTGGGTGAAAAGACCGGAATTGAGGTCAACGGAGAGAGCAAACCCTACATTCCGCAGCCGGGCAGCGCTAGATGGTCTGGCACGACACTGCCGTGGATGATGTTCGGATACGGCGTGCAGTGCACTCCGCTACAAACCCTGGTGTTCTACAATGCATTAGCCAACGACGGCAAGATGGTGCGCCCCCGCCTGTGGGAGCGTACGATCGACCGCGGCCAAGTGGTAGCCGAGTCAGAGCTCGAGTACATCCGCACCAGCATCGCGTCCAAAGAAAACGTACTTAAGGTGCGCGACCTGATGGAAAAGGTCGTGATTCGCGGAACCGCAGCCAACATCAAGCTCGACTCACTGAAGCTCGCGGGCAAGACGGGCACCTGCCAGCTCGAGTACTGGAACCCGGAGCGCATGGGCTACCAGGCGTCGTTTGCCGGATACTTCCCCGCGGACAATCCCAAGTATTCGTGCGTGGTGGTGGTTTCGCGGCCGATCAAGAGCATGGGTTACTACGCGAACGTGGTGGCTGCTCCCGTTTTTCAGGACATCGCACTCGGAATCACCAAGTTTTTACCGGACGAAACGGTTCCGCCGCGCGGATACTGGAGCGACGGCCTCGAATCGACGGCTTCCAAGAGCGCCAAAGTCGCCACGTCGGCCTGGGCGAGTGCTTCAGAGACCCTCGAGCGCGGAATCATGCCCAACTGGGCCGGATGGAAGGGCGCCGACGCCGTGCAACTGCTCGAGAAGCACGGGTACCGCGTCGAAGTGCGCGGTAACGGCCGCGTGCGCTCGTGGTCCGCTGGTTCTGGGCGCAAAACCATAACCCTCGTACTCGGATGAAGCTGCTGAAAAACCTTTTGTACGGCGTGCGCCTCGTGGACGTTCAAGGCAGCACCAATTTGGCGGTTGAGTCGGTTACGTCCGACAGCCGCAAGGTCCGCCCCGACAGCCTGTTTGTGGCGGTGCGCGGAACCCATTCCGACGGCCACTCCTACCTGACGCAAGCCATTGCTGCCGGCGCGAAGGCGATTGTGGTCGAAGAGGTTCCGGCCGACGCAGCCCCGGGGGTCACCTGGATCACCGTGGTGAGCAGTTCTGAGGCCTACGCCCGCATCGCATGTTCGTGGTTTGATCAGCCGAGTAAGGACATGACCGTCGTGGGCGTCACCGGGACCAATGGAAAAACTACCACCGCCACCCTGCTCTACCACATGCTCATGCACCGTGGAGTCAAAACCGGCCTGATCAGCACGGTGAAGGTCTGCGTGAATTCCGCTGAAGAACCCGCGACCCACACGACCCCAGACGCGTGGGTGCTTCAGGGCCACCTCGCCCGCATGCGCGACGCCGGGTGCAAGGTGGTATTCATGGAAGTCAGTTCGCACGGACTCGTCCAGCACCGCGTGACTGGTCTGAAGTTCGCGGGCGCCGTGTTCACCAACATCTCGCGCGACCACCTCGACTACCACGAGACGATGGACAACTACGTGGCCGCCAAAAAGATGCTGTTCGACGGGCTGGGGTCAGACGCGTTTGCCTTGGTAAATTCTGACGATACGCACGGCGAAACCATGCTCTTGGATTGCGCAGCGCGCACCCGCACTTATGCGCTTAAGCGTCCGGCCGACATCAAGGTGAAAATCCTCGAATCGCACCTACAGGGCACGCTGCTTAGCATCAACCAGCGCGAATGCTGGTCGCAGCTCATTGGCGCATTTAACGCGTACAACATGGCGGCGATGTACGGCGTGGCGGTGGAATTGGGGATTCCGGCCGACGAAGCACTTCAAGCGTTGAGCGCGGTTCGCAGCGTCGACGGGCGATTCCAAAAAATTGCCGGCCCCGACAACCGCATCGGAATCGTCGACTACGCCCACACTCCAGACGCGCTCGAAAACGTGCTCAAAACGCTGCAGGACCTCAACCAAGGGGCCCAGCAAATCATCACCGTGATCGGCTGCGGAGGCGACCGCGACAAGGGCAAGCGACCTGAAATGGCCCGCATTGCTGCAGACCGCAGCACCAAGGCCATCTTGACCAGCGACAACCCGCGCAGCGAAGACCCCGAAGCCATTCTCGACGACATGGAAGCCGGTCTGGATCCGGTTCAAAAGCGCCGCACCCTGCGCATCGGCGACCGCGCCCAGGCCATCAAGCTGGCGGTTCAGCTTGCCAACCCCGGAGACGTCATTCTCGTCGCCGGCAAAGGCCACGAAACCTATCAAGAAATCGCCGGAGTCAAGCACCCGTTTGACGACGTCGCCACCCTCAAAGCCCAGTTTAACGACCTGTAAACCATGCTGTACGCCCTATTTGACCTCCTCAAGCCCTACGACCTGCCCGGCGCAGGCTTGTTCAGCTACCTCACGTTTCGCGCGGCCCTCGCCATCCTGCTCTCGCTGACCATTAGCCTGGCGTTCGGCGGACGTCTGATCAAGCTGCTCCGCAAGCTGCAAGTGGGCGAAACCGTGCGCGACCTCGGCCTCGAAGGCCAGCTCAGCAAAGCCGGAACCCCCACCATGGGCGGCCTCATCATATTGGCGGCCATCATCGTTCCCGTACTGCTCGTAGCAGACCTCGGAAACATTTACATCCAACTGCTCCTGCTTACCACCGTATGGATGGGCGCCATCGGATTCGCTGACGACTACATCAAGGTCTTTCGCAAAAACAAGCAGGGCCTGCGGGGCATCTTCAAGGTCATCGGCCAAGTCACCTTGGGCCTCGTGGTCGGAGCCGTGCTCGCCTTTCACCCCGACGTGACGATGAAAGAGGAGCTTCCAGCGACGGCGCTCGACGAACTCTACGGCGAAGTGGGCGGAGGCAAGCCGAAGTTTGGACCCGCCGAACAGCACCTTCGCACCACGATTCCGTTCATTAAGGACTCGACGTTTGACTACGCCGACCTCGTGTTTTGGACTGACGGCCAGGCTGAATGGGCATGGCTGCTCTTTATTCCGATCGTGATTTTCATCATCACGGCGGTCAGCAACGGCGCCAACTTGACCGACGGACTCGACGGCTTGGCGGGCGGAACCTCGGCCATCATCGCCTTTACCCTCGCGGTACTGGCCTACGTTAGCGGATCAGTCGTGTTCGCCAGCTACTTGGACATCATGTACATCCCGATGTCGGGCGAAATGATTGTGTTCGCCGCGGCCTTCCTCGGAGCCGCCATCGGCTTTCTTTGGTACAACACCTACCCCGCGCAAGTCTTTATGGGCGACACGGGCAGCCTGTCGATTGGCGCCATCATCGCCGTCTTTGCGCTCGCCATCCGCAAGGAGTTGCTGATTCCCATCTTGGCCGGAATCTTTTTGGTCGAAAACCTCAGCGTGGTGCTACAAGTGGCCTACTTCAAGTACACCAAAAAGAAGTACGGCGAGGGCCGACGCATTTTCTTGATGTCGCCGCTGCACCACCACTACCAAAAGAAGGGCTTGCACGAGTCCAAAATCGTGACCCGCTTCTGGATTTCGGGCATCTTCTTAGCCATTTTCACCCTCATCACCCTCAAACTCCGCTAGTCCCGTGCGCGCTGTACTCCCCCATCGGATCGCCGTACTCGGCGGCGGCGAAAGCGGAATCGGAGCCGCCCTGCTCGCGGCACACCGCGGCGTGGACGTCTTTTTGAGCGAGGGCAAAAACCTCGGCCCCGGATACCGGGCTGAGTTGGAAGCCGCAGGGATTCCGTTCGAAGAAGGCCAGCACAGCATTGACCAGTTGCTCACTGCAGAGGCGGTGGTGAAAAGCCCGGGGATTCCGCCCAGCCACCCCATAGTGGCCGCGCTCAAGCAGGCCGGCGTACCCATTTGGTCAGACATCGAGTGGTTCTACAAAAACTGCCCGACCGACGCCAAAATCGCCGCCATTACGGGCAGCAACGGAAAAACCACGACTACGAGCTGGCTCGGCCACATTTTGCGCCAAGCCGGAGCCAACGTTCAAGTGGGCGGCAACATCGGGGTGGGCGCAGGCCGACTGCTGCTCGAGCCCGACGCCGACGTCTACGTCCTTGAGGTTTCGAGCTACCAGCTCGAGGACTGCCCGAGCTTTCGCCCCGACGTGGCCGTGCTCACCAACATTACCCCCGACCACCTGGACCGCTACGGAAGCCTCGAGGCCTACGCCGAGACCAAGTTTGCCATTGCGCAGCACCAGCGCAGCGAAGACGCCTTTGTCTTTTATGGCGAAGACCCCATTAGCCAGCGCTACCTCGAGCGCGTGGCCGCCAACCTCTACCCCATCTACACCTCTGAGCCCGCAACCATGCCCGCCCAAGGTGCTGCCCCCATTCCCCCGAACTACCTGATTAGAACCGCTGATTCCGAAATGACCATCGACGAACTCGCCCTGCAGGGCAAACACAATACGTTCAATGCGCTTGCCGCCGGCCTTTCAGCGCGCCTCCTTCAGGTTCGCGACGAAGCCATTCGCGAATCACTCGCGCACTTTGAGGGCCTCGAGCACCGCATGGAATCAGTGGCACATGTGGGCGGAATCCACTTCATCAACGACTCCAAGGCCACCAACGTCAACTCGACGTACTACGCGCTTGAGAGCATGACAACACCTACCGTGCTGATTTTGGGCGGAGTGGATAAGGGCAACGACTACAGCGAACTCTTTCGCTTGGTTGAGAAAAAGGTGAAGGCCATCGTTGCGATGGGCACCGACAACCACAAGATTGTCGAGGCCTTTGAGGGCCGCGTAAGCCTGCTCGCTGAGACCGCGAGCATGGAGCACGCCGTGCGTACCGCCTACCAACTCGCCAGCAAAGGCGATACCGTACTTCTCAGCCCCTGCTGCGCCAGCTTCGACCTCTTTCAGAACTACGAAGACCGCGGACGCCAATTCAAAACCTGCGTACGCGCCCTCTAAACCATGGAAAACCAAGGCTTCAGCAAAATATTTCAGGGCAGCACTCAGGTTTGGGTGGGCATGCTCTTGCTGTCGCTTTTTTCACTCCTTCCCGTATACAGCGGTGGCGGAACCTTGAGCCACTTCTCGTTCATCCTGCTCAGCTGGGGGTTGGCATTTGCCCTGCACCGCACGCCCTACCGCTTTTTTGGAAGCGTCTCGGGATTGCTGATGGTCCTCACCTTGGGGCTTCTCGCCTTTACGCTGGCCCAGGGCCGAACCATCGGAGGCGCTAACGCCAGCCGCTGGATCAGCATCTTCGGCATCTCGTTTCAAACCAGCGCCTTTGCCAACGTCGTTCTGATCATGTTCGTGGCGCGCCAAATGGCCAAGCGCAAAGAAGAATGGACATTTGGGCAGTCCTTTGGCAAGGTCCTCTGGGCCATCTTCGCCACCGTGGGTCTGATTCTGCCCGCCAACTTCTCAACCGCCGCACTGGTCTTTGTGAACGCGAGCGTGGTACTTGCATTAGGCGGTTACCCGTTTAAGTACTTGCTGCGCATCGCGGGATTGGGCGCAGCCGCACTCGCCATCTTTGTCGCAGCGGTCATGATGGCTCCCGACCTCATGCCCAACCGCGTCCAAACCTGGAAGTCGCGCATCGAAACCTTTTCGGGTCAAGGCAACGAAGACGACACCTACCAAACACTTACGGCGCAGCGGGCCATCGCCGAAGGCCGCATATTTGGCCAGGGTCCGGGTGGCGGCCTGCACAAGCACTTCTTGCCGCAGAACAACTCTGACTTTGTCTATGCACTAATCGTCGAAGAGTACGGACTAGTGGGCGGAACCATCGTGCTGGCCATGTACATCTGGCTCCTCTTTGCCGTGGTGCGCGTCGCCAAGCGCGCAAAGGACCTCTTTGGCAAGCTCCTGGCCCTAGGAATCGGCTACGCCATCGTCCTGCAGGCCCTCATCAACATGGCGGTGGCGACCGGCCTTTTTCCGGTCACGGGTCAAACGCTTCCGCTGGTGAGCGCGGGCGGAACCTCGCTCCTGCTCACCTGTGCCGCTCTGGCCATGGTCATTGCCGTCAGCCGCGGAAAAGGCGACGGCGAAGACGTTGATCCCGACCTCGCGGCCGCACTCGAAAACGACTGGAACGAATCCAGCGAACCCCTTACCCAAGCCAAAGCACCCAACCTACCCAATGGCTGAGCAACTGCGCATCATTATCTCAGGCGGCGGAACCGGCGGACACATCTTTCCCGCCGTCAGCATCGCCCGTGAAATCCAAGCCCGCTACCCCCAAGCACGCATCATGTTTGTCGGCGCAGAGGGCCGAATGGAAATGGAACGCGTGCCTGCCGCAGGATTCCCCATCGAGGGAATTCGCATCGCCGGATTTCAGCGCAAAAAACTCTTGGCCAACCTAAGCCTTCCGGGCAAAATTTGGTCGAGCCTCAAGCGCGTCCGCGCCATCATGGAGCGCGAACGTCCGCACCTGGTGATCGGAACCGGCGGCTACGTCAGCGGCCCCACGCTTTGGGTGGCGCAGCGCATGGGAATTCCGACCCTGATTCAGGAGCAAAACAGCTTTGCCGGATGGACCAACCGATGGCTGAGCAAAAAGGCCGGCGCCATCTGCGTGGCCTACCCCGGAATGGAATCGGCATTCCCCGCCGACCGCATTCGCTTCACCGGAAACCCCGTGCGCCCGGACCTCGCAGCGCTTGCCGGAACCCCTACCACCGAAGCCCTTCGCGCTGAGGCCAAAATTGCCTTGGGTTATGATCCAGTCAAGCCGCTGGTGCTCATCCTCGGCGGCAGCCAAGGCGCCCGTGCCATCAACGAGGGCGTAGCGGCCTGCGAAAACATGTGGCGTTCGAGCGACATCCAAATCTTTTGGCAGTGCGGACGCTTCTATGCCCAAGACCTCATTGCCCGCTTTGGCCAGGGCCGTGGACGCCAAATCAGCGCCTTCATCGACGACATGCCGAGCGTACTTCGCGCGGCAGACCTCGTCCTCACTCGGGCCGGAGCCGGAACCCTTAGCGAGCTCACCTGCGCAGGTTCTGCGGCGGTGCTGGTTCCGTCGCCCAACGTCGCCGAAGACCACCAAACCCACAACGCCCAAAGCCTCGTGGCTGCAGGCGCCGCCATCATCATGCCCGAAATCAACATCGCCAACCTTTGTGGGCATGTGCACGGGCTGCTGTACCGCCCCGACGAACTCGAACTGCTTCGCGGCAACGCCCGCAAGCTCGCCAAGCCCCACGCCGCGGCCGACATCGTCAACGAATGCGAACGACTCTGGACATGGCGGGCGTAAACGCTTCGGACGGCATTCCCGCGCTCGACTTTTTGGGCATCGGCGGCATCGGCATGTCGTCGCTGGCCCGATGGGCGATGGCGCGCGGAATTCCCGTGACCGGATACGACAAAACGCCTACGGCCCTGACGGACGCGTTGGCTTCTGAAGGCGCGGTCCTTCGCTTTGACGAATCGCTCGAGGCCTGGAAGGTTCCGGCGGACGCGTGGATCATTTACACTCCGGCGATTCCCGCCGACCACCCGCAGCTGGTGGCCGCCAAGGCCCAGGGCCGCACCCTGATGAAGCGCGCCGAGCTCCTTGGTCAAATTGCCAACGCCGGGACCTGCCTTGCCGTCGGCGGAACCCACGGCAAGACCACGACCTCGGCAATGCTCGCTTGGATTCTGAGCCAGCACCAACCGATTCAAGCGTTTTTGGGAGGAATCGCGACCAACTTCAATTCCAACTGCCTCCCCGGACCCGCCGAGGTCAGCGTGGTCGAGGCCGACGAGTTCGACCGGTCCTTTCTGCACCTGCATCCCAGCGCCGCCGTGATCACCAGCACCGACGCCGACCACTTGGATATTTACGGCGAAGCCGATTCCGTGGTCGACGGATTCAGAGCCTTTGCCGGGCAGGTCAAGGGGCCGCTGTTTGCGGGCCCGGGCTGCGCCGACCTAACCGGAGCCGAGTCCTACGGACGCCCCGGCGACCGCTACACCTACCGCGACGTGCGCCTCGAGGGCGGCGTTCAGGCCTTCACCCTCGTGCTCGACGGAACCGAGGTCGCCACCCACGCCGGGCTCCCCGGGTTGCACAACGTCGAAAACGCGGTTGCTGCTGCGGCGCTGGCCCACGCAGTGGGCATGCCCGCGGCCGCGATCGGCGAAGCGATCGCGAGCTTCCGCGGGGTCGCGCGGCGGTTTGACCGCCGCGCAAGCGCCGCTGGCCGCCACTACATCGACGACTACGCCCACCACCCCACAGAACTCACCCGATTCATCGAAGCCCTGAGGGGAATGTTCCCGGGCGAAAAAGTCGCTTTGCTCTTTCAGCCGCACCTGTACAGCCGCACCCGCGACTTCGCCGCGGGATTCGCCGAAGCCTTGGCAGGCGCCGACTTCGTCGGCATTCTGCCCATTTATGCAGCCCGCGAACGCGCCATGGCGGGCGTCGACAGCGCGATGCTGGCGGCCCGAATCCCGGGCGCGCAGCTCGTACCGTACGACCGCGGCGCGGAATGGCTGGCGAGCCAGCCCGCCACCGTGGTGGCCACGGTGGGCGCGGGCGACATCGACCGACTCGTTCCGCACGTTGAACGCCTAATCCTGGGTGAATCATGAAACCCTGGATGCGCAAAACCGTCATCGCCAGCTCGTGGATCATTGGATTTTCGGGGCTTGGCTTGGGCCTTTGGGTCGCATCACAACCCCGCGGAAGCCAGGTCGTCACCAGCCATACCGTCCGCATCCACCAACCCAAAGACCAAGCCCTTTTGGTGGTCGCTGACCTCACCCCCGAATTCCGCGCAGTCGGTGCTCCTTGGACTGGGGCCAGCACTAAAGAAATCAACATTCCATTGTTAGAAGAAAAGCTCCGCGCCCACGACTTCGTCGAAAAGGCCGAGGTATTTTCAACGTGGGATGGAACAGTCCGCACGATCGTGAAGCAAAAAACCGCCAAAGCCCGCATTGTCAGCGGATTGCAAAGTGTCTACGCCGACGCTAAAGGAGGCGTATTTCCCCTTTCGAAGCACGACAGCCCAAGGCTTCCGCTCGTTTCTGGCGTTCACACTTCACGCGAAATCCGTCAAGCGCTACAACTTTTGGACCGCGCGGCCCAGCATTCGGCCTTTCCAGGCGGCTGGTACGCCCTTGATTTGAACGACCAGACGGGCTTCACCGCGTTCCCCGAATGGCACTCCCACCGCATCGTATGGGGTCAGGCCTCTGACTTCGCTGAGAAGGCCCACCGCACTAAAGCGCTCTACGCGCACGCCCTGCAGCACCAGTACCTCGACCAGCTCGAGCGCATCGACGTGCGCTTTGCCGACCAGGTCGTCTTTACCCGAACTTCTTCACCTTCTGCCCAATGAACCCGAACCGCATTGCCGTCGGCCTCGACATCGGAACCACTAAAATTGCCGCCCTCGTCGGCCGCTACGACGCGCACCAGAAGCTCGAAATCCTCGGCTACGGAACTGCACCCAGCCTCGGCGTGCAGCGCGGAGTAGTCGTCAACATTACCCAGACCATAGAGTCGATCCAGCAAGCCATTGCTGCGGCGCAGGCCGACTGCGGAATGGACATTTCTGGCGTGGTCGTGGGCATCGCCGGCCAGCACATCCGCAGCCTTCAGCACAGCGACTACATCACCCGCGCTGACTCTGAAGAAGTAATTGGCGATCGTGACCTCGAGCGCCTGATCGAGAACGTGCACAAGCTGTCAATGATGCCGGGCGAAGAGATCATTCACGTGATTCCGCAAGAGTACAAGGTCGACGGCCAAGGCGACATCAAAGAGCCGCGCGGCATGTACGGCGCCCGCCTCGAGGCCACCTTTCACATCGTGGTGGGTCAGGTAACCAGCATTCGCAACATCGCCCGCTGCGTCAAATCAGCCGACCTTGACCTCAAAGCCATCAACCTCGAGCCGCTTGCCAGCGCCGAAGCCGTGCTGAGCCAAGAAGAGAAAGAGGCCGGCGTGGTGCTCGTCGACATCGGCGGCGGAACCACCGACATCGCCATTTTCAAAGACGGCATTATTCGCCACACAGCGGTGATTCCGTACGGAGGAAACATCATCACCAACGACATCAAAGAGGGCTGCAGCATCATCGAGAAGCAGGCCGAGCAGCTGAAGGTGAAGTTTGGTTCCGCATGGCCCGGCGAAAACAAAGAGAACGAGATCGTCTCGATTCCCGGCTTGCGCGGACGCGACCCTAAAGAGATCAGTCTTAAGACCTTGAGCCGCATTATTCATGCGCGCACCACCGAGATCGTGAACGCCGTCTTCACCGAAATCAAGAGCTACGGGTACGACCAACCCACCCGCAAACTCATCGCGGGCGTGGTCATCACCGGCGGCGGAAGCCAGCTCAAGCACGTGAAGCAGCTCGTCGAATACCTCACGGGCATGGATACCCGCATCGGCTTCCCGAATGAGCACCTTGCGACCCTTCCCTCAGATCACGCACTCAATTCGCCCATGTACGCTACCGCGGTGGGTCTGCTCATGAAGGGGCTCGACAGCCGCGAAGTTGAGGGTTTTGTGCACGAGAGTGCCCACGAAGCCATCGAAGCTGCCACCGCATTTACTCCCGAGGCCGTCCAAGCCTTTTGGGACGAGCCCGCACAGCCAATGGCCGAAGTTGAATCACTTACCGAAGCCAGCACCGAAGAAGTCTACGTCGAAAGCACTTCTGCGGCGACTGAGCCCTCTGCCGAGGCCAAATCGCGCGGCAAAGGCGACTTCTTTAAGCGCTGGGCCGACGGCTTTTTGAAACTCATTGACGACAACGACCTGAAATAATCCCATGGACATCAATCCTTTAGATTTCGATTTACCCAAGCACCGCTCTTCTGCGATCAAGGTTGTAGGCGTAGGCGGCGGCGGCTCGAACGCCGTCAACTACATGAAGAACCAAGGCATTCGCGGGGTGGATTTCATCATCTGCAACACCGACGGACAGGCGCTGGCGCACAGCCCCGTAGAAACCAAAATCCAACTCGGCGCGACCCTCACCGAAGGCCTCGGAGCCGGCGCAAACCCTGAAGTTGGTGAGCAAGCCGCCCTCGAGAGCTACGCCGAGATTCAAGCCGCCCTCGGAACCCAAACCAAAATGGTGTTCATCACCGCGGGTATGGGTGGCGGAACCGGAACGGGAGCCGCTCCCATCATTGCCAAAGCCGCGCGCGAACTCGGAATCCTCACCGTCGGCATCGTCACTGCTCCGTTTGCGTTTGAAGGCAATATGCGCCTTCGCCAGGCCGAGCAGGGCGTCGAGCGCCTTCGCGAGCACGTCGATTCGCTGATTGTTATCAATAACAACAAACTCCGCGAAGTCTACGGCAACCTCGGATTCAAGCAGGGCTTCATGAAGGCTGACGAGGTCCTCTCGACTGCCGCCCGCGGAATCGCCGAAGTCATCACACACCACTACAGCGTCAACATCGACTTGCGCGATGCCAAAACGGTGCTTCACAACAGCGGAACCGCCATCATGGGCAGCGCCAAAGCCACCGGCTCAACGCGCGCTTTAACCTCGGTACGTTCTGCCCTCGACAGCCCACTACTCAACGACAACCACATAGAAGGCGCCCGCTACGTGCTGCTTCTCATCGTTTCCGGAACCGGCGAGCACGAAGTCACCCTGGACGAAATCGGCGAAATCAACGACTACATCCAAGAGCAAGCCGGCCGTCAAGTCGACATCATCATGGGTATTGGCGAAGACGCGCACCTCAGCGACGCCCTTCAAGTCACCGTGATCGCTACCGGTTTCAACTCAACCAACCCGATTGGTATGGTGAAGCCCGCCGAGCCCGAGAAAGTAGTTTACGAACTCCGCCCCGATTCAAATCCCGGCTCACAGTTCAACCTCTTTGACGAGCCAGTGCGCAGCAGCGTTCCCGTCGAGCCCCAGCAAAGTCCCGTAGAAGTTCCGCTCAGCGAAGCCCACACAGTCTCCGAGCCCGTAACCAACATGCCCCTCGTCGAAGCCCCCGCGACCGCCGCCGAACCCATCGCTTGGGAACCCGCAGCCCTAGAGCCCGCAGCCCCGACCGTATTTGAGCTCGCGCCTGAGGAGCCAACGGCCTTCGAGGCAGTGACTGACGAACCAATGGCCGTCGAGTATGTAGCGGACGAAGTCGTACTCGAAGAAATGAGCTTCGAACTTGGCGACAGCCCCGAATGGGCCCCTGAGACTCCCGTCAGCGAAACCCTCACCTACGACGAAGAGCCCGCCCCCACCATGACCTGGACCTTGGATTGGGACGACGACATCACCGCCGAAGAGCCCATGGCATTTGAGCCAGTGGCCAACGAGCCAGTAGCCGAGGAACCAGTAGCCTTCGAGCCAGTCGCAGAAGAGCCAGTTGCCTTCGAGCCAGTAGCAGAAGAGCCAATTCGCAAGACAGTCGGCCTCGACGAACTCTTGGCATTTGAAGCGCAGCTTCGCGGAGACGTTCCTGCACCTATTGTTCCGCAGTTGGAATCATTTGAAACGTTTGAAGCAACTACGCCCATTGAAGCGCCAGTTGAATCATCGTTCGATGCTCCCATTGCAGAAGCTATTGAACCATCCTACGAAGCACCCATCGTGGAGTCTTTTGAGGAACCATTTGATGCACCCCACGCCGAAGCCGTTGAGGCATCGTTCGATGCTCCCATCGAAGCACATATGAGTTTTGAACAACCCAAGTTTGAGGTTGAATTTGAGGCTCCAGTGCGCGAACAGTCTTCGTTTGAGGCAGCTGCACACGCGGCTGCACCACAGGTTCCGAGCGAAATTCGCGTAGAAGTGCGCCCGATGGTCGCCGAACGCGAGCCCGTTCAGATCGACCCAGACCGCGACAGCCTCGAGGACACCATGCGCCGCATGGCCCAAGAGCGCCGCGCCTACCTGCAGGCTTACAGCCACCGTTTTGGCCAGGCCCAGCAGCGCATTCAGCAAGGCGACATGGACCGTCCGGCATTTGAGCGCCAAGGATGGAACCTCGATGCGTCGACCACCTATTCCAAGGAGCAATCACTTGGCGAACACATGGTTCGCGGCGAAAAGAACGATTTAGAGTTCCGCCCTCACAACTCATTTTTGCACGACAATGTCGATTGAAGCACTTGAAGCACAGCTGACCGAGGATATGAAAACCGCAATGCGGGCCAAAGACCAGGTTCGCCTAGAGGCGGTTCGATCCATTCGCGCGGCCCTTACGACTGAAAAAACCTCAGCAGCTAACCAAGGCAGCCTCACCGAAGCTCAGGCCATTGCCGTGCTTCAGCGCCTCAAAAAGCAGCGCGTGGAGTCTGCCGAAATCTTCAACGCTCAAGACCGCAAGGACCTCGCAGAAGTTGAAGAAGCGCAGTTGGCGGTCATTCAGGGATACCTTCCTGCGGCGCTCGAGGGAGCCGAACTGACCGCGGCAGTGCGCGACCTACTGGCCCAGCACGGATTTACCACAGCAGCGCAGTTTGGTCAAGCCATGGGATTGATTTCGAAGGCCCTCGCGGGCCGTGCCGACGGCAAAGCCGTATCGGCTGAGGTCAAGGCACTGCTCAGCTAGAAGCTAGTTACTAGCTGCTGGTTGCTGGATTACCAAAACCCGTAGAGCAGCCGAAGCGACAGCACGTCGGCCTTGTCGACGGCGCTGATGGGCACCCGCCACAGTCCGGCTGACAAATTAACTTCATTGTTGAAGTAGTCGTAGCGCACGCCAACCTCAGAAAAGACTCCGGTCGAACCGTCGCGCACAAAAGCTGGGCCGATTCCGCTGTTGTTGCGCACTTGGCGCGCGTAGCTTCCGTAGCCCACATTCACGAAGGCCCCAACTACCGCATTGGATGCTTGGGTGCTCGACAAGCCTACCTGAAGCGTCGCGGCCAGCGTGTAGTGGTAGCCCAAATTGATTCCGCCATTGTTGTTTTGTGCCAAACCCAGGCCAATAGGTGCCGTAAAACCAACCGCCATCTCATCGCCCACCGGAAAGGTGTAGCGCGGCGCCCACGTCACCCCGTTGCTCGCAAACGGCATTGCAAGGGTACTCAGGTCAATCCCAATCGCATAATCGTAGCCCACGGCGTGAAACCATTCACCGTCTTTGATTGAATTCTGGGCGGTCGCTGCATGCACACCCGCGGCAAACGCCAAAGCTGAAAGCAATTTCTTCATGAGCCTAAAGGTAGCACTTGTACCTTTGCTAGACCGTGCAGATTCCGTTGGTAAGTTGGGTAGCGAAGCAGTACCGTGCCGCATTTGAGGGCCTCAGCCAAGAGGCTTGGGTGCTCGCCACCGTCATGTTTGTCAACCGCGCCGGAACCATGGTGCTGCCCTTTCTCGGCCTCTACCTGCGCGAGGGCTTGGGGTACAGCCTGACCGATACCGGCTGGATCATGGCGTTTTACGGCGTAGGTTCGATGGTCGGAGCCCTTTCGGGCGGCGCACTCTCAGACCGATTTGGGTCCTACCGCGTCCAGCAATTCGCCCTGTTCACGGGAGCCTTTCTCTTTTTGGCGCTGAGCTTTTTGACGGAATTCTGGTCGCTCGCCTTCGGCGTATTCATCCTCACCTCGGTCGCCGACATGGTGCGGCCCGCCAACTCTTCGGCCGTGTTTGAGTACGCCAAAGAGGGCAACGTCACCCGCGCATTCTCACTCAACCGAATGGCGATCAACCTTGGATTCTCGGTCGGACCCGCCGCCGCCGGAATCATCGCCGCATGGAGCTACCAAGGCCTCTTTTGGGCCGACGCCGCGACCTGTGCCGCCGCCGGACTGCTCTTTGTAGGATTCTTTCGCAAGCGCCAACCACGGCGAGAACGCGAGGCGAAGAAGCCGGGACGCTCGCCCTACCGCGACCGCGGCGCCCTCGCCTTTTCGGCGCTGGTGCTCCTGTTTGCACTGTCATTCTTTCAGCTGGTCTCGACCATGCCGCTCTACTACCGAGACGTATTCAATTTGCGCGAAGAACAGATCGGACTGTTGCTCGGTTTTAACGGCCTGATCATCGTGGCCGTCGAAATGGTCTTCGTCAACTGGGCCCAAAACCGCATTGCACCTCGGCACGCCATCGCTATCGGCGTCTTGGTGATGGCCTTGGCCTTTGCCAGTCTTAACTGGGCCAATGGGCTTCCGGGCCTATATGCGTCGATGCTCGTGCTCAGCGTGTCTGAAATTTTGGCGATGCCGTTCATGATCTCGTGGATCACGCTGCGCGCGGGCGACCAATCCCGCGGACGCTACCTCGGGCTCTACGCTGCGACCTACGCGCTGGGGCACATCTTGGCTCCGCTGCTCGGAACCCGAGTCATCGAACACTTCGGGTACAGCACGCTCTACTACGGCGTCGCCGCACTGTCGGTGCTCACCGCGATCGGGTTCAGCCAGCTACCTCCCGCGACTGGGCGTCAATCACAGCCATAGCGGTCGTATTCACGATCTCGCGCACGCTGCATCCCAACTGCAGCACGTGCGCCGGGTAGTCCAGTCCTACGAGCAAGGGTCCGACGGCTTCCATTCCGGCCATCGACTGAAGCAACTTGTACGAAATATTGGCTGACGAAAGGCCAGGGAAGACAAACACATTCGGCCCTTTCCCCACCAGGTCGCTGAACGGAAACTGCTCGGCCAAAAGCGAATTGTCTACAGCAAAATTCGCCTGCATTTCTCCGTCAACGATTAGGTCCGGTTCGGTAGCGCGAATAATTCGCAACGCTTCGCGCATTTTGCGTGGAGTGACTCCGTCGCTCGATCCAAAATTCGAATAGCTCAGTAAAGCCACGCGCGGCTGAATGTTCATCTTGCGCACCATCTTTGATACTTCAGACACGATTTGGGCAATGCGATCGGCCGATGGATCCTGGTTAATCGTCGTATCGGCAAAAAATCTGGGTCCCTGTTTGGTCAGCATCACATAGACGCCGGCCACGGTCGACCCGCCTTTTTTGGGCCCGAGAATCTCCATCACGGGGCGCACGGCGCGGGTGTACTTCACGGTGGCTCCGGTTACGTAGGCATCGGCATGACCACTGCGCACCATCATCGGACCATAATAGTCTCTGTTGAACATGAGTCGACGCGCTTCCTCGCGACCTACTCCACGTCGCTGACGCATCGAATAAAGGGTCTCAGCATACTCTGCCAAATGGGGAGCGTTGTTGCTGCGCGGGTCAATCATAGGAACGTCTTCTAGGCCCAAATTGTATTCATCGACCAGAGACTTGATCTTGGCCACGTCGCCCAGCAGAATGGGCTGGCAAATGCCCTCTTCCATCGCGATTTGCGCTGCCTTCAGCACCCGATAGTGGTCGGCCTCATTGAATACCACACGCTTGGGAGCTGACTTGGCCTTCTCAACGGCTAGGCGAATAAACTTGTCGTCACGTCCGAGTCGGCTGCGAAGCTCCTCTTCGTAGACTTCCCAGTTAGTGATGGGCTTTTTGGCTACGCCCGTTTCCATGGCGGCACGGGCCACGGCCGGAGCCACGGTGTAAATCAAGCGCGGATCAAAGGGCTTCGGAATAATGTAGTCGGTTCCGAACGACAAGTTGCGGCTGCCGTAGGCGAGGTTCACGATCTCGGGCACGGCCTCTTTGGCGAGGTCGGCGATCGCCTTGACCGCCGCGAGCTTCATGGCCTCGTTGATCTTGGTGGCGCGCACGTCGAGGGCTCCGCGAAAGATATACGGGAAGCCCAGCACGTTGTTGACCTGGTTCGGATTGTCACTGCGGCCGGTGGCCATAATCAAATCCTTGCGGGTCTTGATCGCGACCTCGTAGTTGATTTCGGGGTCCGGATTCGCCAGCGCAAAGACCACCGGGTTGGCGGCCATGGACTTGACCATCTCGGGGCTCAAAATGTTGCCCTTTGACAAGCCAACAAACACGTCGGCACCGACAAGGGCCTCGGCCAGCGTGCGGTGGGGCGTGGCGCGCTTGAAGTCCGTTTTTTCGACCGTCAGGTCGTCGCGGCCGTCGTGAATCACGCCCTTTGAATCGCACATGATCAAGTTCTCGGGGGTCACGCCCAGCGCCAGGTAGAGGCGGGCGCAGCTGATCGCAGAGGCCCCGGCCCCGTTGAACACGACGCGCACCTCGCTGAGCTTCTTGCCGACAATCTCGGTGGCGTTCAGCAGGGCGGCGCCGGTGATGATGGCGGTTCCGTGCTGGTCGTCGTGCATGATGGGAATGTCGAGCTCCTCGCGCAGCCGCTTCTCGATGTAAAAGCAGTCGGGGGCCGAAATATCCTCAAGGTTGACGCCGCCAAACGTGGGCGCCAGAATCTTGACGGTCTCAACAAACTTGTCGGGGTCTTTGGTGTCGAGCTCGAGGTCAAATACGTCGATGTCGGCAAAGATTTTGAAAAGGACGCCCTTGCCCTCCATCACGGGCTTTGAGGCCAGCGGGCCGATGTCGCCGAGGCCAAGCACGGCGGTTCCGTTGCTGATGACCGCGACGAGGTTGCCCTTGGCGGTGTAGCGGTAGGCATCTTCGGGGTTGGCGGCGATCTCGAGGCAGGGCTCGGCCACGCCTGGTGAGTAGGCAATGCTCAGGTCGCGCTGCGAATTCGAGGGCTTGGTCGGAACCACCTCTACTTTACCCGGGCGGTGCCCTTCGTGGTACTCTAGAATATCTCGCTTGCGAATCGGCGTCTTTTTCATAGCTGCAAAGGTCCGTCGAAATTTAACATTCGAGGTGACTTTGCGGACTTAACTTTGGGGTAACAAACGGAATCACCCATTTAATCCGCATTTAACGTGTACACTGGACTGCTCCACAGCCACCGAAGCCTCGCCTACCTCTTTGTGCTCTCGGCCCTTGCGACCGTCGTGCTCGCCTTGGTCAACCGACTTCAAAACAAGCCGACCAGCAAGGCGCTCAACGGGCTCACCATTGCCACCTTGGCGCTGGGCCACCTGCAGCTGCTTTTGGGCCTTGGACTCTACTTCGTGGGTCCGTGGTTCGGACTCCTTACCGAGAATGCCGGCGAAGTCATGCGCACCGCCGAACTCCGCTTCTTTGCCGTCGAGCACATCAGCATCAACTTGGTCGGAATCGTGCTCGTCACTGTGGGCCGCTCGCGCTTCAAAAAACTTGAAGCAGATCGCCGCAAGCAGCAGGCCGTAGTTGCGTACGTCGGATTGGGACTTTTGCTCATCGCGAGCCGTGTTCCCTGGGACCGATTGTTCTAACTTTGCTGCATGATTGATCGGCGACCCCGCCAAGGCCCTGAGCGCTGCGTGCTTGTGGGGGCCGTAACTCGCCTCCAAGACGAAACCAAGGCCAACGAATACCTCGACGAGCTCCGCTTTTTGGCTGAGACCGCCGGAGCCGAAACCGTCGCCGTTTTCTCTCAAAAACTTGATAAGCCGGATCCGAAACTGTTTCTCGGTTCCGGAAAAATGGACGAAATCAAGGCCTACCTCGACGCCGAAGAGGTTGACCTCGTCATTTTTGACGACGAACTGAGTCCGTCGCAGCTCAAAAACATCGAGCGACTGTTTGAGTGCAAGGTGATGGACCGCACCAACCTCATCCTCGACATCTTTGCCGCACGGGCCCAGACCTCGTACGCCCGCACCCAGGTCGAACTCGCCCAGTACGAGTACCTGCTGCCCCGCCTGACGCGCATGTGGACTCACCTCGAGCGCCAAAAGGGCGGAATCGGCATGCGCGGCCCCGGCGAAACCCAAATCGAGACCGACCGCCGCATCATCAAGCAAAAAATTGCGCACCTCAAAGAGAAGCTGACGGTCATCGACCGCCAGATGGCCACCCAGCGGGGCAACCGCGGAGCCCTCGTGCGCATGGCCCTAATCGGCTACACCAACGTCGGCAAGTCCACCCTCATGAACGCGCTCAGCAAGAGCGAAGTCTTGGCCGAAAACAAGCTTTTTGCCACCCTCGACACGACCGTGCGCAAGGTGGTGGTGGGAAACCTTCCGTTTTTGCTCACCGACACGGTGGGCTTCATCCGCAAGCTTCCGACCCAGCTCGTCGAGTCGTTTAAATCGACCCTCGACGAGGTGCGCGAGGCCGACATTCTGCTTCACGTGGTTGACGTCGCCCACCCCAACTACGAGGACCACATGGAATCCGTGGCCAGCATCCTTCAGGAGCTCGGATGCCAGGACACCCCGCAGATTGTGGTCTTCAACAAGATTGACGCCTGGACGGCTCCGACCGACGACGAGGGCCGCCCCGCCGGAACCTTGGACGAGCTCAAGTCCGCCTGGGCCCGCCGCACCAACGGCCAGTGCGTGTTCATCAGCGCCCTGCACAAAGACCAGTTCGATGCCCTGCGCGATATGATCTACCGCAACGCGTCGACGATTCACGCGGTGCGCTTTCCGTTTGATACGTTTCTGTACTGATTTCGGTGCGGAACGCTCCGCGCTACCTTTGCCCCATGCACGCCCGCAGCCTCGACTTCGCCCCCGAACATCCGCTCTTTCGCTCGCGACCCATTGAGCACCCCGCCGAGGTGCCCTTTGCCCTCGTGGCCGACGCAGAGGGCCAGATCGAGGAGCACCCCTACCTGCGCTGCATGGGCCGTACCGGCAACGACTTAGTGCCGCTCAGCCCTGAGGACTTTATTCCGCTGCCTGAGGGGTCAGAGTTCTTTGCGCTTCCGGGCCGCCGCCCGCTGGGCTGGAACCCCGAAACCCAGCGCGCCGAGCACCTCGACGGCGACGCCGTGGCCGCCTTTGTCAGCCCCGCGCACACCCAAACCTACCTGGTCGCCTACGAAAAGCAGGGGCCGGCGCCCATCCTTCCGCTCTACGCCTACACGGCCCTGGGCTGGTTCGACGGGCGCTTTTGGACCACCGCCGTGCGCGTCGACCCCGACCTGCGCCAGGACGTCAGCCAGTTTCACGCTCCGATGATCGAGGGCGCCGTGGACCGCATGAAAAAGCGCTTCCCCGACAACCGCCTGGTCGAGCACCTCGCCACGCAGTGCGCCGGGAGCTACCAGTGCCGCGCCGCCCAAAACTTCTTTCTCGAGCGCTGGGAACTGCCGATCCCCTCGTCGCCCGCCTGCAACGCCACCTGCCTGGGCTGCATTTCGCTGCAAGAAGACGAAGACGTGCACAGCGCGCACTTTCGCCTGAAGTTCATTCCCGACCCCCAGGAGATCGCTGACATCGCCCTGCACCACCTCGAGCAGGCGCCCTACCCCGTCATGTCGTTTGGCCAGGGCTGCGAGGGCGAGCCCCTCTTGGTCGCCGATACCTTGGCCGAGGCGATTCGCCGCGTGCGTGCCGTGACCCACCGCGGAATTTTTAACATCAACACCAACGGGTCGCGCCCCGACGACGTCGCCAAGCTCTGCGAGGCCGGACTGCGCAGCATCCGCGTGAGCATGAATTCCGCCCAAAAAGATTGGTACACGGGCTACTACATGCCGCGGAACTACGAATTCGAAGCCCTCGCCGAGAGCCTGCGCACCGTTCGCCAGCACGGCGGATGGGCCAGCATCAACTACTTCGTGTTTCCGGGCTGCACCGACACGCCCGCCGAGTGGGACGCCCTGCAGCGCCTGATCGAGACGACCGACCTGAGCATGATTCAGTGGCGCAACTTCAACATCGACCCCGACTGGTACTTTAAGAAGCTGCGCAAGCAGCCCGACGGAAACCCCTTTGGCGTCCTTGAGCTGATGCACCGGGTGCGCGAGCAGTACCCGCACATCGCCTACGGATACTTTAATCCGGCGGCCGAAACCCAAGCGTACTACAACGCCAAACGTGCATGAGCCTACGCATCGACGTGGCCGCAGCGCCCTGGACCGACTACGAGCTGCTCGACAGCGGCAACTTTGCCAAGCTCGAGCGCTTTGGCCGCCAAGTACTCTGGCGCCCCGAGCCCCAAGCCGTGTGGACTCCGTCGCTGGCGCCCGCCGAGTGGTCCAAGCTGGCCGACGCGCACTTTAGCCGGTCCAAGCAAAACCCTGAGTCGGGCGACTGGGCCCTCAAGCCCGGCACCCCGAGCCAGTGGCCCCTCACCTACGACCTGCGCGGTCGCCAGCTCACGCTGGGCCTGGAGCGCACCGCGTTCAAGCACTTGGGCGCCTTCCCCGAGCAGGCCAGCAACTGGGAATGGATTGTTGACCAAGTCGCCGTCACCGGCCCCGACACCAAGGTCCTCAACCTTTTTGCCTACACAGGCGGAGCCAGTCTGGCCGCCCGATCCGCCGGAGCCGACACGACGCACGTCGATTCAGTTCGCAAGGTGGTCGACTGGGGCCGCCGCAACATGGAAGCTAGCGGACTCGACGGCATCCGCTGGGTGGTCGAAGACGCCGCAACCTTCGTACGCCGCGAAGTAAAGCGGGGCAAAACCTACCACGGAATCTTGCTGGACCCGCCTGCCTACGGCCGCGGACCCGCCGGCGAAAAGTGGGTGCTCGAAGAGCAAATCGACGACCTGCTACGCGATTGTGCGGCCTTGCTGGCTCCGGGCGGATTCCTCGCCCTCAACCTCTACTCGATGGGCCTCAGCGCCGTGGTCGCCCATACGCTGATCAACCAGCACTTCAAGCGCCCGCCCGAACTGCTCGAGCTCGCCGTCGCCGACCCCCACGGCAAAATCCTGCCCTTGGGCACCGTCGCCCGCTTGGGAGCCAATCAGTAAACTCTATAGGGTCAGCACCGTGACGCACTGACGGCCACCAACCACCACGGCCAACCAGAGCTATAAAAAACACCCCTTCGCCGCACTGAGGTGCCGCAGAGGGGCGTCAAACGAACTTGGCGCAGCGATCTGAAATAGGCCGCAACGCCGACTAGCCGATTACTGGCAGGTCCAAGTCGTAACCTGCGTCGCAGTAACTCCGCCCAAATCGATGG
>CAYYWL010000008.1:0-3614 GCA_964475135.1 uncultured Owenweeksia sp.
CTTCGGTTACGTTAAAACCACCTTGGTATTTGTCGACGTACTGTTCGTTGATCTGTTCGGGAGTTATCGACGACGGAATACTACCTTTTTTACCCTGGTCGGTCATGGAACCAGGTTTCATCATGTTTTGGTCGAGCTGCACCCATAAGTAGGTAAGGGCATCTGGACTATTGTTGCGGTAGGTAATCCACTCTGTACCCGTTAGAATGTGGGTTTTCTCATCCAGGGTCAACTGAATGTCGTAGTCCGCGCGGTTTTGGTAGTACGCATGCCCTGGCGCCCCCGCGGCGTTCCGGTAGCTGTTGGGGGTAGGCAGTTCTTGCTCGAGCTGGCGGAATTTACTGTGCGCCAAGCGGTCGGCAGGAACGTGCTGAGCCATTGCGCCGACGCTGAACAGGACTGCTGCAGCAGTAGAAAAGAGGATGGAGTTCTTCATGCTAAATACCATTGAGATGCCAAATGTAGCGAAATGCCAAGGGTTAACGCCCCCAAGGCTAGGGCAAAATCTTTAGGCGAAAAGCCACGGGCCGATGCCATCCAGCGAACGACAAAGACCGCGGCGACGACGCTGAGTTGGCCGAGCTCGATTCCGCCCGCAAACCAGCCCCAGGCGGCCCATAGTGCCCCAGAATCTGAGGGTAGGAGCGGCCCAAGGTCCTTGGCGAATGCCAGGCCGTGAATGATTCCGAAGGCGGCTGCCACCGCGAGTTCAGGGCCAAGCCAGCCGCGACGACTTGATTTCGGAACCCCCTTGAACCAGACTACGCGCCCGGCGGTAAAGACCAGCGTGGCGAGCACTGCCCCTTCGACGAGGCGTTCGTTCAGCGGAACTTTAGCGGCAACTTGGCCCGCCATGGCCAAGGTGTGCCCAAGTGTAAACGCAGTGAGTGAAGCAAGCCAAAGCTTGAAATCGCGCGGCGCAAACGGCGCAATGAGGGCCGCCACAAAAAGAAGGTGGTCCCATGCGGCTGCGTCCAGGATGTGGTAGAAGCCCAATTCGGCAAAAGGAGGTACGGTCACCGCAATTCAATTTTAGGGTTGGCAGTTGTGCTGACGGCATCAAGGCGGCCCTTGGGGCCTCGAACGAAGTAGACGTTCCGCTGGTCATCAAATCGGTCGTGCAAAAGCCGGTCGGTAATGGTGAGCGGAAGTCCGCCGTCGACATGCATTCGAAGTTCGACGGCGTCAGGTTGGTAGGTAAACCCATCAATGTGGAGGTCGAGTGCCTTGCGACCTCGGAATACGGTGAGTTTGCTGCGAACATAACTCTCTACTTGGCTGCGCCCTTCAGTGCGTTCGAGGCGGACTTTGGTTCCGCCCAAAGAGGCCGAAATGGCGTCTTCGAGGTCGTCGGTGAAGAGGCGGACGACCCACTCACTGCGCTTCGGGCCCACGGTGATTTCGTGCGATGCGAGGTGCGTGGGGTGGTCCGCAGCACAAAAAAGAGCAATTAGGAGCCACAGAAATGGGGTAAGGAGACGCGTTCGCACAGGTTGCAAACCTAAACATTTCCTAATTTGTAGCGATGAATTATCCCTATCAAGTCCGTACCTACGACCAGTACCATATCGCCTACCAGGCCGCGGCGAATGACCCCGAAGCATTTTGGAGCGGCGTAGCAGAGCACTTTCGCTGGAAGCGAAAGTGGGATAGAGTTCTTGAATGGAATTTTGAGGAGCCTCGTATTGAATGGTTTAAAGGCGCCCAGCTCAACATTACCGAGAATTGCCTTGACCGGCACCTCGACGCCCGCGGAGACCAACCCGCATTGATTTTTGAGCCCAACGATCCGAGTGACCACGCTCGGGTTTTATCGTACCGCGAACTGCATTTTAAGGTGATGCAGTTTGCCCAAGTGCTTAAAAACAACGGTGTTCAGAAAGGGGACCGGGTATGTTTGTACATGGGAATGATTCCGGAATTAGCCATAGCCGTGCTCGCTTGTGCCCGAATTGGCGCCGTACACTCGGTGGTTTTTGGCGGATTTAGCGCCCAATCTATTGCGGACCGAATCAACGACGCGCACGCCAAAGTGGTGGTCACCTGCGACGGAGCCTACCGCGGAGCCAAAGTGATTCCGCTCAAGTCGGTGGTGGATGATGCGGTCACGACGTGCCCGTCGGTCGAAAAAGTCATCGTGTCGACGCACACCCGAATCCCGGTTTCAATGATCAAAGGCCGCGATGTGTGGTGGGAGGACGAGATCAAGAGGGTCGAGTCTATGGGTAACCCGTTCGTAGAAGCCGTGACGATGGACGCCGAGGACATGCTGTTCATTTTGTACACCAGTGGATCTACCGGCAAGCCCAAAGGCGTCGTGCACACCTGCGCCGGGTACATGGTCTGGACCACCTACACGTTTGTCAACGCCTTTCAGTACCAACCTGGCCAAGTGCACTTCTGCACCGCCGACATTGGTTGGATTACGGGGCACAGCTACTTGATTTACGGGCCGTTGAGTGCCGGAGCAACTACGTTGATGTTTGAAGGCGTGCCCACGTGGCCCGATGCCGGACGTTTTTGGGACATCGTGGACCGCCACCAGGTGAATATTTTGTACACGGCTCCGACCGCCATTCGAAGCTTGATGGGATTTGGCGAGGAGCCCCTTCGCGGCAAGAAGCTGGATAGTCTGAAGGTGCTCGGAACCGTCGGTGAGCCCATTAATGAAGAAGCGTGGAACTGGTACGACACTCATATTGGCAAGGGAAAGTGCCCGATTGTTGACACCTGGTGGCAGACCGAGACCGGTGGGATGCTCATCACCAACCTTGCGGGGGTTACGCCTGCGAAAGCCACGTTTGCCACGCTCCCCATGCCCGGCGTTGAGCCGCTGCTGGTTGATGAACAAGGTTCCGAAATCAATGGTAACGGGGTGAGCGGAAATCTGTGCATTCGCACGCCGTGGCCCGGAATGCTGCGTACGACGTACGGTGACCACGAACGTTGCCGACAGACCTACTTCAGCACCTATCCCGGACTTTACTTCACGGGAGACGGTTGCTTGCGCGACGAAGATGGCCACTACCGAATCACCGGACGTGTAGACGACGTGCTGAATGTGAGCGGGCACCGCATCGGAACCGCCGAGGTCGAGAACGCCCTCAACATGCACGCGGGAGTGGTGGAATCGGCGGTAGTCGGGGTTTCGCACGACATCAAAGGCCAAGGCATCTACGCCTACGTCGTGTACCAGGGCTACCACGACGACGAAGACTTAACCCGTCAAGATATTTTGGCCACCGTGAGCCGGGTGATTGGGCCCATCGCCAAGCCTGACCAAATTCAGTTTGTCAGCGGACTACCTAAAACGCGTTCGGGCAAGATTATGCGGCGAATTCTGCGAAAAATCGCTGAAGGAGAAACGTCCAACTTGGGTGATACTACGACGCTGCTCGATCCGTCGGTGGTGGATGAAATTGCTCAAGGTAAAAGGTTTTCTGACTGTTAATCAGAAACCCAAAGCCAGCCGCAAGCAACCAGTAGCTACAGGATCATCCACGCCGCCATTGCGGCCATACTCAGGTCTTCAACAACGGTGACGGTGCTCATGGGTAGCTTGAACACGGTTCCGAGGCACGCGCAGCGAATCGACTTCTTTTGAAGGTTGCTTT